>NZ_JAIZRY010000030.1:0-17741 GCF_020420125.1 Burkholderia sp. AU30280
ACGAGCGTGGTGACGACGCTCGGGCCGATGGCGAAACTCGACGTCGCAGGTGACGCGTCGATTACGACGGGCGGCAACTTCCAGCAGAACGCGGGCAATTTGTCGGTCGGTGGCAACCTTGGCATGAATGTCGGCGGTAACTGGGATCTCGGCGCGGTGCAGACTGGCGAGCACAAGATCGTGCAGCGCGCGAACGGCGTGTCCAACACCGACATCAACAAGGTTACCGGCAGCTCGGTGACGGTTGGTGGGCAGTCGATGATCGGTATTGGTGGCGATCTGTCCGCCAAGGGCGCGCAGATCGACCTTGGCCAGGGCGGGACGATTGCGGCCAAGGGCAACGTGACGCTCGACGCAGCGAGTGCGACCTCGACGGTGAACAGCAACAGTTCGGGCAGCGACAGTCACGGCAGCTACGCGGAAACGCTGCATACGTCGGATCAGGCGCTGACCGGGACGACGCTCAAGGGTGGCGACACGGTGAATATCGTGTCGGGCAAGGACATTACGCTCTCCGGTAGCGCAATCAGCCTTGACAAGGGTAACGCGAACTTGCTGGCGGCCGGCGACGTGAATGTCGGCGCGGCGACCGAGACGCATGAGCTGAACTCACACGAGACGCATAGCCACAGCAATGTCGTGAGCGGCGTGAAGGTCGCGAGCGGGATCGATCAGACGATGACGCTGAATCAGGGCAGTCTGGTATCAGCGGACGGCGTGAACATTGTCAGCGGCAAGGACGTCAATGTTCAGGGCAGCACCATCGTCGGAACGAACGACGTGACACTCACGGCAGCGCGCAACATGACGGTTACGACGTCACAGGATAGCTTGCAGTCGTCGAGCTACTACGACAAGAAGGAGTCCGGGCTGATGGCGGGTGGCGGCCTGTCGGTGTCGGTTGGCAGCAGTTCGCTGAAGACGACCAGTCAGACGACCGAGGTGTCGAACAACGGCAGTACGATCGGTTCGTTGAAGGGCAACGTCAGCATGACGGCCGGGAACGATCTGCACGTGACCGGAAGTGACCTGATCGCGGCGCAGAACCTGAGTGGTACAGGCGCGAACGTGACGATCGACGCAGCGCAGGATACGAGTCACCGTGGCGAGACGCAGGAAGTGTCGAAGAGCGGCCTGACGCTGGCGCTGAAGGCGCCGGTGATCGACGCGGTGTCGAATGCCGTGGGTCAATCGCGTGCGTCCAGCAATAGTCAGGATGGTCGGGCAGCGGCGCTGCACGGGATGGCCGCGGCGAGCGCGGCGTGGGATGCGAACGTTGCCGCGGGCGACGTGGTTCGGGCGCTGGGGGCGGGCGAAACGCCTCAGTTCAAGGTCGAAGTCAGCGTTGGCAGCAGTCACAGCAAGAGCGCATTCTCCGAGGACAGTGTGACGAATCGCGGCTCGAACGTGAATGCGGGCGGGACGGTGGCGTTTGCGGCGACCGGCAACGGTCAGGCTGGTAGCGGCAATGTGACGATCGCCGGCTCGAACGTGAACGCGAACGACGTGATCCTGGCGGCGAAAAATCAGGTCAATATCGTCAATACGACGGACACCGACTCCACGCGCAGCACAAATGAATCGAAGAGCGCGAGCGTGGGCGTGTCGGTCGGCACGGGCGGCTTTGGGATTTCGGCGGCGATGTCGAAGGCCAACGGCGACGGCAACAGCGATCTGGCCACACAGAACAACAGCCATGTAAATGCGGCAAACGGTGTGACGATCATCTCGGGCGGCGATACGAACATCATCGGCTCGAACGTGAAGGGCAATCAGGTGAATGCCGATGTGGGCGGGAATCTGAACATCGTCAGCGTGCAGGACACGCTGTCGAGCGCGGCACATCAGTCGAGTTCGGGCGGCGGGTTCAGCGTCAGTCAGGGCGGCGCCAGTGCGAGCTTCAGCCAGAGCAAGGGCAATGCGTCGGGCAGCTATGCGGGCGTCAATGAACAGACCGGGATTCAAGCGGGCGACGGCGGCTTCAATATCAACGTCACCGGCAATACCGACCTGAAAGGCGGCCTGATTGCGAGCGCCGCGGATGCGTCGAAGAATTCGCTGACGACGGGTTCCCTCTCTTACTCCGACATCCAGAACCAGTCGCACTACGATGCGAGCTCGAGCGGCTTCAGTGCGGGTGCAACGACCGGCGATGGTGGGATGAACTACAGCACGCACGGCAGCACGTCGGGCAAGAATGCTGGTGGTGGCGCACCCATGCTTGGCCAGAACGACAGCGGCAGCGACAGTGCGACGACGAAGAGCGGCGTCAGCGCGGGGACGGTGACGATTACGGATTCGGTGAACCAGAAGCAGGATCTTGCCAGCCTGAACCGCGATACGACGAACACGAACGGTACGGTTGCCAAACTTCCCGACATGCAGAACCTGCTGGCCAATCAGTCGGACATGATGGCAGCGGCCAGCGCAGCTGGCGAAGCGGTGTCGCGCCGGATTGGGGACTACGCTGACGAGATGAAACGGCAAGCCGAGAAGAATGGTGACCAGGCAGGTGTCGACGCGTGGAAGGAAGGCGGAGCGAACCGCGCGCTGATGCAGGGTGCGGGCGCGGCGCTAGTGACCGGACTGGCGGGCGGCAACGCGGTCGGTGGAGCGGCCGGCGCGGCGATTGCGTCGATCGCGTCGAGCAAGCTGAACGAGCTGAGCAGCGCGATCGCAGGCAGCGACCCGACCGGCAACGCCAATATGAATCAGGCGCTGGGCAACATTGTGGCGAACGCGCTTGCGACGGGTGCCGGTGCCGCAGTTGGCGGTGAAGCTGGGGCGTTTTCCGGATACAACGTTGACCGGTTCAACCGGCAGCTCCACCCGGACGAAAGACAGTGGGCGAAGGATAAGGCAAAGGACTTCGCGAAGTTCTATGAAGAAAGGACCGGGAAGGCACTCACTGCGGAGCAGGCGCAGAATATGCTGCTGGCAAACGGCTATCGTTTGGTGGATGCGGCGGCAAGCAAGGGGCCGGGAGGGGACGCAACCGCGGTGGCCTATATCAGTCAGAATGGTGGCGGGCTGTTCCATGCGACGTCGGCAGAGTACAACAGCCCGTTCTTGTCTGGAAACAAGGATGGTTCGCTGACGCCGGAGCAGAGAGCGTTGCCGGGCGCGGTGGCTAATCCAAAGGCCGGCCTCGTCATTGCCGGCGGGTTGGTAACTGCTGGACTGGCGCCAGAGATTGCCGCCGGGTTAGCCGCTATCCAGGGCGCGCCAATTTTTGGTTCGACCGGAGCTTTGGGGTCCAGCGCGTGGGCGTCGCCTGTTGGTATTGGCGTCCTAACTGGTGGTGTAAATGCGACTTCGCAGTACATTCAGAATGGCGCGGTCAATCCAGTTGATGTTGGGTATGCGGCAATGGCTGGCGGAGCAGGGACTTATACCAAGTTCTTTGGGAATGTCGTAATAAACGCAGTCACAGGTGCTCTTGATACTGTCACTAACAATGCGATTTCTGGCAAACACGACAGCATTGCAACCGGTGCAGCAATGAACGCGGGTGCGGCGGCTATTGGCTATGGGACGGGAGTCGCCATGCAAAATCTTATTTCTGCGTTGGCGAAGTCCGGGATGGGTAGCTTCGGTTGGTCCGGAACTGGAGTTTGGGCGGGATCGTCGGGGCAAAATCTGTTTAACCCGAACAATGTTCCTGCAATTAGTGCTGGTATCGGTGGTGCAGTCGGCGCTGAAGCAGGAACGAAAGCGATAAACGATGCCAAATCTCGGATTGGGAAATGAAGAAATGCTTAAATTGATTGCCTTATATTTAGCTGCTTTCCTGCTGTCATTTCTGTGCTTTGCCTCCATAAAGGCGTTTGTAATGATTTTTGTGGCCTATTTTTATGGTGGCGGTTTCTTGTGGGCGAGCAGCGATACGAGATTCGTTTTAGTGAATGGCATTCTGTTGGGGCTTGTTTTTTGCGTTTTCGCAACGGTGGCTTTTGTGCGAAAAAAATGATCCTCGATGATAATGAGCGATCTAATTTAATCGATAGTTACGCGACGTAGTTGTATAACTCGAGCGGCGCGGCCCGGACTGATGCTTGCATGCAAATCGATCGGAAGTGACGCATTGAAAGAGAGCACGCCCCAGCCGTAGTACGCGATTGCATATCTAGAAAAACACATGAAAACCATTTGCCGGGGGAATTCTGTTGCGGTAGCACTGCTTATCGCGACTGGTGTGTCGGCACAGGAAGCACCGCGCCTGATCGTTCCGGGAAACGACCAGCAAACCCGACAGCAGGAGGAAGCGCGCGAACGCGAGCGGACCGTCTCCGCGCCTGGGGTACGATCGAACGTGACGGCCAGCGCAGGCTATCCAGCGCTGCCATCCGAAACGCCTTGCTTCCGGATTGAGCATTTCGCACTCGACGTGCCCGATGCGCTGCCAGCTTCCGTGAAGTCGCAAGGCGCATCGGCGTTGCCGATGGATCGCTTTGCCTTCGCGCGCGAATGGCTCGACCGCTACACCGGCCAGTGTGTCGGCAAACAGGGGCTCGACGTGCTCGTCAAGGGCCTGTCGCAAGCGATCCTGGCGCGCGGGTACGTCACGACGCGCGTGCTGCTGTCCGAGCAGGATCTGTCGACCGGCACCCTGAAATTGTCGCTGATCCCCGGCGTGATCCGCCACATCCGCTTCGCCGACGAAAAGCTGCGCGGCACCTGGAAAACGGCCTTCCCGACCCGCGACGGCGCCCTGCTGAACCTGCGCGACCTCGAGCAAGGCCTCGAGCAGATGAAGCGCGTGTCGAGCCAGGACGTATCGATGCAGATCGTCCCCGCCGACGTGCCGGGCGAGAGCGACGTCGTGCTCGATGTGAAGCGCACCAAACCCTGGACGGTAGTCGCATCGATCGACAACTCGGGCACGCGTGCGACCGGCAGGTTGCAAGGCAATCTGTCGGTCGGCATCGACAACCCGCTTGGCCTGAACGACGTGTTCAACATCGGCGTCAGCCAGGATCTCGAACTCGGCGACAAGCGCCTTGGTTCGCACGGCTGGAACGGCTTCTATTCGATCCCATGGGGCTACTGGACGGCCACGCTGTCCGCATACACGAATACGTACTACCAGCAGATCGCCGGCGTGAACCAGACATTCGTCGCGAGCGGCAATTCGAAGACGGTCGATTTGAAGCTGGCCCGTGTGCTGGCACGCAGCCAGAACGACGTGTTCGGTGGATATTTCCGGCTGTCGCGCCGATTCAGGCAGAGCTTCATCGAAGACACCGAGATTTCGCAGCAGCGCCGCAATAACACGATGATCGAACTCGGCTTGACCGATCGCCACTACTTCGGCGGCGCGCAGTTCGATGGCTCACTTGCATATCGTCAAGGCGTCGGCGGGTTCGGCGCGCAGGATGATGTGTTGGCGGCAGGCGATGGCCAGACCTTTCGCTTCAAGATGGCGGTACTCGACGCGAACCTGTCGGTGCCGTTCGCGATCGCACAGCAGCCGTTCCGGTACGTCACGACATTTCACGGCCAGTACACGGGTAACACGCTGCACTACATCGACGATCTGACAATCGGTAGCCGCTACACGGTGCGCGGCTTCGACGGCGAAACGATGCTCGCCGCAGCACGCGGCTTCTACTGGCGCAACGAGCTACAGGCACCGATCGGGCAGACGGGACAGGCAGTTTATGCGGGACTCGACTATGGTCGCGTATGGGGCCCGCAGCCTGTCGTCCTCGTCGGGACGCAGTTGGCCGGCGCCGTGATCGGCATAAAGGGCAGCGTGGGCACGCGATTCGGAGCCTACGCGTACGATCTCTTCGCCGGTACGCCTGTCTACAAGCCGTCGGGTTTTCCAACCGCGCGAGTGACGCTCGGTTTTCAGGTGACTGCTCAGTTCTGAAGACAATGAGTCAAGGTACTTCTCCGACACGTACACGTCGCAAGCTCGATGTTGCATATGCCCGTCTGGTCGAGATTGCCGCCGAACGGCGGGCTTACGCTTCTGACGCTCGAATGGCGAGGGCTGAAGTCCTACTATGAATTCCGCTGCCAATCGGGCCATGACTTCACGCGCATAGGCACTGTCACGCTAACGACAGCGGCTGCGACTGGAGCAGCAGTTTCCGGTGGCATCTATACCGGTGGAGCGACGGCCGGCGCTGGCGTAGCCACATTCAAGGGGAACAACTTCTACGATAGTTTTAGTCAGAACTTCTCACTAGCCGGACTGACTACTGCGACGACACTTGGTGCCTATAATTCTATGTTTACTACCTCTATGTTGGGCTGGGCGGGAATTCCTAATTCGATCATGAATGTCGCAACTATTCCAGGGTTTGTGATCCGTGGAGTCGGGCTTGCGCTAGGTCAAACCGCTGGTAGGGCAGCGCGGGCAATCGTGAAGACTGGTGAACCTCATAAGCAATAAGGAGTGGAGATGTCGCTTGAATCCATAAGTGGCCTTATAGGAGGATTCTTCGGGCCAGTTTTCGGAAGGATTCTCGGGAAATTTCGTCTCTGGAAGGTTTTCGTCGCATCAATGTTGCTTATATATCTAGGATTGTTTGCGGCGGGGATTGTGGTGGTTGGCTTCAGGGATACAGTATCAAGATTTGGTGAATTCCTTACACCTTTCGCGCTGCTTGTATTTGTGGGTTTGTCTGCCACTGTCACTTTCGTTACATTTTTAGGGCGTGTCGCACAAAAAAACCGAGAGAACTGACCGACCTGCCCTCCTATTGTGACTGCCTTCATATCGGCAAGGAGTGATGTTTGGAAACCATTATCCGAACGGTATTGGGCCGAATCGACCGTCTACGCAGCAGGTTCAGAACAGCGTCAACCACGACCAAGCAAACCGCAATCTCATGGGGGGAGGTGTCATTGCAGCAGCGACAGGAGGTGCGCTCGTCGTCGGTGGTCCAGTAGCAGCGGCTGCTGGTGGACTGGGGTATGCCACAATTGGCGCCGTGACCGGTGGCGGCATGGACGCCGCTGGACAGTATGCGCAATCGGGGACGATCCGGCCGCTGAGTCTGTGTTTGCCGGAGCGCCCGGCGCTGTAAGCGGTCCGATTAGCGCGAATGTAGGATTTCTTAATAACATCCTTTTGGGTGTTGCTGGGGGTGTGGTGTACTCAGCATTCAACAATGCTTACTACGGTGAATCAAACAGCCTTTCGTACTCTGGTGCATTGGGCGGACTTGGTGCAGCCGGTGGATATTTTATTGGGGCTACTACGACGTTGGGGTTATCCAAAATTCTCAAGCCGTTTGTATATGAAAATTTTAATCCAGCCATACCCGCTCTCCTGCAGCCGAGGGTTACAAATCCAGTTCCGGGGCTCGCCGGCGCTTTGTCAGAAGGGGTCGCAGGTGGAACGTCATATTTTGTACCAGGCAAAGAAACGCCAAAATGAGACTATCAAAAATAGATAAATTAATATTTGATGGGAGCCTGAAAGGCACGTGTTTCAGGGTTCTTGGCATGGTCATTGTTTACTTTGGAATAAAGTACCTTCCTATGGCAATCAATTGGGGAGTGGAAAATTGGAACTTTTCTCCGCTGTCGCCCAAGCAAGTAGAAAATCACGATGGCATAGTGACGGCATTCGGCTGGGCATTTTGTGTTGCGCTATCTATCGAGATAATTAGGTAGGTGGTTGTGGCATTTAGGCGACTCCGATAAGACCTCTGGGTCCGTAGTTACATGTTTAGAATAAGTGCGAGAAAACGAGGCGCAAAGGGGGGGCGTTCATGTAGACAACATTGCTTCGCAGACGGTGACAAGTTTATTTTGCTCTACGATTGCCGAATCACCGCTTGCACAGCCAGTTCGTTATTTCGCGCGATCAGACCTGGATCGTCGACGTCTCGCGCGCATTCATCGTCACGGCGAGCGGAGGAAACGTGGCCGCGCTGCGCATCGCGCCGTAGAACTTGTTCATCACGACGTCGATGCCGCAGTTCGGCATCATGCGGCCGAGCCCATGCGAATACAGCACCTCGGGTTCCAGCGGAAAACAGCGATCGAGCAGGAAACGCGCGCCGGCCGGCGAGATCGTGTACGCGCAGATCCCGTAGAACTCGAGCAGGTTCATCACGAGCACCGGACCGCGGTCGCTCTGGAAATCGCCGATCGCATCGGTGAGCGCCGCCTCGTCGAAGCGCATCGTCACCGGCGTACGGCTGTTGAAGATCGACCCGCGCAGGATCGAATCGAAGTTGTAGCCCCACGCGACGAAATCGTGACGCCCGGGGTTGTCGCGCAGGAATTGCTGCGTGGCGTCGTGGAAGTCCGGCCGGAAGATCGCATCGTCTTCGGCGATCGTCACGAGTTCGCTGCCGGAGGCGATATCGGTCCACAAGCGGTGCGTGGTCATCGCGATGCCGAACGCGCCGCGCGTGTACGGCAGCCCGGGCGCGAACAGGCCGGAAGCCGCGAGATCGTCATCCGACAGCGCACGCCCGTCGATCGCGTCGACGAACGCGAAATCCAGATGGGGATTGTTGGCGCGGAACGCGCGCCGGCGCGCGTGGCTGCGGCGTAGCGAAATGACCTGGACGGTCGGGCGCACGGCCGGCTCTCCGGCAAGCGAGGCGGGCATGTTCGTCGCCCTCATTGCCAGCCCGTCACGACCGAGATCCCGAACACGATGCCGAGCACGATGCCCACCGCGCGGCCTTGCAGGGTCGGCTTCAACGCGGCCGGCTCGAAGTACGGATCGATCGCGTCCACCCGGTTGCGCCATGCGGCGAACACCGGCGGCACGAGCAGCACGAACGCCATCAGCAACGCCGTGACCAGCGTGACCGACAGGCCGCCCGCATTCCATCGCGTGCCGGTTTCGATCACGAAATACACGAGCGCGACGGTCGCCGAACTCGCGATCATGCTGACCACCGCGCCTTTCACCAGATTATCTGCATCACTCATCGACTGTCCTCCATCGCCAGATTCATGCCGATCGATATCGGCGGATGCTGCGTATTACAGGCGAGTTGGACGCGAATCTCTATCGGACGGGTCTTATTGTCCGGGGGCGGCACGGCGGAATCGGACCCGGCCTATACCGGCAGAGGCCCGGGCCGCCGCAGTGGGGCTCCTCGAACCAAGGCGACGCATGCGCCGCAGACAGGGCGGCAACACGCCGCGCCGCCCCGCCCGGCTGGCAGCCGGCGCGACGCATCGTGTGAGCCCTTTTAGGACTGGTCCGATTCAGTTGCCGACCGTGCGTGCTTAAAGTGGAACCCATCCCGGCGCCGGGCCTTCCGCCGCAACCGGCATGACGCCCCGACGCCTTCGCGCCCGGAACGTCTCGACACGAACGTTCGGCGCCCCTTTCCCGACTGACGATGCAACCGATCGCCGCGCCGATGCGCGAACGGTTTCCCGGAGCGATTTCACATGCAGATCACGACGCACGACATGCCCCCTCTCGCCGACCGCCCGCATCTGCGGGACAACCACGACGATGCCATTCAGGCCGCATCGACCGGCGCGCAAGCGGCGCCCGGGACGCTCGACGCATCCGTCGCCGACACCACGCAGGCGCTGATCGATCGCGGCGACCTCACGCGCGCCGTCGAGCTTGCCGCCGAGCACTGGCGGATGCATCCCGCGTCGCCGGCGGCGGCGTTCAACTACGGTTACGCGCTCCAGGTGGCCGGCCGTCACGCGGAAGCGATCGCGCCGTACCGCAGGACGCTCGACCTGGCGCCCGCGTGGCCGTCGCTGAAGAACAATCTCGCGCTCGCGATCCGCCTGTCGGGCGGCGATCCCGACGAGGAACACGCGTTCATCGAAGGCGCGCTCGACGACGATCCGAAAGACGCCCGGGCCTGGACGAATGCGGTGATCACGCGTCTCGACCGGTTCGACCTGGACGGCGCGCGACGCGCGGCCACGCGTGCCGTGTGGCTCGCGCCGGACAACCCGCTCGCGACGAACAACGCGGTCACGATGTTCAAGGAGGCGCAGGAGTGGGGCGACGCCGAGCGGTATGCGCTGCACACCTGCGCGCTCGATCCGCACAACCCGGCACGCCGCTACAACCTGTCGCTGCTGCGCCTCGCGCGCGGCGAGTTCGCGTCGGGCTGGGCCGATTACGAAACCCGCTGGAGCGGCGCGGGCGAGCTGCGCGGCAAGCTGCCCGAATTCGCGCGGCCGCGCTGGCGCGGCGAATCGCTCGCGGGCAAAACGCTGCTCGTCTGGGGCGAACAAGGGCTCGGCGACGTGCTGCAGTTCAGCCGCTACGTGCCGCTGCTCGCGGAGCGCGTGCATCGGGAAGGCGGTCGCATCGTGTGGAACGTGTTTCCGAAGCTGGGCGCACTGATCGCGCGCAGCCTCGGCCATCACGTCGACATTCTCGACGCCGGCATCCAGATCGAACGCCTGCCCGACCACGACTACGAACTGCCGCTGATGAGCATTCCGTGGATGCTCGGCCTCGACGCCGACGCGCTCGCCACGTCCGTGCCCTATCTCCATGCGGACGCCGCGGCCACCGACGCATGGCGCACGGCGCTCGCCGGCGAACGACGGATGAAGGTCGGCCTCGCATGGACCGGCAGCCTCACGCACCAGCGCAACCGCTTCCGCCGGGTCGGGCTCGAACGCTACGCGGACGCATTCGGCAACTTGCAGCAGGACGTCGCGTTCTACTCGCTGCAGCCGGGTGCGCAGCACGACATCGAGGCAGCGCGCGCGGCCGGCTTCGAGGTGACGGACCTGACACGCGAATGGAACACGTTCGACGACACCGCCGCGTTCATCGGCGCACTCGATCTCGTGATCACCGTGTGCACGTCGGTCGCGCACCTGAGCGGCGCGCTCGGCCAGCCCACGTGGGTGCTGCTCGATGCGAACCCGCACTGGGTCTGGCAGCACGACCGGCGCGACAGCCTGTTCTATCCGGGCGCGTCGCTGTACCGGCAACGGACCTTCGCCGACTGGGGGCCCGTGCTCGACGAGGCCGCGGCGGATCTGCGCGATCTCGCCCGCCGCGAAGTCGAATAACCGGGAGCGCGGCATGCACTACAACATCTGCGTCGTCCGGCCACCGGACAACCCGCATACGGCGGCGTTCGACGAACTCGCGGAAGTCATTGCGTACGGGTTGCACGATCTCGGCCACGCCGTCCACATGAACGACAACGTCCTGATGCCCGGCGCGCGCAACATCATGATCGGCTGCCATCATGCCGAGCCGCGCTCGATCGAACACGTGCCGGCCGACACGATCATCGTCAACACGGAGCAGATTCACGTGGACGAGCGCGACTGGAACGAGCGGATCTACTTCTGGACCTCCCGCTTCGAAACCTGGGACTACAGCGAGCGCAATCTCGCGAAGCTTCACAGCGTCGGCATACGCGATACGCGTCATCTGAAGCTCGGTTTTCATCCGGCGCTGCGCCGCATTCCGACGAACGTCGCGCAAGACATCGACGTGCTTTTCTATGGTTCGATCGGGCCGCGACGCCAAGTCGTACTCGATGCGCTGGCCGCGCGCGGGCTGAAGGTATGCGCCGTTTATGGCGTGTACGGCGAAGCGCGTGACGCGCTGATCGCGCGCGCGAAAGTCGTGCTGAACCTGCATCACTATGCGTCGCACATCTTCGAGATCGTGCGCGTGTTCTACCTGATGACCAACGGCAAGGCGATCGTCGGCGAAGTGTCGCCGACGACGGCGGTCGACGCCGACTATGCGGGCGGGTTCCGCGCGGCGCCGTATGACGCACTGGTCGATGCCTGCGTCGAGCTGGTGCATCACGCCGAACAGCGTCGCAGGCTCGAGGCGGCGGCACTGGACACGATCGCGCGGATGCCGCAGGCACGGGAACTCGCCGCGCTGCTGACGCCGGAGACGGTGGCCGAATGAGCACACGGCGCATTCGATCGAGCGTCGCCCCAAGAATCAGGCCAGTCTGATTTCCCGGCGAAACACCATTCCGGACAATAGCGCTGCCGGATGACCGGGGCCGCCTCGCCGGTCGATCGATGCGACGCACACCGCTGCGTCCCGACGCCGCTTTCCGGAGCCGGCGCTTCTTCACACCGCGGCATTCGCCGCACGCAATCGGACGACATCATCATGAAAGCACGCGCCACCGTCCTGTGCCGACGCGGCGACCGGATTCTGCTGGTCGCCCGATCGCACGCCCGCTGGAAGCTACCCGGCGGCTGCCCCAAGCCCGGCGAATCGATGAGCGATGCAGCACGCCGCGAACTCGCGGAAGAAACCGGGCTGGCCTGCCGGAACCTGCGCTACCTGTTTCGCGCGGCCGGCAAACACAAGTTGCATCACGTGTTCCTGGCGGATCTCGACGCACACGCGACGGCCCGTCCGTCGCGGGAAATCGCGCACTGCGCGTGGGTCGACCGGCTGACGCTCGCGTCGATCGATTGCAGCGCACCGACGCCCGCGATCGTCGAACTCGCACTCGACATGACGCACGACGCGCCGCCCGTGACCTTCATGATTCATGTCGAAGCGGCGCAGGCCGTGCTGACGGAATGATTTTTTGAGGGGTCGCCGATGGGCGGAGGGTCTTGAGCAGAGGTCGCGGTGGGGGCGCCGCTGCGATTGGCGTGTATGAACCTGTCTCTTCTGGTCGCCAGCTTTGGCAAAAACACCAGCTCCCTGGTTGTATCGATAAAAAAACTCGGCGGGCCGCGAGCCCGCCGAGCCTCTTTCCGCATGCACGCATTACTGCTGAATCGTCGCCTGCGCGGCCAGCTTGTCGACCAGCGCGGTCATCGCGCTTTGCCGGGCCTGCTGCTCCAGTTGCTGTCGCAGCACGCCCTTGGCCTTGTCGAAGCTCGGCACGACCACCGGGCGCTTGTCGTCGAGCTTCACGAACGCGTACGCGTTGCCGATCCGGATCGGGCCGGACACGGCGCCCGGCTTCAGCGACGTCATCGCCTGCGCGAGCGGCATCGGCAGCCCGCCCGTACGGCCTTCGGCCAGCGGCGTCTTCAGCTCGCTCCACTCGGCCACGCCGCCGTTGGCGGTCGTGTTGTACTTCTTCGCGACCGTGTCGAAGGCCGCGCCCTGCTTCAGCTCGGCGGCCGCCGCATTCGCCTTCGCGGGATCGGCCACGGCCAGCACTTCCGCACGGTATTCGAACTGCGCCGCGTTCGCGACGATGTAGTCGTAACGCGCCTTCACCTGCGCATCGGTCACGCGCTGCGCGCCCAGCGCGTCGCGCAGGTACAGCTCGGCCGCCGCGCCAGCACGCGCACGCGACACGATGCCCTGCACTTCGGGGCGGCTGCCGTAGTTCGCCTTGTCGGCGGCCTGCTCGACCAGTTGGCGCACGATCAGGTCGCGCTTCACCGCGTCGCGCAGCGCCGGCGTATCGGCTTGCCCGGAGGCCTTGACGATCGTGTCCACGTCGCTCTGCACGATCGGCGTGTTGTTCACGACGGCGACGACGCCGGACGGCAGCGGGGCCGCGCCGGCCTCGGCCGCGACGACGCTCGTCATGCCGGTGGCGCAGACGAGTGCGATCACGGCGGGAATGGCTTGAATACGAGTCTTCATGATGGAGTCCTTGATGATTGACCGCGCACGAAGGCTGCGCGTCTAAACGATGAAAACGACATGGCGCCGGCGGCACCGCTCGATCGCGATGCTTCGTCGGTGATGCACCGCTCGGGGTGGATCGGAATCGCACATGACGCGGGGCGAACTGCCGCGCCGCATACCCGTTGCCGTGACCGGCGACGGCGATGCGCCGCATGCGGAACCCGTTGGCGGCCGCCAACAGGAAAGAGTGCCCTGCGCTCGCATACGGCAGCGTTGTTACGTTGGCCGCTCGGTCCACTCGATCGGCCGCGACCGTGCCCACCGGCCGCCGCAAGGCACTCTTTCCTGTCGCTCGGCCGGGCGTCGCGTTCCTTGCCGCGCATCGAGCGCGGAAAAAAGACGCCGCCCGCATCGGGCGGCGTTCGGAACGAAGACAAGCTTCGGATACGAGGTGTCGAACGAATCACCATGCAACCGTTCGACCGACACATTGTCGGCAGACACCGCCGACGACACAATCAGCCTAGTCCTACATCGGGCGGGTTTCGTCTCACCTCGATGAGAACCGCGGCGCGGCCTGGCTCGGCGCGTTCCCGTGACGGGTTCCGGATGGACAGCGCACGACGTCCCCCCTGAATCAGACCGGTCTGATTGGAACGCATCGGGCCCATACGAATAATGAAATGGCTCCCGGTCGGGCATGCATCCCGCGCCGCCGCGAGCGACTACTTTTCATCTTCCCGTAGCGAGGATCCCGTTTGAGTCATCGCATCAACCTGACGCAGGTCGTCACGGCCATCCGGCGAGCCGCGCTGCCGCTGTTTGCCGCCGTCATCGCCGGCGGCGCACATGCCGCCACCGCTCCCTCACAAGATCAGCACGACTTCGATTACGCCCATCAGCAGGCGTGGCAGATCGAATCGGGCGACTCGCAATCGCCGATCGACATTCGCTCGGGCGCCGTCGTGCAGGCGGAACGCTTGCCCGGCGTGAACGACGCGATCGTCGTACAGGTCGCGCGTGGCGGCGCGACCGTCGTGGACAACGGACACACCGTCCAGGTCGTACCGAAGGCAAGCGCCGCGATCATCCGCGGCCGTCACTTCAGATTGCTCCAGGCGCATTTCCACGCACCGGCCGAGCACACGATCGACGGCCGGCGTTATCCGCTCGAAGGCCATTTCGTGTTCCGTGCGCAGGACGGCCGGCTGGCCGTCGTGGCCGTGCTGTACCGCGCCGGCGCGGAAAACGCGCAGTTCGCGTCGATCGTGCGCGCGGCGCGGCGCGACGTTGCGTCGCCGCTCGCATCGTTCAATGCGGCACGACTGATGCCGGACGATCTCGACAGCTATTACCACTACCTCGGCTCGCTGACGACGCCGCCGCTCACCGAGAACGTCGAATGGTATGTGCTGCAGGAACCGGTGGAACTGTCGCAGGCCGACATCGCCGCGTTCACGCAGCACTACTCGCACAACGCGCGCGCCACGCAGCCGCTGAACGGGCGCCCGCTGCTGAACTATCGACCGAACTGACGCACGCGGTCCGCAAAAAAAAACGCCGCCCCAACGGGCGGCGCATCGAACGAAGCCTCGCTTCGGATACGGAGAATCGAACGACAATCACCCAACGTTCGACCCGCCGCATTGTCGCGGAGCAATAGCCCGCGACGCAATCGGACCGGTCCGAGCACACGCCCATTTTCAGACTGGGCCGATTCATTTCGGCCATCCCCGCATTCGACAATGCTTCCACCCTGCCCGATCCGCTTGCCGGTGCCGCCGGCCGGGAAATCGACCACACAGGAAAAGCATATGAACGATGCAGGATCGCCTACCCGCCATGCCGACACCGCCGCCAATGCGCGGAGCGATTCCGGCGGCCACACACTGCAGCGCGGCCTGACCTGGAAAGATGCGTTCTGGGTCACGAGCGGCGTGCCCGCCGGCGTGCTGTTCACGATCGGCGGCGTGTCCGCGACGATCGGCCACCCCGCATGGGCGATCTGGATCGCCGCGATCACGATGGGCCTGATCCAGAGCGCGACCTACGCGGAAATCTCCAGCCTGTTTCCGCACAAATCGGGCGGCGCGTCGGTGTACGGCGCGATCGGCTGGGTGCGCTACAGCAAGCTGATTGCCCCGGTTTCCGTGTGGTGCAACTGGCTCGCGTGGTCGCCGATGCTCGCGCTCGGCTGCGGCCTCGCGGCGAGTTATGCGCTCACGAGCCTCTTTACCGCCGATGCGGCGGTGCTGACCTGGCAGCTCAAGCTGGCCGACCTGAGCTTCATCAAGCCCGGCCTGTCGCTGCGGATCAACGCGATCTTCATCATCGCGGCGATCCTGTTGCTGATCACGTTCAAGCTTCAGCACAGCGGCGCGTCGAAGGCCGCGAAGACGCAGCGCATTCTCGGTATCGCGTCGCTCACGCCGCTCTTGATCGTCGGTATCGTGCCGTTCGTCTTCGGCGACGTGCCGATGTCGAACCTGCTCCCGCTGCTGCCGCTCGGCCATGACGCGCACGGCAACCTCACGGCCGCGACCTTCGGCGCGTGGAACGGCCAGGGCGTGACGATGGCGCTCGGCGCGATGTTCATGGCCGGCTGGGCGTCGTACGGCTTCGAAACGGCCGTGTGCTACACGCGCGAATTCCGCGACCCGCGCCGCGATACGGCCAAGGCGATCTTCTGGTCGGGCGCGCTGTGTCTCGTCGTGATGACGCTCGTGCCGATGGCGTTCCAGGGCGCGCTCGGCACGCAGGCGATGCTCGATCCCGCGATTCGCGACGGCACGGGCGTCGCCGCGGCCATGGCGAAGATCGTCGGCGGCGGCGCGTGGGTGGCGAACGCGGTCGTCGTGATGCTGATGCTGTCGATCCTGCTGATCGTGATGACGTCGATGATGGGCTCGTCGCGCACGCTGTACCAGGCGTCGGTCGACGGCTGGCTGCCGAAATACCTGTCGCACGTGAACGAACACGGCGCACCGACGCGCGCGATGTGGACCGATCTCGGCTTCAACCTCGTGCTGTTGATGATGTCGGACTACATGACGGTGCTGTCGATCTCGAACGTCTGCTACATGTTGTTCGTGTTCCTGAATTTGCAGTCGGGCTGGATTCACCGGATGGATCGCGGCAACCGGGATCGTCCGTTCCGCTGCCCGACCTGGCTGCTCGTCGCGGGCGCCGTCTGCGGCTATGCGAACCTCGTGTATGCGGGCGCGGGCGCCGATCTGCAAGGCGAAGGCACGCTGCGCAACGGGCTGATCGCGATGCTGCTGATCGTGCCGGTATTCGTCTACCGCCACTACTGGCAGGACCGCGGCCGGTTCCCCGCGCAGATGCAGCACGACATGGAGCTCGAGGTGCCCAAGCGCAGCATGTGGCTGAATCTCGCGCCGTATGCGGCGCTGATCGGCGCGGTGCTGACGGTCGCGGGTTCTTATTATTTTGCATGGGGCCGTTGAGCATGCAGCGCCGGGCGTTGCCCCAGCGGCGTTGATGGGATGACTTCAGAAAACGGAAATATTGCACGCTAAGGCCGGCACCGGCGTCGCGCTATCGCCTTCCAAATGCCTGATTGATCTCTCCGGCGCGCAGCACGTCGTCACCGTGTAGAGGTCGTCGCGATTGACGTATGACGCAGACTATCGCGCACGGTCGTCAATCCAGCGCCACGTGCGAGTGCATGGCTATGGCGCATCCAGTACGGACTTGCCCGCTGCAGCTTCTCGGCGAGCGCGGAATGGCTGACTTGAGGATATCGGCGGCCTGCAGGAATAACCTGCACATGATGTGCCACAGTCGCACGCCGGCAATGCCGGCGTCGCCGCATTCGCCAAGGCTCGCGACCAATGACGTGCTCGGCTTCCGCTGTTCGGGCGTAACCGGCAACCGCCGCTGTACAAAACACTGGTCGAGCGCGTCGCGCGCCAGCGGCGGCAGTGCCACCCGGCGATTACCTGTGACGGCAGAATCGGAAGCTTCAGGCGGGAAACTTCAGACCGTTGCGCCCGCAACCTGAATCCTGACCGGGATGCTCCGAGCCTTGAAAACGTGGAGGTATGTCGTTGCGGCGGACAGCGGGCCGGAAGTGGCCGTGTTGGACTGACTATTTTTGAGAAAGGGATTGTGAGTGCTCCGATAGACTGCGATCAAGGGGGCATGCACCGATGTGCGTCTGGAGGGGTGTGACATCCCCTTCGCGGATACATCCGCTGAAGACAATCCAGGG
>NZ_JAIZRY010000031.1:0-15155 GCF_020420125.1 Burkholderia sp. AU30280
GCGCGCCGCTGCGCGGGCCTGCGCGCGACCGGCCGCGGCAACCTGCGCGGGCTGACGGTGGGCCGCACGTTTGCGCTGACGGGCTACCCGCAGCAGGCGGCGAACCGCGAATACGTGGTGCTGTCGTGCGCGCTCGACATCGAGGAGGTCGCGGACCGTGCCGGTGCCGGACAGACATACCGATGTGAAGCGCAGTTCGAGCTGCTGCCGGCGAACGAGCCGTTCCGGCTCGAGCGCAGCGTGGCGAAGCCGGTGCTGAGCGGCCCCGAGAAGGCGATCGTGGTGGGCCCGGCCGGGCAAGAAGTCTGGACCGACAAATATGGCCGCGTGAAGGTGCAGTTCGGCTGGGACCGTCAGGGCAAGCTCGATGAGCATTCCGGGATCTGGTTGCGGGTGGTGTCGCCATGGCAGGGCGCGGACATGGGTGCGACGTTCCTGCCGCGCATCGGCCACGAAGTGGCGGTGATGCACTACTACGGCGATCCGGACCTGCCGGTGATTACGGGCAGTCCGGTGAACGAGTTCCGTCAGCCGACGCTGGAACTGCCGGCGAACCAGGCGGTGGCGGTGCTGCGGGGCCGGGAGTTCCAGGGCACGGCGTCCGGCCACGTGGCGATCGACGATACGCAGGGGCAGATCCAGACGCAGATCGCGAGCGACGCGGGTAGCTCGCTGCTGGCGCTGGGGAATATCCGTCGGATCGTGAAGAAGACGGGGCGGGCGGATGCGCGCGGCAAGGGCTTCGACCTGCGCACCGACGACTGGGGCGTGGTGCGCGCGCTGCGGGGGCTGTTCGTGTCGACCGACGGCCAGCCGAACGGTGCGGGCCAGGCGAAGGAAGCGAAGGCGGCGGTGGGCCGGCTGACGCGGGCGCGAGAGCTGCAGGAGAGCCTGTCGGGGCTGGCGCAACAGCACGAGGCGCAGCAGCGGGACGCGGACCAGAGCGAGGTGGCGAAGGCGATCAAGGCGCGCAACGACGCGATCCGGGGCGATGCGCCGGCGGGCGAGAACGACTTCCCGGAGCTGAAGGAAGCGGATCTGGTGCTGGCGAGTGCGGCGGGCGTGAGCGTGGCGGCCGAGCGCAACTTGCACGTGGCGAGCAACGAGGATGTCGCGGTGACGAGCGGGCGGCATGTGGGGTTCGCGGTGGGGCATTCGCTGTTCGCGAGCGTGTCGAACGCGTTCTCATTGTTCGTGCACAAGGCGGGGATGAAGTTGATAGCGGCCGCGGGCAAGGTGCACATCGAGGCGCAGACCGACGGCATCGACATGAAGGCGAAGCAGTCGGTTGGCATGATGAGCACTGCGGACAGCATCGAGTTCCACGCGGCCAAGGAGATCGTGCTGCACGCGGGTAGCACCGAGGTCCGCATCAGCGACCAGGGCTACACGGTGCACACCGCGGGCGAGCATACGATTCACGCGGGTAGCCACCAGACGGACGGGCCGCAAGGACAAGGTGGGGGATTTCCGCCGTTCCCCAAGTCCGGACCCGGCCAACTGGAAGTACTGCGCCACTACGTAACGGATGCGCCGGTCGACAAGAACACCATCGCTGTGACAGATAGCCTCGGCGCGGTGCACAAGGGAACGCTCGATGCATCCGGCCGCGCGATTGTGAGCGGGTTGGCGCCCGGCGCGGTCAACGTGCAATACGGGCACGACCCGCACGATTCCTGGGTCATGAGTAGCTACCTGAAACAGTCCGGGTGGCAGCCGGCAGGTGCCGCCTGACACGAATCGGCCAGTCCCTCTATCCATTCCACAGTCTGAACAAGTACATGGCTGACAAACAGCAGTCCCTTCCGTCCGTCGACGCGGCGATCGTGCCGCTCAATCAGGTTCACATCGCCGACCTCGAGGCCGGGGCATCGCATTTCGACAACTGGCTGCGAACGGCGAGCGGCGGCTATGTGACGCTAGAGCGCATCAAGGAGGTGTCGGCCGCGATGCCCGTTTTGGGCAACATCATTGCTGCCGTCGACGTGTGCGGCGATGTCTCGAAGCTGATCGAGCATCGGAACGTTCAGCCCCGGTCCGAAGCCGAGAAGATCGACCGGGTGCTCGATTGGGCGAACCTGGCGATCAATCTGATCGGGGTGCTGCCGATTCCACCCGGGACAGCGGCGGCTCGCATGTCGTTGCGCCCGACGCTCGGTTTGGTGCGCCAGGCCGTCAAGGCCGGCGCAAAGGATCTCGCCACCGCGTCGGTCGCCGTGATCGCTGGGCATTTCACGGCCAACCTGATGGGTGAATTGAA
The DNA here is from genome assembly GCF_020420125.1 of Burkholderia sp. AU30280. Taxonomy (NCBI): domain Bacteria; kingdom Pseudomonadati; phylum Pseudomonadota; class Betaproteobacteria; order Burkholderiales; family Burkholderiaceae; genus Burkholderia; species Burkholderia sp. AU30280. Next base: position 2,261 of record NZ_JAIZRY010000031.1, read on the forward strand.
GCCGTTTGTCGAGCGGGCAAAGGCAAGGCTGACCGAGCTACTGAAGGAAGCGGGGAGCGAGGCCGAGAAGTGCCTGCATCAGCTGGCCGACGGACTGGATGCACTTGCCTCTGGGCGCTTGACCGATCCGAATGCGAATCTCGCGGCGGCACGCCAGAAAGCATCGCGCGTTTCAGCGAGTTCGCTGATCCACGACCCGACCAAAACGCTCGGAGACCTGTTCGGCGCCGTATGGGAGGTATACAAGGCGGGCGCGAAAGCAGAAGTGAATATCGTCGTTTCGCTGACTCCGGATGAGGCTCGATCGACTGTCCGGCATCTAGCGGCCGATATTCGAGCCAGCATCCCGGACGTCAAGAAGCGGATCCAGAGCCTGTCCAGCGACGATGTCGGTACGGTGATGTACATGCTGAACATCCTGATTCGCGCGATTCAGGTGTACGAAGACAAGAAGCATCATCTCGCCGCGACGGTCGACAGCAACAAGAGAAACCAGGCGAAGCGTAAGGAAGGGGGCGAACAAGTTACCAATGTCGGCAAGGAGGCCAAGGTCCAGAAGCCTGGGCCCGGTTGTCTTTGCGGGAACCAGCCGCCGGCGCGTGTGGGCGGCTCGATCGGGCTGGGGCTGGGAGACGAGTCGTTCACGCATACGGATTTTGTATTGCCTGGGGTCGTTCCGGTTGAATGGGCGCGGACGTATCGCTCGAACTTCGACGCGCATGACGAGCAGGGGCCGCTTGGACCGCGATGGACGACGCCGTATCACGTCGCATTCGAGGCGAAGGGCGACGGGTTCGTGTTTCACGACGCGTCCGGAAGAAGTCTCACTTATCCGGCGCTGCAATTGGGCCAACCGCATCGCGATCCAATCGAATCTTGCACGCTCACGCGTGAATCGGACGATCGCATTCGGCTCGTGCGCGGCGAAACCCTAACGGAGACTTACGAGCGGCACGGAACGCGTTTCGTGCTCTCGAAGATCGAGGACCGCTCGGGCAATGCAGTGACGCTGGCGTGGGTGGAAGGCTTGCTTGCACGGATCGAGGTGGCAGACATCGTCGCGGCGGTGACGCACGACAACGTCGGCCGCATCATGCGCGTCGCGTTGGTCGACAAGACCGGGGCGGCAATCCGAACGCTTGCGCGCTATCGCTATGACGAGGCAGGCGATCTGGTGGAGGCAAACGACGAGAATGCGGCGTCGTGGAGTTACGCGTACGCGCATCACCTCGTGACGCGTTACAGCGACCGCACTGGACGTGGGATGAATTTGGAGTGGGACGGGACGCACCTGGACGCGAAGGCGATTCACGAATGGGCTGACGACGGCACATTCGACACCCGTCTGACCTGGCACGATCAACTGCGCTTGACCTTCGTGACCGACGCGCTGGGCAATACGACCCAGCAGTACTACGACATCGACGGCTATGTGTACCGGATCGTCTATCCCGACCACACCGAAGAGTGGTTCATGCGTAACGCGGACAAAAACGTGACGCGACACGTGCTCCCTGACGGAACCGAGGAATCGTTCACGTGGGACGAGGCAGGCCAGATGACTTCGCACACGCAGCGTGACGGACGCATCGCGTATTACGTGTACGACCGGCACGGCAATTTGACGGGATTGCAGGATCCCGAAGGTCATCGCTGGGAGCGGTACTACGACAGCAAGGGCCGCGTGACCGAGGCGCTTGATCCGCTCGGGCGCGTAACGAAGTATGAATACGATCGCGCCGGCCTGCCGGTCGCGATCACTGATCCGAAGGGCGGCACGACGAAGATCGCATGGCGGACCGACGGACAGATCGCGAGCTACACCGACTGTTCGGGCAAGACCGCCACGTGGAAATACGACGACCGCGGTCGCCTTGTTCAGCAGCAGAACGCGGTCGGAGAAATCACCCGGTACGGCTACGAGGCCGGTCAGCTTGCGTGGGTAACGCGGCCAGCGGGTTTGCGCGACACTTTTGCGCGCGATGCCGAGGGCCGGCTGCTCGAACACGTGGATGCGCTGAACCGATCGACGCGTTATACCTATACCGCGGCTGGTTTGCTGGCTAAGCGACTTAACGCCCGCGGCGATTCAGTGGAGTATGGCTGGAACCGGCTCGGACAAATCGCGACGCTGCGCAACGAAAACGGACGGGAGTATCGGTTCGGCTACGACAAGGTGGGTCGTCTCACCAGCGAAACGGATTTCGATGGACGCGAGACGCGGTATTACCGTGCGGCGGGCAGCGGACTCGTGACGAACCGACTGTATGGCGGCGTTATGCAAGCGTTCGAATACGACGCGATGGGTCGGATTGAATCCCGACGGGGCTGGCCGGCGCAATTCACAGACCGTGGGCAAGTCTTCTTGAATCCGCAAGGTGAGGTGACTGTCGAGAGGGAGTCGTTCAAGTACGACGGTCTGGGCCGACTGGCGCTCGCGGTCAATGATCAATCGCGCGTGCAGCGCTTCTACGATCCAGTGGGAAATCTGGCGCGCGAGCACATGCTCATGCGGGTCGAAGAAAGCGAATACGAATTCGTGTGGCGGCACGAATACGACGAAGTCGGGGCGCGAGTTGCAACCATTCGGCCGGATGGTCATCGGTTGGACTGGCTTACCTACGGTTCCGGTCACGTGCATGGCGTCATGCTCGACGGGCGGGCCGTTGCAAACTTCAAGCGCGACGACTCACACCGTGAGACGCAGCGCGAACTCGGTAACGGACTGACGCAGTCGACACATTACGACGAGGCAGGGCGACTCGCGCGGCAGCTGCTGCAAGGCACGGGCCGCAAGGTGATGGAGCGTCGCTACCAGTACGACGCGGCGGGCCAACTGACCCAAATCACGGACCTGCGTCGCGGCGAGATCCAGTACGCGTACGACCCGATCGGTCGACTGACGCGCGCGCAGTCGTCGCTAGGGGTCGAGACGTTCTCGTTCGACCCGGCGAGCAACATCGCCGAGGCGAAGGAGCGCGACGAACACGGCATCGGCGTGTTGGGAGGGGCTAGGTCTGCACCGCTGCTGGACAATCTGCTGAAGGACTTTGCGGGCACACACTTCACCTACGACCAGCAGGGCAATCTGAACGAGCGCACGCATAACGGCGAACGCACGACCTTCGGGTGGAATAGTCTCGGCCGAATGATAACGGCACGCGACCGGCACATGCACGCGACGTACACGTACGACGCGCTCGGCCGCCGGATCGCGAAGCTGACGGAGCCTCAGGTGCCCTATCTCGCGGGCGCCGGTAGTGGCTGGCGGGATGCGGAACGTCAACGTCTGAAGCAGGAGCGTGGCTACGGCTTCACGTTGTACGGTTGGGACGGTGACACTCTGGCCTATGAGACAGCGTGGGAGCGACGGGAGACGACGCACTACGTGTATGAGCCGGGCAGCTTCACGCCGCTTGCGCTGGCCACGGGGCCGGCGATGTTGGACGACGGCGATGTCGCCGCGTCGGCGTTTGCGTGCATCGCTTACTATCACTGCGATCAAATCGGCACGCCACAGGAGGTCAGTGACGAGGCGGGAGAGGTCGCCTGGTCCGCGAGCTACAAGGCGTGGGGCGAGGCAAGGGAGGTTATCAGCGAAGCAGCACGCAAGGCAGGAATCAGCAACCCGCTGCGCTTTGCCGGCCAGTATTTTGATTCCGAGACGGGTCTTCACTATAACCGGCACAGGTACTATGATCCGTTGACGGGGCGCTTCATCTCGAAAGACCCCATCGGCCTGCATGGCGGGATCAATGTCTATCAATACGCGCCTAACCCGGTGGGCTGGGTCGACCCGCTGGGACTTTCGAAAAAGTGTCCGAAATGCTTGCCGAGCTGCAACGATGTTGCGCCTCAGGGACCGAAGGATGCTACCGAGATGGCGCAAGAACTTTCGGGCCAGATAAATCAGAACTCGGTGACCTTTTCCACGCCGACGACGCAAGGCCATATTGATCTACAAGGAGCGTCGCACTTCGACAAGGCGACGGATACCGATATTCCTACTCCTCATGTACAGACTCGAACTATCAACATCGGGCCGAACGGTCAAATAACGACGTCGAAGAAGACGGAGATTGTGAGGGCGGCCACGAAGCAAGACGTCCGTGTCGCGAGAGAGTTGGCAAGACGGAAAGGATTGTGCAAATGAAGGATTTAATCGACCAATTGCAGATTTGGTACGCATCTCAGTGTGACGATGTATGGGAGCATTCGTTTGGCATTGAGATTGCCAATATCGACAACCCGGGATGGAAGGTCAGGATAACGGGCGCATCGGCCAAAAAGCCGCTGGACATTAAGACTGAACGCGCGGACGATGATTGGGTAAGAGTGACGGCGACCGAAATCCAGTTCATGGCATATGGCGGGCCGCGCAATTTGCAGGAGATACTGGCACTTGCCGTTGACTGGCTGAACTGAAAAAATGAAGGGCCGCTGAAGCGACACTTCATTCATTCAATGCAGTTGGATGGCGCGGTGATCGGCTGCGGCTCGGTAAATTGGGCCCGCCGGCCTATCCTGCACTGGATCGAAATGGTTCAACGTTGAACCTTGGTTTGCCCCAGCCGCCAAAATCGGTCAACGTGCACTTACTCGTTTCTCCCCAGATCGGTGAGAAACGCAGCGGCGGCCGTCAGGATGGGGGCGGCTAGAAAAGCCCCCTTGCCACCTCGCGGCGCGCGTCGTCGTGGAGGTGCATTTGCTGAATTCCGGCGATCGCGTGTTGCAGCCAGGTATCGGCAATGACGCGATGTTCGTCGTTCGTGTCGGCCGAGGTCGACGCCGACAATTGCTGAATTGCGACGTTGCGCTGCGCCACGCGTGCGCGACGCACATGCTGGAGAACGGAGCGGACGTACGGTTCATCCAGGCGCTGCTGAGCCACGCGGACCTGAATAGCACGCAGATCTATACGCAGGTGGCGATCGGCAAGCTCAAGCAAGTGCACGCGGCCACGCATCCGGCGAGGCTGGGGCAGGATGTGGCGGCGTTGCTGACCGTGTTGGCCGACGAGGACGACGACGCAGCCCCTTGATGGTTGTATCGAATCGAGCCGCAGTATCAACAACTGCAAAAAACCGCGTCTAGGGGAAAAATGCGCCCCGACTTGGGGTAGGATGACGCAAAGCCTTACTGGGTAAGGGATTGCGGGCTGTATAAGAGGGAAAGTGCGTCTAAGGGTCTGTTTATAACCGGCACCGCTACTATGATCCGAGTAGCGGGCGGTTCGTCTCGAAGGACCCGATCGGGCTGGCCGGTGGGGTCAACGTCTATCAGTACGCGCCGAATCCGACAGGCTGGATTGATCCATTGGGCTTGACCCGGTGTCCGTGCAATTGCCCGACGATGATTAGTCCGCGGCGCTTGCAATCGCGTCAAGGTCCGAGTGAAATGACCGGGAATAAAGTAAAGCGATATGCGTCTGCGATGCGAAATCAAGGAGGTTACGGAGAGTTTCCGCCTATCGAGGCGGCTGATGTCGGCGACGGAAATCTTGTAATTATTGATGGTCATCATCGTGCAGAGACTGCAATGAAGGCAGGCGTCTCAGAAGTTCCTGTCAATGTCACAGCAGTGTCGCCGGAGGAAGCGGCTCAGCTTCAAGATGACGCGGCCATTGCGAAGGCAGAAAGGATGAACCGATGCCACTACTAGCTCCCGATGAATTTATGGCGACGGTAAGGGAATATGTTTTCTTGCAATCCGACGAATTTTTTAGATGCAATTCTGCAGTTCAGGATTGGAAGTATCTGACCGATTTTCCTCGCCAGGGTTATATACGTGTCCTAGGTAAAAATTGGGTTCAACGGGGAATTCCGGGGAACGCGGCGCGGATCTTGAGGAAGAAGTACTCCTCGTCGCGGTACCCGTAAGCCCGACGCTTAATGACCTTGATGGTGTTGTTGATGCCTTCGACAACGCTGGTATTGAGCGGATGGCGGCAGCGGGTCACGATTCCGTGCCAGTAGCCCTGCAAGCGCTCGGCGAACTTTTGCAGGGCGGCAATCCCGCTTTGCTGGGCCTGTTCAAACCATTGCCCCCAAGCCTTGTCCGCCCAGGCTGGCTTTCGGTAGAACCAGAGCCGTTTGAGCTCGTCGCGTAGCACGTAGACGCATAACAGCGACTGATTGACGGCCAGCAACTCCCTCAACTGCACCGCCTGTTCTGGCTTCAGATTGTGCCGGTTGCGCAGTAACAGCCAGCGGCTGGACTTCAGAACCTTCCGGGCCGGCTTGTCATGCCGGAGTTGATTGGCCTGATCCACACGTACCCGGTCGATCACTTCGCGGCCGTACTTGGCCACGACGTGGTACAGGTCAAAGACGATTTCCGCTTGCGGGCAATGCTCCTTGATCTCCAGCTCATAGGCCGTGGTCATGTCGATGGCGACCGCTTCGATGCGCTCGGCAACGCCTTCGGGCAACTGTTCGAAGAAGGTTCGAGCCGTTTCGCGCGAGCGTCCAGGTCCCACCCAGAGCACTTGTCGGCCGATCGGATCGACTACCACCGTGGCGTAGCGGTGGCCTTTATGCAGCGCAAACTCGTCCATCGCCAGATAGCGGATCGTCGACCAGTCCGGCTCGGCCACGCGCGCCCGCAGGCGCATCTTGTCGATCGATTTGACCGTGTGCCAGCCCAGGTCGTAGAAGGCCGCCACAGCCTGCACGCTGGCGGCCTGCAGCAGCTTCTCGCACGCCTTGGCGAAGCGCTCCGTCACTCGCTGGTAGCGGCCCAGCCATGCAAGCTTCTCCAGTCGCGGGCCACCGCAGTGTTCGCACCAGACCCGGCGACGAGGCACATGCAACACCACCCGGTATTCGAACAGCGGCAGATCACGCACTCGGCGAACCGTCGTCTCGTGGATCTGCTGGCAGCGTGCACCGCATTGCTCGCAGTACATGACCTTGCTGACCGGCTTCAGATACAGCGATAGCGTGCGGCCTTCGCCTTCCGGCCATTCCACACGCTCTAACCGATAACCCGTCCAGCAACCCAGTGCCTGCAGTGCTTTGCGATCCAGCAATTTGGCCTCCAACGCCCGTTTCTAGCGGCATCAGATTACCAATTGCCTCGAAAACCTCCACGGTTTTCCACGATGAACCAAAAATTGGACCTGCACTAGACATGGTTTGGGAGTAAAATTTGAATGTGATGATGGAGTTGTTGTCGATGTGCATAATCGGATTCTTGACAAAAGAATAGCGGATGCTCACCGAATAAGTGAATATATTTATTCGATATACAAAAATATCAACGATGACGTGAACCTCTATGGAGAATGCGAAGCCGAGATCAATAATCTCAAAATTATGGGACAGATGGAGCTGATGGATACGCAGAGGAAGATCTGGAGATTAGTCATGTAGGCTCTATAACCGGCATCGGTACTATGATCCGAGTAGCGGACGGTTCATCTCGAAAGACCCGATCGGGCTCGCCGGCGGCATCAACGTCTATCAATACACGAGCAACCCCGTACAATGGGTCGATCCGCTCGGGTTAGCATCATTACCACCTTCGCCTGTTGCTCTCGGTGACGGCGCGGGTGCGACGCCTGCGGACATAGCAGCCAGTGTCGGTGGACCAACTGGCGGTTCCCGAGTTGGAATCTCCGACTGCCTGCAACGACTTATTGACGAGGCTATCAAGAAGGAAAACGGAGTATTCCGCTGCTGGAGATGCGGACACACGTCAACAAATCCGGCAGACATGCATGTTGGTCATAGGAACGTACCGGTATCAAAGGGGGGGGGAATCTATCACCAGAAAATACGGCTCTTGAGGGAGCTGCTTGTAATCTCAGTGCGGGCAATCGAGGCGCACCTTCGTTAGGTATGTCGTGTGCAGAGCGAGGCAGTTGCGGAGCTCCCTACGGACGGTAGAGATCATGGACGTGATAGAGGTATTTGCAGGAAAGGCAGCGAACGGGGGGGTGGTGCGTGAAGAACTCCCGGCTCGCAAAATCAGCGATGACACGTATGAACTTCTCGCATCGCCGGGCTTAGCACTCCACATCGCAAAGGGCGACGTCATTCGTATTTCTTCTTCGGCAGTTCCGGTAGAAATTGTTCGCCGTGGAGGGAATCTATGTGTACAGGTCTATGCAGAAAGTGATTTATCGTCCGATGAGCGAAAGCAAATCGAAAGTGCGTTTCATTTGGCGTTGCCAGGAAGCGTCGACGGCGAGACAGATAAAAATATGTGCTTTTCAATTCCTGTCAGCGCTGGGTTCAGTGCCATCGAGCGTTTCTTTAACGAGTTATCGAGTCGGTTCGGCAACATCTCTTGGTACTACGGGAATGTTTACGGTGACGATGGAATCACGCCACTGAATTGGTGGGTCGGCAGCGAATCGAGTTGAGCATTACGGTGATCGAAAGGGGCGTGGTGGCACCAGGCCCGCTACTACGATGAAAGTAGCGGGTGATTCATCTCGAAGGGTTCGATCGGGCTGCAAAGTGGGCTGAGCGTCTACCAGTACGCGCCGAACCCGACGGCGTGGATTGATCCGCTTGGGTTGGCTTGCAAGTCAGCAGCGAGTACTCTGGGTCGGTTGAAGGGAATGGGTGTCGCTCAGATCGAGAAGACTCTGACGAACGACGGGTTCACGCAGACGAAAGACAACGGGAAGAACGCAACTTGGAATCATGCTGACGGCTCTGAGGTTCGTATTCACAAATACGGCGATCAAAGTATTCTTGACAGGAACGGGGACCTCAAAAAAAGTCTGGCCTGAATGCTCACGTTCACAAGGAAAATCCTTGTGGAGATCAGTTGAACGATAGAGGGTTTGCCAGTGCTGACAAGGACGAAACTCACATTGGAATATCGAATCCGGCAGACTACTCCACTGTTCGAGGTAGACCAAACGGGATTGGGCAATAGAAATGGGACACTGTGTACATATTCTATTTAATGACAATGCATCGCAAAACGCGATGTTTGATGACGTATTGGGAAGTCCGCACGTTGAGATTGTTCGATCATCCGTAGTGAGGGTGCTTGATCAGTCGTCGAATTCAATGAATTTTTTGACGAATGAAGCTCGGTTTATTGAGTTTGATTTCGAAGTAAAAACGCCATTCCTATCAAAATTCATTCGGTCATTTTTGGATAGATACGATTGCTTGATTAAAGACTGTGAGGATGGCGAGGACGAAGAAGGAGTGCCTCCCTCACAATATTTTAGAGCGGTATGAAACGCAGGGGCCGCTGAGGCGGCCCTTCGCGCGTTTACGAGCCGGCGACGATTGTGCGAGAGGACGCGGAAGACGAATCTCGCTGCCGGTCGCACAGCGTGTTCACACGCTGCCTGAGCGGTATCAATGGCAGGCGGTGTCAAATTACCTGCACGAGTCGGAAAGCTTCGTTTCGCTGGCGCGACTGGACGAGACGCTGGTTGAGGCCGCGTTTCTTGCGACGGGTACCGATGGTCGATTCGTGCAGGTGCCGCCCAAGACACGGCACACGACAACTGTTTTATCAGAACGATAACCTGGGTACGCCGCAGGAATTGCTGGACGATTCGGGCAAGGTCGTGTGGCTCGCGCGCTACAAGGCATGGGGCGGCAGGAAGGAAAACTGGTGGGAACAGCGCGACTCTGCCGAAGCGCTCACCCCGATCCGTTGCGTCAAGGAAGTCTTTCCTCAAGACCCAGATACGAATCGGGGGGCGTTCAGGGATTTTGAAGGTCAGATTGCAGATCAAGTAGCGCGCGGCGATAACGTGATCGTTCGGGTCGTGCCGCAGTATGGGGCAAGTTCAACACGACCGGACTCTATTCTCTATCAGGTCAGGACTAACGGCGTTACAGAATCGCGGACGTTTGCAAATCCTTGCCCCTGTAAGTGCCCATGATTGGAGACGAAATGACACCTACTGAACGATTGACAGCTTTTGTTGCAGATATGCTGCAATGGGAAATTTCACTGAATGAGCAAAGGCGAGCGCAGAAGGGTACGAATGACCCGTCCTTAGCTGAGCGAATCAGCCAGAATGCCAGGGAAAAACTGCGGCTAATTTTTGGTGAGCATCTCAGCGCCAAAGCGCTTGCTACAAGGGCGCAATCTCGACTGGACTTGTTGGATACGGGACGTCCACCGGAATTCGCGCAGCGGATATTGGCGGATACAGAAAGTCGCACGGGGAAAACGACTTACATAGAGACGTTTAGGGAGAGAGGGCACCTCGCTCCACGTCGTCGCTATGCTCTCGTCATAGAAGGCGATGAGCCGAAGATTGATGTCGTTTACGCTTGGCGCGACAGTACTGGAAAATGGGCCAAGCAGGATTCCATCTGACGGCACCGCGTGTACAAGTCGGGCAGCTTTACGCTGCTCGCGCGGGCGATAAGGCCGGCGACGTTTCGCGACGGGCAAGTCGACCCATCGGCACATACGTGCTTGCTGACTACTATTCTGATCATATTTTTTGCGGCATTCGAAACAAATGTTTGGACATCCCAGATGATTGATGTTTGCGGTGACGATACGGACGGACCGCTCGACGCCGAGACGCCCGCGCGGCATTTCGATCTGACAGTCAGTGGGTTCTCCATATCTGACGTGCCGGCTGTGCGCCGGCGGCGAAAACACCATCCGGACATGGCCATGCCGCCAGTTCAACGTGCGGCCCGCGTGGACGGCGCGGTGCAGAACGTCGCTACCCGATCATTGCGCAAATTGGACGATGTTCTTCTACCAACGAGGCGCCTGCCACGTGGACCCGTGCAACGTTGTGAAGACGTCGTACTTTCGGCCTTTTTGTTCATGCAAATCGACAAGGCGCTGAGTTTGGACCAAACTCTGGTCCCGTGTCCGTGGTGCGGTGGCGACCGTACCAGTTACCATCCATACCGGCGGCCCAGCGGCCCCCCCCTGGTTTCCGTTGCCAGTCCTGCCTTGCATACTTCACGCGCGTGTCGAATACACCGTTGCTGCCTCCGCGGGCACGCGCACATGCGCGGCGCTTCGTCACCATGCTGGGATGGCGCGAGGGCTTTGATGCGGCAGCACACGAACTCGACGTTGGACATAAGGTGGTTAGGCGGTGGGTTCGAGTGTGGCGGCAATGGCTGATACGGCTTGATCCAAGCGGAGAGATGGAAGCTCGCGTGCGGCTAGGAGTGCCACCTCAGCCGCGGAAGTCCAAAATTTGACCGAAACACGATGACGCGTACGGACGTCGTCGATCTGGCGCTCGAGTGCTTGGGATCGGAGTCCCCTGGCCGAAATCTTACTTGGTTCGAGGGAGCGATTTGACTGATCATCGTTACGTTCGGATTTCGCCCGACGTCATTTTCTCGGCCGATATCTTCGCGCCTGCGTACCTCGGGCTGCCGGTGTATCGCCGAGCAACTGCGCGGAGCAGGCTCCTTCTGACAAACCGAACATCGATCTGCGTCAGATTGACATGTGGGATGACGACGGCGATCACGCGCCAGTGTAGCGGCGATGGAGGCTCATCGAATTCTCGGTTTTTGTATTTGTAAATAGGACTACGAATTAAAGTTGACGTAACTAAACTAACGATCTTTTGATGGGGTCGACTCCCATTGACTTTCCAGGATGACGTGGACTTGGAAGCCGGTGCATCGGCGCACCGTAGTCTTGCAGACCCATCTCATCGCGGAAGCTTCTCGACGGCCGGCAGCGGCACCTCTGGAAATGTGTGCGGTTGGGATGTAGGATTTTTCGACGGTAAAAAAAGTATGCGGTTGGGGTGTAGGGGTCGAAAAACTATGCGGTTGGGATGTAAACCGGCCAAAACCACATATTTTTACTCCGGAGCACTCTCTGATGATCTAACGGCACAGCGACCGGACGAAGAACCTGACAAGTTGTACAGCTCCCAGCAGCTGCCGACATTTTGAGGATCGACCGGTGCGGTTTTCATCGTGGAACGAGGCTCTACCTCAGATTCCGGATAGATTTGCGCAAGCCAAAGACATCAGAACCAGGGGTTGCAAAATTCGGACTGGCCATAGATTACTACTTTGCTCCTACACCAATGTCATACCCGGATTCAGATGTCCACCTTCCAGCTATTTAAAAATGTCCGGTTTTAAGGTTGGTTTTGCTACTTCTGTTTCCTCGTTTTGATCGTTACGCAGTGTCGAAGGTCGGCGCTTGAACGGGCAGGGCGCTCACGGTTGTCTCCCCCGCCTTTGCAGACCGACGGCTAGGTTTATTTGCCGGCTTTGCGGTTCGCCGACGCTGCGCCAGATCCACGATCACATGCTCGACGTCGGCCTGCGTGATCTCGCGTTGCTTCTTCTTGCTCGGTTCAGCCTCGTTTCGATTGGTTCGCGTCGAGTCGCCTCGATGTGTTCGAGACGGAGCTTTTCCGATTCGACTGTTATCGCGTTGCGCCTGAAGGGCTTGCGCGACCTGCAGCACATGACTCAAGCGCTTGTGCTCGACGACGGCACCTTGATCGATTTCAGCCAGGCGATCGTACTGCCGGCAGCGCAACACACGATCGTCAGCCCGGATCTCGATCCGCCCATCCGGGTACTCCCAGACCTCGATCTGACGGTCGATCAGTTTCCGGTTGGCCGGCGTGTCTTCCAGCAAGTACATCACCCGGTCGTACTGCACCGTGAGCGACTTCGTCACTTTCCGCGGCTCGCGCCACGTCAGCACCAAGTCCAGACTCTCGTCGGCCCGCAGCGGCCGATGCGCATTGAAGTCGCTCTTCGGCGGCTTCGCGAAGCGCGCGTTGTAGGCGGCCATGAAGGAGGGCGCATAAGCGTTCGCGTTGGCCACCGTATTGATCCCGCGCAATCGCATCTCCTTGACCAATCGATCCTGCAACGTCAGGTGCGCTCGCTCCACGCGTCCCTTGGCCGAACTGCTGCTCGCACAGAATGTGTCGATGTTCAGCTCG
>NZ_JAIZRY010000032.1:0-14565 GCF_020420125.1 Burkholderia sp. AU30280
ATCCCGAACAGGACCGTGAAACGACTCTACGCCGATGATAGTGCGGATTCCCGTGTGAAAGTAGGTAATCGTCAGGCTCCCTAAGCCAGAAACCCCCGCCCGAAAGGCGGGGGTTTTTGCATTGGCGTGGTGGAAATGCGCACGGAGCATTCGGCATGGCTGCATGTCGTGCTGCACGCACTGATGCTCGCGATGCCGCAGGATGCGGAGAAGACGGAACGCAACTTCTCGTCTGTTGTGACGATTGTTGAAGTTGCCTGCAGCCTCACCGCAGACCATTTGCGTCAACGCGTGAGCCGAAGTGCTTCACGCCGAGCCATCACCAGGCAGTAGAGCCGCGCAAGGCGGCCAGCGCTGCGTCTTCCTCGTCCTTATCCTCTTCCTGGGCAGCTGCACCATAGGGCTGCTCTCGCCAGTTCAGCGCGCTGTAGTCGGGCGTGATGATGACCCTTCGGGAAGCAAAGCTGAACCGAAGATAGACGCGATCACCCGGCTTGAATCCGAACATCTCGAAATGCGCGTCGATGGCGCGCATCCATGGCATGTACGGTTGGCCATCCTGGGGAAGGTCCGGCTTGTTGCCGAGGGTCAGCTCAACCTCGGGATACTGTTTGAGCTTCTTGGGACGTGACTTACTATAGGCGTTAGCCATCTTCCGACTCCTGTGATGAGTTGGTTGTGGTCAGCGGGTCGTATGGGTGGCAGCCCATGCGGCCCGCGCTTTTACTGCTTTGCTCTCTTCGGTTTACCTTCTGTATTTGCGCTCCAGAGCGAAATGATCTTCCCTATCGCTGGCGCAATAGAAAGTTTAGTTCGTATTGCATCTCATAAATCAGCACGGCTTCGAACTAGCCGATCGGTAGATACGAGATCGTCGACAAATGGCGGGAGTTGATGTGTCGAACTTGAAGAGAATGTTTGGCGACTTCATGGATGGGCACCAGAGCCGGCGTGCGTCGCGAGAGCTGTTCGAGCGGCAGCGGGTGGCAATTGAGGAGCTTTTCGAGGCGGATCTGACGTACTTGCGCGAGACGTTTGTAGGAACGCCGGAGACACTTCAATCGGAGTCATTTCCGGACTATCCCGGGGCAGTATGGATGGGCGGCCTTGGCGTCAAAGCGTTCTGCCTGACGCAGGATGTTGAAGTCGAGCAGTTCCCGGTCTACGTCAAACTTGTGGCCGCTGGCAGGGTGCGAGTGGGGCCACGCCAGTTCGCCCGAGACGGGTCGATTCATGCATTCTTTTCCTGTGTAGATCGCTACTCCGGGAAGCAGGTCAGTTTGCTGACGAACGATGTCGAGCTTGTCCGCTCAGTTTCGGCAACCGGATTCAATCCGCCACCGCCGTGGCTTGCGTGGTATGAACTCGGGTCGTTGATATACAACCTGCAGGGCGATGCGCAGTATTGGTATGAGAATGTGTGGGATCGGTATTGGGAAAGTCTGAGTCTGGCTGACCAGGATGCTTTTATCGATGGACGGCGATCGTCAGCCCACGCCTATCTGGGCAAGGAAGAGTGGGCGGAATGGATCGATGCGATTCGAACTAGGGACGCTCGTTATCGGGAGCGGTTGAGGGATGAGTAGCTGAAGGCCGGTGGCGAGGCTGGCTGCTAGTGCTTGCCCGTATCAAGAGTTATGCGGAAGGGGGCGACATGCACCAGCGCGTCAGCCACTAATGGTATGGTTCACCCGCTTCTTCTATCGTAGTGGCGCTACCACCCATGGAGGCTGCCGTGAACTCGGTCACGTTAGGAATCGATCTTGACGTGAACGACTAAGTACCGTCAGCGAGCGACAGAATCTCCCCCCACCGAACGCTGATGGGTTCTCCATACTCTAGCCCTAGATTCCTGACATAGGTATCGATCGAGTGTGGCGAAAGACCTTGAAGCCACTGATCATGAGCGAGCCACTGGATCTGCACACACCAGTAGTTTCCGCGAGGTGCTGGATAACCAGATTCGCTCATCCCAGTTTCTGAGACCTCTTCTGCACCGGAAACGATGCGAGTCAACGCAACTTCCTGTGTCGACGGACAGTAAAGAAGTAGAAGCTGGCTACTTAGTAAGGCTGCGCCGGCGCGAACACCACCGCGACGGCCTCCAGCTCGGACGTTATATGACCTCCGTTCTCGAATCCAATCCCAGTGTTCGTGGCTCTTCACAAAACCCAGAAGGACGCTTGCCTCTGGCGACGGTGAAGTGAGTGATTGGATCGATCGCCCACGAAGTGACGTGTCATAGGTTTCGCTGAGCCAGTACCGGCTGCGCTCGTGTCTGGTTAAACGCGTTGCAACGTGATCGAGTACGTCACTTATAAAGCGTTGTAGTGCGGATGTGCCGCTCGCAATGCCAGTATCTGTCGGCCGCAACACGAATGCCCCCAGTCCTGGCAGAAGCTCGTGATATTCCGGATATCTGAGACCGTCCCCTTCATCGTCGCCACCCGGATACAAAACATACGCGCCGGCGGTCCGATGAATAGCGTCGCGGTATGCATGCATCTTCAGTAGGTCATCACGAAGAGGGCCCCCGCGCTCCAGACGCGTCGGCGATTCGAAACCGACGGTGCTTTCCTCTTCATTGTCGGCGCCGAAAATTTCTCGAACGAAATCAACCCGATACTTAGCGTCGAAGTGGAGCGCAATTGGTTCAAAATGTGATGGTTCGTCGTCGGTCGGGCTGATCAACAACGAGTAGTCCGGTCGCATGGGTCTCGTCCAGGATGCGATACCTGCCGAGCCTTGCCGATAGGTCCGATTGAAGCAGAGCTCCACTCGCATGCGTCGATCAAGGCGGTTGATCTCTCCGGCGAGAACAGTTTCTACACCGGTATGGATGCCGACAGTCAGTCCGTCCGACCGAGTCTGTACCAACGGACTCAAGTCAAATGAGTGGCCAACAAGATCGGCTACCACCTGTGATAGCTGAATGAACGCCCAGTACTCGTAAAGCGTCGCGACGTCGCGCTGACCGGCACCGTAGACGTCGGGCGACGACTGCCAAGAGAGGCGTGCGGCAAACTCCGTTTCCACGTAGGCCTTGAAGATATCCCGATAGCCTTCGCGCTTCTGAAGCACCTGATCGTCTGCAGGAAATCTCGTGAGTCGTCCAACGTCGTTGAACACGTCGTGATGTAGCACTTCTTCTAACTGAGACATTACAACCGAAATTTCCCGTCGTCCGCGCATTGTCGCTGGTGTCGCTTGGTTCTTGGAAAGACCTCGATCGATGTCGCCGAGTATCCGAAGCCAATGCTCCAGGGCGAACTTGACGAAACGGTTGGGGGCTGTATCGTGCGTTGCTTCGGTCTGCGCAAGCTCAAAGTAGGACGGGACAGACTTGAGCGATCCGTCGGGCCAGGCTGACCGAGATCCCCCTTTGGCGAATTGCCGAAGGACATGTGAGTCCGCTCGAATGCCAGCGCCAGCACGCACCATCTCGTTTGTCGTTTCCCACGCGGTGTGCGGACGACGAGTGATTTCGTGAAGCGCTCCTTGGAAGTTTTCGCTTTCGAACAAGGCGCGCAGAAAGGTGAAGCGTTGATAGAGCGTGACGGCATCACGGGTGTCGTCGAGTTCGAAGCTTGCATTGCTCACCGCGAAGCGATCCATCACAAGCTCGGTCATTCGCTCAGCGATATCGCGCAGCATCCAGCGATACTCTGAGAGGTATGAGAGTTTGCGGGATCGAATTTCGAGTTCCAGCTGCCCGAGTGTGCTGATGTTGGTGCGTAGGACAACACGTACGGTGCCAGTGGCAAGTCCAGGCCGTAGGCGACCAGACATACCGTCTAAGGTATCGGGTTGAAACACTTCTTCGGGGTCTGCGATCAACGGACTGTCGCCCAGGCCGGTGATCTCCCAGGTGTACCGATATTCCATACCCTCCAAGAGCTCGACCGTACCCGAGCAGCCGTTTTCTGCGCCGGTGCCGTCTAAGCTCCAAAGCGTTGCGCGAGGAGTGGCAGAGCGACGGGGCAACACCGCAACGTGTAACTTTGCAGCGACGTTTCCCGTCGAATCGCGAAGGAGAGCGATAGCTTCTGAAACAGCTTGCACGGCTTATTCCGTAAAGCTTGCGAATTGATTGGCACGCAGGCTGCGGAGCATGCGGATAGCTTTGGCATAGGCAATCGGAAGAGCTGCGCCTTGCTCGGGCAGCGCTTCGACCTCTAATGTCGGTAGCTTGTCATCGGCTGCTACGGAATCCGGCAGGTCGCGACAGAAATGCGCGAGCGCCAGCAACGGTAGTTCGAGCCGCCTACGTGATCCGTGAAGTCTGGGAAGTACCTTCTGCATGACGATGCGGTCTGCAATTGCTGCAACGCTGTTGATCCCAGCTTCTTGCACCAACGTTGCGAATCGTATCGCCTCATAGAAGACGCGATGACCGAACTCGAGGTTGTAACGGCTTAACAATTCGTGCAGTTGCCGCAAGCGCTGAGTTAGCTCGATGATCGAGTCACCGGAGCGCTCCCGATGCCAGCTGTCGTCCTGCGCAATGCTCAGCAACCCTCTCACTAGTTCCTGATCACCGGCTACGCACGGCTGCGGCTTGATGGCTTGAGTCGAAAGATCGCTTGAGTGCACGCGAAACTCGAAGGTGTTGGCGCGATCAAGTACCTTTGGTGAAAACATGTAGGTCGTCTCGTCGATGTTGACGGTACCGACAATCCACAGATTTCCCGGAAGAGGGATTTGCTTATCCGCGCCAGCTCTCAGTCGCCAGCAGTCGTCCGTTCCTTTGTGGAGGTTCGGAATGCAAGGTTGACCGGACTCCATCCCCGATAGCACGTCGGCGAAGTAGCGTTCGACGTGTGCAAGGTTCATTTCATCCAGAAGCAGTAGGTACGGATGCAGTGGGTCAGCTGCCGCTTTCAGGATGAACTCCAACGGGGCTGGCACCGTCCAGGCACGGCGTCCATCGAGTTCGCGCTTAAGCGCGTCTTCGTACCCGAACAACGCTTCAGCGCCCGTCCAATCGGGTCGGACTGCGGCGACGTGAAGCCGATCTTTGCCGAGCCACTCGCCGAAACGAATTGCGATTTGCGTTTTACCTGAGCCCGAGAGCCCGGTCAGAATGACCAACGGCTTGGTGACCAGACTTGAAATGAAGGATGTGACGAGCCCGTCATGATGGTCACCAAACTTCACGCCACTCGCGCGTAACGCGGTGCTGAATGTATCGATGGCCTCACGAAGGTCTGCTCTAACCGGAAGTGGCTCGTCCGATTGCTCTGGTTCGACTACTTCCGGAAGCTCTTCTCCGTCGTTGATGGCCAGCACTTGGCTATAGATGTCGATAACATCGTCCAAATCTTGTTGTAGCTCGGCCATTGGCAGAGGTTGCGTGAGGTCATACGCCGCACGAACAATGGACGTACCGTAGCGATCTGGCATCCGACCGTACCGTCCTTTGAACCACTCCTTAACCGTTTGTGCACCAGCCAGCTCACCCCAGCCTAACTGGGAGGTTTCCTCCTCGCTAACCCCGTAACAGAGCAACAGTTGCCGCTGTTCCGAGTACAGAAGTAAGACAGGATAGATGCCCCTGTTGACTGATTGCCCATCACCAAGAAACGCGACCCAAGGGATTTTGGCAAAGTTGCCTTTGCCGAAGCTCACTCGTACCTTGAGATCGCGATATTCGCTGAGGTAGCCTTTTGTGGCGAGATCTTTTGCTTCGCGTGCCTGTTCGAGAAAGCGATCGAGAAGTCCCTCAATGCCGTCTGAGGACTCTTCTTTCGACTCAACTTCAAAATCAAGACGTCGTAGAAAACGAAACGCGGACGAGTCTTCGCCACCAGAAAAGGTCGCTCGATCCAGTGGTTCCCCAGTTGCGTATTTAACAGCCAGCGATAGAACCAACTTCGGCGGATAGCGCTTGCCGTCGTAGAGCAAATCGTAACCCGTAGATTCAGCGTCCTTCGGCACGCCGTCCCGATCGATTTCCTGCAAAGCTAATCGGATGTGCTCTGGCGTTACGGTCTCCGTCGCTGCGGCGAATGTTTCGCTGCGCCACTCTCCTTTCAATGGGGGGACGTAATAGTCGAGCTGGGTCGTACCGCGCTCTGTTTCAAGGCGCTTCCGAATCGCTTGCAGTTCTCGATCCAGTTGAATTGGATCCATGCGATTGACGACGCGGCGCTCACGTTGCGAATAATGTCGAACGATAGTCTTCCGATCATTCTGACCGAAGATGCGCTCGAAGTCATCGGGGAACAGCAAGAAGAGAAGCATGTGGCGAAACTGTCTTGCTTCCCAATCGGGGACCTGGCGAAGCCATTCATCAAAGACCCAACCGTCCGCGATCAGGTCGAGCTGTTGAATGTTGTTTAGTTCACTGAAGCGACGGAGGAAGTTGATTAGGAAGACCAGCTCGCGCCATTGATTTTGATTGAAGCCGGGGCCGGCGCTACCGACGCCCGCGAGCACGTCGTCATCTAGCCAGCGCGAGTCCGTAGGTAGCGGTTCGCCGGACCACGACCAAATAGTCTGGATAGTCTTGCGTTTGCGACCGGCTGTTAGGCTGCTTGGACAGAGGTACAAAAGCCACATCATTTCCGCGACCAATTGCTTCGTGGAGTTCGCGGTTGGAGCGAGCTGATGCTCCAACTTCTCAAGAAATCTTCCGTCTCCGAGATCCGGGTTGCGTACGAAGTGTTCATCGAGCAAGTCGAGAGCAGGTGATGTCCAAAGCAGTTGATTTGTCAGAACGGAGCGGCTGCCTAGGAGCGCTGCGTCGCGCCAGTGGATGGCCGCTTCTAGGATGGATTTGGGATCGTCGTCCCCGCAGTACCTGCTCATAAATCGCCCCGTAGTTTTCCGTATGTTAAGAGTTAATTGATTGTATCGACAGATTGCCTGAATTGCGCTGCGGGATACATAAAAATGTGAGACGAATCTCATTCGTCACCGACTGAATATGTGGAAGGCACGCGGGAGATTTATGGCTCAGCTTAATGCGTATCTACGGCAACCTGCGTTGCACCGAGATACCTGGTGTCATGACTCCTTGCGTACAAAAAAATATCGAAATCGTGGTTGCATATGGAATCGCGGCAGGCTCGAACAGCTGCTCCGCGGGGAGGTCACTCCAAGTCCCCAATCGCCACCATCTTCTCGGCACCAGGCGAATTGCGGTATCATGTACACTATTCTGTACATGTTAGCAGCCTAGGGAGTAAGCCATGTCCATCTCCGCTTGTGATGTGATCCCGCTGTCTCACGCGAGGGCGAATCTGTCTGAACTGGCAGACCAGGTAAAGGCCGGCGCAGAGAAGATCGTTACAAAGAACGGCGAAAGCTACGTCGCCATCATCGATGCGCAGCGGCTGGATTACTACCACCAGCTAGAGCGGGAACGCATTCACTTACTGTTGATTGCAGGTGCCAGCAATGGGGTAGCGGACGTGGCCGCAGGTCATGTCAAAGAGGCTCGCAGAGTCCTCTCCTCCGTCAGACTGCGCCGCACCACTAGAGCAGCCGACTAGCGATCTGATTCGAGCCGTGACAGCCCGTCATACAGTCAAATTTACTGCTAACTTCGAGCGCAATCTTGAGGAAGTCGAAGTGTTTCTGCGAGAAGCCGGTGTTCCGCAGGCCTTTGAGGTGCTGGTGGGTGAGTTGACGAATACAATCATCCCCAATCTGGAGCGCTTTTCAAGTATGGGTTGGCCCTTTCTCAAACACTCTGTCCGCTCCGTCGAGACGAGTAACGGAGTCGCTCGCCTGACCGAACAATTGAACGGTGTTGCGGATGGTAGCGAACTGCGCGAATACATGATGGCGAGCTACATGTTGCTGTATGGACGAATTAAGGGCACGGTATATCTGCTATCGATCCATCATTACCAACAGCTTTCATTTGATTTGGCGAAACACTGGCCAACCTGAGCAGATAGACCAAAGGGGCATAGTTCCACCGGCAACAGAAGCATGTCACGGATTGACTAAGGGCGCGAACAAGTCGGCCCTATCATTCAAAACATGGTGTGGTTCGACGGGCCGGCGGGGTGAAGCCACGCGCGAATGCTCCATCGATACTAGCCAGACAAGACTACGTGCTGTTCATCAATCGCACATCCGGTAGTGCGATCGAAGCGGAAAAGGATGACGCGGGGGAATGTTTCGCTGTGACGGAGATCCGGACTCCACGCTAGGCCGAGAGTGGTGCGGTATCCCTTGGGACACGAGCGGACAGAATGGTGGTGATTTGAGAAGGGCTGCATAGGGAGTTCATGCTTGTGCCTGCGCCAGGACTTGATTGTGTCGAACTCGCCGACTAAGGGGCGTGCAGAAGGATGGGTTTGTTCGGCAAAGAGCTGAACACGATGATGAATGATATGAATGAGGAGTTGACGGCGTGAGTGAACTACCGAAGGCCTGGAAGCTTGCGCGCCTTGATGAGCTTTGTGAATGGATTAGTGGTGGGACTCCGCGACGTTCTGAACCGTCCTATTTCGGCGGTGAATTTCCGTGGATAACGATCTCCGACTTGAATGATGGTGTAGTCTTTCGCACTGCAGAGAGCTTGACTAAAGCGGGTATTCTGAACAGTGCGGCCAAGCTCGTGCCAGAAGGTACTGTTCTCGTTGCTCTTTACGGTTCCATTGGCAAGCTAGGTATTACAAAGCGACCGTCAACAACTAATCAGGCCATTGCATGTGCGTTGCCTGACGAACAAGCGTTTGACCCACTTTATCTTTTTCATTACCTGCGATCGAAGCGCTACGAGCTCAGCCTTTTGGGTACTGGCATCACCCAAAAAAATATCTACCTCGGAGACATCAAAGCATTCGTTATACCCGTTGCGCCTCGCGCCGAACAAACCCGCATCGTCGCCAAACTCGAAGAACTGCTATCTGACCTCGATGCCGGTGTGGAAGAACTGAAGGCTGCGCAAAAGAAACTGCAGCAATATCGACAGTCCCTGCTCAAGGCTGCCGTTGAAGGTGAGCTCACTGCTCCCTGGCGTCAAGCGAAGCGCAAGCTCGGCACCCTCACCGAGACCGGTCTCCAACTGCTGCAACGTGTCCTAGCAGAGCGTCGGGCCCGATGGGAAGCTACACAACTTGCTAAGTTCGAGGAGCAAGGTAAAGTCCCACCCAAAGACTGGCGAATGAAGTATCCCGAGCCAGTGCAGCCGGATACCACCAACTTGCCGGTACTTCCTGAGGGTTGGGTATGGGCGAGCTTGGACATGTTAGGTGAGATTGTGTCTGGCGTTGCTAAAGGCACTAAGCGCGGTGGCAGTGTGCTTGTTCGCGAGGTACCGTACTTGCGGGTTGCGAATGTGCAGCGTGGTTACCTCGATCTATCCGAAGTCAAAACCATATTTGCGACTGAGCGCGATATCGAAGAGCTAACTTTGAAGAGCGGAGACGTCCTGTTCAATGAAGGTGGTGACAGAGATAAGTTGGGGCGAGGCTGGGTGTGGCGTGACGAGCTTGTACAGTGCATTCACCAGAATCACGTTTTCCGAATGAGGCCCTACTTGCCTGACTTACTGCCGGAGTTGATATCGCATCACGGAAACACGTTCGGAAAGTTGTGGTTCCAGAACGCCGGTAAGCAGACCACTAACCTCGCGTCGATCAACATGACCAACCTCAGGAGGTTCCCTGTGCCGGTTGCACCAGCTACGGAGCAGCAAGAGGCGCTTGTCCAGATCCAGGCACAATTGGAAAGCCTGGACCGCCAGCAACAGGTGACAGACTTGGCCATGAAGCAATCGGGCGCCCAACGCCAAAACATCCTTCGCGCTGCCTTCACCGGTCAGCTAGTGCAGCAAGACCCAGACGATGAGCCGGTCGATGGGCTACTGGAACGCGTTCTCGCAGAAAGGGCGGAGCGCGCCAAGCAACCTAAGGCTCGAAAGACCAAACAGAAAAAGGAGATCGCCACCGTGATGAGCCGACTGATCGACGTGCTCGCAAAAACGGGTGACTGGTTACCTGCGCAAGAGGCATTTCGGCGCTGTGGTGTAGCCGATGGTGCGCTAACTGACCAGATCGAAGTGCTTTTCGCCGAGCTACGCGCGCTGGACAAGGCTGGTCGCTTGGCTATTGAGCCAGTGGTCGACGCGCAAGGTCGCAAGCTCTATGACAACCTGAAACTGCTGGCGGACTGAGCATGCGTCTAGACAAGCTCACTATTGGCAGTGTCAAGGACAGTGCAACGCACCAGTTCAAGAACCTAAAGAACGTCACTATCGACTTCGATCAAGATCACTGGGTGACAGTAGTGATTGGTTGGAATGGTACCGGCAAGTCGAATGTGCTGGAGGCGTTAGCGATTATCTTCCGCGACCTGATCGCCAAGAAGCGCACCCCTGACTTTGCCTTTCGACTGGCCTATCGCATGGGGGCGGGTGAAAACTTGCGCCGTGTCCATATTGATGCCGATCCGGATCGTGAGAAAGATGCTTTTCTGATCCACGTCGCTAATGCACGCCAGATCGAGCAGAATAATACGGTCCGCCACTCATTGGATTTTGGAGACGAGGCAGGCGAGGCACCGCAGGGTGAGCCGATCAAGCTCACGGCCTTTTTGAATTCAGATGCCGAGTATCTGCCGCGGTATGTGTTCAGCTACTACTCGGGCGAAAGCCCGCGTATGCACGAGGTATTCCGCCCCTACCTGGAAACCTACGACAGCAAGCTCCGGAACGGAGAAGATCCGGGCTTGAAACGACTGTTTTATGCCTTGCCGGTACACAGTCAGTTTGTGTTGCTGGCCTTCATGATCAAACAATCCACGGAAGTTCGCGATCTCCTCGAGAACGATATGGGGATTGATCCGGATGAAGGCATTGAATCGGTTCTATTTGTTTTAAAACAGCCTGGCTGGAGCAAGCGACGTGGGAGAAAGAATGTTGATGTCGCTGGTGACGAAAGATTTTGGGGTGCTAAAGGCGTTGTTCAAATATTCTTGGACCGACTTCAGAGTATTGCCTTGGCCCCTATTCGGATCAAGAGAGACAAGCAAATCACACTCTGGAATAAGGAAACAACAGAGTTTCAGTATCTCTTCGTTAAGGACATTGATGCTCTCCGACGATTAGTCGGGGAGCAATTGCCAGCACATTTTTTCCGTGATCTTGAAAGCACATACGTTTCTGAGTTGATCGAAGAGGTGCGTATTAGGGTGCGCCTGAAGAAGAACGATGGTAGCGTGACTTTCCGGGAACTTAGCGAGGGGGAGCAACAGCTGCTTACGGTTTTGGGTCTACTGCGTTTTACCGCAGAGGAGGAGAGTCTTTTCTTACTGGATGAACCAGATACGCACTTGAATCCGCGTTGGAGCGTGGATTACATCTCTTATCTGAAGAAGTTCATTGCCAGCAGCACAAAGCAGCAAGAAACAAGCCACATTCTGCTGACCACACACAATCCGTTGGCCATTGCTGAGCTAGATCGCGAGCAGGTGCAGATCCTGCGCATGCACAAGCAGGACGGTCTCCGTCAGATCGTCGCGTGCTATCCAGAAATGGCGCCACGTGGTATGGGCTATGCAGCAATTGTGACGAGCGACATGTTTGGTATCGCATCTTCACTCGACCAGCCGACCCAGGAGCTTTTGGAGACTCAGCGAGCGTTCGCCGCAAAGGATGAGCTCACATCAGACGAGCAGCGGGAGTTGGACGTTCTCAACGCACAGCTTGACAGGCTTGGCTTTCGATTCTTCCATCCTGACGATGAGTATTCCCGATATCTGCGTTTGCGCAATGAGTTGCTTGTGCAGCAGTTCAAGACGGAGCAACCCAAGGAGCTAGCCAAGAACGTGGTGCAAATGTCTCGCACTGAGCGAGAAGATTTGGCCAAACAGCTAATTGCGGAATTACTGGCTGACGAAGCAAACTCTTCGCGGGGGACAGCGTCTTGAGGTATGTGGACCGTACAAAGCTGGTGAAGCCGGCAGGATGGCTTGAGCGTGCACAAACGGCTTCGCAAGCCGTAGCGAATGGAGCAGATCCGAACGAT
The DNA here is from genome assembly GCF_020420125.1 of Burkholderia sp. AU30280. NCBI lineage: Bacteria > Pseudomonadati > Pseudomonadota > Betaproteobacteria > Burkholderiales > Burkholderiaceae > Burkholderia > Burkholderia sp. AU30280. The sequence goes on from NZ_JAIZRY010000032.1 coordinate 11,988, forward strand.
TACAGTGCTGTTTGGCGCGAACTCAAAGATGGGCTTGCTAATCTGCTGCACGGCAAATGCTGGTATTGCGAAACAGCGGTAGACCGTTCGGACAACGCCGTTGATCATTTCCGTCCAAAGGGCAAGGTCAGCGATGCCGCCAACCCGCACGCGGGCTATCGATGGATGGCCTTTGATGAGAGCAACTTTCGCTACGCGTGCACCTACTGCAACAGTCGGAGGAAGGATCTAGAAAACGGAACAGCTGGTGGGAAGGCTGACCGGTTTCCCTTGGTCGACGAAGCCCAGCGTGTTTATGCCGTCGGTGCGGTCGCTGTGGAGCAACCGCTGCTGCTAGACCCTTGCGAAATTTCTGATTGGCGTCTGCTGGGATGCCATCAAGAAAACGGTCAACCATGTGCAGCAGGCACAGATGCCGTTGCTAAGCGGCGTGCTGAAGCGTCCATCGAGATTTATCACCTTCATTACGAGCCCACTTGCAAGCGCCGACACGCGGCTGCGGTCCAGTTGATGGCCGATGTGGATGAGGGCAAACGTATGTTTGAATTGGCTACCCATGATGCTGCCCGAGCGGCGGACTTCAAGGCTATGGCGGCTCGGTTGCGCCGCGCGATCGACCGCGAGTCGCCCTACAGCGGCGACATGCACTTTTTGCTGCGCGGGCAGCGCAGTGACGCACACCCATGGATACAAGAACTTTTAGAGGCCTGAAGTGAACACAAGTGGCCTCATCCAGAAAGTCTGGAATTTTTGCCACACGCTGCGTGATGATGGCGTGGGCTACGGCGATTACCTGGAACAGCTCACCTACCTGCTGTTTCTGAAGATGGCGCACGAGTATGCGCAGGAGCCTTACAACCGCAACACGCACATCCCGAAAGGCTACGACTGGGCCAGCCTGCGCAAAAAAGCCGGCGAGTCTCTGGAAGCGCATTACCTGGCTACGCTGCACAAGCTGGGACAGGGCACGGGTATGTTGGGCGCCATCTTCTTCAAGGCTCAGCACAAGATCCATGATCCGGCGAAGCTTTCGCGCCTGGTGCAGATGATCGATGAGCAAAGCTGGGTGGGCATGGACACCGACACCAAGGGTGATCTATATGAGGGGTTGCTGCAGAAGAATGCAGAAGACACCAAGAGTGGTGCCGGTCAATATTTCACGCCGCGCCCCGTCATCCAGGCGATGGTGGAATGCATGCGCCCGGTGCCCGGCAAGACCATTGCCGACCCGGCCTGTGGCACGGGTGGCTTCTTCCTGGGGGCTTACAATTGGTTGACCCGCCCTGGTGCCAAGCTAAGCAAGCGGCAGAAGGAATTCCTGCGCGTTGCGACTTTCCACGGCAACGAGATCGTGCCTAACACGCGTCGCTTGTGTCTGATGAACTTATTTCTACACGACATCGGCGAATTGGAAGGGGAGCCCTCGATTGATCGTTCAGACGCCCTGACTGCAGGGCCCGAGATGAAGGTGGACTATGTGCTCGCCAACCCGCCCTTCGGGAAGAAGAGCAGTATGACCATCACGAACGAGGAAGGAGAGGAAGACCGTGATGCGCTCACCTATGAGCGCCCGGACTTCTGGGAAACCACGTCGAACAAGCAACTCAACTTTCTGCAGCACATTGTGAGTATGCTTAAGGTGGACGGCAAGGCCGCCGTGGTACTACCCGACAACGTGCTATTCGAGGGTGGTACCGGAGAAAAGATTCGTCGAAAATTGTTGGAGACCTGTGATGTACACACAATTCTGCGCCTACCCACTGGCATTTTCTATGCGCAGGGCGTTAAGGCGAACGTGGTGTTCTTCGATAATGCACCCCAGGATGGTTGTATCCATACTAAGGGAGTGTGGTTCTACGACATGCGTACCAACAAGCACTTCACGTTGAAGACGAGGCCGCTCAAGCGGGATGATCTACAGGACTTCATTACCTGCTACCACCCCGATAATCGTCATGAGCGGAAAGAGACAGAGCGTTTCAAGTTCTACCAGTATGACGAGTTGATCGCTCGGGACAAGGCGAGCTTGGACATCTTCTGGCTCAGGGACAACAGCCTGGACAACCTGGATGACCTACCGCCTCCGGATGTGCTGCAACAGGAAATTATTGAGCATTTGGAGGCCGCGCTAGCGTGCTTCCGAGATGTGGCAATTGGGCTCCAGGCTGATTGAGCCCGGTCGAGTGCTGTCAGACGCGCCTTGTAACTCTAAAAGAGTTGCTTTCTCTGGCTCGAATTCGTTGATAAGAGGTTATGCAAACATAAAACTCTGCATAGCGTTCGGCACATATCCCGACATAGCTCGTTGGGTGTTTGCCGAAAAGGAAAAGGCCTTGAACATCAAGGCCTTTTTCAGTTTTTGTCTCGCTTCGAAGTTGCTTCTTCGATTCAATGATAGGTCAGTCGCTAGGCTTCGCCGTTCAATTGCACGACAGTGGCGCTAGCTACACTTGGGAGTGTCAGGATTTCCGTGTTCAAGGCGGGTGGAACAATTACACGGAAGGTCGGACGAACCGATCTGCATAAAGGATAGCGAATTGGTTCATGGCCGTCTTCCAGTCATGCGCGGCACTTCCCC
>NZ_JAIZRY010000033.1:0-12185 GCF_020420125.1 Burkholderia sp. AU30280
GTCACCGCCAGCGACGTCAGGCCCGCACCCGGATTCGTCGGATCGACCGGCGCAACCAGACCCGAATCCTGCAACTGACCCAGGTTCACCGCGTCTTGACGATCCGTACCATCCGCCACGTGCTTCAGTTGCGTCGGATTCGTGCCGTCACCCAGCGTCACCGAACCATAGTTCGGCGTGCCATCCGCATTGCGGTCGTACGTCACCGCGGCGATCGCCTTGCCATCGTCGCCGATCAGGCCCGAGCCCTTCAGCTGGCTCACGTTCACTGCATCCATGTCGGCAACACCCGCCTTCACGTTTGCAAGCGTCGTGCCGTCCGTGCCGCCCAGCGTCACCGAACCGAGGTTCGGCGAACCGTCCGCGTTACGGTCATACGTCACCGCAGCAATCGCCTTGCCGTCGTCGCCGATCAAGCCCGAATCCTTCAGTTGGCTCACGTTCACTGCATCCATGTCGGCTACACCGGCCTTCACGTTTGCCAGCGTCGTGCCATCTGCACCGCCCAGCGTCACCTTGTCCTTCGATTCGCCGTCGTACACCACGGCCGCAATCGCCTTGCCATCGTCGCCGATCAGGCCCGAGTCCTTCAGCTGGCTCACGTTCACCGCGTCCATGTCCGCGACACCGGCCTTCACGTTCGACAACGTCGTGCCGTCCGCGCCCTTCAGCGCGACCACTTCGAAGTTCGGCGAACCGTCACCATTCGTGCCGTAGGTCACAGCCAGCGGATCCGCACCGCCGCCACCCAGGTTGGACAGCGCATTCAACGCATCCCCCACGTTGCGATAGGTCGTCCCGCCAATGGTGTACGTCGGATTCACGATGGAACCGTCCGTGCCGACCGATGCATTGCCGCCAAAGGCTGCCACGGCATCCTTCAACTGGCTCACGTTCACCGCATCCGTGTTGGCCGTACCGCGCGCGACATAAATGATCTGACGCTGCTGCCCCGACGAACCCACCGAGATCGAGTTCAGTCGATCCGCAACCGAACTCGAACCGAGCGCAACCGAATTCGTCGCTGCGGCCTGCACCTGCGCGGCGCGGCCGATCGCGACCGAATTCGTCGCGTTCGATGCAACGTTCGACAGCGTACCGAGCGCGACGGAATCGGCCCCTGCCGCGACCGACGTACTGCCAAGCGCAAGACCGTTGGAACCCGATGCACTCGAATTCAGGCCAAGCGCGACCCCGTAGTTGCCGGCAGCGACCGCACCATTGCCGATTGCCGTGGCGCCCGTGCCGGTCGCGTTGCTGTTGGCGCCGAACGCCATCGCATTGTTAGCCCTCGCGTTCGCGCCCGCACCAAGCGCAATCGAGCTGGTATTGGTCGACGTTGCGCCCGCACCAATGGCGATGCCGGTCGTGCCACTTGCACCGGAATCGGCACCGATTGCGACACCATACGATCCCGCCGCAACCCTCGCGTTGTCCGAACCGTCACCCGCGCCGTCCACCTTCACGTACGGATTGTCGACGTTCGCAACAGCCTTGTTCAACTGCCCGAGGTTCACGGCATCCGTTTCCGCCGTACCGGCCGCAACGTTCGCGATCTGGCGAGTCTGCGCTGCCGACCCGACCGAGACGACATTGTCTCGATCGGCCACGCTGTTCGCACCCAATGCCACGGAATTCTGTTGATTGGCGATCGCACCAAAACCGACTGCCGTCGCACCGACTGCCGTCGCCGAAGTACTGGCGCCAAGTGCTGTCACATTCGAGCGAATGTTATTGGCACCGGTTGATGCCAGGGCACCTGCGCCAATCGCCGTCGCGGCCGTTCCCCCGGCCGAAGCGCTCGAGCCAACCGCTACCGCGTAATCGGCATAAGTACCTCCCGGCGCACTGAAAGAATCCGAACGAGTACCGTTACCGATGGCGACATCCCGATATCCGGTCGCCGTCGCGGCCAGATGAGCGGTGCCGCCAGAGTTCACCTTGATGTATGCGTCGTCGAGCGCAGCCATCGTCCCGATCGACTCCGTACCAATCGAATTCGTCGAGAACCGCTGATCAAGCGCCGCCACCTTGGTATTCACATCGTCGATCGCCGATTGCGTGCTGGTCGACACGCCGCCGACCAGTGCGTTGACCTGACCAACCGTCGCCGCATCCGACGCGGCATTGCCGTCAGCCAGGTTCGTGATCCGGCGCGTCAGGCCCGTCGACGAGTTACCCACCGAAATCGTGTTGATCTCGTTCGCCACCGAACCGAGGCCGAGCGCCACCGCGTTCAGCGCCGTCGCCTGCGCGGCGACACCCGTGCCGCGACCGCCGATGTACGGGTTGCTGCTCGTGCCCGCATCCGCCACCGCCTTGTTCAGCTGGCTCAGGTTCACCGCATCGTTCGCGTCCGTCGCGTCCGCCACGTTCTTGAGCTGCACCGGCGGCGCCGTGCTCGATCCGCCCAGCGTCACGCTGTTCTTCGCCGAGGTGTCGTACACCACCGCCAGCGACTTGCCCGTCACCGGATCGATCACGCCGCCGTCATGCAGCGAATCCTCCAGCGAGCCGACGCGCGCGTTCGTCGCGAACAGTTGCGAACCGTTCACCGCATCCGTGCTCTTGTCCGACAGCGTACCTTCCGCCACGTTGGTGATCTTGCGCTCGTTGCCGAGGCTGCCGACCGAAACGGTGTTGCCCACTGCGACCGACCCGTTACCCAGCGCGACCGCATTTTCGCTAACCGCCGACGCATTGGCACCCAGGGCCACCGCGTTCGGCACCGCAAGCGCGTTATTGCCGAGCGCAGTTCCGTGCTCGCCGGCCTGCGATTTCGTACCGATCGCAACGCCGTTCGTGCTCTGCACATTCGCACCCTGACCAATCGCCACGCCGCCTTGCGAAGCAATCGCGGAATTGCCGATGGCGACGCCATTGGCCATGCCAGCGGTGGCGCTGCTGCCGATCGCGACGCCGCCTGCGGCGAGGGTCTTCGCGTTCGAGCCGACGGCCACCGAGCCTGCGCCGATGGCGCTGGCGTCGTCGGTGCCGTCAAGCGCGCCGTTCGCCTTGAAGTACGGGCTGTTGCCGTCGACGTTCGCAATCGCAGCGTTCAGCTGTGCGACGTTCACCGCGTCGGTGTTTTGCGTGCCGGCCGCGACGTTCGCGATCTGGCGCGTCTGCGTTGCCGACCCGACCGAGACGACATTGGCTCGATCGGCCACGCTGTTCGTGCCCAATGCCACGGAGTTCCCCGCATTGGCGTTCGCACCATAACCGATGGCCGTCGCACCGACAGCCGTCGCCGCAGTATTGGCGCCAAGCGCCGTCACATTCGAGCGAATGTTATTGGCGCCTGTCGATGCCAGGGCCCCTGCGCCAATCGCCGTCGCGGACGATCCGCCGGCCGAAGCGCTCGAACCAAGCGCAACTGCGTAGTCGGAAATGGAATTGCCCGGCGCGCTCAAGGCATCCGAGCGAGCACCGTTACCGATCGCGACATCCCGAAATCCGGTTGCCGTTGCGGCCGCATGAACAGAACCGCCGGAGTTCACCCTGATGTACGGATTGTCCGCCGCCGCAATCGCAGCGTTCAACTGACCGAGGTTCACCGCATCGGTGTTTTGCGTACCGGCCGCGACGTTCGCGATCTGGCGTTGCGATGTCGACGTGCCGACCGAGACGGTGTTCGCGCGATCCGCAACGGAACCGTAACCAAGCGCAACCGCACCATTCGCGCTTGCCGCAGCGCTGCGCCCAAACGCGGAAGCGTTCGTTGCGGTAGCCGCTGCGCTTACACCAACCGCGGTCGTTTCATTGGCGGTCGCGCGCGCGAGTGTGCCGAGCGCCACGCCGTTCTGCGAGGTCGCCACCGAATTGCCACCCAGCGCGACAGCCGAGATCGCCGTGGCGCTCGCGTTCGGACCAATAGCCGTTGCGCTATTGGTCCCGACGGTGGCGGCCGCGTCCCGCGCATATGTCCCGGTGCTGAAGGCCACATACTTGTCATCCGTTGCCGCAATCGCCGCGTTCAACTGATTCAGGTTGACCGCATCCGTGCCTGCCGTACCGGCAGCCAGGTTCTGGATACGGTTGTTCGTCATGCTGACGGTATTGGCAAAATCCGTCGCACCGGTGACGTGAACGCCGTTGGCACCGTAAAGCATCAAATGACCGTCTCGGCTGCCTGCCACCGATGCGGTGCTGACCGTTGCGCCGGTCCCGGATGCGCCATTCAGATCACCGCCGTTCCCCAACAAAAAGGAAGGCGCGTGCCCCTGGAGGGACGGATTGTTGGTGCCGATAGGCGCGCAGTTCGCGTTCACCGTTTGACCGGAGTAGCCGAACGTATGGCCAGTCGCCCCGTTCGTGCCCCCGCACAGGTTCAGCGCACCATTCCCGTTCGCCGTCTGCGCGTCCGCGTCGATGATGAACCCGACGCCGCCGACACCTGCCATGACCGCGACCGCGGCCGTTACCGACGAACGCATCGTCGAGTTCGATTTCTTGCGCGCACGCACCGTTTCGGCCGCTGCGACCCATGTACCTGTCTTCGGATTCCAGACGGTTCGGTATGTCTTGTTCACGTCGATTGCCTCTTTACGAAAATGTGAGACGAGATTGGAGCTACGTGAGCCAATATATTTTTTACAAGTGCTTTCGATAATCAGACAGCTGGCCGACATAAAACTTAATTTGTAAGACTGGTCCGAATATGACGATGCCTGACAGTTATGCGAGGTAAACACCACACGGCACTTCGCCAAAACGCTGCATCGTTTGACACGCGCGCCGGTCGCGCTTTATAAACGCAGCGCGCAGGCCATCTCGTAACTAGGACCAGTCCTACCACCCTGAGCGATTTGCTTCGGACTGCCCTACATACCGGCGGCCCTGCCATCCCGATAATTGGCTCGTTCCCCGAGCCGGCAGCGCAATCGCCTGCCATCCCACACGGCTTACGGATATCGCTACGCGTCGCGATTCTCGAACGGCACTCGCCGTCCGCCTCGCGCGCGGCCCCCGATTTGCGCATTGATTTCACGGTATTCGTCCCATGCCCATCCGAAACCTGTTCGCGTCCCCGGTGGATGCCAGCGCGCCGTTCGCGTCGATCGACGGCGAGGCGCGCGACCTGAGCCTGCTGCACCGCTACCAGCGCTTCACGCTGTACGGGGGCGCGGCCGTGCTGTCGCTCGTGATCCTGTTCGCGACGAGCGTGCTGCTCGACGGCTCGGTGCACGACTACATCGCCAAGCGGCGCGAGCTGTTCACCACGCACAAGGCGCTCGTCGAACTCGAGATCGATGCGAAACAGGCATCGGTGCGGCGCTCGGTGATCAACGCGGAGCTGCTGTGGAACAGCCACCCGCACCATTCGCACAGCGCGGCGGACGCGCTCGCGCGCGACGGCCACGTCGTGCTGTCGCCGTTGCGCAACGTGAGCGACATCTTCGTGGCCACGACGCCTGAAGCGCTGACCGGCGGCGACGCCGACAAATACGTGCAACTGATGGAGCGCCTGACGATCTCGGTGGCGGCCGCCGAGCGGCAATCGGGGATGCCGCTGTCGGGCTACGCGTACAGCCCCGAGCGCAACGTGCTCGCGATCACGCCGCCGCCGTCGATGCCGTATCGCGACGTGCTGGAGCACATCGGCGTGGCCGACACGCGCGCGCTGATCGATCGCCTCGCGTTCAACATCGCCGACTGGTCGAACCCGGCCGTCGCGCGCTACTGGCGCGCAACGCGCCGCATCGCGTGGGAGCCGCCCGCGATCGACCCGCTCACCGGCAAGAAGGTGTTTCGCCTCGTCGAACCGGCGTTCGACGGCCCGCGCCATTTCATGACCTTCGTCAGCGATCTCGACGTGAACGTGCTCGACGACCGGCTGAAGCAGGCGCCGGAGGACGCGGTGGTGATGCTGGTCGACCAGGCCGGCCGCGTGCTGCTGGACGAGGACCGCACGCGCGCGTCGATCGACGGCGCCGCGCTGATGCGCCACGCGCTCGCCGAGAACGCGTGGCGGCGCGGCCTCGACCGCTTCGACGAAAGCTATCTGCACGGCGTGTTCACGATCAGCGACCGAATCGCCGACACGGGTTTCGCGATCGTCTATGCGTATTCGTGGCGCACGATCGCGATCGCGATCTGGCCGACGATCGTGCGCGAGTTCGGCGTGGCCGCGCTGATCCTGGCCGTGCTGTGGACGCTCGTGATCGCGTTTGACCTGAAGGTGTTCGCGCCGGTTTTCCGCCGCTCGCGCCGCGTGTTCGAAACCGACGAGATGAGCCGCGCGATCATCGCGACCTCGCCGTTCGGGATCGTGCTCGTGTCGCTCGACAGCGACGCGGTGCTGCTGCGCAACCGCATGCACGAACTGTACGAAAGCGCGGCCGGCGAGCCGCCGCTGCACGAGCGCCTGCTCGCGCGCTACCGGCAAGGAGCCGACGGCGCGCCGGTGCAGCTCGACGTGGAATTCCCCGTGACGCTCGACGACGGCCGCGCACGTGACCTGCTCGTCAACTTCGTGCGCGTGCGCTACCGCGGCAAGGACACGCTGCTGTGCGGCTTCTCCGACATCACGACGCGCGCCGACACCGAGCGCGCGCTCGACAGCGCGAACCGCGCGAAATCGACCTTCCTCGCGACGATCAGCCACGAGATCCGCACGCCGCTGAATGCGATGCTCGGCAATCTCGAACTGCTCGACAAGGCGCCCGACCGCAATCGCGAGAAGTCGCGGCTGCACGCGGTCACGTCGGCCGCGCGGATGCTGCTCGACATGCTGAACAACGTGCTCGACATGACGAAGATCGAGGCCGACCGGATGACGCTCGAAGCGACCAGCTTCCGCATCGACGAGCTGGCGCGCGACATCGTCGAGCTGTTCGAGCCGATCGCGCGCGCGAAAGGCGTGGCGCTGCGCGTCGACGTCGATGCGCAGGCCGAGCGGCCGTACGTGGGCGATCCGCTGCGGGTGCGGCAGATCGTCGTCAACCTGGTCAGCAACGCGATCAAGTTCACCGATCGCGGCACGGTCGCGCTCTCCGTGACGGCGCCCGCGGCCGACGGCACGCCGGTGATGATCCGCGTCAGCGATTCCGGCATCGGCATGACGGCCGCGCAGCTCGAACACGTGTTCGAGCCGTTCGCGCAGGCCGACGAATCGATCGCGCGCCGCTTCGGCGGCACGGGCATCGGCCTGCCGCTGAGCAACCGGCTCGCGGAATCGATGGGCGGGCGCATCGCCGTGGACAGCGTGCCGAACGTCGGCTCGACCTTCGTCGTGTCGCTGCCGCTGCCGCTCGACCATCAGCACGGGATGCAGCCCGCGCCGGCCGGCGGCGATACGCCGGACCTGCGCGTGCTGTTCGTCGACGACAACCCGGTCAACCGCTCGCTCGTGCACGACCAGCTCGACGTGCTCGGCTATCGCGCCGACGTGGCGTCGAGCGTCGCGGAAGCGCTCGATCTCGTCGAGCGGCACGACTACGCGATCGTGATGACCGACCTCAACATGCCGGGCCTCGACGGCTATGCGCTCGCGCGGATGCTGCGCGAGCGCGGCCGCGCGCTGCCGATCCTGGCCGTGACCGCGCATGCGGAGCCGGACGAGATGCGGCTGTCGAAGGAAGTGGGCATCGACGAGATCGTCACGAAGCCGACGTCGCTGCGTTCGCTCGAACAGGCGATCGCGAAATACACGGGCCCGTGGCGGCCAGGCCGCGCACTGCTGCCGGCGCCGGCCAGTACGCGCGGGCCGCTGCCGCGCGACCTGCGTGCGGCGCTGGCCGATGCGACGAATCGGGCCAATGCGGCGATCGCGCGGGCGCTCGAATACGGCGACCTGAAAGCCGCCCGCGCGGAGATCCACAGCATGCGCGGCGCGTTCGCGATGATCGGCGAGCGCGACGTGTCGGGCCTGTGCGCGTCGCTCGAAGCGCTGGCGCTGGCCGGCGACGCGGTGGCGTTCGCGCGGGAGTTCGAGCAGTATCGAAGCCGCGCCGAAAGCGCACTCGCGCGGCGCGCCGAAGCAAGCGCGGAGCAGCGTGCCGACCCGCTCGCGATGGCGGCGGCAACGAAGCAGTAAGAATGGAGGGAGAGCGAGGCGGGCATTCGGCTCGCTTCGATTCGTCCGGATGACGAAGGAAGGAAGTGCGCGGCAACCGTGGGCCGGTGTTCGACGCTCGCATGAGGCAGCGTGAGGAGTAGTGCTACAACCGACGTAGCGCGCATTACGGCCGGGCCCAACGACCGCCGTCGAATATGCGTCACGGTGCCGCGCAAACCAAGCTTACCGTCACGGGATGCCGTATCCAATAGGACTGAACCGATTTGCGCTCGGATTTTTTCCCGTCAATCAACCACCATTCGTTGACGGATGGCGGCCGGTTCGTCGTTTCGCGCGGTCACGCCTGGATCGTCGACGTCTCGCGTGCATTCATCGTCATGGTGAGCGGCGAATGAGCGCGTCGTGATGTGTGCCATGGGTACATCGAAGCGATCGTCCGACACGCTTTTCAACACATTGGTGATGAAACGAAGATGCGGCCAGCCAACGCAAGCGCCGCGAAAGCGTTGACCAGCAAGCATCCGAGCCATAGACCTGATGGCCGGTTCTGCAGAAACGCAAATAACCCGCACCCGAAACCGTTCGATCTTGGCTACAGTGGTTGCACGTTTTCGCAAGGAGGTTCAGGTCATGTCGCCACGCCATGCATGTGACGAAGTGACGATCGGAATCCAACGCGTAAACGAGCGCGGCCTGCAGATGTAGGAGCACCCGCAGGCCGCTGACCACAACCAACTCAACCAAGGAGTTGACCATGGCTGACGCGAATCATAGCGCACCATTTATTTTCCAAGACTGTTTCGTCAACACTCAGACATCGTCTCAATCTCGCCGCATCGTCCCGCACCTGAGGCTCACCGATATGGCGCCACCTGTCCTGCATCTGTGGATGAAGCTGTCCGGCCGGTGGATCGAGGCAGCGGGTTTCGAGCCCGAGCAGCGCCTGCAGATCGAGGTGTCGCACCAGCGGCTGGTGATCACGCCGATCGACGCCGCGGGCAGCGATCCTGTCGGGAAGGTCGGGAAGCATGGATTCCCCGCTGTCGAACCCGCGACGGAGCGGCGGCAGCGGCAGTTCTCGGTGATCACGGGGGAAGCACAATGAGTCACGACAATCAGCATCACGACGCCGACAACGTGCCGGACGATTTCGACTACTACGACGTCGGGGAACTGGCGGCCAAGTCTGCACTCGTGCTGAAACTCAACGCATTGATCGCCACGCGCGGCCTGAGTGAGGACGAGGCTGCGGCGCTCGCGGAAATGGTCCGGGCGGCGGTCACGCCCGAGCAGCGCGAGCGGCTCCGGAACGTTACGCTGGATCATCTGATGGTGATGCTGGCGGCGTTTGGCCAGCATGTGGAAATCGTGGTGCGGCCCGTGGGGGAATCGGGCCCGGCGGGTATCACGGTGTCGGTCTGACAGCGGGTGTAGCCCGATAAGGAAGGGGTAGCAGCCTTAAGCGCGCCGGCGCGCTTAAGGCAGTGTCAGGCGTCGGTGCCATCAAGGAAATCACGACTGCGGCCTGGCCGAACGGTCTGGACCGAAGCGGCTTCGGCGCCACACCCCTTCCATTTAACGTGGACGATTGTCACAGCCAATCGGAACAGGCTGATTCCGTCATCCGCGTTGAATCCGCAAAATAACCGCTGCCGTGATCATCGGCAGCGGCTCACCCAACGGATCGCCCGATCCGCCGTGCGCCTGATACACACGCCGATTGCCGTAGAGCAAATTAATTCAACTCGCGTCGTAAACTTCGAAGCCCGACCGTAAGGCCCTGATGGACGATTCCCGGCACGCGATGCGGCCGGTTACGACGCCGCGCCCGCGCGGCGCACCCCGGCTGGACGCCTTCAGCCTCAAACTCAATCGCCGACTGACGCTGTTCCAACGCGGCGCGCCTGAACTGTGGCTGCTCATCGAGACAGATCCCGTCGTCCACTCCTTTTGCGAGCGTCCGGGTTACGCGCAGCTCGGTGGACAACGTCATCTCGTGGATTTTTGGGTCCGCTATGCCGACCGCGAAGAGTGGGTCATCCTGTCCGATTCGCTCGCGGAGACGTCGCAGACCGCTGCGCGCCCTGACGACGAACGCATGGGCATGCCCATGCGTATGGTGACATCAACCGACCTCGCGGCCGGGCGCGCCTGGATCGACAACTGACGGCACATGCTGCCCTGTCCAGGCGTCGCAGGACTTGGCAGCCAGTTTCATGCGTGACGTCCGGACGCTGGTCGCGCTCAAGCGAGAGCTGTTGCCGGGCGTGACCACCTTCGTCGACAGCGTTCGACTCGAAGCGATCGACGACAAAGCTGATCGACTCGTGGTGACGACCTCGGTTGGGGACGAGGCGCGCTTAGTTCATTTCAATCTCGATTTCACGGGAACGCCGTCGTTCGGGCGACGCCTGTATCGCTTGCGCGACTGGACTGACGATCTTGCCGATTGGGTGGATCGGCTGCGTCGCGAGGAACAGTTGGCCGATAACGCGAAGCGTGAAGCCGCGGCGATTGGCGGCATGATGCGCGTCGAGCTGACCGGATGCCGCGAGGTGTTCGCATGCTTGCATTCGATACAGACGGCGCCGAGTGCCCGGCGGGTGACCGCCGAATGGGTCAACCTCGCCGATGAGATCGATGCGTAAATCAACAAGGTTCTTGCTCCGCTTCGATGATGAGCCACACGCGTTGGCCCTCCGCTCGACCTCCGGAGAGGCGGCCGGAAAGTCAGGGTGCCGCGTCAATCAGATGCGTCCGAAAATCCGAATTTGTGGTTTTCCGTCAACGGCTTGCAATTTCTGACAGTAATTCGTAATGCTTTCGATATGCTTGCGGCCAAGCATCCAACGAATGAGCGCGGGCCGCGTCGAAAGTATGAACAAAAATACGCATCGTCTGGTGTATTCCAGACTTCGGGGCATGGTGGTGGCCGTCGCGGAGACAGCGACGGCCGAGGGCAAATCGGCAACGGGCGAAGCACGCGCGTGGCGGCGGTCGTCGACGTCTGGCGCTCGTGTTGTTGTGGCGAGCGTCGCCGCGCTCGGCCTGCTGCCCACCCTGTCCGATGCGCAGATCATCCCGACGCCGGGCACCAGCACGCAGGTGATCCAAACGCCGAACGGCTTGCCGCAAGTGAACGTGGCGCGTCCGTCGAGCGCGGGCGTATCGGTCAACACCTACAATCAGTTCGATGTACAGAAGGCTGGCGCGATCCTGAACAACTCGGCCACGATGGTTCAGACCCAGCAGGCGGGCTGGATCAATGGCAACCCGAATTACGGCGCCGGGCAGGCCGCGCGGATCATCGTCAACCAGGTCAACAGCCCGAATCCGTCCCAAATTCGCGGCGCCGTGGAGATCGCAGGCGCGCGTGCGGAGCTCGTCCTGGCGAATCCGTCCGGGATTTTCGTAGATGGCGGAACCTTCCTGAATACCAGCCGCGCGACCTTGACGACCGGCGTGCCGTACTACGGCGCCGATGGTTCACTCGCCGGATACAACGTCAACCGCGGGCTCGTGACCGTCTCGGGTACCGGCTTGAACGCAACCGGTACCGATCAGGTGGACCTTATCGCCCGCGCTGTACAGGTCAATTCCGCCATCTATGCGAAGAACCTGAACGTGATCGCCGGCGCGGCCCAGGTTAATCACGACACGCTCGCCGCAACGCCGATCGCCGGTGACGGCCCCGCTCCAGCGGTCGCGATCGACGTGAGCCAGTTGGGCGGAATGTATGCCAATAGGATCGTCCTCGCATCGAACGAGTTCGGTGTGGGGGTCGCCAACGCCGGCGTCATCGCCGCGCAGGCAGGCGACCTGACGCTGCAGTCGAACGGTCGGCTCGTCCTTACGGGTAAGACCACGGCAAGCGGCAATATGGCGCTGTCGGCCGCGGGTGGCATCCAGAACAGCGGCACAACGTACGCGCAGCAATCGCTGTCGGCCAGCACGGCAGCCGATCTCACGAACAGCGGGACGCTCGCGGCGCTGCAAAATACGACGGTGAACGCCGGCAGCATCAATTCGACTGGCACGCTCGGCGCGGGCGTGAACAATGACGGCTCCGTCGCACACAGTGGCGACCTGAACCTGACGGCGTCCGGCCAACTGACCGCGACCGGCCAGAATGTCGCGGGCGGCAATGCATCGCTGACGGGCGGCA
>NZ_JAIZRY010000034.1:0-11634 GCF_020420125.1 Burkholderia sp. AU30280
GGCTTCGTCGGCTTCGTCGGCTTCGTCGGCTTCGTCGGCTTCGTCGGCTTCGTCGGCTTCGTCGGCTTCGTCGGCTTCGTCGGCTTCGTCGGCTTCGTCGGCTTCGTCGGCTTCGTCGGCTTCGTCGACTCCGACGACAGCACCCGACGCATCCGGATCCGCAGCCGCCCCGCCCCCCGCGCCACGCGGCGGCTTCTTCCTGCCCGACGCGCGCACCAATCCCGACCACATCCGCTACGCGCTGAAGACGACCGCCGCGGCGATCTTCTGCTACCTGCTGTATTCGCAGCTCGACTGGTCTGGCATCCATACGTGCGTCGTCACCTGCTACATCGTGTCGCTCGGCTCGACGGCCGAGACGGTCGAGAAGCTCACGCTGCGGATCTTCGGCTGCATCGTCGGCGCGCTGCTCGGCACGGCGGCGCTCGTCTTCGTCGTGCCGTCGCTATCGTCGGTCGGCCACCTGATGGCGCTGGTGTTCGCCGGCGGGTGGCTCGCCGCGTGGGTCGCATTCGGCTCGCCACGCATCGCGTATGCCGGCTTCCAGATCGCGTTCGCATTTTTCCTGTGCGTGATCCAGGGCGCCGGCCCCGGCTTCGATCTCACGATCGCGCGCGATCGCACGATCGGCATCCTGCTTGGCAACGTCGTCGTGTATCTCGTGTTCACGCGCATCTGGCCCGTCAGCATCGGCAAGCAGATCGACGTCGGGCTCGCCGCGCTGATCGACCAGTGGCGGCGCCTCGCGCAGGTCGTGCAGCCGGCCGAACGACGCGCACTCGCCGCTGAAGCGTTCGCCCGCCACGGCGCGATCACGCAGGAGCTCGGGCTGGTCCACTATGAACCGTCGTGGGTGCGCCCGGCTGCGACGTGGCTCGCCACGCGGCGGCGCGCGCTCGCGGAACTCGGCGCGCTCGAAGGCCCGCTGTTCCTGCTCGCCGAACGCAAGCCCGGCGACGCGGCGCTCGGCGCGCAGCTCGCCCGCGTGACCGAACCGCGCGACGACGAAGCCGCGCCTCATGAAGCACCATCCGCGCCATTGGCCACCCCGCCGCGCACCGACCCAACCGACCCCGCACGCGACGCGCTGCTGACCCTGATCGACACGCGGCTCGCGCGCATCGCCGATGCCGCCCGTCAAGCCACACCGAAGGAGCCTGCCCCCCATGCGCCTACCTGAACCGCCGGCCGCCTCGATCGCCGCCGCCCTCGCGACCGCCGTCGCGCTGGCCGGCTGCGCGACGTCGTCGATCGATCTGGCGCCGGAGGCGTCCGATCGCCCGTGGCAGCCACAAACGTCGGCCGCGGGCGACATCGTGCCGGGCCCGCCGCGCGCGTCCGCACAAGGTTCGCACGACTACACGCTGCCCGCGTCGCCCGCGCTCGCATCAGTCTCGCCGCCGGCCGCGCTCGATGCCGCGCACGCATACACGCTGCCCGAGCTGATCGATCTCGCCGAATCGGCGAATCCGCTGACCCGCATCGCGTGGAACGACGCGCGCAACGCCGCGCTGGCGGTCGGCCTCGCCAAGACCGCCTACCTGCCGAGGCTGTCCGCGACGGCCATGGGCGGGTACCAGGCAAATCACGGCACGACGTCGTCGATCCTCGGCGATTCGTCGAGCAACTCCACCGTGCACGGCACCATCTCCGCGCTGTCGCTGCAATGGCTGCTGTTCGATTTCGGCGGCCGCGCGGCGCGCGTCGAAGCAGCCGAGCAGGCGTCGATCGCATCGAACGTCGCGTTCACGGCCGTACACCAGCAGGTGATCCATGACGTGACCGTCGCGTACTACCGCTACGAAGCCGCACGCGCGCGCGCGCTCAGCGCCCGGCAGGGCCTCGCGAACGCGGATGCGATCCTCGCGGCCTCCCGCGCGCGTCTCAAGCACGGCGTCGGCACGGTCGTCGAGCTCGCGCAGGCGACGCAGAATCGCGCGCAGGCCAACCTCGCGCTCGTGCAGGCGAACGGCACGGAGAGCGACGGCTACCTCGCCCTCGTCTCCGCACTCGGCATCTCGCCGCTGTCGAAGCCGACCATCGCCGCGCTGCCGAAGCGGCCGCTGCCGCCCGCACTCGGCGCGTCGGTCGACGCGATCGTGTCGGATGCGATCGCGCGCCGCCCCGACTTGCAGGGCGCGTTCGCGCTTGAACAGGCCAATCGCGCGAAAATCAAGGCCGCGGAAGCCGCGTTCATGCCGAAGATCTTCCTGTCCGCGTCGACGTCGTACGCGAGCGGCGGCACGTCCATCTCCGCGCTGCCCGCGATCGGAGACCAGGCGCCGACCGTCAACCTGAACGGCAGCCGCTACGGCGGCGGCGTATTCCTCGGCGTGACGATTCCGCTGTACGACGGTGGCCTGCGCTCGGCGGTGCTGATGCAGGCGCGCAACGATGCGGAAAGCGCCTCCGCGCGCCTCACGCGAACCAAGGAGGAAGCCGTTCGCCAGGTCGTCGCCGCGCAGAACGCGGTACAGACGAGCCTTGCGTCGCACGACGCCGCGAAGGCGCTCGTCGATGCCGCGCAGACGAGTTACGACGCGGCGCTGACCGCGTACCGCAACGGCGTCGGTTCGGTCACCGATGCGACGATCGCGCAAAGCCAGTTGCTGGCCGCCCGCAACGCGGAGGTCGACAGCTATGCCGGGGCGCTGTCCGCTGCCGCCGCGCTCGCGCTTGCGACCGGGACGATCGGCTCGGCGCAGTAGCTCGACCGCCGCGAGGCGGTTGACGCATGCGCCCGCAGGCCTCTAGAATGCCGCCCATTCTCCCTTCAGGAACCATCGTGGACAGTTGCAGCACTTCGTTGCGTGCGCCGCTTGCCGCCTGAACGCCTGTCCGCCGCAGTTCTCCTGCCGGGCTCGCGTTCCGCGAGCCGCACACCTCCCGTTTCACACTGAATGACGCATTCGCGCGGTACAGTACCGCGCGATGACGGCCATCGTCGCGTCGCCTTCGGCCTTGCGCCGCTGCGACGCGAAACGACACGCGCGCCTAGCACGGCAGGACAACCATGACTTTCGATTTCGCACTCCGTCTTTTCACCGCGTTCGCCTGCGGCGTCGCCATCGGCCTCGAGCGCCAGATGCGCCAGCGCACGGCCGGCCTGCGCACCATCACGCTCGTCGCGAGCGGCGCATGCCTGTTCGTCACGCTCGGCGTGCTGACCGGCAATGGCGTCGCCGGCGTCACGCAGATCGCCGCCTACGTCGTGTCGGGCGTCGGCTTTCTCGGCGGCGGCGTGATCATGCGCGACAAGGGCTCGATCCAGGGCATCAACACCGCCGCGACACTGTGGTGCTCGGCCGCCGTCGGCGTGCTGTCCGGCTCCGGCCATTTCGTGCCCGCACTTGCCGGCACGGGCGTCGTGCTGCTCACCAATACGGTGCTGCGCGGCGTCAGCCAGGCGATCAACGCGACGCCGGTATCGAACGCCGATCTCGTGCGCGAATACCAGATCACCGTGATCTGCCTGACCTCCGACGAGGTGCACATCCGCACGCTGCTGTCGAACTCGATGTATGCGAAGCCGCTGTCGTTCCAGAGCCTCACGAGCGAGGACGTGCCCGACCAGCCGGACCGGCTGAAGGTGACCGCGACACTGAAGCTGCATCCGAAGGATCAGCAGAAGCTCGAGCAGATCGCGAGCCGGATGAGCATGGAGAAAAGCATTTCCAGCGTGAGCTGGACCGCTAAGGAAGCAGAGCCGATGATGGAGTGAGCCGCCTGGCGGCAGCAACCTCTCGCGCTGCCGCCCTCACTCCCTGTCAGGGCGTCTCGATCAGTCCGGCCGAGATTGCCTTGACGACCGCCTGGACCTTGTTCGTCGCGCCCAGCTTCTCGAGGATGTTGTTGACGTGGAAGTTGACCGTTCGCTCCGAGATACTGAGGATCTGGCCGATTTCGCACGCGGTCTTGCCCTCGGCCGTCCAGCACAGCACCTCGCGCTCGCGCGCGGTCAGCGTGACGCCCGCCGCCGGCGACAGCTTCGGCACCATGAAGCGGCTCATCAGCGAGTGCGACAGGTTCGCGAGCCAGTTCGTCTGCAGCGTCAGCATGTTGATTTCGGCCGGCGTCAGCCGGTCGGCATGGCGGGCGATGCTCAGCAGGCCGAACGCGCCGCGGGCCGCCCAGCTCGACTGCGCCACGCCCACCGACAGCCCGAAATCACGCGCGTCCTGCCACAGCGGGCACGGCTCGATCCGGTCGACGTCCGGCCAGACGATCATGTTGGTGCTGAGCGCGCCGTCGCGAACCGTCGAGTCGATCTCGATGTAGTTCTGCGCCTGGTAATGCGCCATCCAGCCGTCCGGATAGGTATTGAAGATCGCGACCGCCGGCTTCGAAACGGGCAGCGGGACGCGAATGCCGTAACAGCAGTATTCGAATCCCAGCCGTTTGGAATAGGCGGCGATCCGCTGGAAGAGCTGCTGCTCGTCTTCCGCGGCGCTGAATTGTTGATAGGCATCCTGCCAGCGCAGTTCCATTCGTTCTCCGACAACGTCACGCTGTCATACTTGTCAGGTTCCAGCCCCCGTTCGAGGCTGATACATTCCGCGCATGACTTCACCTTTGCTGCACCCAGTCTCCGGCCCGTCCCCGGACGGCTACGTACGCCTGTCAGAAGGCGCACTGGCCGTGCTTGCGCTCGACCATGTCGCAAGCGGCCTCGACGCATCGCTGCTTGCGGAATTGCGCGACAGCGCAATCGACGCACGCCTTGCCGGCTATACCGAATGGCATCGCCCGGCCAGTGCCGGCGTCGCTTACGTGACGATCGGCTGGGACTGGTATCTCGAACGCGCGACGGGCACGTTCGTGATCGCGGGCGGCGACGTCCGCAGCAACGTGATGGCCATCGACGCCACGGGCGCCGACATCGGCATGTTCCGCACCGCCGCCGCGCTCGCCGCACGACTCGCGTGCATCGACTGGCCCGCCGCGGTCGCGTCGGCCCTGCTCGGGCACAACGACGCCTATCATGCCGGTCCGACGCTCCAGTGACAACTGGCTGCGCATCTATTCGTCGGACAATTTCCGCGATGCTGGCGCTCTTTATAAGCAAAAGCCGCACGGTTTTCAATCCCGTTGATCAAGAAACCGTTACCACGTCCTAAACGACGTCTTTCCAACGGCACCCTGTAAGAGTTACCAGTTACAGCCCCCTCGTGCTGCGCGATGTAATGCGTGCATACAAAAGCACAGATCCGAGGACACCATGCGGACCTTCGTTCACGAGGAAGGGCGGTTGCCACACGAACTTGCAGCGGATCTCGGGCGCTATCGGCGCCGTGTGTTCGTCGAGCAGCTTGGTTGGGCGCTCCCGTCGGCGAACGAAAGCTTCGAGCGCGACCAGTTCGATCGCGACGATACCGTGTACGTGTTCGCGCGAAACGCCAGCGGCGACATGTGCGGATGTGCGCGCCTGCTGCCGACGACGCGCCCGTATCTGCTGAAGTCGCTGTTCGCCGACCTGATCGCCGAAGACATGCCGCTGCCGCAATCGGCCGCCGTCTGGGAACTGTCCCGGTTCGCGGCAACCGACGACGAAGGCGGGCCGGGCAATGCCGAATGGGCCGTGCGCCCGATGCTCGCGGCCGTCGTCGAATGCGCGGCGCAGCTTGGCGCACGGCAGTTGATCGGCGTGACGTTCGCGAGCATGGAGCGGCTGTTCCGACGGATCGGCATACACGCGCACCGCGCAGGCCCACCGAAACAGGTCGATGGGCGTCTGGTGGTCGCGTGTTGGATCGACATCGATCCGCAAACGTTTGCTGCACTAGGAATCGAGCCGGGGCTGGCTGCCCGGCAAGCCATCGCGGCCTGAACCGAAACGCGCGTTTCTGTCCGGGCGGCATCGTAACGAAGGAGAATCAACGTGGACCAGTCTCAGGTCTTTCGCGCGATGATGCCCGGGTTGACGAGCGCCAGCGGCGCCCGCATCACGGTCGCCTACCCGTCGTTTCCGCGGCCGTTGCCGCTCGTACGGCTCGACCGTCGCGGCCTCGTGTTCCGTGCCGCCGGCGCCGTGCCGCTCGTCTGCGGGTTGCCGCGCGCGGCGACACTGCTGGCCGCTGACGAACCACTCTGCTCGCTGCGCCTCGTGATCCGCGACATCACGCCGGCCGACGAAGGCCGGCATGACCTGACGATGCAGCCGTCCGGCGCCGCCGGCGACGAATTGCTGTGGCACGCGTTGCGCGATCGCGAGCCCTACCGCCGGATTCGGCAACCGCTCGCGCCCGTCGACACGTCCATCGCCACCGACGGCGAGCCGCACGCGTCGGCCGGCGAAGCCGTACCGCGCCCGTCACGCAGCACGGCCTTCCGGCTGCCGTGCCACAGCGACGCGCTGTTCTTTGCCGACTGGCTCGAATATCACTTCGACGAATTGCGTGCGCTGTCGCAACAGCATGGGCCGCAACTGCAGCTCAACCAGCTCGAGCGACAGGTGGCCGACGACGAGGTCGGTGTGCGCTTCGTCTACGACATCGATGGCCATGCCACGCGGCACGCGCTGACCGACTGCGCGCGCGAGGCCTGTGCATGGATCGAGACGGAGATGCGCGACAAGTACGCATTACCAGTCGCACAGGAGCGCTTCAGCGCATTTGCGGCCCACGCGCGGGCTGGCGGCATGTGAATGCGGCGCAACAGGAAGTTGTATCGATACAACTAGGGCTTGCCATGACTCGGGTTTTCCCTTAAATTTGCACCTGTCTCCTCCATGTCTCCAAACATGGATTCAGCCCGCTCAATGTAGCGGGCTTTTTCTTGCCTGCGCGAATTGCGGAGACACATCTCGTTCCGCCCCGCCTAACCTGCCGGGCGCGCACCAGGCGGCCGCGGCCAGTAGTGGTGCACCGCAAATATCAGCGCCACCGCCCCGATCATTGCCAGCAGCAGGTACAACCAGCCCTTTTTGGTCGTTGGCAGGTCTGCCGGCGCACTCACGTCGCCCGTCAGGGCCATCAACGCGACCATAGCGAGTCCGGCCAGCACCATCGTTCCCTTGGCCACCCATCCAAAGGCAACCTCAAGCGCGCCCGCCCATCGCGACTGGCGATAAGGGCCGGTAACCGGCCGACGGAGATCGGGGTTACCCATTTGAGGCTGGTCGTCGGGGATATGCACGTCGGCCCATCGATCGGCAGGCCGAGGCAAAAGCAGGACGTCGAAGGTCGTACGGACCAGCACCCCCTGCAACGGGGTGCGCGCATTTGATCGGAAGCGTCATGTTTTTACTTTCGCGAGCGAGGTACGGCGGTTCGATTCGTTTGGCCGGAAGTTTGGCCAAAACGAGCCCATATCGTTCAATACGATGAACATGCGCCGAGGCGCGATCCGTTCGCCTCGCGCAAGCCGGATCGATCGGCCGGCTTATCATTGACCGGCCCGCCACTCGCCCCCGAGGCCATCTTGCACGCCCATCTGCGCATTGCCCGCCCGGTCAGCAACCTCGCCCGCACCGAGCGCATGTATCGCGACGCCCTCGACCTGTCCGTTCTTGCGCGCTTTGAAGATCACGACGGCTTTTCCGGCGTGATGCTCGGACGCGAGGGCCTCGACTATCACTTCGAATTCACGCACTGCCCCGACCATCCGATCGCGCCGTCACCAACGCCCGAAGACCTGATCGTGTTCTACCTGCCCGATCGGCCGGAATGGAAAGTCGCCTGCGCGCGCGCCATGGAACATGGCTTCATGCCGGTGACGTCGTTCAATCCGTACTGGGAAATATCCGGCCAGACTTTCGAGGATGCCGACGGCTACCGGATCGTGCTGCAGAACGGCACGTGGCGCTGACAGACGAACACGCGTGAGCCGTTACGCGCCGGCCAGACCGGCGGCGCGGGCGGCATACACGACGTGCCGGCGCAGCGCATGCCCTTCCGGCAACGCTGGATGGTCGAAATCGCGTGCAGGCTGATGCTGCATGCCGAGCCGCTGCATCACGTGCCGTGATCGCAGGTTGGTGTCGGCCGTCCACGCGAACATCTCGCCGAGCCCGATCCGATCGAACCCGTCGGCCAATGCGGCGGCGGCCGCTTCGGTAACGTAGCCCTGCCCCCAGGCGTGACGCGCCTGCCGCCACACGATCTCGACGCACGGCGCCATCGGATGCGTTGCACGCGCTTCGTGCGACAGGCCGCACACCGCGATCAGCATCGCATCGGCGCGGCGCTCGATCGCCCACGGGCCGAAACCGTGTGCATCGAAATGCGCGTCGAAGCGCGCGATGACGTCGTTCGCTTCGTCAACGGACATCGGGCCGCGCGCGAGCCATGCGGCTACAGCCGGATCCGCGTGCATCGCCGACAGCGCACCTGCATCCGTCGGCTGCCAGCGGCGCAGCGTCAGCCGTTCGGTTTCGATCTTCGACGGTGTGGACATGGGGAGACGGATCGTTCAGGCAGCGTAACGCGAGCGCCATTGCAAACCCGAAAGTGGAACGGACGAAGGAGAAATCGGGACCGCCGCTTCTGCCGGCGACGACCCAGGGAACAGGAGACGAGAAACGGGCGCCGGCGCGCTCGTGGCGGTTACTCGTTTTCCTCGAAGTAATGCCCGAATTTCGTCTGCTTCGTGCGGATATAACGCTCGTTTTCCTCGCGCACGGGCACTGCAAGCGCCACGCGTTCGCAGACGGGAATGCCGTGCTTCGCGAGCGTGTCGAACTTCGCCGGGTTGTTGCTCATCAGCCGCACCGACGTCACGCCGAGGATCCGGAGGATCGCGGCGGCCGAGTCGTATTCGCGGGCGTCGTCGGGCAGGCCGAGGTCGAGGTTCGCCTCGACGGTGTCACGCCCCTGCTCCTGAAGCGCGTACGCACGGATCTTGTTGCTCAGGCCGATCCCGCGCCCTTCATGCCCGCGCAGATACAGCAGCACGCCGCGGCCTTCGGCCGCGATGTAGCGCAATGCGAGATCGAGCTGCTCGCCGCAGTCGCAGCGGTACGAGCCGAACACGTCACCGGTCAGGCATTCGGAATGAAGGCGCGTCAGCACGGACTGCTCGCCGGCGACGTCGCCCATCACGAGCGCGAGATGTTCGGCATCGCTGCCCGATACGCGGAAAGCGTATGACGTGAACGTACCGTAGCGCGTGGGCAGCGACGCGGTGGCGACGAGCGTCACGCACTCGTCGGCCTGGCCATTGCCCGGCGTGGGCGATTGGGGACGCGAAGACATCATGAATTCAATCGAAACGTTCAGGAATGTAGGAGTTGTGTGGATAGTGCGTGACCGGAGTTTACCGCTAATCTGGAATCGTCACGCGACTGCCGCCACCTGCGCGGCTATACTGGGCGCATCGGGTGACAAGCATCACGTCCTGCCTGCCCAGCGTCGACCTGCACACGGAGAAAGCGAATGAGCACGACTGTCGCGCAGCTTCTCAAGGCCAAGCCGGATTCGGGCCGCACCGTCTACACCGTCACGAAAACTGATCTCGTCTATGACGCCATCAAGCTGATGGCGGAAAAAGGCATCGGCGCGTTGCTGGTCGTGGACGGCGACGACATCGCGGGCATCGTCACCGAGCGCGACTACGCGCGCAAGGTCGTCCTGCAGGACCGCTCGTCGAAAGCCACCCGCGTCGAGGAAATCATGACGGCAAAGGTACGCTACGTCGAACCGTCGCAGTCCACCGACGAGTGCATGGCGCTGATGACCGAGCACCGGATGCGCCACCTGCCCGTCCTCGACGGCGGCAAGCTGGTCGGCCTCATCTCGATCGGCGACCTCGTGAAGAGCGTGATCGCCGATCAGCAATTCACGATCAGCCAGCTCGAACACTATATCCACGGCACGCCCGCGGTCACGTCCACCTGACCGGCTCCAGCAAAAAAGGCCCAAACGCGCGAGCGTCTGGGCGGAAAGCCGCCGGAATGCGGCGACGGAGGTTCTGCTCCTGCGGGCGAATGACGCGCACAACTGGTGCGCGTCTCGTCGATTAAGCGGTGCGCGCGGGCAGACCCGGGGGCGTTCAGTTGCCGAAGTAGACCGAGTTCACGGGATTCGCGGCTTCCCGCGTCATGCGACGGCCCGCTTGGCCGGCACCCGTTGCCACGGCGCCGTAGCCGCTCGTATCGGCTTGCGCGAGCATCGGCTGGTTCGGTTGAATGCGTTGTTCGGCGGCCTGGATGTTGTCCGGATACTGCGAATCGCTCGCCAGCGGCTTGTAGCCGTTCTGTTCGAGTTGCACGAGCTCGGCCTTGACTTGGTCGCGGGTCAGCCCCTGGTCGGACTGTGCAAACGATGCGATCGGGGTAGCAAGGACGGATGCGGCGATGGCTGCGTAGATGATCGACTTCATGATTTACCTCCGGAATATGTTCTCTTATGACGTCGCCTCGGCAGGACTGTCTGAAGCGAATGAATGCAGTGTAGTTCTCACCCTCCCGAGGGGAAACCCTTAGTTTGAACATACAGCGTTGCGATTTTGACAAAAATCGTCGACATATCCCTGACGATATCGCTGTAACTTGCTTCATCTGCACAACAATCTCTGACGAATTGCCAACAGCCAAATCACATATCCCGAAGGTTGTGTTGTAGAATCGTAAGGTTTTATTCACCAGTCGATCTTCCATCCACCATGTACGCGCTCACGCCCCTTTCGGTTTCGCCGTCCGGCCCGGCCGGCGTGCGCGCGTGCGCCGGTCATCCGGCGCATCCCCTCGCTCGACGCACGGCCCAGGCGCCGCTCGCCCCTGCCCGGCGCCTGATCTGACGGCTCGGTCTCCTCCCGGAGCCACGTCAGACAGGCTCCGGGCGATCCCCATAGGCATGCCACGCCTGCCCCTGCCGATCATTTGGAGAACTGCCATGAAACCACGCCTTTACCAGTTGACCGAACTCGACGTTGCTCGCCTCGAGAAGCACGCCGAACACAACCCGCGCTTCCAGACGATGCTCGATACGTTGCTCGAGCGCGCCGACATCGTCCAGCCCGATGCGATCAAGGCGAACGTCGTCACGATGAACTCGCAGATCACGTTGCTCGACGAAGCGACCCAGGAACAAGCCACCTGGACGATTGTTTATCCGGACGCCGCCAATCTCGAACTCGGTCGCCTGAACGTCTTCTCGCCCGTCGGCATGGCGCTGCTGGGTACGCAGCGCGGCCAGATGGTCAAGGTGATGCAGCCGAGCGGCGCCGAAAAGCTGATGAAGGTCGCCGCGATCGTGTTCCAGCCGGAAGCCAACGGCGAATACACGCGCTGAGCCACCTGCCGGCGGCACCGCGCCGCTGCGGCGCACAACGCAAGAAAGCGAGGCACGGGCCTCGCTTTCTTGCATCCGGACGATGTGTATCGCCGACATCACGTTCCGCAGGCGAAAAAAAAGGTTCAACGCGGAATTCCGGGGAACGCGGCGCGGATCTTGAGGAAGAAATACTCCTCGTCGCGATACCCGTAGGCCCTGCGCTTGATGACCTTGATGGTGTTGTTGATGCCTTCGACAACGCTGGTATTGAGCGGATGGCGGCAGCGGGTCACGATCCCGTGCCAGTAGCCCTGCAAGCGCTCGGCGAACTTTTGCAGGGCGGCAATCCCGCTTTGCTGGGCCTGTTCGAACCATTGCCCCCAAGCCTTGTCCGCCCAGGCTGGCTTTCGGTAGAACCAGAGCC
>NZ_JAIZRY010000035.1:0-8459 GCF_020420125.1 Burkholderia sp. AU30280
GCGTGCCCGCGCCGATGTTGCCGAGTCCGGCGTTGCCGGCGAGGCCGGGGACAAACTGGCCCTTGCCTTCGAGCTGGATCGACACTGTCACCTCGGTGCCGACGAGCTTGTCCAGGTCGAGGTTGGCAGTCACGCTCGGCGAGAACGCGAACGCGTCGTCGGTGCGCAGCGTGACGAGATAACGGCAGGACTCGAGGCGACCGATCGCCTCGCTGCCCTGCAGCCGCACCGGCGCGAACACCGGCAGCCCGCCGGTCGAATAAGTGGGCAGCGCCGCGCCGGAAATCGACAGCGTGCGAGCTTGCGTGAGTGTCAACATGTTGCAATCTCCCTGTCGGCCGCATCAACTCGGCCGGTTTTCGCTTTCTCTTGAGTCATACCGTCGTTCGCACGCGGAGCAAAATGGCGCTTTCCACTTCCCTGAGAAGTACACCGATAGATAAGCAACTCAACGTATGCTCCAGTCAGAGAATTTCCGTTACCTACGCGATCGATTTCGTAAAATCCCGGCCTAGCATCCAGATCAACCCGAAATCGATCAACTCCCAAAGAACGCAAATATTCAGAAATCAGCCTGCCTCGCCCTGCGTTCAAATTCCGCATCAGGACGGAGCTATCTATTTCTCCGTTTTGATTGTCGAAACCCACGAGAATCGTATCGGTCTCACGCAACGGACCACATCGCGCATTCTCAATAAATCCACGCATCCGCTCCTTCCAACCGTCGACTGGCATCACTGACCCGGTGCGGAAGAACAGCCGTACGCTTTCCATATTTCCGTTACAAAACCCGCCGTCCATCACAATGGGAGGTGAAGGTACATTTTCGATTGGACGAGTAACTTGCATCGTGATGCGTTGACACGCCGTCAGCATAAAAATCACGCACGCCGCGACGCCCACACGCCCGGTTAGCCCATAACCGAAGCGGCGGTGCCTCGCAAAGTCAAGATGCGTCCACATGTCGAAATGTCTGATCGCTATAACCCGACAGGCTGGTCGAGTCGATTTCCCTCAACCACATCCAGCGTCCATCCACCCAGCTGGTTGGCCTGCGCTGCTCCCGCTCTTCTAGATGGGTCAAAGTACGTACGCTCGGGAATTTCCGCCCCTTCCATACGACCGTCACGTCGGGAGTGCAACTTTCTGCGAAGCCTTGCCAAACCCCTGTCTCGGGACAAGGCATGCCAGTACGCAGGCCCATCTCGCCATACTTCTGCCGCTTGGCCTGTTCTCGCTGCTGCAACTCCTTTGGCGTCAGATACACTCGGTTGATCTGGATAGCACGCAGGTTCACCGAATTTTTGAGGCTGCGGAACTCGGGGCCGTCATTCTCGAATTTTCCGAGGTAGTCCATCCCGACGTGGACGTCATATGGCGAGTCAGGTGGCAGCAGTTGCCGGTAGCCGAACCGAGCCCGATTCGGATTATCTGCGGCGACGATACCGGACGGAAGAAAATACGGGGAAGTCTCCGTACGTACGCCATCGATCGACTCACCCACCACACGCCGATGCAGCGAAAAGCGAGTCTCAAAGACCTCTTTCGGGATGTTCGTCTGGACATGCTCATCCACGTCGATCCGCAACTCATTCACTGCGGGCTTTCCGTCAACGAGCCGCGCTTTGTCGTAGATAAAATCTACCGTCATCCCATCCAGAAAATAGGAATATTCGCTCTTGTCAGCACCCGCATCCCATGCAGTTGCGTCATAGCGAGAGGGTGCCCCCAGACTTCGCGTCACCTCATCGAAGGAAATTTCTCCAGTGGCCCATTGCAGACCAATACCGAAAATTCGCAGCAACTGCTCCTGCTGAGAGGCGTCCATCTGCTTCTTGGCTGGCGACTCACCCATCTCACTGACCCTCCCCGCTGGGACCGACCTTTGTTGTACCGTCTGGGTTTCTGCCCGGCTCAAGGTGGGCATAGGCAAAGTCATAAGCATTGCTGCACTGGTCAGCAGCATGGATTTGAAAGCCGTACCCAGCAATTTCATCCCAATAGGCGCTCGCCATGTCGCCGCAGAAGTACGCGTCGTTTTCCCGCGGCGCCGCTCGGAAAAATAGGCGGGTAACACCACGCCCGAAATCGACAGCGTGCGCGCCTGCGTCAGTGTCAGCATGATCAAATTCCCTTGTCGCCCACGTGCGGATTGCTGTCGTCAAATTCCCTCAACCACATCCACTGCCCCTCGACCCAGTTCGTGGATCTGCGCTGATCGCGCTCCTCCTGATGGGTCAACGTGCGCACGCTTGGAAATTTCCTGCCCTTCCACACGACCGATACGTCCGGCGTGCAGTTCTCCGCGAAGCCCTGCCAGACCCCCGTCTCTGGGCAAGGCATGCCCGTGCGCAAGTTCATCTCGCCGTACTTCTGGCGCTTCGCCTGCTCCCGCTGCTGCAACTCCTTGGGCGTCAGATACACTCGATAGATCTGGATAGCACGCAGGTTCACCGAATTTTTGAGGCTGAGGAACTCGGGGCCGTCATTCTCGAATTTGCCGAGGTAATCGACACCAACGTAGACGTCGAAAGGGGAGTCAGGCGAAAGAACCTGTCGATAGCTGAACCGTGCGCGATTCGGGTTATCTGCGGCGACGATACCGGACGGGAGAAAGTAGGGAGACGTTTCCGTACGCACGCCGTCGATCGACTCCCCCACCACAAGCCGATGCAGTGGAAGCCGCGCTTCGTAGCTCTCCTTCGGTATATTCGTTTGGAAGTGTTCGTCCACGTCGATCCGAAACTCATTCACTGCTGGCTTTCCGTCAACGAGTCGCGCTTTGTCGTAGATAAAATCTATCGTCATCCCATCCAGAAAATAGGAATATTCGCTCTTGTTAGCACCCGCATCCCATGCATTTGCATCATAGCGAGAGGGCGCCCCGAGACTGCGCGTCACCTCATCGAAGGAAATTTCTCCCGTAGCCCATCGCAGGCCAATTCCGAAAATTCGCAACAACTGCTCCTGCTGAGAGGCATCCATCTGCTTCTTCGTTCGCGACTCACCCATCTCACTGACCCTCCCCGCTGGTACCGAGCTTTGTTGTACCGTCTGGGTTTCTGCCCGGCTCAGGGTGGGTATAGGCAAGGTCATAAGCATTGCTGCACTGGTCAACAGCATGGATTTGAAAGCCATACCCAGCGAGCTCGTCCCAATAGGCGCTCGCCATGTCGCCGCAGAAGAACACGTCGTTTTCCCACGGCCTCCCTCGGAAAAATAGGCGGATAACACCGCGCCCGAAATCGACAGCGTGCGCGCCTGCGTGAGTGTCAGCATGATCAAATTCCCTTGTCGCCCACGTGCGGCTTACTGTCGTCAAATTCCCTCAACCACATCCACTGCCCATCGACCCAGTTCGTGGATCTGCGCCGATCCCGCTCTTCCTGCTGGGTCAACGTACGCACGCTCGGGAATTTTTGCCCCTTCCATACCACCGTGATATCTGCGGCACTGTTCTCCGAAAAGCCCTGCCAGATTCCGGTCTCCGGGCAAAGCATGCCGGTGCACAGGTTCATCTCGCCGTACTTTTGGCGCTTCGCTTGTTGTTGTTCACGTCGCCGCTGCACACGTTCGTCCGGGGAAAGGACTTTATATGCGCGCACCATCCGGACTTCAGCCAGCTTCGGAGGAGACGACCCATCCACGGGATTTGCGTAAAACAGTTCGACGTCGACGGGAAACCGACTACCCGGAACGCTCTTTGTCCGATAACGAAACACCTGCAAATTTGGCGTGTCGGGATAGCGACCGGGTATTTCGTTTCCAAACACCCGTTTGTTGTCTGCATCTATCCAGTAGTTGTCAAGGTGCAGTAAATTCTCTATTTCCGTGTGCGGAACCCCGGGCAGCATCGGGCCAATATCAATCGAAACGCCTGTCGGTACGATCTTTACCTTTTTTCGATTGGCACTGTAATCTTCGGGGTCATCCACCGTGTCGACGTCAATCCTCGTCGTGGGAAGAGTCGAACCAGTCGCGTAACGATAGTGCGCCCCTTCCGCTTCGGAATGCGGCTCAGTATCGTAAATTTTCCCAAAGACGACATCCGACCGATCAAACGGTTTATCGTCGCGCAGAATCATCATTGCGGTCGTCAATAGTCGAAGTACGAACGCGCGCTGCTCATCCAGCTTTGTCTGCACGTCAGCTCCTTGCACTAACGGAGTTGAATGCGGCAAGGTAGTCACCTGTGCATGTGCCAGGGTTGCGCACGCGAGCGCGATCAGGGTTGTCCCAATACGCGCCTGCGTCAGTGTCAGCATGATCAAATTCCCTTGTCGCCCACGTGCGGGTTGCTGTCGTCGAATTCCCTCAACCACATCCACTGCCCATCGACCCAGTTCGTGGATCTGCGCTGATCCCGCTCTTCCTGATGGGTCAACGTGCGCACGCTCGGGAATTTCTGGCCCTTCCATACCACCGTGACATCCGCGGCATTGCTCTCGGAAAAGCCTTGCCACATGCCGGTCTCCGGGCAGAGCATGCCTGTGCATAGATTCATCTCGCCGTACTTTTGGCGCTTCGCTTGCTGTTGTTCACGGCGACGCTGCGCACGCTCTTCCGGGGTAAGGACTTTATATGCGCGCATCATCCGGACTTCAGCGAGCTTTGGAGGAGACGACCCATCCACGGGATTTGCGTAAAACACCTCGACGTCGACAGGAAAGCGACTGCCTGGAACGCTTTTCGTCCGATAACGAAACACTTGCAAATTCGGATTGTCTCGGAATCGGATCAATTCATTTCCGGTGATCCGCTCATCACCCGCACCAATCCAGTAGTTATCAAGCTGCAATAAATTCTCGATTTCCGTGTGTGAAATCCCGGGCAGCATCGGGCCAATATCAACCGAAACACCTATTGGTACGATCTTTACCTTTTTTCGATTGGCACTGTAATCTTCGGGATCATCCACCGTGTCGACGTCAATCCTCGTCGTGGGGAGAGTAGAGCCGGTCGCATAACGATACCGCGCCCCTTCCGCTGTGGGGTGCGGCTCAGTATCATAGTTTCTCCCAAAGACGACATCCGACCGATAAAACGGTTTATCGTCACGCAGAATCATCATTGCGGTCGTCAATCGTCGAAGTACGAACGCGCGCTGCTCATCCAGCTTTGTCTGCACGTCAGCTCCTTGCACTAACGGAGTTGAATGCAGCGAGGTAGTCACCTGTGCATGTGCCAGGGTTGCGCACGCGAGCGCGATCAGGGTTGTCCCAATACGCGCCTGCGTCAGTGTCAGCATGATCAAATTCCCTTGTTGCCCACGTGCGGGTTGCTGTCGTCGAATTCCCTCAACCACATCCACCGCCCATCGACCCAGGTCGTGGATCTGCGCTGCTCCCGCTCTTCCAGATGGGTCAACGTGCGCACGCTCGGGAATTTCTGGCCTTGCCACACGACCGCTACGTCTGGCGTGCAGTTCTCCGCGAAGCCCTGCCACATACCCGTCTCCGGGCAAGGCATTCCCGTGCGCAGGTTCATCTCGCCATATTTCTGGCGCTTTGCCTGCTCCCGCTGCTGCAACTCCTTGGGCGTCAGATACACTCGATAGATCTGAATAGCACGCAGGTTCACCGAATTTTTGAGGCTGAGGAACTCGGGGCCGTCATTCTCGAATTTGCCGAGGTAATCGACACCGACGTAGACGTCATAAGGCGAGTCAGGTGGCAACAATTTCCGATAGCCGAACCGAGCTCGATTCGGGTTATCTGCGGCGACGATCCCGGCCGGTAGAAAGTACGGAGACGTTTCCGTACGCACGCCGTCGATCGACTCCCCTACCACAAGCCGATGCAGTGGAAGCCGCGCTTCGTAGCTCTCCTTCGGTATATTCGTTTGGACGTGTTCGTCCACGTCGATCCGCAACTCATTCACTGCAGGCTTCCCATCGATGACTCTAGACTCGTCGTAGATAAAATCTACCGTCATCCCATCCAGAAAATAGGAATACTCGCTCATGTCAGCACCTGCGTTCGGTGCGTCTGCGTAAAACCTTGATGGCGCCCCGAGACTTCGCGTCACCTCGTCGAAGGAAATTTCTCCCGTAGCCCATCGCAGGCCAATTCCGAAAATTCGCAACAACTGCTCCTGCTGAGAGGCATCCATCTGCTTCTTCGTTCGCGACTCACCCATCTCACTGACCCTCCCCGCTGGTACCGAGCTTTGTTGTACCGTCTGGGTTTCTGCCCGGCTCAGGGTGGGTATAGGCAAGGTCATAAGCATTGCTGCACTGGTCAACAGCATGGATTTGAAAGCCATACCCAGCGAGCTCGTCCCAATAGGCGCTTGCCATGTCGCCACAGAAGAACGCGTCGTTTTCCCACGGCCTCGCTCGATAAGCCACCGAGCAACGGTTTGGTTCTGCCACCATGCCATCGACATCAATTGGAGTTCCTCCGTGACCTACGTTTTTTAGCCAGTCGACCGCGAGCGCGCGGACCGTTTCGTATTCCTTCAGCAGGGAAGCATCATCCGGCAGATATAGCGGGTGATAGTCCTTCGTACTACGCCATACACTGAGTGAGTACAGGTACTGGGCGACGGCCATACGCTTGATGCCCGCGATCATCGGCGAGTCGTCAGGAATAGGCGTTACCGCGGCCTGCGATGCAATCGCCATTGCCTTCTTGTGCAGTGCAGTACTGGCACCGGGCCACTTGTCAACCTGAGTGCCCGGAAAGTTGTCGGGATGCTGCTGAACAAACGCGTAAATCCAGAACGACTGCTGGCAATGCCGTGCCTCGTGATAAATCGTGTCAGCGAATGCCTTCAGTGTTTTGAGTGCTTCATACCGGGTTCCCGCGTCGGTTGAATCAGACGTGACGTCAAATAGTCTTTTGAGTTTGCTCAATACGAGAACCAAGCTCCAATCCTGTGCATTGAAATGACCGTCTTCATCACTGGAGTCCTGAGAATCGGTCAGTGTAATCTCCTGCGGAACGGCTGCAGCCGGAATACCACCACCATCCGGCGACCGGGCAGTCAACGCAGCCAGCATGACAGGCTTGAAAAGATCACCCAGATCCCTTTTCGCGCCGACATTCAGCGGCCACTGCAACTTGAGCTTCGGCGTACTGCCGACAGGTCCGTAATATGCGCTGCCCCACTGCACTCCGGTCAGCAAAGGTTCCATGAGCTTTGCGTAGTCACGCGCCACCGGGTAGACTAGCGCGCCCTTGCGCATCGGATCGGAATCCGCATCGGAAAACCGCAGGCCCCATCTATCCGGACTGCAAATCGGATACAGGGCGGCCTTGTTCTCGCTGGTCGGTTGCCTTGCGTTGTTTTTGGCGGTCGAGTGCTTGCCAAGTTTGGTCTTGCTCATGCTCGATCGCTCCTCGAAGAATCAAATGTCGCCTTCGCATCTCGGGTCACAGCAGTCCTATGGGTCGATATGATCGATCCATCTTTGCGCATCAACTCGACCGTCGCGATCTGCATGCTCTCGCCCATCACGAGCGATGTCTCGCCGGTCGCACTACTTATACCTTCGACGACCTGGCCGTCGCTCAGCGTGATTCGATACCGCAGGTTCGGCATCACCCAACCCGAGCCACCCTCGACGAGAACAAAATGCTCCGCAACCTTTGCGTCCTTGATATCCGTCAGCGGCATCTTCACGGGTTTGGCCTGCGGCTCCACCGTCTGGTGGCTGCCCGCGTGAACCGTGTGCTCGCCGGCGGTATGCACCGTGTAGCCCTGATCACTGATCCGCATCTGCGTACTGCCTGCATGCAGCAGAATTTCTTTCGCCGCATAGAGATGGATACTGTCGGTGGTGCTCTCGATCTTGATCTTCTGCTTCGCCTTCACGTCGATGCCGTCGGTCTGCGCCTCGATGTGCACCTTGCCCGCGGCCGCTATCAACTTCATCCCCGCCTTGTGCACGAACAGCGAGAACGCGTTCGACACGCTCGCGAACAGCGAATGCCCCACCGCGAACCCCACATGCCGCCCGCTCGTCACCGCCACGTCCTCGTTGCTCGCCACGTGCAAGTTGCGCTCGGCCGCCACGCTCACGCCCGCCGCGCTCGCTAGCACCAGATCCGGCTCCTTCAGCTCAGGGAAGTCGTTCTCGCCCGCCGGCGTATCACCCCGGATCGCGTCGTTGCGCGCCTTGATCGCCTTCGCCACCTCGCTCTGGTCACCGTCCCGCTGCTGCGCCTCGTGCTGCTGCGCCAGCCCCGACAGGCTCTCCTGCAGCTCCCGCGCCCGCGTCAGCCGCCCCACCGCCGCCTTCGCTTCCTTCGCCTGGCCCGCGCCGTTCGCCTGGCCGTCCGTCGATACGAACAGCCCCCGCAGCGCGCGCACCACGCCCCAGTCGTCCGTGCGCAGGTCGAAGCCCTTGCCGCGCGCATCCGCCCGCCCCGTCTTCTTCACGATCCGACGGATATTCCCCAGCGCCAGCAGCGAGCTACCCGCGTCGCTCGCGATCTGCGTCTGGATCTGCCCCT
>NZ_JAIZRY010000036.1:0-4495 GCF_020420125.1 Burkholderia sp. AU30280
CTCGGCGCGGGCGTGAACAATGACGGCTCCGTCGCACACAGTGGCGACCTGAACCTGACGGCGTCCGGCCAACTGACCGCGACCGGCCAGAATGTCGCGGGCGGCAATGCATCGCTGACGGGCGGCAGCGTGAATCTCGCCGGCAGCCAGACGGCAGCGAACGGCAATCTGTCGCTGAACGCGACGGCCGGCGACGTGAACCTGTCGAACGCGACGACGAGCGGGCAAGGCGCCATTCAGGCGAACGCATCGGGCACCGTGATCAACGATCACGGCAGCCTGTCGAGCGGCGGCGGCACGACGCTGACCGGTGGCAATCTGTCGAACCAGAGTGGCAAGGTTTCATCGCAGGGGCCGCTGTCGGTCAACGTGGCCGGCCAGATCGCCAACCAGTCCGGCGAACTGGTATCCGAGAGCACGGCGGACGTGCGTGGCGGCTCCATCGCGAACAATCAAGGCACTCTCCAAAGCGCGGCCGGCATGACGGTGGCCGGCACGTCGCTGGACAACACGGCTGGGCGGATCACGTCGCTCAATGGCGACGGTTTGTCGGTGACGACGAGCGGCCAATTGACCAATGCGGCGGGGGCCACCGCGAGCGGTGCGCAAGGCGGTGTCATTGGCGGCAACGGCGATGTGTCGGTCCAAGGCGCAAACGTTGTCAATCGCGGTGCGATCACTTCCAATACGAATCTTCGGGTATCGGGCCAGTCGGTCGACAACGGCAGCGGTACGCTGCAGGCTGCGCAAAAGGTTGCTGTCGATGCGGGCGCACGCCTGATCAACAACGGCGGCTCGATCGCCGGTCAGACGGCCACGCTGACCGGCACGACCCTCGACAACAGCGCCGGTACCGTGCAGGCGAGCCAGGTGTCATTGATGGCGACCGACCTCGTGAATCACGGCGGCACGATTACGCAGACCGGCGCCGGGGCGATGAACGTGAACGTGTCGGGCACGCTCGACAATTCCACCGGTGGCACGCTGCAAACCAACAGTACCGACCTGACGCTCGCGCCAACGGCAATCGTCAACGACGGCGGCACGATTACCCATGCCGGCAACGGCACGCTGACGCTGGGCGGTGGTACGGGTTCGGTGTCGAACGTCGGTGGCGCGATTGCCAGCAACGGGCGCGTGACCGCGCAAACCGGCACGCTGAACAACGCGTCGGGCTCGATCAACGCGCAGAACGGACTGACGGCAACCGTCCGCGGTACGCTGAACAACGCGAGCGGCAAGCTGTTGTCGAATACGGATCTTGGCATCACCAGCGATATGCTGGCGAACGACGGCGGCCAGATCGGTGCGGGCGCGAACGCAACGATCCACACCGGCTCGATGACGAATCAGGGCGGTTCGATCGTCGGGCCGAACCTGTCGGTCACCGCCGATTCGACGCTGGACAACAGCGGCGGCAAGCTCGAGGCCAATCGGCTTGCGCTGACGGCCGCCAACCTCGTGAACCACGGCGGCACGATCACGCAGTATGGATCGTCGGCAATGGGCATGAACGTCAGCGGTACGCTCGACAACTCGGCCGCCGGCGTTATCCAGACCAACAGCACGGACCTGACGCTCATGCCGGCCGAGCTGAACAACGCGGGCGGCACCATTACACACGCTGGTACGGGCACGTTGACGGTCGCACCGGGCAACGGAGCCAGCGCTTTGAACAATGCGTCGGGCACCATCGTGACGAAGGGACAAGCCATCGTCAACGCGGCTACCTGGAACAACGCCGGCGGTATTCTCGCGGCGCAGCGCGGCATCAACGCGACCATTGCCGGTGACGTGAACAACGCACAGGGTCTGCTGCGATCCGACGCGTCGCTATCGTTGAAGAACGGCGGTGCGCTGTCGAACCGCGGCGGGCATGTCCAGGCCGGGCAATCGATTGCGGGCGACACCAGCACGCTCGCCATTCAATCGGCCTCGATCGACAACGCGGACGGCGCCATTGTCGACCTCGGCGCGGGCAAGATGACGGTGCAAGGCGGCAGCCAAATTGCCAACAGCCACGCCGGCGGCGTATCGGGCATGGGGGCGATTACCGGCAACGGCGACGTGACGATCGGCGCGGCGTCGATCAGCAACACGCAAGGCGGCCAGCTCAGCGGCGCATCGCTTCGTGTCCAGGCCAACACCTTGGACAACAGTGGCGGCACTATCGGCAACGTCACGAATTCGAACGGTAACGTGAACGTCACGACGACCGGCGCGATCACGAACACGAACGGCCAGATCAGCTCGACACACGACCTGTCGGTCGCGGCGGCCACGCTGCAGGGCGGCGGCACGTACAGCGCGACGCATGATGCCAACGTGAAGCTCCAGGGCGACTATACGGCGGCGGCCGACACGCAGTTCAACGTCGGTCACGATCTTGCCTTCACGTTACCCGGCACCTTCACGAACAACGCGAATCTGCAGTCGGTCAACAACCTGAGCGTCAACGCGGGCAACATCGTCAACGTGGGCGCCCTGACTGCCGGCGGTCTGCTGCACACGCAGTCGACCAACCTGACCAATACCGGCGCGCTCGTGGGCGCGAGCGTGTCGCTTAACGCGACGAATACGATCTCGAACCTCGGCCCGACCGCGCTGATTGGCGGTTCAGACAGCAACGGCACGCTCGAAATCCTCGCGCACGACATCGAAAACCGCGACGACACGACCGCGACCGATTCGATGGCTACGACGGCCATCTTCGGGATGGGCAAGGTCGTGCTGGCTGGCGGGAAGGACGCAAGCGGCAACTACACGAACGCGGCGCTCGTCAACAACGTGTCGGCCCTGATCCAGTCGGGCGGCGACATGGAACTGCACGCGGACAAGGTGACGAGCACCCGCCGCGCGATGAAGACGTCCACCAGCCAGATCGATCCGGCATTGCTCGCGCAGTTCGGCATTCCGATCAGCGGCCGCACGGGCCAGGTCGGCGTGAAGGATCCGGACAGCATCGGCGGCGTCTATACCGAGCCGCCTCATGGCGGACAGTGGAACAGCACGTATCAGTTCACGACCTACTATGCGGACAGCGCAACGGCGACGACCGTGACGGACATCAGCCCGGCCGCGCAGATCGTGTCGGGCGGCAAGATCGATGCGTCGTCGGTCGGCACGCTGCAAAACTACTGGAGCAACCTCGCGGCGGTCGGTGACATCAAGATGCCGGCCTACTACGACGCCGACGGCTGGGCGGCGTCCGGCCAGAAGCTGCCGGGCGTGTCGGTTTCCTACTCGGGCCAATATCACTACAACAACTACGACAACACGGAACACGACTGGCAATTGCCGTTCGGCAACGCGCCGTTCGTGACCGGTCGCCCGGGCGGTTACACGCAGGCGGCGCCGGCCTCGATCAAGGATTACAAGCTACCGAAATACGACTCGACGTTGAGTTCGAACGGCACGATTTCGGGCACGGGTGTCAGCGTCAACAACTCGGCTGGCAACGCCTCGATTCCGTCGCTCGGCTTGCTGCCGGGGCAGTCGGTGCCGGGTCTCACCCCCACCAACCTGAGCGGTAACGCGAGCGGCGCGAAATCGGGTGCGTCGGCCGTGCACGGTGGCCCGTCGGCGCCGGTCGATCCGATCATCGCCAGTGCAACGGCGCTGAACGTGCTGAACAACCTCACCATTCCGCAAGGCGGCTTGTTCAAGCCGACGACTGCGCCGAATGCGGGCTACGTGATCGAAACGAATCCGGCGTTCACGAACCAGAAGAATTTCATTTCGAGCGACTACTTCTTCAGTCAGCTTGGCGTCGACCTGACTCATATCCCGAAGCGGCTCGGCGACGGCTTTTATGAGCAACAGCTCGTGCGCAACGAGATCACTTCGCTGACCGGCAAGGCAGTGCTGGGACCGTACACGGACCTGCAGACGATGTACCAGTCGTTGATGGCGGCCGGCGCGGATCTGTCGAAGTCGCTCGATCTGCCGATCGGAGCCAGCCTGTCGGCCGATCAGGTGTCGAAGCTGACCAGCAACGTGATCATGATGGAAACGCGGGTGGTCGACGGCCAGTCGGTGCTGGTGCCGGTCGTGTATCTCGCCAAGGCCAGTCAGCAGAACATCGACGGGCCGTTGATCAGTGCGACGAACATCGACTTCCAGAACGCGCAGTCGTTCACGAACAGCGGCACGATCAAGGCGGACAACACGCTGGCGATCCAGGGCAAGCAGATCGACAACGCGTTCGGCGCGCTGCAAAGCGGCGGACTGATGTCGTTGAAGACCGAGAACAACATCGACCTGACATCTGCGAATGTGAAGGCCGGCAGTCTGCAGCTCGATGCCGGGAAGGACCTGATTCTCGATACGGCGACGAAGACGAATACCCGGGTGAGCCGCGACGGCGCGACGAGCGTGGTGACGACGCTCGGGCCGATGGCGAAACTCGACGTCGCAGGTGACGCGTCGATTACGACGGGCGGCAACTTCCAGCAGAACGCGGGCAATTTGTCGGTCGGTGGCAACCTTGGCATGA
>NZ_JAIZRY010000037.1:0-2968 GCF_020420125.1 Burkholderia sp. AU30280
TGACCACAGTTCGTCATCGAGTATCGGTTTGGCCATGGCCTCCTCGTCAGCGAAACAACGAAGAGGTTAACAAAACGCGCGGCGGGTTAACAGCCCCCGAACACTCATTTTGTTAGAGATTTTAAGCCCGTCTCTCACGCAACGAAATTGCCCGCGCTAATTGAGCCGCAATGGTACCGTCGCTAGTGACGCACACTCTTCCATTCGCATGCTGTCTATTCCCGCGTGCTGTAGGCATGCATCCTCATAGGCAACGTGCTCGCCATCGCATTGTGAAGCCAAGAAAGCGTCGATTTTATGAAATTCGACATCAGCAGCAATGTCAACTGCAAAGAGCGATAACCCGTCGGTTACCGAGCATTGTGCTCCAAGTTGCGTGAGGCTCTGGACAATTGCCTTCCTGGTTATCTCATCCTCCGCAAATACCCGGAGGGTTGAGTGTCCCCCCAGTGCAACTACTCCAGCGGCAATAAGTTCACCATCAATCTCCTCGGTCACGACCGTATCACCTTTGCTCACCCCACATATGTAGTAAGGCACGTTGTCCATCACGTAGGAATTCTCGCCAAGAGCCCCCCCCCACATTGATTCGAAGCCAACGGGCGGATATCCGTCAGCGTCAGTCTTCAGACGAAACACGATTTTTGCGAAGCCTTGCATGATGATCCTATTCCTTTCCGCAGGGGTTGCGCCCCAAGCGGTTGAGCTGCTTAAAATTTTCCTTTAGCTTATTCGAGAAGCCACGATTGCACTTACGGCAGAGCAGTTGGGTGTTTTTTTCGTTGTTTGCCCCGCCCAGCGAGTCGGGTTCGACGTGATCGAACTGACGTTCGTTCGCCGGAGGTATGACGCCGCGTTGACTCTTTTGGCCAGGAATCACGTCCGTGCCACAACACTCGCACTTTTCCGTTCCAAAGAAGTTTTTATTCTCCTGAGCAACCTTCTGTTTGACAGAGGCCGGGATGCGCGCTAGCCCAAGCGGATCAATCCATCCGGTTGGCGCGGGCACGTATTGATAAACGTTGGAGCCGCCCGCCAGCCCAATCGGGTCTTTCGATACAGTAATTTTTCCCTAGACACGATTTTCCCGAGACGCGCACCCGGGCGCAAGCGCGGCCCACGGCATCTTGCAATGCATGACACTTGCCCCGCCAAGCCCGCTCGCGGCGGGCCGACGCGCACACGTTATTCGTCCTCGCCCGCTTCCGTTTCCAGTTCCGCCAGCAGCGTCCCTGCGGCCGCGACGTCGGCGTCATCCTCGTACTCAGGCTCCCGCATCGCCCCGGCCTCACGCGCCGGGTGCGTCACCTCGTGGATGCGCTTGAGTTTCTCCACCGACACCATCGTGTAGATCTGCGTGCTCGACAGCGACGCATGAGCGACCGTTTCGCACGCGGTTTGGTACGTGCGTCATGTCTGTGCCATTTCAAGGGGATGGTGCATTTTGAACCAACACGATATTTCCGCTGTAAATCGGGCTGACGACGCCGCAACGGCCAGCGTCGGAATTCGGCAATTGTCGGCGTCGACGCCGGCCGACACGAACGACGAACATCGCGTCATGGCCGATACCTGGCTGCAACACGCGATCGCAGGAATCCAGCAAATGCACCTCAACGACGACGCTCGCCGCGAGGTGGCAAGGGGCTTTTCTAGTTGCCGCTATCATGACGGCCGCCGATGCGTTTCTCCCCGAGCGGGGGAGAAACGCGGAAGTCCACGTTGGCCGACTTCCGGAGTTCCGCCCCTAGAAACAGCAAGGGCCGCTCACGCGGCCCCTACTTGCCCGAACGTGACTATTGTCAAAGGACCGTCACGAGCCAATGTACCTATACCGCAAACCGAGATTGCTACCGTTGCCAAATAATTCGACGTGAAGGATCGGCTCAGCTGCCTTGCCGTCAACCCAAATGACGCATTCCGCCCCCCAAGTGTTGGCGTCATTCATTTCATACAAGTCAACGTACGGCCTTGAGCCGATCTTGCCTGAGAACGCCACATCTTCGGATGCCAAAGCTATGTCAGGCTTCCTCCCAAAATAGTCATTCAGGCACTCGCATATCTCATCCAAGACAGGCTCGGTGACACCAAATCTCGCCTGAAGCGTCGCTTTATCCATAGCGTTCACCGAATTCATAAATTCGGATATGAGGGCGTACGCTTC
This sequence comes from Burkholderia sp. AU30280, assembly GCF_020420125.1. Taxonomy (NCBI): domain Bacteria; kingdom Pseudomonadati; phylum Pseudomonadota; class Betaproteobacteria; order Burkholderiales; family Burkholderiaceae; genus Burkholderia; species Burkholderia sp. AU30280. The sequence continues at coordinate 2,165 of NZ_JAIZRY010000037.1, forward strand.
GCCATTAAATTTCTTATCCATTTCATCCTCTCTTCGAGGGGGTCTTTGTGCTACTTCCAGCACCAGCCCCAATTCCGGAGAAATAACCTCTCGCGTTTAGCACCGCACATTTAGCAGCCTTCGGACTCATCCCAGCTGCCTTTAGCGAGTTAAACGCGACGACTGTCTCACTGCCAAGTGTACCGGCCACTGACGCTTTATCTTGAGCACGATTTGCCATGTAATGCGGCGTGCCGCGCGTCGTGCCATCCGCATTTCTACCTTGCAGGCTGATCGCTGGAGCCGCATTGTAGTCATAGCCCGGCAATTCGTTTACCGATGCATCTTGGTAAATGTGATGCGAATCTTGCAAGCCGCCAATTTTCTTCAGATCGCCGTGCCTACCGGTTACGACACCTTCATCCGCGAGAATCTTCGCGCAATCATCCTCACACGGACACCTTGCAAGGCCAAGCGGATCGATCCACAGCGTCGGATTCGGCGCGTACTGATAGACGTTGATGCCACCGGCGAGCCCGATCGGGTCTTTCGAGACAAACCGTCCGCTACTCGGATCATAGTACCGATACCGGTTATAGTGCAGCCCCGTCTCACGATCAAAGTACTGCCCGGCGAAGCGCAGCGGATTGGTGATCCCGGCCTTGCTCGCCGCATCGCTGATGACTTCCAGCGCGGTGCCCCAAGCCTTGTACCGCGCCGACCACGCCACCTCGCCAGCCTCGTCCGTCACCTCCTGCGGCGTGCCGATCTGATCGCAATGGTAGTACGCCAACGACGGGGCAGGCGCCTGTTCGTTCCCGGCCC
>NZ_JAIZRY010000038.1:0-2408 GCF_020420125.1 Burkholderia sp. AU30280
CCTTCGCTTCGCCGCCGAACTTCTTCGTCAGAACCGTCGTGATCGCTGCCGTCAGCGTCGTCTTGCCGTGGTCAACGTGACCAATCGTACCAACGTTCACGTGCGGCTTGGTCCGCTCAAACTTTTCCTTGGCCATTTTCAACTCCCAAAAGGAATTTCACAGGTTGCGCCGCGCGCAAACAAGACACTGACTTTTTACTGCTGGTGCCCATGGGCAGGATCGAACTGCCGACCTCTCCCTTACCAAGGGAGTGCTCTACCACTGAGCCACATGGGCGCTTTAAGCTTCAACTTCGCGGTCTGGAGCGGGTGAAGGGAATCGAACCCTCGTCGTAAGCTTGGAAGGCTTCTGCTCTACCATTGAGCTACACCCGCACGGGCCACAAACGATTCCTTACCGCTCACTGCGCTGATATCTTGGTGGAGGAGGTTGGATTCGAACCAACGTAGGCGTAAGCCAACAGATTTACAGTCTGCCCCCTTTAGCCACTCGGGCACCCCTCCGTAGAGAACTGACGATTATGGGGGTGCATCGCACTTCTGTCAAGCACATCCGGAAGATTATTTTCACTCTCTTCCTGACGCCCGCTTGACCATCGACCTCCCGCCCCTGCCCGGCTGAGGCAAGCGTGGGTGCTACCGATCAATGCCACATCTTCGTCAGACTCCGCCCTCAACGTCGATCTGCATCTACGCTGAAAACGAAAGACCGCCATCATACGACCTCTCGCGCACTCTGCCAAGCGGGTAAACGAAAATTTCCGCAAATTTCGTGCCGGGCGGTTTCATTGACCCTCTCCGATGTTTTTTGAGACGTCGCTTCCTAATTCATGGGTTGTCTGGCTCGACGAGCAGGCGATATACATGACTGAGCTTTCGGGCGTTTTCCAGTAACTGCATCGGGCCCTCTGGACAAGACTGCCGACGGGAGGTCAGGGGGCGGCCCGGCCTTTGCCGACCTCAGCGACAGACGCGATACCATCGCGGGGCAACTGCCCGCCTACGGCCCGGATCCTTCTGCGCCTGCCCGCCCTTGTGACGGCCTTCATGGCTTTGACCGCACGTGCCGGCGATCTGTCGCTCCCCGGTCGCGCGAGCATGATCGCCAGGATCCGAACAGCAGGCCCTGGTTGACAACCACGCTCCAGGGCGCCCGGCGGTAGCCGCCGGGCTCGCCGCATATGATCGGCTGAAGCCGACCAACCTCGGTATCTGGTCGGCCTATCGCAACGAATCCGCGGCATGTGTACGACAGCCCGCTTGCCCATACGATGCCAGCCTCGTGCAGCTGAACGCCAATACCTGCGGAGGATTCGACGCCGGCGCGTTCTCCGCCCCGCATCCATCCGACGACGCCGGAACGCTGACTTTCGACATCCGGTCTTCGACATCTTCCGCTCGCTGCCCAGCGTTGGTCGTGCTAACCCGAGATCAAGGCCGGAACTCGATCCACCGGTTTCCACCAGGCGATGGCTCCGCACCCCGGGCCGGGTAGCGATCGACCGGCATCGACGGCGGCGGCACGCACGTCGCGTTAATGGGCTAAGGACGAGGCTGCTTTGGCGGCACTGCCTGTTCACTCGCCGAAGAAATCCATGTGTTGCACGATAGGCAGTCCGTGCTCGTCAAAAGGAACAGCGCGGATTTCTGATGTTATCCCGTTGATGAACTCGCGGACGTCTGGTTCAGGCTACACACCGATCTTTTCCATCCGGCGGGCTGCACGCGCGCTTCTGCGCGTGAGTCAACCTGAGCGAAGATGCAGCGAATTAAGACACAAACACCTTGGGATGGCTACGCGATGCCATCCCGAGCGCGGTCCGACTTCACGCGCTCGATGGCCAACAGTGGTCCAACGCTCGCGGCAAGAACACACCAGAACGTCCGATAGACGTGACCCGGTGCCCGGATCGAGCTGACGGCTCATGTGGCGACGGAAGCCGCGAAACATGCTCGATAAGCACGGAATTGCAATGGTGATTTTGCCCGAGGATGAGCTCGAGACGCCGATGAACGACGCCCGATAATCGGCAATCGGACGGTTGGCGATGCCACACCAGGCCACGACGCTGAAACCTGGGCCGAGAGGTAGTCAGGTATGTGATGGAGTCGCTACTCGACCTGATCTCCATCGTCGTGAACAGCGGGTAGGTGGATGTTTGACTGTGGGTTCCAGTCTGCGCCAGCTAGCAGCGCGGAACCAGCTCGATCAGTGGCGCAGCGCTGCGGATTGCTCGAGAACGGGAGGCGCCTCAATCAGCGCGTTCGTCGTTTCAGCTCCAGCCAGGCCGTCCATCCCGATCGCCGAGCATTTCCTTCGCGCCAATGCAAAAACCCCCGCCTTTCGGGCGGGGGTTTCTGGCTTAGGGAGCCTGACGATTACCTACTTTCACACGGGAATCCGCACT
>NZ_JAIZRY010000039.1:0-2250 GCF_020420125.1 Burkholderia sp. AU30280
AATCAAGGAGATTCCGGCGGCTGTCGCGGACGTGCTGGCGGCCAACTTCAGTTCCACCTTGATGGGCGAGCTGAGCAATTTCGCCGATGGCGCGATCGCGCGGCTCGAAGAGTTTCTGAAGGAAAGCGCGGCGAAGATCGCGTCGATCCTCGCCGAGCTGGCGCGGGTACTGCACTCGCTCGCGGCCGGCAACCTGCTGCGACCCGACGAGAACCTGAACCGTGCCAAGGCCGATCTGGCCGCGCTTCGGCGCGATCCGCTGCACCAATACGACAAGCTGTTCTCCGCGGTGTGGGAGGCGTACAAGGCGGGCGTCAAAGGCGAGGTCAACGCGATCGCCCAGTTGACCACGGGTGCGGTCGGCAAGGAGCGGATGACGCAGGCAGCCGAGTGGCTCGAGCGCATGGTGCCGGTCGCCCGCCAGGAGATTCTGGCGCTGGCCGATCCGCACAACACGGCGTCGATCCTGTCGATGCTGCGCATTCTTCAGCGGGCGGCGATGCTCCACGAGAAGCACAAGCATCCGGTCGCGGCGTCGGTTCACGAAACCCAGCCCAATCAGGCCAAGCTCAAAAATCACGGTAAGGCGCTCGAGCCCGCGAAGGATCAGGCGAAGGCCAGGAAGCCCGGCGCATCGGATTGTGTGACTTGCCAGATCGGGCAGCCCGCCAACAAGGGGCCGAATTCCATCAGCTACGCGCTCGGCGACGAGTCGTTCACCCACACCGATTTTGTGCTGCCCGGCATCGTGCCGATCGAGTGGGCGCGCACCTATCGCTCGAATTTCGGCGCGCACGACGATGGTGGTCCGCTCGGCCCGCGCTGGACAACGCCCTATCACGTCAGCTTCGAAGCGCGTGGCGACGAGTGGATTTATCACGACGCGACGGGCCGCAGCGTCGAGTATCCATCGTTCGATGTGTTCCAGCCGTATCACGACCGGATCGAGTCGTGCGTGCTGTCGCGTCTGGCCGATGGCGGGATTCGGCTCGTGCGGGCCGAGACGATCACGGAAACCTACGTTCGGCACGGCGCGCGCTTTCGGCTAACGCGCATCGAAGACCGTTCGGGCAATGCGGCCACGCTGACCTGGGACAACGACCGGCTGGTGCGCGTGACGAGCAGCGTCGGCGACGCAGCCCGGCTGTCCTACGACGCGGCGGGTCGCGTCACGCGGGTCGAATTGCTGGCCGACGAGGGGCCTGCACGGCCGCTGGCGCACTACCGCTACGACGAAGCCGGCGATCTGGTCGAGGCAACCGACGAAGACGGCGCGTCATGGCATTACGCCTATTCGCACCATCTGGTCACGCGCTACACCGACCGTACCGGCCGCGGCATGAATCTGGAATGGGACGGCACGCACCTGGACGCGAAGGCGATCCACGAATGGGCCGACGACGGCACGTTCGACATGCGCCTGACGTGGCACGATCGACTGCGCCTGACGTTCGTCACGGATGCGCTCGGCAACACGACGCAGCAGTATTACGACATCGACGGCTACGTCTACCGGATCGTGTATCCGGACACCACGGAAGAATGGTTCTTCCGCGACGCGGCCAAGCACGTGACGCAGCACGTGTTCCCGGACGGGACGCAGGAGTCCTTGACGTGGGACGACGACGGCCATTTGACGTCGCATACGCAGCAGGACGGCCGCACCGCGTATTACGTCTACGATCGCCGCGGCGACCTGACCGGCTTGCAGGACCCGGAGGGCCATCGCTGGCAACGGTACTACGACAGCAAGGGGCGCGTGACGGAATCGACCGACCCGCTCGGACGCATCACGGCGTACGAATACAACCGGGCCGGCTTGCCGATCGCGATTACCGATGCGAGAGGCGGCACGAAGCGCATCACCTGGCGCGACGACGGCCAGCTCGAAAGCTACACGGACTGTTCGGGCAAGACGGCGACGTGGCAATACGACGAGCGCGGTCGGCTCGTCCAGCAGCAGAGCGCGGCCGGGGAAACGACCCGTTACGGGTACGAGGCGGGCCAGCTTGCATGGACGATTGGCCCGGACGGGAGCCGCGAGACGTTCGAGCGCGACGCGGAAGGCCGGTTGCTCACGCATACCGATGCACTGAACCGGCAGACGCATTACAGCTATACGCGCGCGGGCCTGCTGGCCAAGCGGATCCAGGCCAACGGCGACTCGCTGGAATACGGCTGGGACCGGCAAGGCCAGATCACGCTGCTGCGCAACGAGAACGGGCGGGAATACACGTTCAGTTACGACAC
>NZ_JAIZRY010000003.1:0-636781 GCF_020420125.1 Burkholderia sp. AU30280
CGTCCAGCAACCCAGTGCCTGAAGCGCCTTGCGATCGAGCAATTCTTCCTCCTGACCTCCTTAAAGTCAGGCGTCAGGTTACGCAATCGCTCTCAAACCCTCCACGATTTTCCGCGATGAACCAAAAAAAAGGCGCCCGAAGGCGCCTTTTTTGATGCTGCGAAGCGGGTTACCCCGCCGTCACGCTTAGAAGCGGTGACGCAGACCAACCGTTGCTGCGGTTTGGTTGATCGACGAGCTCGGCAGCGTGTTGATGTCGCCGTTGTAGATCGATGCGCCAACGCCGTTCTTCGCTGCACGCTGGTACACAGCTTGTGCGTAGACATCCGTGCGCTTCGACAGTGCATAGTCAGCTTGCAGGCCAAACTGGTTCCAGTGCGTGCTGCCGTTGTTGATCTTCGCGTTCGTGTACGTGTAAGCAGCACCCAGGCCGAGAGCCGGCGTCAGGTTGTACTTTGCGTTGACTTCGTAGTTATCGGTGCGAACCGAACCCGTACCAACTGCATTGTTGTCGAGACGTGCTTGCGTCCATGCAGCGCCGACTTGTGCCGGACCGAATGCATAACCAGCAGCAGCACCGTACGTGCGGACGCGGCCTTGGCTAGCGATGCCACCGATTGCCGACGACGTTGCGCCGTTACCGTTGGAACCGTCACCCAGGTTCGCTTGCGAATATGCAGCAGCCAGCTTCAGACCCTGGAACTGGTATGCAGCACCCGCGCTGTATGCACGGTTGTTGCCGAAGTTCGTGTTGTTCGAGAACGAGTACGTACCGCCGAATTGCAGGCCAGCGTAGTTCGCGCTCGTGAACTTGATCGTGTTGTTCGATGCGACGTCGCCGGTCGTGCTCAGACGGTCGAGGTTCAGCGGGTGCGCGAAGTACGTGCCGCCCCACGAGCCCGTTGCCGTCAGCGGCGCGAGGTAGTCTTGCGTTGCGTCATACTGCTTACCCAGCGTGACCGTGCCGTACTGGCTCGACAGGCCGACGAATGCTTGACGGTTGAACATGCCGCCGTTGTTGCCCAGCTTGCCGTTACCGATGCCGAAGCCGCTTTCCAACGTGAAGATTGCCTTCAGGCCGCCACCGAGGTCTTCCGAACCACGCAGGCCGAAGCGGCTTTGGTCAATGCCCGAGCCCATCGACCACAGCGACTTGCCGTTCACCGGCTTGCCAGCTGCGTTAACGCCCGTTGCGACGTTGCTTTGGTAGGTGATGCCTGCATCCAGCACGCCGTACAGCGTGACGCTGCTTTGTGCGTGAGCGACGGTAGCAAACGATGCTGCAGCTGCTGCAACGATCAGAGTCTTGTTCATTCGTGGAGCTCCCTTCTAAAAAGAGGCAGGTCTCGCGACCTTGTTCATAAACGGTCTGCAACCGCCCGGGAGCGCCATCGATCCTGCTGGCCGCGCCCGGATAGTTGCCCGTTTGGGAACCGTGAGTTTAGGGGTGTACCCTAGGGGAGCGATCCGCAAATAAAGAAATAAGCTTTTCCAGAACTAGAAATAATAGAAATGGGGCCGCGTTATAAGTATTTGTTTTGACGCTGGTTTTTGGCTTCTTGACAGGGGCTTTTTGGAGGCTTTCATCGCACCATTCTTTCATGTCATCGTCTTGACGGTTGCATAGAAACAACAAACGGATTCGACGCGCCCCCGGAATCGGCAAATTTTACCCGCCTCGGCCTCAGGTTTCAGACGCCGGGCACCTAAAACGCATGCTTCAGCCAGTAAACAGGTGCGTCATTCGTTCAGCGGGTCACATCCGCCCGTCAGCCACCCATATTAGAAAGGCCGTTCTCCACCTGCCGACAGCTCGCCCGCCTGCCGTGACACGCGGTAACAGCCTTAACCGCTCGCGTAACCCGGCCGGCCGACTGGCAGGCTAATGTAAGGCAGCCTCGAATACAGAACAGGACACGCCATGAATCGACGCTCGTTGTTACGCGCCATCGGATTGACCGCCGCCTTCGTCGGCACCGGCGGCTGGCTCCGCGCCGCCTCGGCCCAGCCCGCGCCGCCCGTGTACCGCCCGTCCGGCCCGAATCGCGTGCCAGGCGGCCCGCCCTATCCGGACCGCCCGGGCTTCGCACCGCCGGCCGCCCGGCACGACCGCCGCCCGCCGCCGCCACGGCCGCACGGCTATATATGGACGGACGGCTATTGGCGCTGGCAGCGTGGCCGCTATATATGGGTGCCCGGCCGCTGGGTCGCAAGGCGCCCCGGACGCCGGTGGGTGCCCGGCTACTGGCGCCCCCAGGGACAGGCGTGGATCTACGTCGACGGTACGTGGCGATAGGCAGGCCCCCCGCGGCCCGGCCGAGGGCAGGCCCGGAGCCGGGCGGCGCGGGTGAATCCGCGCCGTTCGGCCCCGACCTCACGGTGCCTGGCAAGCATCTCCGCGAATCCCGCCCCACCCCGCCCCGATGCCGGCGCCCAAACCGCTGGCGAGGTATCCGGTCACGCACGTCGACCATCGACATGCCCGCCGATCTGCGGCGCACCACCTCATCTCGTCTGGATCCTGCCGCACCCGTCGCAAGTCGTGCGCCATGCGGCGGAAGACTGCCGTTTCGGTCGTCCCCGCGCATGCCCTTGCAAACGGAGCACCGCCAGCGCGTCGCCGCATGCGGGACGAATAGAGCGCACCGCAACATCGGCGCCCCTCTCAACCCGACACGATCATTCGGACAACGAAATCATTCAACGGTGACGCGAATGCAGCCGTGCCATTCCATTCCACGCCTCGTCGCGTCGCGCCCGATCCGCACCACGACGCCCATCGACGAGATGGCGCAAGCGCCCCGTTCAGCGTCCGCCGCCCTCCAGGTCCCGTGCACGACGTCGCGCGGCGCAGATCGCGCGATGATGTTCATCGGCCCACCGGATCATCGCCTGCATCGGCGTCAGGAACGAACGCCCGAGGTCGGTCAGCGCATATTCGACACGCGGCGGCACTTCTGCGAACAGCGTACGACTGACGAAGCCGTCCTGCTCGAGGCGCTTGAGCGTGCGCGACAGCATCTGGTTCGACACATCGCCGATCGTCCGGCCGAGTTCGTTGAAACGCATCGTCCCGCCGGACAACGCCTCGAGCACGAGCAGGCTCCACTGGTCGCCGATGCGGTCAAGCACATCGCGAATCGGGCATGGCTGATCGAGTTCGACGGGTTCGTCTGCGGGCGGGAACGACATGACTGGATTCTCTTTCAAGGGCAACGCATGGTCAGCGCGGTGTGACCTGTTCACACCGCGCTGACTTCTTGTGACGGGTTCGCGGCAACTGTACCATTCGATCGGCCCGACAGCCGCATGGATTCGCCAGTTCAACGAAGCATGACGACGGCCCGCGGCCTCGCTTCGACCAGGCTCGTGTATCCGCAACCACGCGCCGTCGATCGCCGCGGCACGCTCGACCCGCCGTCGCGCATCGCGCACCAACCCACGCTTCGTCAGACAAGGACCCGCTACATGTCATCGCTCCGCTCCCCCGTTCGCGCCGTTGCCGCGCTCGTCCTGCTGGCCGCGTCGACGGCCGCGCTGGCCACCGGCCCGGCCACGCGCGACCTGGCCGCCGAGGAAGCCAACCGCCAGCTCGTGCTGACGTTCTACGACCGCTTCTTCAACAAGCACGAAGCCGTCGAGGCCGCCGTTGTCGTCGCGGACGACTACAAGCAGCACAACCCGCACGTACCGGACGGCAAGAAGCCGTTCGTGTCGTACTTCGTCGGCGCGTTCCAGAAGAACCCGGCATCGCGCGCACGCATCGTGCGCAGCGCAACCGACGGCGACCTCGTCTACCTGCACGTGCATGCGACCGAGCGGCCGGGCGATCGCGGCGAAGCGGTGGTCGACATCTTCCGCGTCAAGGACGGCAAGATCGTCGAACACTGGGACGTGATCCAGTCGGTACCGGAAAAGGCCGCGAACGCGAACACGATGTTCTGACGCGCAGGGCCGGCACGTGGTGCGCAACGATGCGCGCCATCCGTCAACGGACGATCGGCCGCCCGCCGGGCCAGCGCGAATGCCCCGCGCCGGCGAAGTCCCCTACAATCGAGCTTCGCCGCCGCGCCGGCCACCGTCCCGCATGACCGCACCGTCAGCCGGCGCACCGTCGTACGCGCAGCACGGCCGGCACGGGCGGCCGTTCGCGAAGACGGTGTCAACGATGAGCCCCGCCCATATTTCCCTGAACAACGCCGGCGACCGTCAGGCGACGGCGAGCGCCAGCACCTGTTCGGTCGTCAGCACATCGCCGAACGTGTCCGACAACGCGGCCAGCGTCGCGCGATGGAGGTCGCGGTGCGACACCGTGCCGCCGTCCGCGGTGTCGAGGTCACGCGTCGCACATGCGTCGTCGACGACGATCACCGCGTAGCCGAGCGGCACCGCATCGCGTGCCGCGCCGGCGACGCATGCATGCGTCATCAGGCCCGTGACGATCAGCGTGTCGATCCCGGCCGCCTTCAGGCGCGCATCGATGTCCGTCGTCGGGAACACGCTCACAGACGTCTTTTTCACCACCGTGTGATGCGCCGCCGGCTGCAGGTCCGCGTGAAAACGGAAGCCGTCGCTGCCGTCGGCGAAGATCGGGCTGTCGGCCGTACCGACGTGCTGGACGTGAAACACCGGCATGCCTGCGCGGTCGGCGAACGCGATCACGCGCTGCGCATTGCCCAGCGCACGCGGCCCCTCCGGAATCGGCAGGCGGCCGCCGAAGTATTCATTCTGGAAATCGATCACCAGCAGCGCGGTGCGGGCGGCGGCGATCGATGTCGGCGCGGTCGCGCCCGCCAGGGTACGGATGGTCGGATGTTGCATGAGTCGCTCTCTCGGTTGGCATATCGAAGGAACGGCGCGCCGGGCCTGCCGGCGCCGCCGGACACGGCCGGAATGGGCTCCGGCCGGGAGACGCCAGTGTCAGGCCGCGCGGCCCGGCACGACAGCGGCCCGCGGGACAACGTCCGACAGGATCGGGCCAACGTGCAAACCGCCTACGACAGCACGACCGTTCGAGCACCCGGCTCCGTGCGGCCGTACGCGACCATCATCGCGAAGCTGAGCAGGAAGCCCCCGCCGCCGATCAGCAGCAGGCCGATCTCGCCGAACACGGGCAGCAGGTTCGTGAGCGCGCCCGTGACGACCCACGCGACGGCCATCACCGAGCCCGCGACGCCGAGCGCCCAGCCTTGCCGGTCCTCACTGACCGCGTCGGAGAACGCCGTATACATCGTCGTATATGCAACCATGTCGAAGCAGCCGACGACCATCGCGAGCGCCCACAGTACGGGCTCGTGCGGGAACAGCGCGGACAGCACCTGGCCGACGCCCGCGACGAGCAGGCCCGTCTTCGCGATGTCGACCACGCGCCACACGCGCAGCATCCGCCGCACGACAACCAGCAGGCCGAACACGAAGCAGAGGCCGATCACGCCGCTGAACAGCCCGAGCCGCGCGCTCGTGTAGCCGAACTTCGCCTGCAGCAGCAGCATGATGGTCTGCAGGTAGAGCCCGTAGCCGACCTGCATCAGGAAGAACACGACCGACAGGAACGCGACGTTGCGCTGGCGCGCGGCCTCCCCGATGATCCGCAGCGGCAGCAGCGGATCGATGCGCGTGTCGCCGCGCGGTGCCGTCGAGTCGCGATACGACGCCCAGGTCCAGAACGCGCAGGCCAGCGACAGCGCGGCGACGAGCACGAACGGCGTGCCGTAGTCGAACAGCGGCGAAATCGTGCGGTCGGACGTGACGCCGCCGAGCACCGGGCCGACGATCACGCCCGCGCTGAACGCGAGCGACATGATGCTCATGTTGTATGCCTTGTTCTCCGGCGTGCTCACGTCCGTGATCGCCGCCTGCGCGATGCCCTGGCAGCCGGCCATCAGCCCGGTGAGCCCGCGCCCGGCCAGCAGCAGCGCGACGCTCGCGTGCCATGCGCCGGCCGCCATCATCGCGTAGCCGGCCGCGAGGCCGAGCACGCACAGCAGCAGGATCCTGCGGCGGCCGTAGCGATCGGACAGGTCGCCCATCAGCGACGAGCCGAAGAACATGCACAACGGGTAGATCCCGTAGCCGAGACCAAGGTAGAAATTGCGCGCATGCGCGCCGGCGTCGACCGGCAGGATGCCCGCGTGCGGATCGCTGAAAATCGCGGACATCATTGGATAGACGAGCCCGAACCCCATCGCGTCGATCGCGATGGCGAGCAGGCAGGGGCCGAGCAGCTTGTAGTCGAGCCGGGACATGGCGACCTTCCGGACAGAGTGGATGATCGCCCAAGCGTAACGACCGGCCGGCGGCCGCGGTAGGCCGCCGGCCGCGATGCTAAGCATCGGCAGGACCGATACCCTGCATGCCGCGCGCGCCGATGGCTCGCCGGTGCGGGCGGCAGGACACGGCCGCTACTTGGCGCTCGCCGGCTCACCCTGGAGAAACTGCCGGCGTGCGAGCACGCACGGTGCGCCGTCGTGCATGAACACGCTCGCGAGCAGCCCGAACGATGCCGCGAACAGCACGTACCACGCAGGTGCGACCGGCGACCCGCTCGCGTGCGTCAGCCACGTGACGATGAACGGCGCGAAGCCGCCGAACACCATCACCGCGACGTTGTAGGCAAGCGCGATGCCGGTCGAGCGCGAACGCGTCGCGAACTGCTCGGCGAGCGTAGTCGGCGCAGGCCCGTAGCAGATGCCGATGATTGTGCAGATCACGAGCTGCATCGCGAGCAAGCGCCCGATGCCCGGCGCGGCAGCCAGCCACGTGAACAGCGGATACGTGACCGTCAGCAGTGCCAGCGAACCGGCGATCAGCACGGGCCGCCGGCCGATGCGGTCGGACACGAGCGCCGCGACCGGGATCGTCACCGTCAGCAGCGCAACCGCCGCCATCTGCACCTTGAATACCTGGTCGAGCGGCAGCCCGAAGGTCTTGTGCACGAACGTCGGCATGTTCACCAGCATCACGTAGAACACAGCCGTGCCGGTGATCGTCTGCCCCATCGACACCAGCACGCCGCGCAGGTTGTCGCGCAGTACGCCCGACACGCTCGCCTGAGGCTCGACGGTCGACTTGCTCGCGTCGAGGAACGCCTCGGTCTCCTCCATGTGTCGGCGGATCCACAGACCGACCGGCCCGATCAGCAGCCCGAGCGCGAACGGCACGCGCCATCCCCAGCTATGCAGTGTCGCCTCCGACAGCGACTGCGTGGCCCACGCGCCCATCGCGGCGCCCGAGAACACCGCGAGACACTGGCCGATCAGTTGCCACGATCCGTACAGCCCGCGCCGGTTCTCCGGCGCGCTTTCCACGAGGAACGCGGTCGCGCTCGCGTATTCGCCGCCGGTCGCGAAGCCCTGCAGCAGCCGCGCAACGACGATCAGGACCGGCGCCGCGGGGCCGATCGCCGCGTACGACGGCGCGAACGTGATCAACGCGATCGACAGCGTCATCAGGAAGATGATGAGCTGCATCGCGGCCTTGCGGCCCTTGCGGTCCGCATAGAGCCCGAGCAGGATGCCACCCACCGGGCGCATGAAGAAGCCGACGCCGAAGGTCGCGAGCGACATCAGCAGCGACGCGTACTGGCTCTCGGCGGGAAAGAACAGCCGCGCGATGATGCCGGAGAAGAAACCGTAAACGATGAAGTCGTACCACTCGAGGGTGTTGCCGACGACAGCGGCAACCACCTGCCGATGCCGCGAGTTCCGACGTGAGTCGCGCATGCTTTTCTCCTGCAGTCTCATGGCGCCGCACCGCATGCGTCCCGCATTCCGTGGCGGGCATGGGCGAACCGGCGGTTCGGATCGCCGGCCGGTGCGCGACAGGCACGCACCGTCGAAACCTCTCGGCCGCACGCACGACCGGCGTGAAACGATCATAGGGATGCCAAAAAACCGCATCAATTAATGCCCGCGGCAGACGATTAGCCGGAGATTAAATGTCTCTCCACCGCGCTTCTGCATGCGAAAAACCCGGAAATTCGCGCATTGTTGCGGTCCCGGTTCTGCGGCAGAATCGTCGGCCGCCCTTTCCGTCGGCCGTACCATGCGCAACCGCATCAACGAAGAAATCACGTTCCGCAAGCTCGAGGTGCTGCTCGCCTTCATGGAGGCCGGCAGCCTCGCGAAGGCCGCCGAGGCGCTGGGCGTCAGCACGGTCAGCGTGCACCGCGCGCTGCACACGCTCGAGGAAGGGATGCACTGCGCGCTGTTTCGCCACGAGGGGCGGAACCTGATTCCGACCGACGCCGCGCAGGTGCTCGCCGAAGTCGCGGGCGAAGTGCTCAAGACGATGACGGACGGGATCCGCTCGACGCGCGAGGCGGCCGGCTACGGCGCCGGCCAGTTGAAGATCGGTTCGCTCTACTCGTTGACGATCCGCACCGTGCCCGAAGTCGTGATCGCGCTGAAGGCGCGCCGCCCCGAGCTGCAAGCCGAGCTCGTGCTCGGCTCGAACGCCGACCTGCTCGACAAGCTCCGGCAAGGCGCGATCGATGCGACGCTGATGGCGCTGCCCGAACCGGACGCCGAAATCGAATCGATCGCGCTGTTCGAGGACGAGATGTTCTTCGCCGCGCCGATCGACTCGCCATACGCGCGGCACGACGCCATCGATCTGTGCTCGTGCGGCGACGCACCGTTCGTGTCGCTCGGCGAAGGCTTCGCGACGCATCACGGCTTCACGGAAGCGTTTCGCGCGGCCGGCGTCACGCCGAACGTCGTGATGCGGGTGGGCGACATCTTCTCGCTGATCAACCTCGTGTCGGGCGGGGTCGGCTGTTCGCTGCTGCCCGGCCGCGTGCGCGACCTGTTCGCGCACAAGATCGCGCTCGTGCCGCTCGCCGGGCCCACGATCCGCCAGACGATCGGATTGAGCTTCCTCCACCGGCGCGAACGCGACCCGAACCTGCTCGCACTCGCGACCGTGTGCCGGCTGACCGTCAAGGGGCCGAACGTGCGGTAACGCCCGCATCGCGCGGCCGGCAGCGCGCGCCCTCCGCCGCTACCTCGCGTCGGCCGACGCGTCGCGCGCCGCGGCGGCCGCACGGTCGAGCGCGGCGGCCATCGCCGCCTGCTCCTTGCCGGTGAACTGGTCGAGAAAGAGTTCCTCAACCGTCGACTGGTACACCTTCCACATCTTCTTGCGCAGCGTTCGCCCCTTGTCGGTGATGCTCGCGTACGCGGCGCGGCCGTCGTCCGCCGAACGGGCGCGCGTGACGAGCCCCTCCTGTTCGAGCCGGTCGACGAGCCGCGTGAGGTTGTAGCGCTCGATCGCGAGCACGTCGGCCAGTTCGTGCATGCGGCGCGTGCCGTCGGGCTCGCTTTCGAGCCCCCACAACGCGTCGTACCACGCATAGGCCGGCAGGCCGGCCGCCGCAAGGCGGCGCTCGATCTCGCGAATCATCGTCCGGTGCGCGCGGACGAACGAAAACCACAGATCGGGTTCGGGTGCGCTCATGTCAGGTCGTTCCTCTCGTTGAATTGCATTTGCAATTAAATCTTACCTCGATAACAATTGCCCCCATACGATTGCAATTGCAACTGTCAGCCCGCCGATCGGCAGGCGTTCCGTCGCGCGACGCGGCGCCACGACCATCGCCCCGCGCAGCCTTATGCTTCTGGAGACATTGCATGACCGCACCTCTCGCGCTACCCGACATCGACCCGCAGGAAACCCGCAAATGACTCGATGCGCTCGAATCCGTGATCGCGCTCGAAGGCCGCCCGCGCGCGCACTACCTGCTCGACCGGCTTTCCGACCTCGACGCCGCACGTCACGTGCGACCTGCACGGCCGCGTGACGACCGCGTACGTAAACACGGTGCCGCGTGAACGGCAACCGGCCTATCCGGGCGGTCTCGCGCTCGAACGGCGCCTGAACGCGATGATCCGCTGGAACGCGATGGTGATGGTGCTGCGCGCCGGCCGGCATTCGAGCGGCGGCGGGCACATCGCGACCTACCAGTCGGCCGCGGTGCTGTACGACGTCGACTTCGACCACTTCTTTCGCGGCCGCACCGACACCTTCGACGGCGACATGGTCTACATCCAGGGCCATTCGGCGCCCGGCATCTACGGCCGCACGGGCCCGGTGGTGGTGGCGACCGACTACATGAAGATCGTCGGCGACCAGATCCGCGCGTTCGTCGACGGCCGACGCTTCGTGTCGCTCGGCACCGACGGCTTCGGCCGCTCGGATACGCGCGATGCGCTGCGCGCGTTCTTCGAGGTCGATCGGCACTTCATCTTGATCGCGGCGCTGACGGCCCTCGCCGACGACGGCGCGATACCACGTGCCAAGGCAGGCGAAGCAATCCGGCGCTACGGTATCGACATCGACAAGGTCGATCCGGCCAGCGTGTAGTCGGGCGGCGCGCGGCAGGCAGGATCGCTCTGGCCGGCCGCGCCGCCGCGCCCGCGCTACTGCCCCGACTGCGCGAGCGGGCCTTGCGGGCCCTGGCCCGTTCCCGACGGCCATCCGCCCGCAAGCGCCTTGTACAGCGCCACCGTCGACGCCGCGCTGCGCATCTGCCCGTCGGCCGCCGCATCCTGCGCCTGCAGCAGCGTGCGTTGCGCGTCGAGCACTTCGTAATAGTCGATCGCACCCGCCGAAAACCGCGCCTGCGCCAGTTGCGCGGCGCGCGCGCTGTCGGTCGCGGCCCGCACGAGATGATCCGTCTCGTCACGTGTGCGGGCGGCGCGCAGCAACGCGTTCTCGGTTTCCTCCAGCGCCCCGAGCACGGTCTGCCGGTACTGCGCGAGCTGGCCGGCCGCTTCGGCATCGCTCGCGGCGATCCGTGCACGCACGCGGCCGACATCGAGGAACGACCAGTCGATGCCGAGCGCGATCAGGTTCGTGTCGCTACCCGCGCGGAAGAACCCGTAGCTGCTCGTCGCGCTGCCGAGCAGCCCCGACAGCGTGAAGCGCGGGAACAGGTCGGCCGTGGCGACGCCGATGCGCGCGGTCGCCGCGTGCAGCCGCGCCTCGGCGGCCGCGACGTCGGGCCGCCGCCGCAGCAAGTCGCCCGGCGTGCCGGGATCGATGTCGGCGGCCAGCGCGGGCAGCGGCACCGGCGTGCCCGCCGACGCGGCTGCTTTCGGAAGATCGAAGCGGCCGATCAGCGCGTCCGGCGTCTGCCCGGTCAGCACCGCGAGCCGGTGCTCGTCGACGCCGATCGCCGCCTCGTACACGGCGATCCGCGACGTCGTCGATTCGTACTGCGCGCGCGCCCGCGCCGCATCGAGTTCGGACCCTCTCCCCGCACCGACGCGTGCATTGATCAGCGCGAGCGTCTGCTTCTGGTTGTCGGCGTTCTCGCGCGCAATCCGCAGTCGCTCCTGCGAGCCGCGCAAATCGACGTACGTGCTCGCCACCTCGCCGGCGATCGCGACGCGCACCGCGCGCACGTCCGCCGCGCTGGCGGCCGTTTCCGCACGCTGCGACTCGATCGAACGGCGCACGCGGCCGAACAGGTCGAGCTCCCACGCGGCATTGATCCCGACGCTGGACGTCGGCGTATCGCGCTGGCTGCGCGGCGCGCCGAACGCCTGGTCCTTGCTCATCAGCTGATGGCCGATCTGCCCGCTCGCGGTAATCGTCGGGTAGCGGTCGAACGTAGCCTGCGACAGCAGCGCATTCGACGCGTCGTAGCGCGACACGGCGACCTGCAGATCCTGGTTCGCCGCGAGCGCCGTGTCGATCAGCTGCGTCAGCACCGGATCGCCGAAACCGCGCCAGAACGCGGCATCGGCATCGGCCGACGCGTCGCGCGGCATCTCCGGCGTCGTACCGGACGGCGCCGCATCGCGCAACGCCGCCGGATGCGCGTCGCGGGCGAACCGCGCGCCCGTGGCCGTGTCGGGCCGCCTGAAATCGGGGCCGACCGCGCACGCGGCGAGCGTCACCGACAGCGCGAGCGCGGAAAGACGGAAAGCGGCGCTCATCGGTTTTCTCCTTCGAGGGTGCCGTGGTGTTCGCTCCACACGGCCGGCGTGCCGCCCGCGAGCTTGCGGATCGCCACGTAAAACACGGGCGTCAGGAACAGCCCGAACAGCGTGACGCCCAGCATCCCCGCGAACACGGTGATGCCGGTGGCCGCCCGCACTTCGCTGCCCGCGCCGCCGCCGATCAGGAGCGGCACCGAGCCCGCGATGAACGCGACCGACGTCATCACGATCGGGCGCAGCCGCAGCTTGCATGCTTCGAGCGCGGCTTCGATCACGCCCTTGCCCTGGATTTCGAGCTCGCGGGCGAACTCGACGATCAGGATCGCGTTCTTGCACGCCAACCCCATCAGCACGACGAGACCGACCTGCACGAACACGTTGTTGTCGCCGCCCGACAGCCACACGCCGAACAGTGCGGCGCAGATGCACACGGGCACGATCAGGATCACCGCGAGCGGCAGCGTCCAGCTCTCGTACAGCGACGCGAGCACGAGGAACACGAGCATCACCGCGAGCGGGAACACGACGATCGCCGCGTTGCTCTGCGTGACCTGCTGGTAGCTGAGGTCGGTCCATTCGAGCGTGATGCCCGGCGGCAGCACGTCCTTCGCGATCTGCTGCAGCTTCTCGATCGCCTGCGACGACGACATCACCTTCGGATCGGCATCGCCGATCAGGTTCGCGGCCGGATAGCCGTTGTAGCGAACGACCGGGTCGGGCCCGTACGCGGGCGCCACCGTCACCATCGAGCCGATCGGCACCATCTCGCCCTTCGCGTTGCGCGTGCGCAGGTTCGCGATGTCGGCGGCCGTCTGCCGGTGGCCGGCATCGGCCTGCGCCATCACGCGGTACACGCGGCCGAACAGGTTGAAGTCGTTCACGTACATCGAGCCGAGATAGACCTGCAGCGTGCTGAACAGGTCGGTCAGCGCGACGCCCTGCGCCTTCGCCTTCAACCGGTCGACCTTCACCTCGAGCTGCGGGATGTTCGCCTGGTACGAGCTGACGGGGTAGCTCATCCCCGGCGTCTTCGCGACGGCGGCCTGGAACGCGGCGAGCGCGTTCTGCAAGGCGCCGTAGCCGAGCCCGCCGCGATCCTCCAGGTACAGCGAATAGCCCGAGCCGTTGCCGAGGCCCTGGATCGGCGGCGGCATCAGCGCATAGGTCATGCCGCCGCCGATCGCCGCGAAGCGCGCGTTCAGGTCCGCGTTGATCTCCGCCGCGCTGCGGTGACGCTGGTCGAACGGCTTCAGGATCACGTACGAATTCGTGATGTTCGGCGTGTTCACGCCCTGCAGCGCGTTCAGCCCGGCAAACGCCGGCACCATCTCGACACCGTCGGTGCCGAGCGCGATCTTCGTCATCTGTTCGGTCACCTCGCTGGTGCGCGCGAGCGATGCGCCTTCCGGCAGCTTCGCGCCCGCGAACAGGTACAGCTTGTCCTGCACGGGGATGAAGCCGCCCGGCACCGCGTTGAGCAGCAGCGTGGTCGCCGCGAGCAGCGCCGCATAGACCGCGAACACCACCCCGCGCCGCTTCAGCGTGCGCGACACGAAGCCGTGATAGCGAACGGAACTGCGGTCGAAGAAGCGGTTGAACGGATGGAACAGCCAGCCGAACGCGCGATCGAGCCCGCGCGTGAGCGCATCTTTCGGCGCGCCGTGCGGACGCAGCAGCTTCGCGGCAAGCGCCGGCGACAGCGTCAGCGAGTTGATCGCGGAGATCACCGTCGAGATCGCGATCGTCACCGCGAACTGCCGGTAGAACTGGCCGGTGACGCCCGACATGAAGGCCATCGGCACGAACACCGCGCACAGCACGAGCGCGATCGCGACGATCGGCCCCGACACCTCGTGCATCGCCTGGTGCGCGGCGTCGCGCGGGCTCAGCCCCTGCGCGATGTTGCGCTCGACGTTCTCGACGACCACGATCGCATCGTCGACGACGATCCCGATCGCGAGCACGAGCCCGAACAGCGTCAGCGTGTTGATCGAATAGCCGAGCAGATAGAGCCACGCGAACGTACCGACCACCGAGACGGGCACCGCGACGAGCGGGATGATCGATGCGCGCCACGTCTGCAGGAACAGGATCACGACGAGCACGACCAGCACGACCGCCTCGATCAGCGTGTGCTGCACCGCGCGGATCGATTCGCGCACGAACACGGTCGGATCCCACACCGGACGATACGCAACGCCGGGCGGGAAACGCTTCGACAGTTCGTCGAACTTCGCATACACGGCCTTCGCGACCTCGAGCGCGTTCGCCCCCGGCGACAGGAAGATGCCGACCACCGCCGATTGCCTGTCGTTGAAATAGGAGCGCAGCGTGTAGTCGCCCGCGCCGAGCTCGATGCGCGCGACGTCGGACAGCTTCACGACCTGGCCGTCGTCGCCGTTGCGCAGCACGATGTCGCCGAACTCCTGCACCGTGCGCAGCCGGCCGCGCACGTTGATCGACAGCAGGAAGTCGTTTTTCTTCGGCGATGGCTCCGCGCCGAGCTGGCCGGCCGACACCTGCACGTTCTGCTCGCGCACGGCGGCGATCACGTCGCTCGCCGTCAGCCCGCGCGACGCGAGCCGGTTCGGGTCGAGCCACAGCCGCATCGCATAGTCGCCCGAGCCGTACACGCCGACGTCGCCGATGCCGGCGAGCCGCGACAGCTCGTCCTTCACGTGCAGCGTCAGGTAGTTGCGCAGGTACAGCGAATCGTGGCTGTTGTCCGGCGAATAGAGGCTCACGTACATCAGCGGCGTCGGCGACTGCTTCTGCGTGGTCACGCCGTACTGGCGCACCTCGTCGGGCAGGCGCGACAGCGCCTGGCTCACGCGGTTCTGCACGCGCACGGCGGCGGTGTCGGGATCGACGCCCTGCACGAACGTGACGACGACCTGCAGGCTGCCGTCGGAGCCTGCGACCGACTTCATGTACATGATGCCTTCGACGCCGTTGATCGCCTCTTCCAGCGGTTCGGCGACCGATTCGGCGATTTCCTTCGGGTTCGCGCCCGGGTACGTCGCACGCACGACGACGCTCGGCGGCACGACTTCCGGGTATTCGCCGGCGGGCAGCATCGGGATCGAGATCAGGCCGATCGCGAAGATGACGATCGACAGCACGACCGCGAAGATCGGCCGGTCGATGAAGAATCGGGAGAAATCCATTGCCTGTCTCCCGTTATTGCACGGCCGGCGCGCCGGCGTCGGCCACGGCCTGCGCGCCGCTGCCCGGCCCGTTGCCCTCGCCGGTGCCGGCACCGGCGGCAGCGCGTGCAGGGAGCGCCTTCGGCTTCACCTGCGCGCCCGGATAGTAGATCCGCTGCATGCCGTCGACGACCACGCGATCGCCCGCCTGGATCCCCTTCTCGATGATCCGCTCGCCGTCCAGCCCGCGGCCGATCGTCACGTCACGGCGCAGCGCCTTGTCGCCGGGGCCGATCACATACACGTACTTGCGGTCCTGGTCGGTGAGCACGGCCTTGTCGTCGACGAGCAGCGCATCCTGGTCGTGGCCGCTGACGAGCTGCACGCGCGCATACAGGCCCGGCGTAAATGCATGGTCCGCATTCGGCAGCCGCACACGCGCGCGGATCGTGCCCGTTTGCGGGTCGAGCCGGTTGTCGAGAAAGTCGACGGTGCCCGCATGCGGGAAGCCCGTCTCGTTCGCGAGGCCCACGCGCACCGGATCGGCGCCGATCGCGCGGTGCTTCGGATCGGCACGCCGTGCGTTGTAGCGCAGGTAGCTCTGTTCGTCGCAGTCGAAGTACACGTAGACGGGGTTCTGCGACACGACGGTTGTCAGCAGCGTGTCGTCCGCGCGCGCCAGGTTGCCGACGGTGGTGACCGCGCGGCCGACGCGGCCCGCGATCGGCGCGCGCACTTCGGTGAAACCGAGATTGAGCTTCGCGTCGGCGACGGCCGCATCGGCCGCCTGCAGGTCGGCGCGCGCCTGCTCGGCCGTGGCGCGTGCGTTGTCGAGTTCTTCCTGCGACGTCGCATGCGCGTCGATCAGCGTCTGCACGCGCTTGAGCTGCACGTTCGCGAGGCTCGCTGCCGCGCGGGCCCGCTGCAGCTGCGCGTTCGCGCGATCGAGTGCGATCCGGTACGGGCGCGGGTCGATCTCGAACAGCAGCGCGCCCTGCGCGACCAGGTCGCCCTCCTTGTAGGCGACGCGCTGCAGATAGCCGCTCACGCGCGGCCGCAGTTCGACGGCATCGACTGCTTCGACGCGGCCGTTGAATTCGTCCGCGAGGCGGATCGTGCGAGGCGCGATAGTGGCGACGCCGACTTCGGGAAGGGCTTGGGCCGACGATGCGCCTTTGCCGTCGTGACAGCCCGACAACGCCAGCAGCAGTGCGCAGGCCGCGCCCAAAGGCGACGTCCTGCGTAGGGATAAGGAGAGCATGATGCCTCGCGAGGGTTAAACTGCCGCGTAGCATAAAAGTTGAAGTTAACTTCAAGTCAAGTTTTCCCGGAGGTGCATCATGGGTATCCAGGAAATGCCGCAATGGCCTCTGCTGTCGATCCGCGAAGTGGCCGCGCGCAGCGGCGTGCCGGCGTCGACGCTGCGGTTCTACGAGACACGCGGGCTCATCAAGTCGCACCGCAACGGCTCGAGCCATCGCCACTATTCGCGCGCGGTGCTGCGGTTGATCGCGTTCATCGTGTTCGCGCAGAAGATCGGCTATTCGCTCGACGAGATCGCCGAGCAGCTCGTCAGCCTCCCCGAGGACACCGCGCCGAGCAACAAGGACTGGCAGCGGCTGTCGCGCGGCTGGAAGCAGCGCGTCGCGAGCCGGATCGAGGAGTTGCAGCGGCTCTACATCAACCTCGACGAATGCATCGGCTGCGGCTGCCTGTCGCTGAAGCGCTGCAAGCTGACGAACCCGGAAGACCGCGCGGGTCGCAACGGGCCCGGTGCGCGGCGCTGGCTCGGCGATGCGCCGCCTACGGACATCAAATGACAGGCAGGCCGGACGTGGCGCGCGATGCCCCACCCGGCCGCCTGGATGGATGGCGTCACCCGACGCGCCAGCCGTCGTTCACCGCGATCGTCGCGCCGGTGACGAACGACCCACGCGGCCCGGCAAGCCGCACCCGATGCAGACGACGGCCCGGTGCGTCGCGAGCGGCACCGGCGTCGCGCTGACGCAGCGCCTGTTCGTGCCGATGCAGCCGCAAGGCATGACGTTACGTTCTGCGAACTGAAAGAGGCGGGCAACCCGCTCGCATACGAGCTGGCGATCGCGCACCCGGCGCCAGGGCCGCTCGCCGATGCGCTGCGCGAGACCGCGCGAAGCGCGGTGCGCGAACGGGTGCGGGTGCTGGCGGCGTGACCGCGCGCCGCGCTCAGACGCCGACGACGTTGAACGCGGCGTCGGCCACGGCCTTGCGGAACGCGTCCTGCCGCGTGGGCAGCGACGTGTACTCCAGCATCATGTGGCTGTACGACACCGTCGTGCCGATCGCGTTCGCAAGCATGAAGAACAGCACGGTCGGATCGACCGGGCGAATCACGCCGGCCTCGACGCCGTCCGACAGCAGCGGAAACAGCACGTCATAGTACGGGCGCACGAGCCGCTCCTGCAGCCGGTAGAGACGCCCCCCCACTTCCGTCGCTGCCGTCGAGAAGAACATGCCCACGTCGGGCTCGTCGAACTCGTGCTCGACGCACAGCTCGATCGCGCGCAGCACGCGGTCGCGATGCGACAGCGGCGACGTGCGCAACGCGCGCAGGGCATCGAACATCGGCTGGGCGAGCTCGGCGATCTGCTCGAGAACCGCCAGCCACAACGTTTCCTTCGTACCGAAATGGTGCGCGATCAGCGCCGCATCGACCCCCAGCTCGCGCGCGACTTCGCGCACGCTCGTCGCGTCGTAGCCACGTTTGGCAAACATTTGGCGCGCGGCCCGCAATATCACGTCCGGCCCCACGGCCGCCCCGGCCAGCGGCCGCCCTCGCATACGCCGCTTGGCCGGCGCGCGCTCAGTGACTTCAGTCACGTCTTCCTGCTCTCCTTGAATGATTCGAATACCCCTGCTCAGGCCCCGCTTTAGCGGCGCCAAAAACCGGGTGACCTGCCCCGCTCCGTTGACACGCGAAGCCGGGAAGCGCTACGATCATACCTTATTCATCACGTGATGATTTATCCATGACAACCCCTACACGCATCGTTATCGTCGGCGGCGGGATCGCCGGCCTGCAACTCGCGACCCGCCTGGGCGAGCGCCTCGGCCGGTCCGGGCGCGCCCAGGTCACCGTCGTCGACCGCAGCCCGACCCACATCTGGAAGCCGATGCTGCACACGATCGCGGCCGGCACGCGCGACGTACAGCAGCAACAGGTGATCTTCCTCGCCCATGCTCGTGACCACGGCTATGCGTACCAGCCCGGCGAACTGAAGGGGCTCGATCGCGCACGCCGCCGCGTGCAGCTCGGCGAGATCCGCTCGCAGGACGGCGAACTCGTGCTCGACGCACGCGAGCTCGAATACGACGTGCTGATCCTCGCGCTCGGCAGCCAGGCCAACGATTTCGGCGTTCCGGGCGTGCGCGAGCACTGCTATTTCATCGACAGCCAGCGGCAGGCCGAGACCTTCAACGAAGCGTTGCGGATGCGCGTCTTTCGCAGCATCGCGCGCGACGAGCCGTTCCGCGTCGCGATCGTCGGCGCGGGCGCAACCGGCGTCGAACTCGCGGCGGAGCTGAGCCGCCTGCTGGAAGTGGCGCAGGCGTATGGCGACGCGACGGTACGCGAGCGACTGCAGCTCACGCTGCTCGAAAGCGGCCCGCGCATCCTCGCCGCGTTTCCGCCGCGGATTTCCGCGTCCGCGCAGCGCCGGCTCGAACAGATCGGCTTTCACGTGCTGACGTCGACCCGTGTCACGTCCGCCGACGCGAACGGCTTCCACTACGGCGACGGTTCATTCGCGGAAGCGGACCTGATGGTCTGGGCGGCCGGCGTGAAGGCGCCCGATTTCATGCAGGCGCTCGACGGCCTCGACACGAATCGCGCGAACCAGATCGTCGTCGGGCCGACGCTGCAGGCCACGGGCGACGAGCACGTGTTCGCGATCGGCGATTGCGCCAGCCTCCTGCCCGACGGCCAGGAACGGCCGCTGCCGCCCACCGCGCAAGTCGCGACCCAACAGGCCGAGCACCTCGCGAAGCACTTGCCTGCATGGCTCGACGGCACGCCGATTCCGCCGTTCGCGTTCCACGATTTCGGCGCGCTCGTCTCGATCAGCGACTACGACGCGTTCGGCACGCTCGGGCAGTTCGGGTTCTTTCGCGGCGGCTTCATCCAGGGGCGTTTCGCGCAGTTCAGCCACCTGATGCTCTACCGGCGGCACCAGCAGGCGCTGCACGGCCTCTCCAAGGCGACCCTGCTGTGGATCGCCGAACGGATCAACGGCTGCGTGCAGCCGCGCATCCGCCTGTCGTGATGCCGCGTGGCGGTGTCGCGTAACGTTTTTCGAGGAAAACCGACATGAACAACCGTTTAGCGCCCTGGCTCGTGACCGTCGCCGCGATCAGCAGCTTCGACATGCCGTCCGTCTCGTGGGGCGTGCCGCGGCGGCGCAGCGTCACGCGCGACCGGCTGCCGTCGTGGGATGCGACGAGCAAGCCGTCCATCAACGTGCTCGAGCGGCCCACGGCCGACACCGTGATGATTTCATGGCGCGACGCATGCACCGGGCACTACGGTTATCAGAAGTGGCGGCTGTTCACCACGCGCAAGCGCGGCGTGTGTGCGCTGTCGGGGCAGCCGATCGAGATCGGCGACAGCGTCTATGCGCCGCAATTGCTCGGTTCGACGCCGGGCAACGCCGCCGCGATGGTGCTGGCCGAGTACATCGACGCGGCCCGCCCCGCCGAGGCGGCCTGAAGGCCCGAAGTTCGGCCCGGGATCCCGCTTCAGGCCGTGGTGACGCGATCCGTATCGCGGACCGTCTCGTTCATCCGTGCTTCGGCTTGCGCAGGCCGTCGAGGTTGAATGAATAGCCCGTCGGCAACCCTGTCGGCCATGCAACAGGCTCCGACGGAGGTGCGGCATCGATGACGGATGGATGCGGCACCCCATGCAACCACTTCGCGACTGTCAGCTCTCGACATCCTCGAGACTGAACACCTCGGTCTTGTCGTTATACGAGAACACTTCCCCGTAACGCCCCCAGTCGATCACCGCGTCGAGCGTTTCCTCGGCCGCTTCGTCGGACAGGAAATCCTCCAGCTCCTGCTCGAAGCGCACGCGCGGCGCACGATGGCCCGGACGCTCGTTCAGCACCTTCTTGATCCGCGCGGCGAGCGGCACATGCTTCAGCAGGTGATCCGCGAACATCAGCTTGCGCTCCTGCGTGCCGAATTCCGCGAACACGCGCGCGGGCGGCGTCAGGAACACGTCCCCTTCCCGTACGTCCGCGAAGCCGAGGTGCTGCAGCACTTCGGCGATCGGGAACAATTCGTCGACCTCGAGGTGCAGCGTGCGCGCGATTTCCGGCATGTCTGCGCGGCCATGGTACGGCGCCATCGCGAGCGTCTCGATCAGGCCGGCCATCAGGTTGGTCGACACGCGCGGCATCCAGCTGCCGAGCTCGAGCCCCTTCTTCGTCGCCTCGCCGGTCTGACGCGCGGTCATCTTCGCGTAGATGTCGTCGACGAGCTTGCGGAAATCGGTGTCGAGCCGGTTGCGCGGATGCTTGAACGGCACCTTGATCTCGGCGATCACGCGGCCCGGGTTCGACGACAGCACGAGGATCCGGTCGCACATGAACACCGCTTCCTCGATGTTGTGCGTGACGATCAGCACCGACTTGATCGGCATGCGGCCCTGCGTCCACAGGTCGAGCAGGTCGGTACGCAGCGTCTCGGCCGTCAGCACGTCGAGCGCGGAGAACGGCTCGTCCATCAGCAGGATCGTCGGGTCGACGACGAGCGCGCGCGCAAAGCCCACACGCTGGCGCATGCCGCCCGACAGCTCGCGCGGATATGCATTCTCGAAACCGTCGAGACCGATCAGGTCGATCGCGGCAAGCGCACGCTCGCGCCGCTCGCGTGCGCCGACGCCGAGCGCTTCGAGGCCGGCCTCGACGTTCTGCAGCACGGTGAGCCACGGGAACAGCGCGAAGGTCTGGAACACCATCGCGACGCCTTCGGCCGGGCCGCGCAGCGGCTGGCCGAGATAGGTCACTTCGCCGCCGGTCGGCTCGATCAGCCCGGCGATGATGCGCAGCAGCGTCGACTTGCCCGAGCCGGAACGGCCGAGCAGCCCGACGATCTCGCCTTCGCGCAGCGACAGGTTCGCATCGTCGAGCACGAGCAGTTCGCCCTGCGACTTGTTGAAGCCGCGACAGACATGATCGACGCGCAGGATTTCGTCGCCGAGGCGCGGTGGCTGCAGCGGCTGGGATGTCTTGACGGGGGCGTTGATAACGGTCGAATTTTGCATCGCGCTTACTCTCAATCGAGACGGAGCCGGGATTCCGCATAGGCGTACATCGGACGCCACAGCAGACGGTTGAACAGGGTAACGAACAAGGACATCACGGCGATGCCCAGGATGATCTTCGGGAAATCGCCGGCCGCGGTCGTTTGCGCGATATACGCGCCGAGGCCGTGCGCGACGACCTTCGTGTCGCCCCACTGCACGAACTCGGACACGATGCTCGCGTTCCACGCGCCGCCCGACGCGGTAATGGCACCCGTCACGTAGTACGGGAAGATGCCGGGCAGGATCGCCTGCCGCCACCACTGCCAGCCGCGGATGCGGAAATTCTTCGTCGCTTCCTTGTAATCGTTCGGATAGGACATCGCGCCGGCGATCACGTTGAACAGGATGTACCACTGCGTGCCGAGCACGATCAGCGGCGACAGCCAGATGTCCGCGTTCAGGTGGAAGTGGACGATCACGATCACGAACACCGGGAACAGCAGGTTCGCCGGGAACGCGGCGAGAAACTGCGCGAGCGGCTGGATCTTCTCGGCCAGCGCCGGGCGAAGCCCGATCAGCACGCCGAGCGGCACCCAGATCACCGACGCGATCGCGATCAGCACCAGCACGCGCAGCAGCGTGATGAGCCCGAGCACGAGCACATGCCCGACCTCGCCCATCGTCACGCCGGTCGCGACGAACGTGACGACGCGCCATACGACGTACACCGTCAGCAGGATCACGAACGCGGCCCACACGATGTCGCCGATACGCGACGAGCGGCGCGACGACGCACCGTTCGCACGCGTGCCCTTCCGCGACGGAAAGCGCAGCGGGATGCGCGCGGCCTGCGACAGCAGCCAGCCGGCCGGCACGAGCAACTGATGGATCAGGTGCGTGCGGCGCATCATGTCGAGCAGCCAGGATTGCGGCGCATCGCCCGACGCGGTGTTCTCCATCCGGAACTTGTCGGCCCAAGCGACGAGCGGGCGGAACAGGAACTGGTCGTAGGCGAGGATCACGACCGACATCGCGACGATCACCCAGCCGACCGCGCCGAGGTTCTTGTCGGAGATCGCCTGCGCGAGGTACGCGCCGATGCCCGGCAGCGTGATGGTCTGGTTGCCGACGGTGATCGCTTCCGACGCGACGACGAAGAACCAGCCGCCCGACATCGACATCATCATGTTCCAGATCAGGCCCGGCATCGAGAACGGCACCTCGAGCTTCCAGAAGCGTTGCCACGGCGTCAGGTGAAAGCCGCGCGACACTTCGCTCAGGTCGCGCGGCACGGTGCGCAGCGACTGGTAGAAGCTGAACGTCATGTTCCACGCCTGGCTCGTGAAGATCGCGAAGATCGCGGCCAGCTCCGCACCGAGCACGCGGCCCGGAAACAGCGCGAGGAAGAACGTGACGGTAAACGAGATGTAGCCGAGCACCGGCACCGACTGCAGGATGTCGAGGATCGGAATCAGCACCATGCCCGCGCGGCGGCTTTTCGCGGCGAGCGTGCCGTAGACGAGCGTGAACACGAGCGACGCGACCATCGCGGCGAGCATCCGCAGCGTGGTGCGCAACGCGTATTCAGGCAGGTTCGACGGATCGAGCGAGATCTTCTGCGTCTGCAGCACGCCGATCGGCGCCATCGTCTGGTGGAACCCGACGATCGCCATCGCGAGCAGGCAGATGATCAGCGGAAACGCGACGGCATCCCAGCGGTTGGGCAGCACGCGCCACGCCGAAGCGTTCGCGGTGCGGTTCGGATCGAAACTGATATCCATCGGTAGCGTCTTGTGTTGAATTGAAAATCGATGGGACCGGCCGCGCATCGCGCGGCCGGACGTCGCGCCCCCCGGCGCGGGTCAGAACAGTCCGTGCAGCACCCAGTACAAGGCAGCCGACAGCGCGATCGATGCGGGCAGCGTCAGCACCCACGCGAGCACGAGGTTGCGCACCGTATCCCAGCGCAGGCCCGCGCCGCTGGCCGTCATCGTGCCGGCCACGCCCGACGCGAGCACGTGCGTCGTCGATACCGGCAGCCCGTACGCGTCGGCCATCCCGATCGTCAGCATCGCGACGGCCTCGGCCGACGCGCCCTGCCCGTACGTGAGATGCGACTTGCCGATCTTCTCGCCGACCGTCACGACGATCCGCTTCCAGCCGACCATCGTGCCGAGGCCGAGCGCGATCGCGACCGCGACCTTCACCCAGGTCGGAATGAATTTCGTCGCGCGGTCCATCTGTTTCTTGAACGCATCGAGCGCGCTCGCGTCCTCGACCGAGAACGCCGGCGCCTTCGCCTTCTCCATCAGCCGGATCGCCTCGGACGCGACGTACATGTTGTTGCGTACGTTGTCGACGAGGTTCTGCGGCACGCTCGAGATGCCGCCGGCCTGCGCGACCTGGTCGGCGATCGTGTCGGTGAGCTTGCCCAGCGCCGGAATCGTCGCGGGCGTCAGCGTGTGCGTGCGCACGTAAGCCTCGACGTCGGCGCGCGGCGCGGCCGACTGCGCGGCCGGGTCCGCATACTTGACGAGCGTCGTCGACGCGTGGCGCGCCACCGCGACGAACGTGCTCGTCTGGTCGGGCGTCACGGCCTTGTTCAGCGCATACGCGGTCGGCATCACGCCGATCAGGATCAGCATGATCAGCCCCATGCCCTTCTGCCCGTCGTTCGAGCCGTGCGCGAACGACACGCCCGTGCAGGTCAGGATCAGCAGCAGGCGGATCCAGAACGGCGGCGGCTTGTTGCCCTTCGGCTCCTGGTACAACGCCGGCACGCGCACGAGCGCCTTCAGCAGCAGCAGCACGAGCGCGGACAGCACGAAGCCGATCAGCGGCGAGAACAGCAGCGCCTTGCCGACGCCGAGCGCCTGGTTCCAGTCGACGCCGCTCGTGGCCGACGGGCCGCTGACGATCTGGTTCATCAGGCCAACGCCGATGATCGAGCCGACGAGCGTGTGCGAACTCGACGACGGCAACCCGAAATACCAGGTCGCGAGGTTCCACGTGACGGCCGCGATCAGCAGCGAGAACACCATCGCGAAGCCCGAGCCGCTGCCCACCTGGAGGATCAGCTCGACCGGCAGCAACTGCAGGATGCCGAACGCGACGGCGCCGCTCGACACGAGCACGCCGAACAGGTTCCAGAGGCCCGACCACACGACGGCGAGGTGCGGGTCGAGCGAATGCGTATAGATGACGGTTGCAACCGCGTTCGCGGTGTCGTGGAAGCCGTTCACGAACTCGAAGCCGAGCGCGATCAGCAGCGCGACGATCAGCAGCAGGAACGGGAGGACCGAACTTTCCTTGACGGGACTGAGATCGGCGCTGAGATGAATGCCGACGTAGACGATCCCGCAGGCAATGATCAGAAAAAACAGCGCGAGGCTGATGGTACGCGTGCGGTGGCTGACCGCACCGCTGGTTTCCGTTGCCGCGAGATTCGGCATGAAGGGGCTCCGGAGAGGTGACTCGGAGTGGCAGGCTATCGATCGGTCGTGACGCAAATGTGACGTGTCACTTACAAGTCATTGACAGGTCATCCTTCAAAAATCTTGCACCGCCCGCCAAGCCGCGAACACGGGTGCTCGGCCTCGTCATGCGCGGGAATAAATCCGCCGCTGCGCCGGTATGGCAAGCAAAGGCGCCGGTTTATTCCAGGACGATCCGGCCGTCCGGTTTCGTCATACGAATGCGAGGCTCACATGTCTTCATCGCCCCCCATCAACCCGTCGCGCCGCAAGGCCCTGCATTGCATGGCCTTCGGTGGCCTCGGCACGCTGTTTACGCTGTCGGGCGGCATCCTGACGCCGTTCGACCTCGCGCTCGCGCAGACTGGCGACACGCTTCCCGCCAATGCGGGCCGCCCGCTGTTCGTGCAGATCAGCGACACGCACATCGGCTTCAACAAGGATGCGAACCCCGACGTATCGGCCACGCTGAAGCAGACGATCGACCTCGTCAACGGCATGCCGGCGATGCCCGCGCTGGCCATCCATACCGGCGACATCACGCACCTGTCCAAGCCCGAGGAGTTCGATCACGCGTCGCAACTGCTCTCCGCGCTGCGTGTGCCGGAACTGCATACGGTGCCCGGCGAGCACGACGTCACCGACGGTTCGGGAGCCGAATACTTCGGCCGGTTCGGCAAAGCATCCGACAACCGCGGGTACTACAGCTTCGATCACGCGGGCGTGCACTTCATCGGCCTCGTCAACGTGATGCACTTCAAGCCGAACGGGCTCGGCAGCTTCGGCGACGACCAGCTCGCGTGGCTCGCGCAGGATCTGAAGGGCCGCTCGTCGAGCACGCCGATCGTCGTGTTCTCGCACATGCCGATGTGGACCATCTACGAGCCGTGGGGCTGGGGCACCGGCGACGCGCCGCAGACGATGGCGCTGCTGCGCCGCTTCGGCTCGGTCACCGTGCTGAACGGGCACATCCACCAGATCGTGTCGAAGGTCGAAGGCAACGTGACGTTCCACACCGCGCGCTCCACCGCGTTCCCGCAGCCGACGGCCGGCAACGGCCCGGGCCCCGTGCCGCTCACCGTGCCGCGCGACCGGCTGCCGTCGATGCTCGGCGTGACGACCGTCGAATTCGCCGGCCATCCGGTCGCGTCGTCGCTGCATGACACGACGCTGGCGTGACGCACCGAATCATAAGGAGACCGACATGACCCGCTTCAGGCAATCCAGCTTCATCGCGGCGCTGATCCTGTGCGCCACCGCCCCGCTCGCCGCGTTCGCGCAAGGTCCGGACGGCTCGCTCGTGACGATCCACAACTTCATGTTTTCGCCGATGTCGACCACGATCAAGGCCGGCACGACGATCACGTGGAAGAACCTCGACGCGGAACCGCACACCGTCGTCAACGACGCCGGCATCTTTCATTCGAAGGCGCTCGACCAGGACGAGACGTACTCGTTCCGCTTCGACAAACCGGGCGTCTACAAGGTGTTCTGCGGGATTCACCCGTACATGAAGGAGACCATCACGGTCGAATGACGCGGCGCATCGCCCACGCGGACGAATGGCGAAGGACGGTGGGCCGCCTTCAACGGCTCCCCCATTCGCCCGCGTGGCTGACGGCGCCACCCAGGCCCAGGATCGACCTCGGCGCCGTGCCCGAACGCCGCGGCAGCGGCTTGTCCGCAGCCGTTCGACGCGCCGTGCGCGGCCCGGCACCGCGCGAGCGGCCGCAGGCACGCCCCCCCGCTGACGCACTTGAGGGTCGGAAGCGACCGGCGAAGCAGGCGCCACCGCATATTGCACTGCGGGCGGCCCCCCGCCGCCGATCGCCTAAACTGAATCGATCCGTCCGGATCCGACCCACCGTCACACGCAGCGAGGCAAGCCATGACCGCGAGCCAGCCGGCACGCATGGATCTCCCCGGGCAAGTCGTGCTCGTGCTCCAGGGCGGCGGCGCACTGGGCGCGTTCCAGCTCGGCGTCTTTCAGGCGATGGACGAAGCCGGTATCCGGCCCGACTGGGTGGTCGGGACGTCGATCGGCGCGATCAACGCGGCGCTGATCGCCGGGAACCCGCCCGGGCTGCGCTACGAGAAACTGTCGGCGTTCTGGCGCCGCGTGACCGAACGGACCCGTTTCGACACCGCGCCGCTGTTGCCCGGCTGGGACCGGACGCTGGCCGAGCTGATGATCATCGGCGGCGGCATCGCGGGATTCTTCCAGCCCAATCCGGCATCGTGGCTCGGCCCGATGGTCCGCCTCGGCGTCGATCGCGCGTCGTATTACCGGATCGCGCCGCTGCGCGACACGCTCATGTCGCTGATCGATCCCGACCTGCTGAACGCGGGCCACCCGCGCCTGACCGTCAGCGCGGTCAATGCGTGCACCGGCACGATGCGCTATTTCGATTCGCGCGACACGCGGCTCGGAATCGAGCACATCATGAGTTCGGGCGCACTGCCGCCCGCGTTCCCGGCAATCCGGATCGACGGCGAACCGTACTGGGATGGCGGCGTGTATTCGAACACGCCGGTCGAAGTCGTGCTCGACGACAACCCGCGCCGCAGCTCGATCATCTTCTCCGTCCAGATGTGGAACCCGGCCGGCCCCGAGCCCGAGAGCATCTGGCAGGTGTCGGAGCGGCAGAAGGACATCCAGTATGCGAGCCGCACCGACAGCCACATCGCGCGCCAGCAGCAGATCCACCGGCTGCGCCACGTGATCCGCGAACTGGCCCGCCACGTGCCGGAAGCCGAACGCGCATCGCCGGCCGTGCGCCGGCTCGCCGCGTGGGGATGCGAAACCACGATGCACCTGATCAAGCTCGCGGCGCCGCGGCTCGCCAGCGACAATCAGCTGAAGGACATCGATTTCACGCCGGACAGCATCGCCGCCCGCCGGCAGGCCGGCTACGAAGCAGCACAACGCGCCATCGCGGCACGTCCGTGGGATACGCCGACGGACCCGATGGAAGGCCTGGCGGTATTCGACGCGAGCGCGCCGCCCATCCCGGAAAGCCCGGCATGACACGCAGCCCTGCAACAGCAGGCCGAAAGCACGGCAGCGTGCGCAGCGTGTCGAAATAATCGTCGAGGATCGTGACGTTCAGGGGGCGCTCCTGGCAACGTTGTCATCCTGATCCGGGAATGCTTCGCCGGGAAATGAATTTATCTTGCCGACTCCCGCGTTTTTCCGACCGATCGGTTTTCACCGTACGCGGACTTCGCGCGGGCGCTCACTGCCGTGCCGCTCGCATGTCCGGCGCCGTACCGGCAACGACCGGACACGATTGCGGCAACGCCTGCCCGAACAGCACGGCCAGCCCGCAAGCGGACGTGAACATGCCGAGACCGTCATGCCCGACGCCCGGCACTTCGACGACCTGCTGCGCGAGATCGTCAGGATGCCGCTTCTTCAGATAGTCGAAATACGCGAGCCCGCGCGCGAGCCGGTACGGGCCTTGCGCCATCGCCGCGCACGAGCGATCGATGAAGTGGGTGTACGGGTTCGTGTCGGCCTGGCCGAGCAGGTACACGACATGACGCGCGACATAGCGTGTTTCGAGATCGCGCACGTCCTGCGACGCGACATAAGGCGGCGCCGACTTCAGCCCGTATTTCCACTCCGTCGCGCGCGGGCAGGTTCCGCCTGCGATCGCCTGGCCATCCGGCCGTTCGTCGTCGAAATACAGGTAGCTCGACGGGTTCGCGACCACATAGCGCACCGCGATGCCGGCCCGCTCCAGCGCATCGCCTTCGTGCCCGGCCACCGCATAGCGCTGCAGCAACTGCGCGCCGGCGGAATGGCCGATCACGACCACGCTCGACAACGCGGGATACAGGTTGCGGTCGGCGAAATGCGCGAGCAATGCGTCGAGCGCGGCGAACGAACTGACCGGGCCCGGCTGGCGGGCCGGTTCGCCGCCCTTCCATCCTTCCTGGGTCCAGGCCAGCGTTTGCGCGGGCAGCGAGAACGCGCGCGTATCGGCGCGCGTCAGGAACTGCGGCGCGACGACCATCGTGCCCTTCCCGGCCGCTCCGGCCTTCTCGACGACCTTGAGCCCCGCTGCATAGTACGCGTCGGCGTTGCGAAGCGTGCCGTGAATCACGACGAAGACGCGGGTGACATCAGGCGCGGCGTGGTCGAGCGGAGGGTCGGCATAGACAGGCAACACCGCGCTGCCCTGCGGCGTATCGACGGCCAACCGCTGGCTGGCGACGGCCTTGACCGGCGCCTCGAGGCGTTCGCGTTGCGTGGGCGTAGCGGCTTCGGCCGGACGCGCGCCGCCCGGCACGCCGAGCACGGCGCAAGCGGCCGCGAGCGAAACGGCAGATGACAGGGTTCGTGCTGCCGGCAGCACGCGCGAGCACCGAAGGCTGGCGAAGGCGACGGAAATGAGTGACATGGCGACGGATCGAGTGGCGGGTATGACTTTAACGGCGATGGTCGCAGAATCCGTCGTGCGCTGCCGGACCGTTGCGGGAAGCGGGTCAGTCGGCCGGGTCCGCGCCGCGTTCGGCGTCGACGCAGGCGTTGCCCGAAGCACGCTGCATCCGTTGCACGATCGCGTCCAGTTCGCCGATATGCGCGGCCACCGCCTGCTTGCCCGCTTGTGCCCATCCGTCGAACGATGTCATCCCGCTCACTGCGCCGACGAACGCCATACCGGCCCGCTCGGCCGCCTGCGCGTCCACCGCATGATCGCCGACGTAGATCGCCGAGCGAGCCGGCAGGCCAAGTCGCGCCAGTGCCTGCAAGAGCCCTTCCGGATCGGGCTTGTGACGCTGCACGTCTTCCCCGCCGATCAGCACGTCGACGAGCGACTGCAAACCGTTGCGCTCGAGAATCGCCTCGATCCGGTAACGAAACTTGGACGACACGATCGCGACGGCGAGCCCTTGCTCTCGCAACCGGGCAAGCAGCGGCGGCACTTCGGGATAGATCCGGGTGCCGGGCACCATGATCTCGTCGGCGCGCGCCACGAAGCGACGCGCGAATGCATCGGCCCGCGCCGGTTCGGTTTCGCCCGTCAGCGTGCGAAACATCTCCTGCAGCGGCAGCCCGATCACGGCGCCGATCTGCGCCGGCGTCGCGCCGGCTGCGCCAAGCTGATCCAACGCGTACTCGGTGCACTCGACGATCGCGGCGGACGAATCCGCCAGCGTCAGATCGAAATCGAAGATGACGGCCCGAACAGGCATGAAAGGACTCCTCAAACAAGAAGGGCCGGCGCGCGACGCGCAGACAGTTGCACCGCATAGGCAAAGAAGTCCGCGAACGGTTGCATATCGAAGTGCGGACGTCCGTACTGCAGCACGTGCTGCTTCAAGTATGCGGCCGCCACCGCGAACGCACACCGGCGATCGCCGCATCGATGTCAGCACAACCGTTTGAGCGCGGCAGCCGGCGGAGCGGGCGGCATGTCGAGCGACGCCCCGAAAGTGCTCGCCAAGCTGCACGCGCAGCTCGGTGAATGAAACAAGGGACTGCGTGATTCGCAATCCTGGATTGCAGCGCGCACGGAACATCAAGTGAACGGTTCCGGCCTGACCGAGGATACGTCACGATCGGGACCGTCCCGACAGTCTCCGCGGAGGCTGCGCCGAAGCAACGCCTCGGTCGCCAGCTATCAACCCCATAGCCAGCAGTGCTTTCAAACATATCGTCAAGTTCCGATATATGATTCGCCCATCGACGATACCCGTCTGCCCGACCTGAACCTCTGCTCCATCCATGCCGACCGAAATCGACATCGACGCGATCCTGAAAGCGCTCTCGAACCCCGTGCGCCGGGAAATCCTCGTCTGGCTGAAAACGCCGGGCGAGCATTTTCCGGCGCAGACGCTGCCGTACGAACACGGCGTCTGCGCGGGCCAGATCGACGCGCGCTGCGGGCTGTCGCAGTCGACCGTTTCCGCGCACCTCGCGACGCTGCAGCGCGCGGGGCTCGTGACGTCGACGCGGATCGGCCAGTGGGCGTTCTTCCGGCGCAACGAGGCCGTCATCGACGCATTTCACGACGCTTTGCGCCGCGATCTCTAGCCAACCGGCCGTATCGGCCACGCGGGCCTGCGTTGCGCATGACGCGACGGCGCGCCCGCCTTTCGTGAAGAGGTTATTTGCCATGCCCACCCTGTTCGATCCCGTCACCCTCGGCGACCTGACCCTGCCGAACCGCATCGTGATGGCGCCGCTCACCCGCTCCCGTGCCGGTGCGACGCGCGTGCCGAACGCGCTGATGGCCCGCTACTACGCCGAGCGCGCAACGGCCGGCCTGATCATTACCGAGGCAACGTCGGTCACGCCGCAGGGCGTCGGCTACGCGGACACCCCCGGCATCTGGTCCGATGAGCAGGTCGAGGGCTGGAAACAGGTGACGCAGGCCGTGCATGCGGCCGGTGGGCGCATCGTGCTGCAGCTCTGGCACGTCGGCCGGATCTCCGACCCGGTGTTCCTGAACGGCGACCTGCCGGTCGCGCCGAGCGCGATCGCCGCGGGCGGCCACGTGAGCCTCGTGCGTCCGCAACGCCCGTACGTGACGCCGCGCGCACTCGAACTCGACGAAATCCCGGGCATCGTCGCCGCGTACCGCAAGGGTGCGGAGAACGCAAAGGCCGCCGGCTTCGACGGCGTCGAGATCCATGGCGCGAACGGCTACCTGCTCGACCAGTTCCTGCAGGACAGCACCAATCGCCGCACCGATGCGTACGGCGGCCCGGTCGAGAACCGCGCACGCCTGCTGCTCGAGGTGGTCGACGCCGCGATCGACGTGTGGGGCGCCGGCCGCGTCGGCGTGCACCTTGCACCGCGCGGCGACGCGCACACGATGGGCGATTCCGATCCGGCGGCCACGTTCGGCTATGTCGCACGCGAACTCGGCCGCCGCAAGATCGCGTTCATCTTCACGCGTGAGTCGTATTCGGGCGACCACCTGAGCCCGCGCCTGAAGGAGGCGTTCGGCGGCCCGCTGATCGCGAACGAGCAATTCACGCTCGACACCGCACAGGCCGCGCTTGCAAGCGGCAGCGCCGACGCGATCGCATGGGGCAAGCTGTTCATCGCGAACCCCGACCTGCCGCGCCGCCTCGAACTCGGTGCGCCGCTCAACGCACCGGTGCCGGAGACGTTCTACGCGGAAGGCGAAAAGGGTTATACCGATTACCCGGCGCTGAGCGACGCGGCCTGACGGTCCGACAGCGCGTGTTCAGCGGCGCACGTCCGCCCGCATGAACACGCGCTGCGTCTCGTCGAGCCCGAGCGCGACGTGGTGCGCGCGGATCGCACGCAGCGTGTCGTCGAGCGTGGCGTCGTCGACGATGCTGAAACCCAGGCGCGCGTAGTACGGCGCATTCCACGGCGCATCGCGAAACGTCGACAGCACGACCTGAGCGATGCCCTCCCGCGCCGCGCGCGCCGTCACCTGTTCGATCAGGCGCGCGCCGATCCGCTGTCCGGCATGCGACGGCGCGACATCCAGTTCCTCCAGATAGAGCCGCTGCGCATCGAGCAGCCGGTAGAACGCAAATCCGACGCACGTGCCCTGCGGATCGACCGCGACATACGCGCGACCGTCGTCGATACGAGCGAGCACGGCAGCCGCATCGGTCGGCTCGCCGTCGGCGATATGGGTCATGCCGATGTCGCGGAACCGCTGCGCGGCGGCGACTTCCACGGCGGCCATCGCGGCCGCGTCTTCCCGCGTGGCGGGACGGATCAGGATCGATGCAGTCATGACGGCAATTCAGGCAGACAGTCTGGAACGGCCGTCACTATAATCGAAACCTCATACGTTTCGAACGCCCCACCCACGAGGTTCGTCATGACGTTGTCCGCGCTCGCCGTCTTCGCCATCACCCTGCTCGTCACCGCCGGCACGCCCGGCCCGAGCGTCGCCGCGCTGGTCGCACGCGTGCTCACGAACGGCGTGCGGGACGTGCTGCCGTTCCTCGCCGCGATGTGGCTCGGCGAGGCGCTGTGGCTCACACTCGCGGTCGCGGGGCTGTCCGCGTTCGTACGCACGTTCGAGACGGGGCTGATCGTGCTGAAGCTGCTCGGCGTCGCGTATCTGCTGTTCCTCGCGTGGAAGATGTGGGCCGCGCCGACGGAAACGGACGCCGACGCGTTGCCGCGCGGCCAGTCGCCGTGGCGCATGTTCGTCGCGGGCATGGCCGTCACGCTCGGCAATCCGAAGATCGCAGTGTTCTATCTCGCGCTGCTGCCGACCCTCGTCGACCTCACGCACGTGGGGGTGACCGCGTGGGCCGAACTGGTCGGCACGATGCTCACGGTCCTGATCCTGGCCGACTGCTTCTGGTCGCTGCTTGCGTCACGCGCACGGGCGTTCCTGACGTCGGCGCGCGCGAAACGCATTGCCAACCGCACGAGCGCGACCGCGATGGCTGGTGCGGCGGTAGCGATCGCGACACGCTGAACGGCGCCCCGCCGCACGCCACGGCATCGCCTGAGGGCCCGCCATGTCACAACTCGGCGCACTGCCTCCCGAACTCGCCGCCCAGTCGATTTCCCGTCGCGAAATCGTGCTCCCGCTCGCCGCCGCGCTCGCATGCATCGACTTCTGTGTACTGCATCGCCTCCCGATCTACGGCTGGGAAGGCTGGGTTCTGACCGCCGACGGACGGGTCGGACACGGTAGCGCGCCGCAAGGCACCGTCTGCCTCGCAGACTGGCCGCTCGAGGACGCGGCCGAATTCTGCCGCCGCACGATGGTGTCCGACGCCGAGATGTGGCAGATCGAAAATCCCGGAACGACGGTCACACTGCATTTCTGCATAACGATCGGCGGCACGCCCGAATCGCCGCGCCCGCGCGGCCGTACCTGACCAGCAAACCCGAACGGAAGTCCGCTCACTGCACCGGAGGGGAATCGACATGAAAACCTGGCTCCCGGCTGTCCTGCTCTGCCTGGCCACCACGGTCGCGCACGCGGCCGGTATCAAGTTCGTCAGCATCCTGGCCGATGCAGCCGGCCCCGAGCTGCGCGCGGCCATCTGGACGCCATGCGCGGCACCCGCGCAACCGCTCACGATCGGCCCGTTCCTGCTGAAAGGGCAACGCAACTGTCCGACCGCCGGCGACAAGCTGCCGCTCGTCGTGATTTCGCACGGCCATGCCGGCACGTACCTCGGGCATCACGACCTCGCCGAAACGCTGGCCGACGCGGGCTACGTCGTCGCGGCGATCAACCATCCCGGCGACACGCATACCGACATGAGCCGCGCGGCCGACATTCGGGAACTCGCCGAGCGACCGGAGGACATCAAGCGTCTCGTCGACTACATGCTGGCAAACGGGCCCGACGCCGCGCATATCGACCCCGCGCGGATCGGCTTCTTCGGCTTTTCGCGCGGCGGCTATACGGGCCTCGTGCTGGCCGGCGCCAATCCGGATTTCGTCCATGCGCGGATCGCCTGCCCCGACCCGACCTGGTTGATCTGCAAGCAGATACGCGACCATGACCTGCCGCCCCAACCGCTGACGCACGATCCGCGGATCAAGGCCTACGTGATCGCCGACCCGATGAACGAATTCCCGACCGCCGATTCGCTGAAGGACGTGCACGCGCCGATCCAGCTCTGGGGGTCCGAAGCCGGCGGCGACGGCGTCGAGCCGGAAACGGTTCCCGCGCTGGCCAGCATGCTGCCGCAACGGCCGGAATTCCACGTCGTGCCGAATTCCGCGCATTTCGCGTTTCTCGCGCCGTGCCCCGAACAACTGGCGCACACCTCGCCTGACATCTGTACCGATGCGAAGGGATTCGATCGCGCGGCATTCCACGAAACGCTCGACGCGAAGGCGCTCGCGTTCTTCAGCGCCAATCTCCGCTAACAGCGAAACGTCTTGCGCCAGACGCCCGGCACCGGCGCATGGTCGTTGCACGCGATCAGCGCGCGCACCAGCGCCCAGTCGTCGTCATCGCAGAAGTCGAGCAGCATCGCGCCAACCAGGCCGCGCTGCTCGCGCAGCCGTTCGGCCAGCCGCGCATGAATGCCCCGCACCCTGCCGTCGCCGTGCGCGACCACCGACGGATTCGCACCCATCCCGGTTCCGCTGCAGAAGTTGATCGCCCAGCGGCCGCTGTCCGGCGACGGCAGGTCCGTCAGCAGCGCGTCGATCGCACGCCACTTCCAGCCGATCGAAGCGGCCACCGGCACGCGATATTCGTCCTGGATCACGAATCCGCCATCGGGATGGTCGATCGTGAACGTCGCGTTGTCGGGCCACGCGGTCAGGTCGATGCCGAGCGGCCGGCTGCTGCGAAAGCGGCGCAGCAGCACGATTGCGCCGCGCACGTCGCCGAGCGCAGGCAACGTGCCGCCGGCATGCCAGCGCAGCCGCGGATGCCGCGCGCGATGCGCGTCGAACGTCGCATCGAAACTGCGCGTACACGCGTGCGCCGGCCACTCATCCTTCACCGACATCACGATGCATTCGCGCGGATGCGCTTCGAGAAAACGCGCACAGGTTGCCAGCACGTCGTCGAACGTCATGCCGAGCGCGATGCCGCCATGATGGATGTCGAATGCATCGCGCACGTGCCGGCAGCGGATGTCGAGCAGCCGCACGCCATGCGCGAGCTGCGCATCGAGCGGCGCACGCTGGGTGCGCACGAGCAAATCGTCGACGGTATACGCACAGGTGTCATGGCTGCCCGGTAGGGTCAGCGTATGCAGCAGCCGCGCATCGTCGAGCGCCGACATCCAGTCGGCGAGCGGCGTGCACGTATCGTGGCTCGAAGGGATCATGAATCGATGAATGACAAGGAAAGAAAGCCGTGGGTCACGGCGTCGGATGTCGCGGCGCGCGCCGGCGTGTCGCGCTCCGCGGTATCGCGTGCATTCTCGCCGACGGCGAGCATCGCCCCGCAGACGCGTGAACGCGTGATGGTCGCCGCGCGCGCGCTCGGCTACCAGGTCAACCTGATCGCACGCGACATGATCACGCAGCGCAGCAGCATGATCGGCGTCGTGACGGCCGGGTTCGAGAATCCGTTTCGCGCGCGGTTGCTGTCGGACCTGATGGCCGCGCTCGGGCAGCGCGCGCTCACGCCGCTCGTGACCAATGCGGAAGATCCGCGCCAGGTCCGGCAATCGCTCGAACAGTTGCTCAGCTACCGGATCGCGGGCCTCGTGATGACGTCCGCGTCGCCGCCGCTGTCGGTCGCGCAGCAGTATCTCGAACACCGGATCCCGGTCGTGATGATCAACCGCGACGCGAACCTGCCGGGCGCGGACATCGTCGTCAGCGACAACGCGGCGGGCGCCGTCCATGCGGCGCAGCGGCTCGTGCGGGCCGGCGCGCGCCGGCTCGCGTTCGTCGGGCCGCGCGGCGCGAGCTACAGCGCGCGGTCGCGTGCCGCCGCGTTCGAACAGGCGATCGGGCGCGGCGACGCATTCGACGCGACGCTCGCGCACGTGCTCGACACGCCGTCCGACACCCATGCAAGCGGCATCGAAGCCGCACGGCAACTGTTCGCGAACGCCAAGCGGCCCGACGGCGTGTTCTGCTCGTCGGACCTGCTCGCGCTCGGCGTGATCGACGTCGCACGCGGCGAATTCGGGTTGCGCGTACCGGACGACGTGCGCGTGATCGGCTTCGACGACATCCCGGCCGCCGAATACGACGCGTATCAGCTCACGACGCTCCGGCAGGACACGCGCGGCCTTGCGCACGCGGCGGTCGACCTGCTCGCCGACCGGATGCAGGCGTTCGACGGCCCGTCGCGCACGCGCATCGTGCCGGTCACGCAGGTGGTGCGGGCCAGCTGCGCATAGCGAGAGGAGATCGGGCGCGGCGGCGCCGCGCGTCACTTCAGCCCGCCCGCGAACCCGCGCAACAGGTAGCGCTGCACATAGCCGGCCACGGCCAGCGTGGGCAGCGACGCCATCAGCCCCGCGCTCATCAGGTCGCCCCAGTCGATGCCGTTCTCCGTCACGTAGCCGGCAATCGCGAGCGGCAGCGTGAAGCGGCTCGGCGTCGACACGAACAGCAGCGCGATCAGGAATTCGTTCCACGCGGCGATGAACACGAAGATCGCGGTCGCGATCAGCCCCGGCGTGCACAGCGGCAGCACGATCTGCACGAGCCGTCGCGCGAGCCCCGCGCCGTCGATGCAGGCCGCTTCCTCGTATTCGATCGGCACGTCGCGCACGAACGCGAGCAGCATCCAGATCGCCATCGGCAACGCGTAGATCTGGTACGCGAGCATCAGCCCGAGCGTCGAATCGAGCAGGTGCAGCCGCTTCGCGAGCGCGAACAGCGGCACCGCGATCGTGATCGGCGGCATCAGCTTCAACGCGAGCACGAGCACCAGGAACAGCAGGTCGAGCCGCGCCGGAAAGCGCAGCCGCACGAGCGCATACGCGGCCGGAAACGCGAGCGCCAGCGCGAGCAGCGTCGTGCCGAAGCCGACCAGCAGCGAATTGAACAGCGGCGCGCCAATACCGTTGGACCATACCGATGCGAAATGCTCGAAGGTCGGCGCGGCCGGCCAGAGCCGCAACGGATGATCGAGGCGTTCGAGCGTCGGCATGAACGCCGCGCCGGCCATCCACAGGCACGGCAGCAGCAACAGCGCGAGCGCGACGATACGCAGCACCCACGGCATCGCGCGACCGAGAGCGGCGCCCGTTCGTGCGCCCGTGATGCCTGCGGCTTGCGCCGTCATGCGCGCCGCTTGCGAACCGTCTGCCATACATACCCCGAGACCAGCAGCGCGGACGCCGCGAGCATCAGCACCGACGCGGCGCTCGCCGGCCCGACGTTGAAGAAGCGGAAGCCCGTGTCGTAGATATAGGTCGACAGCGTCTGCGTCGCGTTGCCGGGGCCGCCGCCCGTCAGCGCATAGACCTTGTCGAACAGCTTGAACGTGTCGATCGAGCGCAGCAGCAGCGCGAGGCCGATCTGCGGCGCCGCGAGCGGCAGCGTGATGTCGCGCAGGCACTGCCACTCGCTCGCGCCGTCGGTGCGCGCGGCTTCGTACAGCTCCTGCGGAATCGATTGCAGCCCGGCGAGCACGATCAGGAACGCCATCGGCGTCCACTGCCACACGTCGACGAGCGCGAGCGACCACAGCGCGAGATGCGGATCGGACAGCCAGCGCACGCCTTCGATGCCGAACGCCGCGAGCAGCGCGTTCAGGAAGCCGTCGAAGTTGAGCCAGTTGCGCCAGATTGCCGAGCACACGAGCGTGGACAGCATCATCGGCAGGATCGCGAGCGGCAGCGCGATGCGCCGCCCCGGAAACGCGCGCACGAACAGCAGCGCGAGGCCGAAGCCCAGCGCGACTTCGGCGAGCGATGCCACGATCGTGAAGCGCAGCGTATTGCCGAAGCCGGCCGTGAACCCGTCGTCGCCGAGCACCGCGCGATAGTTCGCGAGCCCGGCGAATGCGCGGCGGCCGGCCGAGTAGTCGACCTGGCAAAACGAGTCGATCAGCACCTGCGCGACCGGATACAGCGCGAGCGCGGCGAGCACCAGCAGCGCGGGCCCGAGCAGCGCGACGAACGGCAGGCTGCGGCCGAAGGCTTTCATGCGCGGTGTCCCGGCGAGGGTTCGAGGCGCACCGTCACTTGCCGGCCGCGGCCGTCGCCTGCGCGATCTTCTGCTGGGCCTGGCGCAGCGCGGCGTCGGGCGCGGCCTGCCCCGTCAGCGCGAGCTGCAACTGGTCGCCGAGAATGCTCTCGACCTGCTGCCAGTCCTTCACGCGCGGCCGCGCCCGGCCCGCTTCGAGCGCCTTCAGCTGATCCGGATACCAGCGGTACTGGCGTACCAGCGCCGGATCGTTGAACACGCTGCGGCGGGTCGGCGGAATGCCGATGCCGGCGAGGCGCGTCTGCGTGTCGCGGTTGGTCAGGTACGCGAGGAAATCCTGCGCGAGCTTCGCGTGCGGCGCGTCCTTCGGAATGCCCATCTGCCAGATGCCGAGCATCGGCGCCGGGCCGGCGGTCTGCCCGGGCGGCGGCTGCAGCGCGATCTGCCCGACCACGCGCGACTGCTTCGGATCGTCGAGCGCCGGCACCCACGCCGGCCACACCTCGATCGACTGCGCGGCCGTGCCGCGCTGCAACGCATCGCGCACTTCCGCCGCGCCGTACACGTCGACGTCCTTCGGCGCGGACGCCTTCAGCGCGAGGAACGTCTTCAGCGCGGCCTGCGCTTCGCGCGAATCGATCGTCACGTTGCCGGCATGGTCGAACACGTCGCCGCCATAGGCCCACAGGATCGGCAGGAAGCCCGTCACGACCG
The DNA here is from genome assembly GCF_020420125.1 of Burkholderia sp. AU30280. NCBI lineage: Bacteria > Pseudomonadati > Pseudomonadota > Betaproteobacteria > Burkholderiales > Burkholderiaceae > Burkholderia > Burkholderia sp. AU30280. The sequence goes on from NZ_JAIZRY010000003.1 coordinate 39,117, forward strand.
GGTTGCCCTTCGTGCCGCGGAACACGACGCCCGACACGCTCTTGTCCGCGCCGCCGACGGTCTGCGCGATCTTCAGCACGTCGTCCCAGTTGCGCGGCGGCTGCAGCTTGTACTTCGCGAGCAGGTCCTTGCGGTACGCGAACATCTCGACGTTGCCGACGATCGGCAGCGCGTACAGCGCACCGGCCGCGTTGCGGCCGAGCGCGACCGTGGACGGCACGAGATCGGCGTCCGCGAGCGACGCGGGCAGCGGCTTCAGCCAGCCGTTGCCGATGAATTCGGGCGCCCACGTGTCGTCCATCATCACGAGGTCGTACGCGCCGGTGCCTTCGCGCATCGACAGCTTGAGCTTTTGGTACAGGTTCGCGTTCGGCAGCTTGAGCAGCTCGATATCGGTGCCCGGGTGCAGCTTGTTGAAGCCGGCGACGGCGTCGGCCAGCCCCTTGCCGTAGATGTCGTCGCGGCCCGCGATGACGAGATCCGCCGCGCAGGCGTGCGAGGCGGCGAAGGACAGCGCGATGGCGGCGGACAGTACGCGCAGGCGGCTCAGCAGGGTCATGTGGTCTCTCTCGATCGGCGTGTGTAGCGGGACAACCATGCGTTGCACACGTGTGCAACGCCGGCGACACGTCGGGTCGCCTGAAACGTCGCCATTGTTCACGTCGACCGTGAAGGTATTGTGGCAAGCGGCAAGCCGGGCAACCCGAGATGCGTGTACGGTGCCGGACGGAGCGATCCGGTTCCTGATGACAATGGCGGGAAAGCCGCTTCCGACCTTCCGCGCCATCGCTTGCGATACGGGATTTCCGTCGATCTCGACCGTTCAGTTAAGCACACGGGCGATTTTTTTCAAGCATCGCTTTCCACCAGTTGACCGGCGCGCCGCTTCACGCCGCCGGCAATCAGAAGTTCACGCGAATGCCGGCCATCACCGCCAGTTGCCGGCTCGAGTTGCTGTTTGAGAGCACCGGAATCTGCGCGTAGTTCACCGCGTTGCCGTCCGCATCGGTGCCGAGCCCCTTCCCGCTCGCGATCTGGCCGATCGCGACCGCATACAGCGCCGTGCGCTTCGACAGGCTGTAGTTCGCACCGACGTTCACCTGGTGAAACCGCGTCGTGCCGCGCCCGTCGGTGTGCGCGGCGTTGAAGATATAGGCGACGCCGCCCTGCAGCGCGGGCGTGAACATGTACGTGGCGTTCAGTTCGCCGATATCGAACGTGAACGCCTGCGTGCGCGGCTGCGCGGTGGTCGAGAAATAACGGCTGTCGCCGAGGCGCGTATGCGTATAGGTGAGTGCGATCGTCGCATCGCCGAACGTGACCGAACCGCCCGCGCCGAACGCGCGCATCGCGCCCGCATCCTGCAGCAGGCAGTACATCGCCCCCGGATTGCTGCACGCGAAATCGCCGATATAGCCGCTCGCGCCGCCGAGCGCCGCATCGAGCGGCTGGTGCAGGTCGAGGTAGCCGACCGAGAACGCGACCGGCGCACGCGTGTACGTCGCGGCCACCGCATAGCCGCGCTTCGCGGAGAAATCGCCGGCCTGCCCGCCGAAGCTGAACGTGCCGCCGAACGTGAAGCCGTTGAAGTCGGCGCTGGTGAACTTCACCGCGTTGTTGAAGTTGAATGCGGCGTTCAGGTTGTCGACGTCGCCGAGGTGCGCGCCGTACGGTGTCGCCCAGTTGTTGCTCGACACGTACGCACCGAGCATGTCGGTGTATGAGTCGTACTGACGGCCGAGACCGAGCGTGCCGATCCCGTCCTGCCGCAGCCCGACCCATGCCTGCCGGCTGAAGGCCGTGCCGCCCTGCAGCGCCTGCCCGCTCGCGGACAGGAACTGCTGCTCGAGCGTGAACACCGCATCGAGCCCGCCGCCGAGCGGCTCGGCGCCCTGGAAGCCAAAGCGCGACGGCACGAGGTTGCCGCCGCCCATCTGCCACGCATGGCCGCCGCCCGTGCTGCCGTCGGCGCGCGTGAACTGCTGGTTCGTCGAGTAGATGATGCCGGTATCCACCGTGCCGTACAGCGTCACGCTGCCCGAGGTCTGCGCATGTGCGTGCACGCAGCCCAGCGTAGCCGCGGCCGCGGCCAGTCGTCGTCCGATCTTCATGTCCCGCCCCTCAGTGGTCATCGATTCGCAGTGCAGATCGATGGGGTTATCGATATGGGTGACAGGACTCTATCCAGCGAAAATTCAGGACCGCTATCGCAAATCGGCAAACGGTGGCGCGCATTGCCCGCGACGGCGCCTGGCGGCGGCGTCGCGAGGCGCATGCATCATGCGGGGCGCGTCGTCTGGGACGGCAACTCGCCGAACAGGTCGCGATACTCGCGCGCGAAATAGCCGAGATGCGTGAACCCCCAGCTCGCGGCGGCCTCGCCGACGCCGAGCTGCTGCACGGACGTCGTGCGCAGCATGCGCCGCACCGCGTTCAGCCGGATCGTGCGCAGGTAGCCGACCGGCGTGACGTCGGCCACGCGTTGGAAACTGGTTTGCAGCGTGCGGCGGCTGCAGCGCAGCGCGCGGCACAGTTCGAGCACGGTGACGGGTTCCTCGGGACGGTCGCGCAGGTGCTTCTCGCAACGGCTCACGATGTCGCTGTAGGTGGCGTGCGTGATGTCGCGGCGCTCGACGCCGATGCCCTGCTCGAGCGCATCGAGGAACATGCCGAGCATCGCGTCGCGGAACATCTTGCGGGTGGCCGCATATTCGAGCTGGCCCGGATTGCGCTGCGCATCGTCGATCAGCGCCGACAGCCGCGCGCCGAGCGCGACCCCCTGCTCGTCGGACAGCCGTGTCACGTGGCGCAGCTTGCGCGCGCCGGATGCGCCGAATTCGGCTTCGCACAGCTCGTCGACCATGTCGGACGACGCGCTGATCCCGACCAGCCCCATCCCTTCCGGTGTGTGGAATTCAAAATCCTCGCCGGCGTGCAGCGCCAGCAGCGCATAGCCGTCGACGGGCTGGCCCTGGAACGTGCCCGCGAGCGGCACGGACAGCGGCACCGCGAGCGACGTGCGCCCGGCCGGCGCGAGCCCGGTTTGCGCGACTCGCCGGTTGGTCGTTTCGCGAAAGAAATGGAAATCGTCGTACAGCACCTGCGTGACGGTGCCCTTGAAGCGGCCCGGCGTCATCTGACGGTAGACCTGATGCCAGCCCGCGATCGCGAGCCCGTGATCGTGCACGTCTTCGTGTGAGCGTGACTGGAACAGCATCGGCATCTCCGGTAAAACCCCTAAACGCGGCAACCGGGTTCCCCCCGGCGCGCGACGCCATAGCTTACCCGTGCAAAATCCTGCGTAGTGCGGTTTCGAACGCAAGACAGGCCGCCGACAGCGCGGCGGCCTGCTCGCCCGTCAGGCGGACATAGCGGCGCAACGACGGCATCCGGTTCACGACCTCGCTGCCGCCGAACGGCACGATCGCGAGCGTCCAGCGTCCGTCGCGTGCATCGATCGTACAGTCGGTCAGGTGCAGCGGCCGCAGCGCATCGGCCAGCGACGGCTCGGCGACCAGCGCGGCCACGGTGTCGACGAATCCGGGGCCGCATCCCGGCACGGCCACCGCATCGATGCCCGTGCGGCGCAGCCAGCCGGTCTGGCGCACGCGTGCACTGCCCTGCGCGGCCGGGCCGCACGCGGTTGCCGTCACCTTCACGCTGACCGTATGCATCAGGAACTGGCGGTCGACGCGCTCATCCACGCTCACGCGCACGCCGTTCGGCAGCCGCGCCGTCAGACTGCCGCCCTCATCGGCGTCGCGTTCGGCGCGCAGGTCGGCCAGCACGCGCGCGGCGATCGCGCCGGGCCGATGGCCGGGCGGCGGCGCATCGGGCGCTGCGCGCCAGCGGGCGAGCGCGAGCCTCACGATGCGACGTGCTCGTTGCGCAGCACTTCCTCGACCGGCACCGGCTTGAACGGATGCCGGCGCTGCACGACGAGCGTCCAGAACAGTGCGTACAGCGCGGTGAGCCCGAGCATCGCGCCGAACGGCACGTAGATGTCGCGCGCGTTCATGCCGGGCGGCGTGATGTACCAGATCGCCAGGACGATGCCGACGCTCGATACGATCTGCGGCAGCGGGAACAGCGGCGAACGGTACGGGCGCGGCAGGTCCGGGCGGCGAATCCGCAGCATCACGACCGACGCGGTGACGAGCAGGTAGGCGGTACCCCACGCGCAGGTCGCGGCGAGCACGAGGTGCAGGATGCTGTCGAGATTGCCGTTGATCAGCCACGCGTGGAAGATCGGCACGATCGCCGCCGCGACGATACCGACCACGGGCGTCTTGAAACGCGGATGCAGGTACGCGAAGCAGCGCGGCAGCGCCCCGTCGATCGCCATCCCGTACAGGATGCGCGGCAACCCGGCCATCAGCGTGTTGATCGTCGCGGCGCCCGCGCACAGGAACGCGATGCCGAACCACACGCGGCCGAAGGGCCCAAGCACCTGCAGCGCGAACGCGGGAATCGCGCCCGGCGTGTCGAGCAGGTGCGTGAGGCCGTCGGGGCTTACCGGCACGTTCGCGACCTGGCGGCGGATCGCCGCGCCGTACAGGAACATGCAGATCGCGACGCCGACGAGGCCGAGCGCCATCGCGCGCGGAATCGTCTTGCCCGGCGCCTTCATTTCCGGCGCGAGCGGCGTGACGAATTCGCAGCCGACGAACATGAACATCGCCATCCCGACCAGCGACAGCACGGCCGGAATCGACGTGCCGACCTCCGAGCCGCCGAACCAGCCGTCGAGATGGACGGCCGGCGCGGCCGCAAGGCCCAGAATCCCGAAGATCATCAGCGACAGCCACATGCCGGCCGTCAGGACGATCTCGAGCTTGCTGAACACCTTGATGCCGATGATGTTGGTGATCGCGAACGTGACGACGAGGCCGACGCCGACGAGCCAGGAACTGTTGTGCTTCTCAAGCGCGGCGTTCAGCGATTCGAAATTGACGAGCGCCATGATGCCGCTCAGGATCGTTTCCGCCGTACCGGCGAACACGTGCACGAGGAAATACGCGGAGATCGTGCCGGTGATCGCCCAGAAGCGGCCGAGCCCGCACGACAGGTAATCGTAAACCGAGCCGGCCGTCGGCAGCATCGCGGCGGCTTCGGAGAAGGTGGTCGCCTGCGCCTGCATCATCACGAACGCGATGATCATCGCGACCGCGAACGCCCAGCCGCCCATCCCGAAGCCCGACGTCGCGGTGAGAATCACCGGGCTTGCCATGATGAGGCCGACGGCGCTCGCCAGCGCGGTCGGAAAACCGACCGCCCCCGCCTTCAGCGCCGTGCCGCCACCCGCTTCAGCCGGCGTGCCGGCGGGCGTGCCGCCCGCTGCGCCGGTAACTCCAGACCATCCCGACATCTTCGTCTCCTTCCTTTGTTGACCCGAACCCGCGCTTGCGCACCCGGGCCCCTTGTCGATCACACGTTGATCCGATGTCGAAAAAATACGCAGGCAAAATAATCCGGTCATAGCGCAAATCGGCAAACCGGCGGCGGCCGCGCTGCCCGCCGCCGGCGTGCCGTCACGCGATCACGCGAACGGCACGGCCTCGAAGCCCGCCGCGAGCGCGTCGACGATCCGGTCGAGCTGCTCGCGCTGGATCACGAGCGGCGGCGACAGGATGATCTTCGTGCCGACCGGACGCACCAGCACACCGTTCTCCCGCACGACTTCCGCGACCGCGTTCGCATAGCCGGACAGCGGGTCGATCGGCTCGCGCGTGTCCTTGTTCGCGACGAGGTCGAGCGCGAGCATCAGCCCCTTGCCGCGCACCTCGCCGACCGCCGCGAAGCGTTCCGCGAACGGCTGCAGCGCTTCGAGCAGATACGCGCCCTGCTTCGCCGCGTTCGCCGGCAGGTCTTCCTTCACGACGATGTCGAGGCTTGCGATCGCGGCCGCGCATGCGACCGGGTGGCCCGCATAGGTGTAGCCGTGCATGATCGCGCCGCCGAAGTCTGCGTTCGCGGCGAACGCATCCTCGATCCGCGCGTTCACGACCGTCGCGCCGAGCGGCACGTAGCCCGACGAGATGCCCTTCGCGAGACACATGATGTCCGGGCGCACGCCCCAGCCGCGGCTGCCGAACAGGCTGCCGCTACGGCCGAAACCCGTCACGACCTCGTCGGCGATCAGCAGGACGCCGTAACGGTCGCACACCTCGCGCACGAGCGGCCAGTAGTTGGCCGGCGGCACGATCACGCCGCCCGCGCCCTGGATCGGCTCCGCGATGAACGCGGCGACCGTGTCGGGGCTCTGGAACTGGATCTCGCGCTCCAGCATTTCCGCGCAGATCCGGCCGAGTTCCTCCGGATCCTGCGTGAACGGGTTGCGGTACAGCCACGGCGTCTCGACATGGAAGCAGCCCGGCAGGTTCGGCTCGTAGTTGCGGCGGAACACCGTGTTGCCGTTCACCGACGCGCCGCCGAAGTGCGTGCCGTGATAGCCCTGCTTCAGCGAGATGAACTTCGTGCGGTCGGCCTGGCCGCGCACCTTCCAGTACTGGCGCGCGATCTTCAGCGCGGTCTCGACCGAGTCGGAGCCGCCCGAGCTGTACAGCACGCGGCGCATGCCTTCCGGTTCGAGCATGTCGATCACCTTCTTCGACAGCTCTTCCGCGCGCGGATGCGAAATGCCGTCGAACAGCTGGAAGTACTCGAGCTCGTCGAGCTGGCGCACGATCGCGTCCTTCACTTCCTGGCGGTTGTGGCCGACGTTCACGTTCCACAGGCCCGCGACGCCGTCGACGAGTTTCCGGCCCTGTTCGTCGAATACGTAGCAGCCATCGCCGCGCACGATGCGGATCGGCTTGCGCTGCTTCATGTCGTTCGGGTGCACCATCGGATGCCAGAATTTCGCTTCGTTGTAGCTCATTGCAGTCTCCACTGTCGGATCGGTTGAACCTCGATCGCCGAGGTTCGAGGTGGTCGTGGTTGGCGCAGCGCGTCAGTGCGCGATGCAGACGGATTTGGTTTCGGTGAAGCCTTCGATCGCGTACTGGCCGAATTCGCGGCCGATGCCCGATTGCTTGTAGCCGCCGAACGGCATCGACGGGTCGAGCGGGATATGGCAGTTCACCCACACGGTGCCGGCCTCGATCTGCGGCACGAGGTTCATCACGCGCTTCAGGTCGTTGCTCCAGATGCTCGCGGCAAGGCCGTACGGCGACGCGTTCGCGAGGCGCACCGCGTCGGCCGCATCGTCGAACGGCACGACGACGATCACCGGGCCGAACACTTCGTCGCGCACGATCGCGCTGTCCGGATGCGGATCGGCGATCACGGCCGGCTTCACGTAGTAGCCGGGCAGGTCGTCGGCCGGCGTGCCGCCCGCGAGGAACGTGAGGCCCGCGCGGCGCGCGCCTTCGATGTGCTGGACGACCTTGTCGCGGTGGTGCGCGGAGACGAGCGGGTTGATCTGCGCGGTCGTGTCGAGGCCCGCGCCGAGCTTCATCGACTGCGCGACGCCCGCCAGGCCGTCGGCGAGCTGCGCGAACTTGCTGCGATGCACATAAATGCGCGACGCGGCCGCGCACACCTGCCCCTGGTTGAAGAACGCGCCGGCGGCGACGCCGTCGAGCGCCTGCGCGACGTCGATGTCGTCGAGCATCACGATCGGGTTCTTGCCGCCGAGCTCGAGCGAGAAACGCGTCATGTTCTGCACGGCCGCCGCGCCGACCTGCTTGCCGGTCGCGGTCGAGCCCGTGAACGAGATTTTCGCGATCGACGGGTGGCTCGCGAGCGCGGCGCCGCACACGCGGCCGCCGGTGACGACGTTGAACACGCCGGGCGGCACCCCGGCCTCGCGCGCGAGTTCGGCCAGGCGCAACGCGGTGAGCGGCGTTTCCGGCGACGGCTTCAGCACGATCGTGCAGCCGGCGGCGAGCGCGGGAATCAGCTTCCACACCGCGATCATCAGCGGGAAATTCCACGGCACGATCGCGGCGACCACGCCGACCGGCTCCTTGCGCGTATAGGCCGTATAGCGCGCGCCGGGCGGGAACGGGATCGACACGTCGAGCGTCTGGCCGGTGATCTTGGTCGCCCAGCCGGCCATGTAGCGCGCGTATTCGACGCTCGCGCCGACCTCGATCGCGCGCGACACGTGGATCGACTTGCCCTGGTTCAGCGTTTCGAGCTGCGCGAGCGTTTCGGCGTCGCGCTCGATCAGGTCGGCGAGTTTCAGCAGGATGCGTTCGCGGTCGGCCGGGCGCAGGCCGCTCCACACACGGGTGTCGAATGCGCGCTTCGCGCTGGCGACCGCGCGATCGACGTCGCGTTCGTCGGCGTCCGCGACCGTCGCGAGCCGCCCGCCCGTCGCGGGGTCGTACACGTCGAGCCGCGCGGCCGCGTGTGCGGGCTGCGTTTCACCGTCGATGAAGAGGCCGAAGTCGCGCGCAACGAAGGTGCGCACGGTGTCGCTGACAGCGACGAAATTCGTGGTGCTCATGGGCGTCTCGAGGATTGTCGTGGCTGGACCGCATGCGCACGGGCACGCGGGCGTCGTTCCACTGTATCGACGAGGGATCGCGCCCGGTGAGCGCAAATTGGCAGCGCGTGGGCGCCGAGGGGGCGGGTGCGAACCCTGCGGGGGCGGGGCGCGCGCCGGGACCGGAAACTGGCCCGGTATCGCACGGGCAGACAGGCCGGCGCGCTCGACCGGGGCGGGCATGTCCGCGCCGGTACCGGGTTAATGCCCGGTCATTGCAAGGCTAGTTTCTGAAGCCATGCGCCACCGGTTCGAAGTTCGGACCGCAATTATCCGATGAATTACAGGAACAGCGCCCCGACCAGTTCGGTGCGGTTCGACACGCCGAGCTTGCGGAACATGCGCATCAGGTGCGTCTTGACGGTCGGCTGGCCGAGCGCGAGATCGCGGGCGATCTCCTTGTTCGAGCGGCCGTCGCGCACGAGGCGCGCGATCTGCTCCTCGCGATAGGTCAGCCGCTCCTCGCAGCCGATCCGGTGGATCCCGCTCCGCACGCGCAGCAGCGGGCTCAGCGCGGCTTCGGCCACGGGCTGCAGCCGCGCGAGCGCATCGATCTCGCCGGGCGCGAACCGCCCGGCCGTGCTGTCGGCGGCCACGCCGCCGCACGTTTCGCCCGCCCCGAAGCGCAGCAGCGAGAACGCGCCGACCGTCCGCCCCGCGTCGCGCAGCCAGATCTCGACGACGTCGGCCACGTCGTGCCGCCGCAGGAAACGGGTCCAGTACGCGGACGCATCGCGTCTTTCGTCAGGCAATTGGGAAGCGAGCGTGACGACCGCGCGATCGCCTGCCGCGCAGCGCGACGGATGCAGCGGATCGAGCATCCGGTAGCGCGCGACATAGGTGCGATGCATCGATTCCGGCATCCCGAACAGCTCGAAATCGGCCGGCTCGCCGCTCTGGTCGAGCCGGTAGAACACGATCGCTGAAGGGCTCGCGAACGCGTCGAACGCATCCACGCACGCGCGCAGCGCGCGTGGCCAGTCGGCGGCGGCCGGGTCGGCGGGAATGGTTGGGGTCGGCATGGTGGAATCGGCGGGCGGGCGAACGGATCGAAGATCGAAGTCCGGGCCAGCCTACCGGCGCCGAAAAGCGCCGGTGAGCACAAATCGGCAAACCGCCCCGATTCGGCGGATTCGGCTCGTTCGGCCGGGACGACGCGGGCGCGCGACGGTGCGCGCGCCGTTTTCAGCGCGCGTTCGCGGCGAACGTGTCGCAGGCGCTCAGCTCGCCCGATTCCATCCCGCGCCGCAGCCAGTACACGCGCTGGTCGCTGGTGCCGTGCGTGAAGCTTTCCGGCACGACATAGCCCTGCCCTTGCTGCTGCAGCCGGTCGTCGCCGATCGCGGCCGCCGCCTTCAGCCCCTGTTCGAAATCGCCGGGTTCGATCAGCCGCTGGTTCGCACGCTGCGCGTTGTTCGCCCACACGCCGGCAAAACAGTCGGCCTGCAGTTCCATCCGCACCGACAGCGCGTTCGAGTGCGCCTGGCTCGCCCGCCGGCGGGCGGCGTCGACCTTGTCGGAAATGCCGAGCAGGTTCTGCACGTGATGGCCGACTTCGTGCGCGATCACGTAAGCCTGCGCGAAATCGCCGCCCGCGCCGAAACGCTTGCGCAGTTCGTCGTAGAAACCGAGATCGATATACACCTTGCGGTCGCCCGGGCAGTAGAACGGCCCCATCGCGGTCTGGCCCGTGCCGCATGCGGTCGGCGTCGAGTTCGTGAACATCACGAGCGTCGGCGGCTGGTACTGCGCATGCAGCTGGGTATTGAACACGCCCGTCCACGTGCGCTCGATATTGCCGAGCACCTTGCGCGTGAACACCGCACCCGGATCGTTCGCCGGCGCGCCCTGCCGCTGCGCAGGCGCAGGCTGCTGCTGGCCCTGCAGCGCCGAGGCGCCTTCGAGTATCACGCGCGGGTCGATCCCGAAGAAATACGACGCGGCGAACGCAACCACGATCGTGCCGATGCCGATCGTCGCGCCACGCCCGCCGCCGAACCCGCCGGCGCCGCGGCGATCCTCGACGTTCGTGCTTTCCCTTTCGTCGTCCAGCCTCATTGGCGGCCCTCCCTGTTCTTGTCGATGGTCCGGCGCGCGAGCGCGCAACCGGGCAATAAGTGTCGTGGCACGATCCTTCGGCCGATGCAGCGCGCGCCGGGGGCACGCTGATGCCGGGATCGCCGGCCTGCCGCTCCGCTCGCACGACGGAATCGGCCGGCCGATGCGCCGCGCGTCGCTGCGCGGCCCGCCCGCGCTATTCTGCCGGGCTTTCGTGACTTATCGCAAAAATGTGGAGGATAGAGCGATTCGGCGCCGGACATCGTCAGCCTTTGCAAAATGGCTCGCTGCCGTGCCCGCCGTCCGGAAGGCGCCCCGTTCATCCTTTCGGCTGATACCGGCGCTCGCCGGCGCCGCCTAAAGTGACCGGAAACGACACCTTTCCGGAGCACGACATGACACACCCGCAACCCCGCACGATCGCGATCACCGGCGCGGGCACCGGTATCGGCGCCGCGTGCGCGCGCCGCTTCGCCCGCCGCGGCGACCGCGTCGTGCTGATCGGCCGGCGCCGGGCGCCGCTCGATGCGCTGGCCGCAGAAACAGGCGGCCTCGCGCTGGCCGGCGACGCCGCGAGCACCGCCGACTGGGCCCGCTTCCTGCCGCGGATCGCCGAACGCTTCGGCCGCGTCGACTCACTCGTTGCCTGCGCGGGCGGCCACGGGCTCGGCCGCGCGGACGAAACCGACGACGCACGGTGGCGCGACGCGATGCACGCGAACCTCGACACCGCGTTCGTCAGCGCGCGCGCGTGTCTGCCCGACCTGATCGCGCAGCGCGGCAGCATCGTGCTGGTCGCGTCGATCGCGGCGCTCGCGGCCGGGCCCGGCGTATGCGGCTACACGGTCGGCAAGCACGCGCTGCTCGGGCTCGCACGGTCGCTCGCGCGCGACTACGGGCCGCACGGCGTACGGGCGAATGCAGTGTGCCCCGGCTGGGTCCGCACGCCGATGGCCGATGCGGAAATGGAACCGCTGATGTCGGCGCACGGCGACACGCTCGACGGCGCGTATGCACGCGTCAGCGCCGACGTGCCGCTGCGGCGCGCGGCCGAGCCGGACGAGATCGCGGCCGTGTGCGCGTTCCTCGCATCGCCGGACGCATCGTTCGTGACCGGTGCGACGCTCGTGGCAGACGGCGGCGCGATGGTCGTCGACGTGCCGACGCTCGCGTTCGACAAGCTTTGATGCGCACGGGTGCGCCGCTCGCGTGACGCACGCGTCGCGGGCGGCGTTGCGTGCACGTGCCGCCCTCCACTGCCGGCCCCGCCCCCGCCGCCGCACGTGCACCGCGCCGCCCGCTCGCTTCCGGCCGCCGAAAATCCGCTACCATCGACCGATCCCGCCGCCCCGTCCGGCACCGCCTCACTGTTCGAACGTCGATGAACATCCGGTTTCTTGAAACCTTCGTCTGGCTCGCGAAGCTGGAAAACTTCCGGCTCACGGCCGAAAAACTGCACACGACGCAGGCCGCCGTATCGAGCCGCATCGCGTCGCTGGAGGAAGCGTTCGACGTCCGCCTGTTCGATCGCAACACGCGCTCGGCCACGCTCACGCCCGCCGGGCGCCGCATGCTCGCGTACGCGGAGCGGATCGTGCGACTCGACAGCGAAATGCGCCGCGATATCGATGCGGCGAGCGACGCGGGCCTGATCCGGATCGGCGTGATCGAATCGATCGTGCACAGCTGGTTCCCGGCGCTGATGGCGCAACTGCGCGAGCGCTATCCGCGCCTCGACGTCGAGATCACGAGCGACACGACGCTGCACCTGATCCGCCTGCTCAGCACCGACGGCGTCGACCTGATCCTGCAGACCGACCCAGTGCCCGGCCCCGATTTCACGAACCTGCCGCTGTGCGAATTCCCGGTGCGCTGGGCGGCCAGCCCGCGCCTCGGGCTCGGCGGCCAGCCGCTCGACGTCGCACGTCTGGCCGAATTCCCGATCATCAGCTTCTCGCGCCACTCGGGGCCGCACGCGACGATCGAGCGACTGTTCGCGGCCGTCGAACGGCCGGCCAGCATCAACTGCATCACGTCGGTCGCCGCGATGATCCGCCTCGTCGCCGACGGCTTCGGCGTGGCCGCGCTGCCGCCCGCGATCATCGGCCGCGAGCTGCAGGAAGGCGCGCTCGAACTGCTCGACGTCGAACCCGAATTCCCCGCGCTGCCGCTCGTCGCGACGTATCGCAGCCAGGGCCTGCCGGTCGCCGCACGCATCGCGGAACTGGCCAGCGAAGTCGCGCGCGCGATGGCCGCCGCCGCGAGCCACGCAAAACCGGTGGCAGCGGCTACGCCCGATAGCGCCGGCAAAACACCCGCCCGTCCCGCGACAAAGACGCAGACGAAGACGAAGGCCAATACGCAAGCAAAAACGAAAACCAGGCGCGCGACGCCATCCGCACCGCCCGCCACGCCCCCCGCGAAACGCCGCCCGCGCCGCTCATAAGAAAACCTGTTCACCGCGAATTTGTTTTCTTGTTGGACGGGCGCGGCCCGTCTTCGGGAAACTGAGGTTCCTGACATCCCCCGTCACGAGGAACCCCGCGATGACCCGCCTTTCCCTTCCGCACGGCCAGCTTTGCGTCTGGACGGATATCGACCCCGCGTACGAAGCCGATTTCAACGCGTGGTACGACCGCGAGCACATGCAGGAACGTGTCGCGATCCCCGGTTTCACGCATGCGCGGCGCTTTCGCGCGACCGATCGCGGCCCGCGCCAATATCTCGCGCTGTACGTGACGGACGCGCTCGACGTGTTCCATGGCGACGCATACCGGCGCGCGTTCACGCAGCAGACCGCATGGTCGCTCGCGAACTTCGAGCGCATGACGGGCACGCAACGACGCGTCGGAGAACTGACGATCGAGGCCGGCGACGGCGAAGGCGCGCATCTTGCGCTGTTCGTGTTGCCGCCGGATCGCATCGATGTGCCGACGCTGCGCGAGCGCTTCGACGACATGCTGCGCGAACCGGGCATCCATGCCGCACGGCTCTTTTGCACCGCGCCCGAGCTGTCCGCGCCGATCGGCGCCGATGCGGCCGCGCGCCCGGCCGCCGATGCGCTCGTGCTGATCGAAGGCAGCGACGCGGCCGCGACGCGCCGCGCGGCCGCCTCGCTCGCCGGGCACGACGACGTGCGTACCTTCGACCTGCTGTGGCGCGCCGCCGCACCGCGGCATGCGGCACGCGGCAACGCCGAAACCGAGTCCGCTGCCGCTGCCGCCCAGCCCGCCTGATCGCCCGCGCCGGCCGCACCGCAGGCGCGATGCACGCCAGCGCATCGTCCCGGCGCTTCACCCCGTTCCCGTCACGACATGCCCGACACCATGAGCACTCTCGCCCAGCCCGCCGCCCACGCGCCCCGCCGCGTCCGCAACAGCCGACTCGCGACCGCGAGCATGATCGGCACGTCGCTCGAGTGGTACGACTTCACGATCTACAACACGCTCGCGGCACTCGTCTTCAATCACCTGTTCTTCCCGTCGGTCGATCCGCTGGCCGGCACGATCCTCGCGTTCTCGACCTATGCGGTCGGCTACGTATCGCGCCCGCTCGGCGGTTTCGTGTTCGGCAATCTCGGCGACCGCATCGGCCGCCGCGCGGTGCTGATGCTCACGCTCGTGCTGATGGGCGTGACGACCGCGCTGATGGGCGCGCTGCCGACCTATGCGCAAGCCGGCATCCTGAGCCCGATCCTGCTCGTCGCGCTGCGCTTCGTGCAGGGCGTCGCGCTCGGCGGCGAATGGGCGGGCGCGGTGCTGCTGTCGGTCGAGCACGGCGACCAGAAGCGGCGCGGGCTGTCCGCGTCGTGGACGCAGATCGGCCCGTCGTTCGGCACGCTGCTCGGCACCGGCTGCATCGCGCTCGTGACGCTGTCGACCACATCGGGCGATTTCCTGTCGTGGGGCTGGCGCGTGCCGTTCGCGGCCAGCGCGCTGCTCGTCGTGTTCGGGTTCTGGCTGCGGCGCGGCGTCGATGAAACGCCGCAGTTCGAGCAACTCGCCGAATCGCACGCGACCGCCGAGGTGCCCGTCGCCGACGTGCTGAAGTTCCACTGGAAGCGCCTGCTGATCGCGGGCGGGTCGCGGATCGGCTCGGACGTGCTGTATGCGCTGATCGTCGTGTTCACGCTCACCTACGTGACGACCGTGCTGCACCTGTCGCGCCCCGTCGCACTGACGGCCGTGATGATCGGCACGGCCTGCAACGCGCTCGCGGTGCCGTTCTTCGGCGCGCTGTCGGACCGCTTCGGCCGCCGGCCCGTGTATCTCGCCGGCGCGCTCGCCGGCATCGTGTGGGCGTTCGTGTTCTTCGCACTGCTCGATTCGGCGCGCCCCGTCGCGATCGTCGCGGCCGTCGCGATCGGCCTCGTGATCCACGCGGTGATGTACGGCCCGCAGGGCGCGTTCGTGACCGAACAGTTCCCGACCCGCGTGCGCTATGCGGGCGCGTCGCTCGCGTACACGCTCGCCGGCATCGTCGGCGGCGGCTTCGCGCCGCTCGTGATCGCCACGCTGTTCCGGCAGACGGGCACGACGACGGCCGTATCGCTGTACGTGGCCGCCGCGCTCGTCGTCACGTCGGCCGCGCTCCTCGCCGCACGCGAAACCGCACACGAGCCGCTCGCGGATTGAGCGTCGCCGCCAGCCGCTTCATTCCTTCGCACTTCAAACGGATACCCGCATGCCAACCCTGTCGTTCAACGTGATTTCCCGGCAACGCGCGCCGGCCACCGTCGACGTCGAGATCGAGCGCGTCGTGATCGCCGGCTGGGCCGGACGCGATCCGGCCGCGATCCAGGCACATATCGACGAACTCGCGGCGCTCGGCGTTGCACCGCCGTCGACCACGCCCTGCTTCTATCGCGTGTCGGCCGCACTGCTCACGCAGGCGCCGTCGATCGGCGTACTGGGTGCGCGCTCGGGCGGCGAGATCGAATGCGTGCTGCTCGACAGCTCGGCCGGCACGCTCGTGACCGTCGGCTCCGATCATACGGATCGCGAAGTCGAGGCTTACGGTGTTGCCGTGTCGAAGCAGGTGTGCGCGAAGCCGCTCGGCCACGACGCGTGGCTTTACGCGGACGTCGCGAATCATTGGGATGCGATCGAGATGCGTTCGTGGTTGATCTCGCGCGATGGCGAGCGGTCGGCTTACCAGCACGGCACGGTGAGTGGCCTGCTGGCGCCCGAGGTGCTGTGGCAGCGCTTCGACGGCCGCCGCACGGTGCCCGCGCGCGGCGCGATGTATGGCGGCACGGTGGCGGTGCATGGCGCGATCGCGGCGATGGGCGACGGTGATGCGTTCGAGATGGAACTGCACGATCCGGTGCTCGGGCGCAGCCTTCGGCACCGCTATGCAGTGGAGGTGTTGCCGGTCGTGGCGTGACGAACCACGAGGCGCGGAACACGGGCGCGACAGCGTTCTGTCGCCGCCCATGCCGCCGCTAGTAGGGCTGAAAGCAGTGATAGTCCGGAAAGTTGAACTGCGAGTTGCCGCAATACAGGACGCCAACCAGGTTGGTACACCCGCTCAATGCGAACATCATGGCGCCCGCAACCGACACTTTCCATCCGAAATGCAACATTGCGCCCCCGTTTTCGCTATTTCGACGTCGACCGCCATGATGCTCATCGGACGCCCCCGGGTATGTGGAGAATTGTTGTGCCGCGTGTGCGTCGGTTCGCCATGACGCCTTCCCGTGCCCGGGTTCAGCCCGAGGCACGGGTAGGCGAACGGTGTATCACCGGCCCTGGCGCAAGCGACGACGGCGGCCACGGAGCACGCCGCCGCCCGTCACGCCTTGAACGTGATCCACGGCTTCAGCCGGACCGCGCTGCGAATGAGGCCGGCCTGCTCCTGCGCATCGATCACGGGCCCGATCGGTTTGTAGGCTTCCGGCGCTTCCTCGATGCGGCGCTCGTCGCGCAGCGTGACGCAGCGCCACGTGCCCGGCGCCTGCTCCGTGCGCATCCGCCGCACCGCCTGGCGGCGCACGCTGCGACCGGCCCCGTGGCTGCATGACCACAACCAGTCGGGATGGCCGAGCCCGGTCGCGAGAAACGACGCATCGCCCATCGATCCGGGAATCAGCGCGAAGTCGCCGTCGCGAGCGGGGGTCGCCCCCTTGCGATGGATGTTCATCCCGTGTTCGCGCAGCACGACGTTGTGCGGCACGTCGACCACGAGGGCCGAGCGGGTCTCGCCTGTGAGTTCCGCGAGTTCCTTGCGCACCATCTCGGCAAGCACGACACGGTTGAGCCACGCATAGCGCGCAGCCGTGCCCATTGCGACGAGGTATTCGCGCGCCAGCTCGCCGGACAGGCCGTACAGGCCGCTTTCCGGATGCCTGACGCCTGCCGGCCACGCCGCGCGCGCCCGGTCCATCCAGCGCCGCCCGACGTAGAAACCGACATCGCGCGAACCGCTGTGGATCATCACGACGACATCGTCCTTCGCGAGTCCCGCACGGTAGGCCGCATGCCGATCGAACACCGCGTCGACCACCTGCAGTTCGACGAAATGATTGCCCGACCCGGGGGTGCCGAGGCAAGGATCGCGGAATACCTCGCGCGACCCGACATGGGCGTCCGGCGCATATTTCGCGCTGCCGTCGAACCGGTCGAGACCGATGCACGACGACAGTTCGTCGATCAGCCGGTCGCGGTCGACGTGCTGCCAGAGCCCCTGCGGCGCGACGCGATCGACGAATGCCGCCGGGCCCGCATCGAACAGCGCGCGAAATGCGTCGCTGGCGACGGGCACGTCGCGCCGATCCGCGAGAATCGCGCGCGTCAGCCGCTCGACGAGCGCCGTCTCGTACGGCGCGAGCGCCGACCGCTTGAGGCCCGTGGTGACGAGACGCATCCCGCAATTGATATCGGTGCCGATCGCGGCGGGAATCACGAATGCGTCGTCGGTCGCGACGATCGAGCCGACGGGCGCGACGCCGCCCGGATGAAAATCGGGCGTCGCGCACGCCTTGCACACACCCTGATGGCCATCCGGCGAACGGACGGCCGCGAACGCGAGCAACTGCCGAACGGCCTTCTCCTCGAGCGGGAGCGAATCGGGCAACAGGACGGACGCCTGCGTCAGTTCATTGCGCAGGTGATAGATGCCGGCGTGATAGTCGACATGGATGCCTTGCCGTTGCAAGGCCTTTTTCAAGCGAGGGAAAGTAGACATCGCTGCTGAAAATGAAAAAGGTACGACGCGACCTCCGGCCTTGCGGCGGTCGTGGGTACCTTCCTGCAGCAGCGTCGAGGAAGGGAGCGCGGATCATAGCAGAACGCGATTGCGTTCGCGACCGCCGTTGCTCACTCGAGACACCCGAGCCCCGCCAGCGTCGCCTCCACCGCCGTGTCGAGCGGCGTCACCGGCTCACGGCCGAGCACCGCGGTCACCCGCGTGTTGTCGAGCCGGATCGGCTCGCGCCACAGGTAGCGCATTTCGAGCAATTCGCGCAGCGTCGTGACGAACGGCGCCGCGGCCCACACGAACCACCACGGGAACTTGCGCACCGTCGGGCGCAGCCCGTGCCGCTGCGCGACGCGCCGTACGGCCTCCGCCATCTGCGTGCCGTCCGCATCCCAATGTCCGCCGAGGTGAAAGCGCGCGAACGGTTCCAGCGTGTCGCGCCGCTCGATCAGCTCGACCATCGCGCGCGCGGCATCCGGCACGTACGACCATTGATGCCCGATGCCGTCCCGCCCCGGCACGCTGATGGCCGCAACCGGCTGCCCGGCCTTGACGAACCCCGCCGCAAACCAGCTGTTGCCGGTGAGCTTCGGCCCGAAGAAATCGCCGGCGCGCACGATGATCGTGCGAACGCCTTGCCCGGCCGCATCCTGCAGCCGGCGCTCCAGTTCGACGCGGATCGCGCCCTTGCGCGTCGACGGATGCTGCGGCGCATCTTCGTACAGCACCGGAAACGCATCGGCGCCGTAGTTGTAGACCGTGCCGGGCAGCACGACGGTCGCCCGCTCCGCCTTCGCCGCCGCGATCGTGTTGTCGATCATCGGCAGCACCTGCCCGGCCCAGTCCCGGTAGCCCGGCGGATTCACCGCATGCACGATCACGCTGCAGCCGCGTGCCGCCCGGACAACCGCGTCGCGGTCCATCGCGTCGCCGCGCATCCATGCGATGCCATCGCGCTCCACAACCTCGGCGTCGAGCCCGCGCTTCAGCGCACGCACCTGCCAGCCCGCATCGCGCAACTGCCGCGCGACTTCCCCGCCAATCCCGCCGCTCGCGCCGAGCACGAGTGCCTGTCGTTGCGTCCCGCCTGCGTGGGTCGTCATTGCGCTCTCCTTGAATGAACCGTGATGACCCACATTCTGGCGCGCCTTCTGCTATCAAGGAATTGCTTAACCTGATAGATCAGCTATACATTTATGTATGACCACCGATCTGAACTGGGAGCGCTACCGCACCTTCCTCGCCGTGCTGACGGAAGGCTCGCTGTCCGGCGCGGCGCGCGCGCTCGGCATCACGCAGCCGACGGCCGGCCGCCATGTCGCGGCGCTCGAGTCCGCGTTCGGCCAAACGCTGTTCACACGCTCACCGTCCGGCCTGCTGCCGACCGAAGCGGCGCTCGCGCTGCGCGGTCACGCGGAGGCGCTGCGCAGCGCGGCGGCCGCGTTCGAACGCGCGGCCGCGAGCCACGGCGCCGGCGTGCGCGGCATCGTGCGGATCTCGGCCAGCGACGTCATCGCCGTCGAAGTGCTGCCGCCGATTCTCGCGCAATTGCGACGCGACCATCCGGGGCTCGTCATCGAACTGGCGCCGACCGACCGCATCCAGGACGTGCTCAAGCGCGAGGCCGACATCGCCGTGCGGATGGCGCCGCCCGCGCAGGAGGCGCTCGTCGCGCAGCGCGTCGGCGCAATCGAAGTCGGGATGTATGCGCGCGACGACTACCTGGCGCGCAACGGGACACCCGAGACGGTCGACGAACTCGCACATCACGCACTGATCGGCTTCGACACGATCACGCCGTTCATCCGTTCGGCGAGCCGCAGCATGCCGCAGTGGAAGCGGGATGCGTTCTCGCTACGCACCGACAGCAACCTCGCGCAGCTCGCGATGATCCGCGCCGGCTACGGGATCGGCTTCTGCCAGAGCGGGCTCGCGAAACGCGACGCGCGGCTCGTGCGCGTGCTGGCGGACAGGCTCGCGATGCAGTTGGAAACCTGGGTCGTGATGCACGAGGACCAGCGATCGAGCCCGCGCTGCCGCGCGGTGTTCGACGCGCTGGCCGACGGGCTGCGTGCGTACGTGAATGGCGAAATCGTCGAATAGCCGGTTCGGGGCGACGGACACGAACGACGTGAACGCATCGCCCGAGCGGCGCTATTCGTAGATTTTCCCGGCGAACAGGATGTCCGCCATGCGCCGCCACGGATTGTCCGGCATGGCGTAAAAACGCAGCCCTTCCTCCGACGCTTCGGCCCAGTCGACCATCGCTTCCAGGTACTCGCCGATCGAGCGGTTTTCCCAGCCGAGCGCGGCACGCACATACGGCGACGGCGGCAGGTCGGCCTCGAGCTGCCGCTCCTTGTTCCAGTCGTGGCCCAGCACGCGCAGGAAGTGGATCAGCGAGCGTTCGTCGACCACGCGCTCCAGCGCATCCTGCAGCTTCGCGGCCATCTGGCGTTGCAGTTCGTCGTTCATTTTTGTCTCCTGGCGCGCCTCTCAGTTACGCGCTGCCGCCTGTCGTGCGGCCCGGTTTTACATCAGCAATTGCCGCGACAGCACCTCGCGCGCCTGCGTGACGGTTTCGCGTTCGCCCGGCATCGGCGGCGTCAGCGAAAACACCGCGTCGGGCAGCGGCGGCAGACGATATTTCGCGCCGAGCCGCATCATGCCCTCGCCGATCGCCGACGCGCACAGGCAGCCCACCCCGAGCCCCGCCGCCAGCATCGACTGCAGCCCGGCCACCCCCGACGCGCTGTGCACGAGCCGGTACGGCATGTGCTGCTCGTCGAGCGAGCGCACCGCGACCTGATGCATCATGCAGTCGTCCGGCAACAGCACGAGCGGCAGCGGTTCGGGCAACTGCTCGGCGAGCGCCGGCGACGCGACCCACGACAGCGGCTCGCGCCGCAGCACCCAGCGCGTATCGGCCGACGCCGGCCGGAACGGCCCGCTCGACAGGTTCATCACCACGCCGAGATCGACCTGCCCGCGCGCATGCGCCGCCTCGATATCCGCGCTCTTCATCGCGCTGACGTGCAGGCTCAGCTGCGGGTAGCACTCCCGCAGCCGCGCGAGCAGGCCCGCGACTTCGTTGGTCCGGTAGTAATCGGTGATCGCGACGCGCAGCTCGCCCTTGATCGCCTGCCCGCGCACTTCGTCGAATGCGGCCTCGTTCAGCGCAACGATGCGCCGCGCATGCTGCAGCAACCGCGAGCCGGCCGGGGTCGGCTCGACCCCGCGCTTGCTGCGCACGAACAGCGGCACGCCGGCACGCGATTCGAGCTTGCGCACCTGCTCGCTGACCGTCGACTGCGACAGGTGCAGCAGCGGCGCGGCGGCCGTCAGGCTGCCGGCGTCCGCGACCGCCGCGAAAGTACGCAACTGATCCAGATCGAAACCGCGCATCGTCACTCCCCATCCATCGAATTACCCGATGGATGCTACCACCAATTCCCGCTTTTCCGATTTGTCGACACGAACCAGAATGGGGGTCAATCGCCCGTCCACGGCCGAACCGGCACTCCCGGCGTCGCGCCCGGCGTGAATGTGGCACTCATTCTTTCGGATCTGCTTCCATGACGAACGACACCCTTGCTCCCCGCGTGCCGGCCGGCACGGCCGCCGCGGCGACGCCGCGCAGCCACCACGGCTGGGCGCTGGTGGTCCTGCTGGTTGGCGCGATTTTGCCGCCGCTCGACTACTTCATTGTGAATCTCGCGCTGCCGGCCATCCGCGACGGCATCGGCGCGCGCCCGGCCGAGCTGCAGCTGGTCGTGTCGGCGTACGCGTGCGCGAACGCCGTCGTGCAGATCACCGGCGGCCGGCTCGGCGACCTGTACGGCCGCAAGCGGATGTTCATGATCGGGATGGCCGGCTTCGTCGTCGCATCGACGTTGTGCGGGCTCGCCGGCAGCGGCGTGGTGCTGGTTGGCGGCCGCGTGCTGCAGGGCCTGTTCGCCGCGATCCTCGCGCCGCAGGTGCTCGCGACGATCCGCAGCGTATTCAGCCCGCAGGAGCAGGTGCGCGTGATGGGTTTCTATGGTTTCGTGTTCGGCCTCGCGGCCGTGATCGGCCAGCTCGGCGGCGGCGCGTTGATCAGCCTGCATCCGTTCGGGCTCGGCTGGCGCGCGATCTTCCTCGTCAACCTGCCGATCGGCATCCTGGCGCTGATCGGCAGCTGGCGCTTCATCCCGGAAAGCCGGCCGCCGAAAGGCCAGCGCATCGACGTGCCGGGCATGGCGCTGCTGTCGCTGCTCCTGCTGATGCTCGTCTACCCGCTCACGCACGGGCGCGAGGCCGGCTGGCCGCTGTGGATGGTCGCATGCCTCGCCGGCACGCCACCCATGCTCGGCGCGCTGCTGGCGGTCGAGGCGCGCCGTCTCGCGGGCGGACACGATCCGCTGCTCGACGTGCGCCTGTTGCGCAACCCGGTCGTCGCGCTCGGGCTCGTGCTGGCGTTCCTGTTCTATACGCTGAGCGCGTTCTTCCTGAGCTACGGGATCTACCTGCAGGGCTGCCTGAACTGGTCGCCGCTCGCGTCGGGGCTCGCGATCCTGCCGCTCGGGATCGGCTTCCTGTCGAGCCCGCTGCTGATGCCGCGCCTCGTCGGCCGGTTCGGCGGCTATCGCGTGCTCACGCTCGGTTTCGCGATGCTCGCGGCCGGCGTCGCGACGGCCGCCACGCTTGCGGGTGCAGCCGCTCCAAGTCCCGGTTTCTACGCGGGAATCGCGGCGATCGGGATCGGCCAGGGCCTCGTGCTGCCGTCGGTCGTGCGGATCGTGCTCGCGGAAGTCGACACGGCGCGCGCGGGCGTCGCATCCGGCATGGTCACCGCGATGCTGCAGATCGGCGCGGCCGTCGGCGCGGCCACGCTCGGCGGCGTGTTCTTCGCCCGGCTCGGCGCGCATCCGGCCGCGCTCGATTATGTGCAGGGCTTCAGGACGTCGATGTTCGCGCTGACGGCCGTGCTGCTCGGGTGCGTCGCGTTGTCGGCCATGCTCGGGCCGCTGCATCGGCGGCTGCATGCAGCAACGTAAGCGGAACGGGAATCGCAGCGCACGCAGGGTCTGAAGCGGGAACCATCGGGTGCAGGTGCAAATGCGGCCGCTCACCGGCATCCGGCTCACGCGTGATGCTTGCGTTGCGCCTGACGCGCTTCCCATTCGGCCAGCTCGACGCGATAGCGCGCGAGTGCTTCGTCGTAGAGATCGAAGACGCAAGGCGAGCAGCCGCTGTTGCAGCAGTCTTCCAGTTCGGGTTGGATGGGCGGGGTCGGACGGGGATCGTCGACGGACGGATCCCCGGAAGGTTGGTTCGGCACGGCGTGGTCCGGTGAAGTAAGACGATCAGTATAGGTCGATCCGGGCCACCGCCGCTTTCAGCAGGCCGAATGGCGAGACGGACATCCGTTCGACGTGCGGCGGCGGCGCGCTCGGCGTCTTGCCGGCCTCGACGACGACCGGGATCGAACCCGGATCCTGCGCGAACACCAGGGTTCTGCCGTGGACGACGTGCTCATCCACCGTGCGGATCACAAAACCGTACACAGGTTGTTTTCCTGGATTTGACGAGAAGCGACAGCGGGCGCTTGATCGGGCCGCCCCTCGGAACGTGTGCGTCCGCGACCGCGGAAAGCGTGCGTGAATCGGCGGCGCGATATCCCGCCGTATGCGCCGCATGACGCGCCGGTCGTGACATTCCCGGCCGGCGCGCCTGCTCGCCACCCGCGCGCTTACTTCGCCTGCGCGCCCGGCTTCACGACACCCGCCTTATCGCCCAGCGGCTGCCACGCGGCACCGAGCGAATACCAGTCGACGCGGCGCGTGAGCGTCATGATGCCGGCAAGAATCGCGAACAGCAGCAACGAACCGAGCATCAGCGCATTGTCTTCCGACAGCAGCAGCCCGTAGAGCGCCGCATACAGCACCGCGAGCAGCACCGCGAACACCGCGCCGCGCTTCACGCTGTGCAGCACGAACGACAGGTAGAACGCGAGCAACCCGATGCATGCGCCGCTCGCCGCGAGATACGCATAAGCGAACTTGATGTGTTCGGACAGGCTCAGCAGCAGCAGGAAGAACAGCGCGAGCGACAGGCCGACCAGCGCGTACTGGATCGGGTGAATGCGCAGCCGCTTCACGAGTTCGTACATGAAGAAGCTCGCGAACGTGAGCATCACGAACAGCGCACCGTACTTCGTCGCGCGCTCGGCCTGCAGATACACGTTCACGGGTTCGATCACCGACACCGACGCCATTTCGATCGCCCCTGTCCCGTCGCCCGAGGCGATCTGCTCGCGCGCCTTCGTGTTGAACGACGTCACGCGCCAGTTGCCGGTGAAGCCGCGCGCATCGACCGTGCGGTTGTTCGGCAGGAACGCGCCGTCGAAACTCGGATGCGGCCACGTCGATGTCAGCGAGAAATCGTTCTGGTCGCCCACCGGCGCGAACGCGACGGAATCCGCGCCGCGCAGCGGCAAGTCGATGCTGAACGGCACGGCCGCCCCCGCGCTTGCGTCCGCCAGTGCCGCCAGATCGACGTTCGCGTGCACACCCTGGCGCAGGCCGTCCAGCCGCGTGCCCTGCTCGACGTCGAAGCGCGCGCCGCCGATGCGCAGGTCGGGTTGCGCGGTCAGCCCGCGAATGTCGCCGATGCCGATCGAAACATAAGCGTCGTCGACCTTGAAGCTCACATGGCCGTCGGCTTGCGGCAGCTTCTTCAGGTCCGGCAACGGCAGCGTGCCGCTCAACCGGCTCGCCAACTCGTACACCAGCGCCTTGTGGATGCCGCGATAGCGGACACTGGTCGTCAGCGTGCCGTCGACGTTCAGCGTCTTCGGAAACACGAGCAGGCGCTTCGTCTCGCTTCGCAGGCTCGTCTTCATCGCGCCGCCGGCCGGCGAATCGTCGCGCACGCGCGTGACTTCCGTGTAGTGCACGACGAGCACGGGGCCCGCCACCGTCTGCGGCCCCGCATAGCTCGACCAGATGCTCTGCAGCGCATCCCTGCGATACGTGGCGCGTTCCTGCACGATGCTTTGCACCATCTGCAGGGGAATCAGGATCAGCAGCGCGAGAAACGCGGTGATCGCGAATTTGAACAACAGGACTCGATTCATGGCCGACGGGCACCGGAGTAAAAGGGTACGGTCAGCATGAGCGGCCCCGGTGAAGGGCGATTGAAGCCGGTGTGAAGCGAATGTGTGGCGAACGTGAAGCGCGCTCAGCCCGGCGACGGCAGCGTGAGCGTCGCGCACGCGCCGCCTTCGTCGCGGTTCGCGAGCGCGACCTGGCCACGGTGCAGCATCGCGACTTCGCGGACGAAACACAGCCCGAGGCCCGTGCTGCGATCCTGTCCGTCGGGGCGCGGCAGCGAATAGAAGCGCTCGAACACGCGCGCCAGTGCGTAGTCGGGCACGCCGGGGCCGTCGTCGGCCACGCGCACGACGGCGACCTGCGCCCTGCCCGCCGGCCGCCGTTCGAGCGCGATGCGGATCGTGCTGCCCCGCGGCGCAAAATCCAGCGCGTTGTCGAGCAGGTTGACGAGCGCCTGGCGCAGC
This sequence comes from Burkholderia sp. AU30280, assembly GCF_020420125.1. Classification (NCBI taxonomy): domain Bacteria; kingdom Pseudomonadati; phylum Pseudomonadota; class Betaproteobacteria; order Burkholderiales; family Burkholderiaceae; genus Burkholderia; species Burkholderia sp. AU30280. Next base: position 64,424 of record NZ_JAIZRY010000003.1, read on the forward strand.
AGGAACGGATCGCCCTCGACAACCGCCGGGGCGGCCGCGTCGTGCGCGTCGAGCGCCAGGTTCACGCCGCGCTGCCGCGCACGCGGCTCGAGATCGTCGACGAGCTGTTCGAGCACCGGCCGCAGCGCGACCGGTTCACGCACCGACAGGCGCTGCTTCTGCTCGACTTCGGCCAGCGCGAGCAGCTTGCGGATCATCTGCTCGAGGCGGCCGGCCTGGCGGCGGATGTTCTCGGTGAAGCGCCGGCGGTTCGCGACCGGCATCTCTTCCTGCAGCAGTTCGGCCGCGCCGCTGATCGCCGCCAGCGGGCTCTTCATCTCGTGCGTGAGCGTATGGATGTAGGTCTCGACGTACTGCCGGTCCTCCAGCCGCTGATGCATGCTTTCCACCGCGCGCCCGAGCTCGGCCAGTTCGCTCGCGCCCTGCAGCGGCATGTCGGCCCGCTCGCCCGCCGCGATCGCGCGCGCATAGCGCTGCAGGCGCCGCAGCCCGACCACCAGCCACCACGTGCAAGCCACGCCGATCAGGATCGCGCCGCCCATCAGCAGCGCGCCGTACAGCATGATCTTGCGCTGGCTGCGCGCGATGAACGGCGCGACCGTCTGGTTCGGCTTCGCGATCGTCAGCACGCCGATGATCTCGTTGCCGCGCCGGATCGGCGCCGCCACGTGCATCACGGTGCTGCTGTCGTCGTTCGGATCGCTGCGCGTGCTGCGCGCGCCGTACTCGCCGCGCAGCGTCCGGTACACGTCGTTCCAGCGCGAATAGTCCTGCCCGACCGCCTTTCCGGACGAGTCGTAGCGCACGATGCCGTGCGCATCGGTGATGTAGAGGCGGTAGCCGATCGCGTTCTTCTGCACGCCCCACACGTTCGCGCTGACCGGGCGTTCGTGCAGCGTCGAGAGCTGCCGCGCGAACGCGCCGTCGGCGATGTGGCCGTTCGCCATGTCGTCGGCGGCCAGCGTCGCGAGCACCTGCGCGGTATCGACGAGCGTGTCCTCCATCGCCTCGCGCACGCCCGGCTTCACTTCCTGCACGAACACACGCAGCGTGATCAGCGCGGCCAGGCCGACGATCAGGAAAAAGCCGAAGAAGATGCGCAGGCCGATATGCATGGGCGGTGCCGGTCGTTACGGTTGCAGCGAATAACCCATCCCGCGATGCGTGCGGATCGGGTCGCGCTCGGGGTCGATCGCGCGCAGCTTCGCGCGCAACGTCTTGATGTGCGTGTCGACCGTGCGGTCGGCCGAATCGAAGGCCTCGTGCCACACGAGGTCCATCAACTGTTCGCGCGAATAGATGCGCCCCGGATGGCGGATCAGCAGCGCCAGCAGCCCGAATTCGTAGCGCGTGAGGTCGAGTGCGTGGCCGAGCCACGACACGCGCGCGCCGTCGGCGTCGAGTGTGAAACCCGGTGCGATGGCCGCAGCCTGCGCGGGTGCGGGTGTCGCTTCGGGTGCGGCCGTCCGGTAGAAACGCCGCAGGATCACGCGCACCCGTGCCGCCAGCTCGCGCGGCGAAAACGGCTTGACCACGTAATCGTCGGCGCCGATTTCGAGCCCGACGATCCGGTCGATTTCATCGTGCCGTGCAGTGAGGAAAATCACCGGCACGTCGGAGAACGTGCGCAGCCGCCGGCACACCTCGAAGCCGCTGAGATCCGGCAGGCCGACGTCGAGCACCACGAGATCGAAGCGCGTGTCGCGCAGGTGGTCGAGCGCCGCCTGCCCGAGCGTGCAGTGGACGGTCTGCATGCCGTCGGTGCCGAGGACGTAGATGATCGTGTCCGCGATCGCCACTTCATCTTCGACGATCAGGATATTGGGCTGATGCATGGTCTCAGGCTGGGCTCGCGCGTTTCCGGTGCGACATTGTACGCACGACCGGCCGCGGCGCGAGCCCCTGCGCGTCGCGCTACGCCACGCGGCCCGTCACCGGAATCGACGCGCCGGTGATCGCCTGCGCGTCGACCGACAGCAGGAAGCCGATCGTCGCGGCGATCTGTTCCGGCCGCACCCAGCGCGTGAAATCCGCGTCCGGCATGTCCGCGCGGTTCGGCGGCGTATCGATGATGCTCGGCAGGATCGCGTTCACCGTCACGCCGCGGTCGAGCAGTTCGGCCGCCAGCGCCTCGGTGAGCCGCGCGACGCCGGCCTTCGCGGCCGCGTATGCGCCCATCCCCGCGCCGGCCTTGAACGCCGCGCCCGCGCCGATGTTGACGATGCGCCCGGACGGGTTCGCCAGCAGGTGCGGCAGCGCGGCCTTCGATGCGTTCAGCGCGGTCTTCACGTTCAGTTCGTACATGCGGTCCCACGTGGCGGCGTCGCCGTCGGCGATCGTCTGCCACACGAACGCGCCCGCGATGTTCAGCAGCGCATCGACCCGGCCGAATTCGCGCTGCACGGTATCGAGCGCCTGCGCGGCGGCCTGCGGATCGACGAGATCGATGCCGCCGATGCGCAGCGCGTCGGCCGGTACGCCGGGCAGCGCCTGCGCCGCCGGGGCCGCGCCGCGGCCGATCAGCGCGACGCGTGCGCCGCGCTCGCCGAGCCACGCAGCCGTCGCGACGCCCAGATGGCCGAATCCGCCGGTGATCGCGACTGCCTTGCCTTTGAAATCGTGTTCCATCGATGTTTTCTCCTGGATCGAGGGTTGCTTGATGATGCGGGTTGCATGGGTCATGCCGGCCATGGCTTGCGTGCGAGACCGGCAATGCGCCACAGCGTAGCGCCGTTCACGCATCCGTGCGCACGACGACGAGGCTGCGGCGGCGCAGCTCCTCCGTCGTTTCGCCCTGGTTGTCCGGGCGCCAGCCCGGCGGCAGCAGCACGAAGCGGATCGCGGTCCACACGTCGCGGGCCGTGGCGATGTCGCGGGCCAGGCTCGCCCAGTGCTCGAGCTCGACGACGCACGGATTGCGCGAGCGGGTCGGTGTGACGAGACCGAAACGGCACGGTTCGTCGGCGCGCTCGGCGACATAAGTGCCGAACAGCCGGTCGAACACGACCAGCACGCCGCCGTAGTTCGCATCGAGATAGTCGAGGTTCGACGCGTGGTGCACGCGGTGTGCGGACGGCGTGTTGAACACGTATTCGAGCCAGCCGAGCTTCGGCATCCACGTGTTGTGCAGCCAGAACTGGTACATCAGGTTGAACGACAGGATCGCGAGCACGGCCTCCGGACGCACGCCGAGCCACACGAGCGGCGTGAAGAACATCGCGGCGCCGGCGATCTTGCCGGTCCAGCCGAGGCGAAATGCGGACGACAGCGTCAACTGGTTCGGCGAATGATGCACCGCATGGGTCGACCAGAAGAACCGCACGCGGTGCGACGCGCGGTGATACCAGTAGTAGCAGAACTCCTGGCCGACAAACACGAGCAGCGCGAGCGCGACGCTGTGGAGCGGGATCGTGAAGAGCCGATGTGCCCACGCGAGGTCGAACAGGGGCGTGGCGAGCGACAGCGGCACCAGCGCGAGCAGCTTGCGGCCCGCGAGATCGGCGAGCGACAGCCACACCTCGTTCCAGTCGAACGGTTCGGGCCCGCGGGCGCGGCGCCAGGTGAGCACGGCCGCCTCGACGAGCGAGACGGAGACGATGAAGAGCGTGACGTAGTACGCGAGCTTTCCTGTAGTGGTGAGCATGATGGGCCTTTCCTTCGGTTGAGTCGGACGCGTCATCGGCTGCACGGGCTGCCGTCGCGTCGAATGGAACGCACTGTAGTGGGCGCGGTACGGAAAGGCCACGCGGGAAGTATGTCGCCGTATGTCGCGGGGAAAGGCGTTCGGGTGGTGCGAGGGCCTGTTCACGCTAATAGCGCACGTTCCCCTGTTTGGAAAAAATCATTCGTGGGGCTGGCCCCCAGCAGGGCCGATCGCCGCGTCATGCGCCTCGCGAATACGTCGAGTATTCGCTTCGTCGCGATCCTTGCGCTCGGCCCTGCTGGGGGCCAGCGCAAGCCAGTTATTAGCGTGAACAGGACCTTGGCGGACGCTTACAGGCTGGCGCCGGCCCCGTTGGTGGCTGCGCGTATGTATGCCCGGCGGGAAATATGTCGCCGCATGTCGCCGCGACATGCTTTCGCGCCGCGCACGAAACGTTCCGCCCCCGTGCCACGGCACCTGCCCTCACACAACCGGGTCGCCGCCAGCCTTGCCCGGCGCGGCATGCCCGCGATCCACATGGCCGAGTTGCGCATTCGTCGTACCTCGAACAGCACGACACGTGTAACACCGCGACATCTTTTATGACGCGACGAGCGCGGGTCATCGCCTCTAAAGTTCGTCCCGTCGCCACGCCGCTGCGTGCCCCGAAACGAACCGCAAGGACACCCGATGAAAACCCGCTTCCTCGTCACCACCGCCCTCGCCCTCGCCTGCGCACCGGCCTTCGCCGGCTGGACCGGCCACGGCACCGCGTACACGCCGCGCGGCACCTACAATGGCGCGCATGCCGGCTCGTGCGGCGGCGGCAGCTGCTCGCATGCGGGTGGCGTGATCGGCCCCGGTGGCGGTATCGCGACCAACACGGGCACCGTCACGCGCACCGCGCCCGGCCAGTTCTCGAACAGCGGCACGGCCGTCGGCCCGAACGGGCGCTCGGTCGAACACAGCGGCGATACGAGCTGCGCGGACGGCACCTGCTCGCACACCGGTTCGCTGACGGGCTCGGACGGCCGCAACGCAACGACGTCGGGCAACGTGACGCGCAACGGCCCGGGCCAGTACTCGTCGAGCGGCACGATCACGGGTTCGAACGGCAACACGGCCAGCCACACGGCATCGACGAATTGCTCAGGCTCGACCTGCTCGCGCTCGGGCACCGTGACGGGCACCGACGGCGGAACCGTCACGCATTCCGGCAGCGCGACGCGCGTGGCGCCGGGTGTCGTGACGACGTCGGGCGGCTCGACGGTCGTACACGGCGGCACGGTCTCGACCGGCGGCACGACCGTGATCCACGGCAGCACGACGGCAGGCGGCGCGGTCGTCGTGGCCGGCGGCACGGTGCCGGTGCCCGTCCCGATGCCGGTGCCCGTCGTGGCGCCTCCGCCGGCCGCGGTGGTCGTGACGACCCCGCCACCCGTCGCAACGGTCGCTGTCGCGGCACCGGCGCCTGCGCCGGCCGCAGTCGTGGTTACGCCCCCGCCGCCCCCGCCCGCCGCCGTCGTCGTCGCGCCGCCTCCGAAGGTCGTACGTGTTGCGCCGCCGAAGGCTGTCGTCGTGACTCCCGCGCCGCGCGTCGTCTACGTCGCCCCGCCGCCGCCGAAGGCCCTGTACCTCGCGCCGCCGCTGCCACGCGCCGTCTACGTCGCCCCGCGCGCCGTGTATGTCGCTCACCCGCCGCGAGCCGTCGTCTGGGTGCCCGCCCACTGGGTTGGCCGCGTGTGGGTGCCTGCGCACTGGGCGTAAGCCGGCGCTCCTTTGCTTTGCTTCGTTTCGTTTTCCATCCGTTTCATCAACCACCCGGCCGGCGCAGACCGTCGGCCACACAAGGAGAAACCCCATGAAGTCCATCAAGAAGCTGATTGCCGTCGTCGTTTTGTGTATCGTCTCAGCAGCAGCGTCGGCCCAGCAGGTGCCGCCCGGCGCGGCGAGCGGCGGTGCACGCGTCGAACGCGCGCTGATGCAGTTGCAGACCCGCTTCGCCAGCGCGAACACGACGCACGACGGCAAGCTCACCCGCGAGCAGGCCGCCGCGGGCATGCCGATGGTCGCGCAGCATTTCGACGAAATCGATACGCAGCACAACGGCTACGTCACGCTCGAGCAGCTCGCGGGTTTCATGCGCCAGCGCATGGCGGCCCGTTGAACCCGCACGACAGTCCGGCCGCGCACGCACCGGGAGGCAAGCGATGGAACAGTCCTGCAGGATCGTCGTGCTCGACGACGAAGCCGAGCTGCGCAACATGCTGCAGCGCTTCCTGACCGGCCACGGTTTCCAGGTTCGCGCGGTCGCCGACGGCAAGCGGCTCGACCGCCTGCTGCAGCGCGAACCTTACGACCTGCTGGTGCTCGATCTGATGATGGAGCCCGAAGACGGCCTGAGCGTGTGCCGCCGCCTGCGCGCCGAAGGCCAGACGTTGCCGATCCTGATGCTCACCGCGAAAGGCGACGCCGCGGACAAGGTCGTCGGCCTCGAGACGGGCGCCGACGACTACCTGGCGAAGCCGTTTCTCCCCGACGAACTCGTGGCCCGCGTCCGCGCGCTGCTGCGGCGGCAGAAGATGGCGGCCGGCGAGCCGACGGTCACGTCGCAACGGCTGCGTTTCGGCGCATTCACGTTCGACGTCGGCCAGCAGACACTGATGCGCGACGGCACGCCCGTCGAGATCCATTCGGCGCAGATGCTGCTGTTGCACGCGCTCGGCTCGTCGCCGAACCGCGCGGTGAGCCGCGAGAACCTGCTCGCCCGCGCACGCGGCCGTGACCATGCCGCACTCGACCGCAGCGTCGACGTGCAGATCCTGCGGCTGCGCCAGATCGTCGAGGACGATCCCGGCAAGCCGCGCTTCATCAAGACCGTCTGGGGCATCGGCTACATGCTGGTGGCCGGCATCGAGCCGTGATGCGCATCCCGCTGCCGCGCTCGCTGCTCGCGCGCAACATCGCGCTGCTGGTGGCGCTCGTCGCGCTGTCGCTCGCCTGTTCGCTCACCGTGCTGCTGCACTACGTGCAGCGCCCGCGCATCGAGCGGGCCTCGATCGTCTTTTCCGACTACGTGCAGTTGCTCGACCGCACGCTCGCCAGCCTGCCGCCCGACGCCGGCCGAGCGGTCATCGCGCAGTTCGGCGGCCAGGCCGCGCTGCCGCCCGCCGCGCCGCCGCAAGCACCGAACCTGGCGGCCTTCTTTCGCACCTGGCAGCGCGACGTGTTCATGCAGGCGCTCGAACGCCACCTGCCGCCCGACCTCCCGGCGCGCTGGCAATCGGGCGACGACGAGCGCCTGTGGATCCGCCTGCATGTGACCGGCTCGCCTGTCTGGGTGCCGCTGCCGATGGCCGCCGACGCGCAGGCGAGCGGCATCACGACGGCGCTCGTGCTGTCGGTCGGGCTGGCGCTGCTCGCGGCGCTGACCGGCTACCTGATCCAGCTCCACCTGAACCGGCCGCTCGACGCCCTGGCGCGCGCGGCGCAGCGCGTCAGCGCGGGCGAGCGCCCGCCGCCGCTGCCCACCGACGGCCCGACCGAAATCGCCGACGTGAGCCGCGCGTTCAACCAGATGGCCGACGCGCTGCAACAGGCGGAAGCGACCCGCTCGCTGATGCTGGCCGGCGTGTCGCACGACATCCGCACGCCGCTCACCAAGCTGCGCCTGGCGATCGCGATGGCGCTGCCGCGCGGCACGCACGACGCGCTCACCGCATCGTCCGAGCATTACCTGGACCAGATCGATACGATCCTGCAGCAATTCATGGACTACGCGGGCAGCGGCGAGCGCGAAACGCCGCAAACCGGCGACCTGAACGCGCTGATCGGCCAGCTCGTCGCGGATTTCGCGGGGCTCGGCCACGCATTCGACTTCGACGAAGGCGAGGTGCCGGCGTTCGCATTCCGTCCGATCAGCGTGATGCGGCTACTGATGAACCTGATGCAGAACGCGGTCGTCTACGGCCGGACGGGCCTCGGCGTGCGTACGTGGGCCGAACGCGGCATCGCGTATGCGGTGGTCAGCGATCGCGGCAACGGCATCGGCGCGGCCGAACTCGAACGGCTCAAGGCGCCGTTCAGCCGGGGCTCGAACGCGCGCAGCCATGCGGGCGGCACGGGCCTCGGCCTCGCGATCGTCGAGCGGATCGCCCGCCAGCACGGCGGCTCGCTCACGTTCCGCGACCGCGACGGCGGCGGGCTGGAGGCCGTCGTCGCGTTGCCGCTCGATGCGTCGGCGGCGGTGCGGCGGTCGTTGTCGGCCTGACGGGCTGTTTGCCTGTCCGCCTGTTTGCCTGTTCGCCTGTTCGCCTGACTGCCTGACTCCCTGACTGCCTGACTGACTACTGGCTGACTGCCTGCCTGACTACTGGCTGACTGCCTGCCTGACGGCTCGCCCATTCGTTCGCCCGTCGGCATGGCGGCCTGCCTGCCGTGCATGTCCGCGCACGGCGGCACGTGACATGCGCCGACATAATTCCTGCGTGGCGCATCGCGCCCGGCCTCCGCATACTTGCGCCTGCGTGTTGCGCAACGGCATGAAACCTCTCCCCAGCCAGCGATCACGCCCCGCTTCCGATCGTTCGCGTTCCTGAATGCCGCGACAGTATCGGCAACTTCATCCAGGCCACGGAGATCGACATGTTTTCTTCCCTTCACGCACTTGCTGCCCATGCCAAACGTCTGACCAGTGTCGCGCTGATCGCCGGCACACTCGCGATGACCGGCTGCGCATCGACCGCGACCACGCCCATGAGCGCCGCGCCGGCAGCCCGCACGCTGCCGCAGATTCGCGCGGACGTCATCTATGTGTCCCCGTTCGACGTGGACACGACCGACGTCAAGGTCGACGGCGGGATGATCGGCAAGCTTGCGACCCTTGCGAGCGGTTCGTCCGCCGACGTGCAGCGCCAGCAGAGCGCGCTGAAGACCCGCGAGCAGCTCGCCGACGCCCTCGTGCGCGAACTCCGGTCGCAAGGCATTCCCGCGCTGCGCGGCCCGGTGCCCGACGGACGCGACGCGCTGGTCGTCGAAGGCCGGTTCGAGTCGATCGACGCCGGCAATCGCCGCCGCCGCACGCTGATCGGGCTCGGCGCGGGCAAGAGCGAAGTGAAGGCATCGGTCACGGTGCTGTTCCAGCCGGCGCATGGCGCACCGCAGCCGCTCGGCACGTTCTCGTCCAGCGCGAACAGCGGCCACCTGCCCGGCATGGTGGAAACCGCCGGGGTCGGCGCGGCGGCCGGCCGCCTCGCGACGTCGGCAGCGGTTGGCGCCGGCCTGCATGGCGTGTCGGAAGTGAAGCACGACACGGTGGCGTCCGATACGGACCGCCTCGCGCGCTCGATCGCAAAGCAACTCGCGACGCAGAACGCGGCGAATGCGTGGCTGCCGACCGGGTCGGCAAGCTGACGCACCGGGCTGCCTGCGAGGCCCGGCGGGCGGGCACGCAGGCGGGCGGCCGGGCATAATGCGCGAGGCCGCTCCGGCGCCCCGCGCCGCGAACGTGCCGCGACCGTGCCGTGCCACCCGACGGCCGGCGCCGCTCCCGTCCCGAATCCTGAACCTCAACCCGTCAATTCCATGCAAGTACTCGTCGTAGGAACCGGCAAGCTGGCCAGCGAGTTGCTCGACGCACACCGGCTCGACCCGGCAACCTGTCGCGTGATCCCCTGGTCCGACAGCGCGCGCAACGATGCGCAGCGCAGCGACGCCCGAACGATCGTCGTGCATGCCGGCTCCGGCCGCGAACTCCCCGCTGTGATCGCGTTCTGCGAGGACACCGGATCGCCGCTCGTCGAGCTATCGACCGGCTCCGAACTCGAAACCGGCTCGCACGCTTTCCCGGTCGTGCTGTGTCCGAACACGAACATCCTGATGCTCAAGTTCATGAGCATGCTGGAAACCAGCGGCCACCTGTTTCACGACTGCCGGATCAGCCTGACGGAGTCGCACCAGGCCGGCAAGACGTCCGTCCCCGGCACGGCCGTCGGGATCGGCCAGTCGCTCGGCGTGCGGCCGGAAGATATCCGCTCCGTGCGCGACCCGAACGTGCAGCGCAGCGAATTCGCGGTCGCCGACGATCAACTCGGCCGCCACGCGATTCACCGGATCCGCATCGACGACGGTGCGTGCAGCCTGCAGTTCGAATCGCGCGTGGTGGGTGCGACACCTTACGCGGACGGTGTGTCGCGCATCGTCGACGCCGTTCGGCAGAACGATCTCGAGCACCGCCGCTATTCGATCGTCGAGTTCATCCGCAACGGCTGGCTGTAGTCGCGGCGCTACGCGGCGGACGATACCCGCGCGCCGCGTCGCAGACGTTTTTTGCGCAACGCAAGAAGCAGTTCGGTGCCGATTTCCGTGGATGTCGTCGATCCGCCCGATCGGCGACATCCGAGCCCCCCTGGATCCCGCCGACCGGCACCTGACGTGCCGCATGACCGGCGTCAGGATCACCCCAGCCGGCTTCGCCGCCACGGCCGGTCGTGAAATTCGACGCGCAATCGCCCTTCCGCATTCGCTGGTAAGTTATCGGCCGAGGTTCATTCGCCGAGATGGGGCGCGAGTCACCGCCAACGTCGGCGCCTGAACCGCTACCCTCGACATCCTCCCGACAGGAGTGCAACCGATGACCCGCCCTGATTTCATCAAGCACTGGACCGAACTCGAAGAACCGGAAGCGCATTGCTATCGCGGCGATACCGAGCCGATGGCGCTGGATGCGCCGCTGTCCGCCAAGCTCGGCATCACGCGTATCGGCATTCATCACGTGAGGCTTCTGCCGGGCCGGCGAACCTCCTACCCGCATGCCGAAAGCACCGAGCAGGAGTTTGTGTACGTGCTCGAAGGCAAGCCCGACGTCTGGATCGACGGCGTGCTTTACCCCGTTGCCGAAGGCGAATCCGTCGCGTTTCCGGCAGGCACCGGCATCTGCCACACCTTCATCAACAACACGAAGGACGAAGTCAGGCTGATGGTGATCGGTGAGCGTCCGCGCGACGACAACCGCATCCGCTACCCGATGAACGAGGCGTATGAGCTGACGCGCGCGGACCGCTGGGTGGACTGGCCCGACAGGCCGCTCGGGGACCATGACGGGATGCCGGACTGACGCACGCGAAGAGGCTCCCGACGGGACACGCCGAGCCTGCTGCGCGAACTCGCAGCGGACCGCCGGCGCCGCCCGGTTCCGCTGGCCAATGCCCGCTCCACCATCACTCACCGCCAAGCACCGCCCCGCTCTCGGGCAACGTCGCTCCGCCATCGACGACGATCGTCTGCCCCGTGATGTATGCGGCATCCGCCGAGGCGAGAAACAGCATCGCGTTCGCGATATCTTCCGGCTCGCCCATCCGGGCGAGCGGAATGTCCCGCGCGATCTGTGCTGCGACCGACGCATCGCCGAGATTGCCGGCCGCCGGTGTGCGGATCATGCCCGGCTCGACGCCGTTGACCGTCACGTTGCGGCGCGCGAGTTCCAGCGCCGCCGCACGAATGAAGCCATTCACGCCGGCCTTCGACGCCGCGTAATGCGCGAGCCCCGGATACACGACGCGCGGCCCCGTCACCGACGACGTGACGAGCAGCCGCCCCGCCCCCGCGCGCTCGAACGCCGGCAACGCGGCCTGCGCGAGCCAGAACAGCGCCGACAGGTTGACCGACAGCGTCCGGTCGAGTGTCGGCTCGTCGATCTGCGTGAACGGCGTCAGCGGAAAATACGCGGCATTGTGGACGACGACATCGAGCCGGCCCCCGTCGCGCTCGACCGCCGCGACCAGCGCGCCCAGTTCATCGCGGCGGGCGGCATCCACCCGATAGGCGCGCGCCTGGCCGCCCGTGCTCGCGAGCGCATCGGCCTGCGCGACGGCGGCCTCGCCGTTCAGGTCGGCAAGCGCGACGAACGCGCCGGATTCCGCGAATCGGCGTGCGATCGCCGCGCCGATCCCCTGCGCGGCGCCCGTGACGAGCACGACGCGCCCGCTGAAATCTGCGCGCAAGCGGCCGCTGCCCGGCACGGCATTCATCGCTGCGCCTCGCCGCCGAGCGGATGCACGGTGTCGTTCAGCACCTGCGCGTGGGCGCCGATCGGGAAGTTCGACAGCGTGCCGAAATCGCCACCCTGGTAGCCGAAGATCTTGCCGTCGGTCTTGCGCTGTGCGAGGTCGATCAGCACGACGCCGAGCGTGGGCACCACCTTTTCGCGCCACACGAACAGATACAGTTCCTCTGCAATCCTGAAGTAATGGCAGCGGTCGACGTCGGCCAGCCCGCCTTCGACACCCTGCAGGCACTGCCACGCGTAGAAATTCTCGTTCAGGTAGATGTGCTCGTAACATTCGGTCGGGCTGTAGCGATACATCGTCCGCTTGCCGATCAGCTCGCGCGTGGGCCCGTGCAGCGGCCCCGGCTGCGTGTGGCCGCCGAGCGTGCCGTGCCGGAACCCGGCCTCGACGCCCGTCAGCGGCAGCCCGCGCGCCACCCGTGTGAACGCGTCGATGCGCGTGTCGGCTTCGGTCGGCAGCACGCCGACGACCGAGGTCCATACCCCGTTGTCGAGATCGATCACGAGACTGACCGACGTCGCGCGGGCGGCCGAATCGACGTAGTCGACGAAGTACAGCCCGTCGCGCAGCCGCGTCACCCGGCACGGCTCACGGCCGCCCGTGTCGGTTGCCGCGTCGTGCCACTGCAGCGCGCCGGGCTCGAACGTATAGACGCGCCACGCGCCGGATGCGTCGCCAAGCACGAGCGTACGCCCGGCGAGCGCGTCGACGGATGCGAGGATGTTCGCGCCTGGCGCGAAGCCGTCCGCGAGCGCGCCAACCTGAATAAATACCGGATCCTGTCGTTCCACCTGCCGTCTCCCGTGCAGCCTCAGGCCCGGCGGGCCGTGTACGCTGCTCATGTGCACATGGTGCGGGCTGCGCGCGCCGCGCGGTATCGGCCAAAAGGATGAAGGGCGCACGGCGCCGGAACGCGCTAAAGTGCACGAAATCCGCGCCGCGACCGGCGCGAGGAGCGCACATGCACCGCGTCACCCATTACCGACGGACCGGCGAAGGCATCGAGGCAATCAGCCTCGAATCCGATCGCGCGTTTCCGCGCCACGCGCACGACGAATTCGGGGTCGGCGTGATCGTCAGCGGCGCGCACCGGTCGTGGAGCGGCCGCGGGCAGGTCGACGCACTGGCCGGCGACGCGATCATGGTCAACCCGGGCGAGATGCACGACGGCTCGCCGATCGAGGCCGGCACGGGCCGGCGCTGGCGGATGCTGTACCTCGCGCCTGCGCTGGTCGCGGGCGTCGCGGCGGAAGAAGGGCTCGGCGGCGTCGAACTGGCGCACCCGGCCGTGCGCGATGCGCGGCTCGCGGCTGCCGTCGGCCGGCTGCATGCACGTATCGTCGCGGGGGAATCCCCGCCGCTCGCCCGCGACGAAGCGCTCGTGATGCTCGTCGCCGGGCTGCTCGCCCGGCACGCGAGCCGCGCGCTGCCGCCGGCGGGCGTCGCACCGGCGATCCGCATCGCCCGGGAACGGCTAGACGCGGCGCCGGCCGCCCCCGTTTCGCTCGCCGAGCTGGCCGGCCTGAGCGGCGTCAGCCGCTTCCAGCTGCTGCGCGGGTTTGCCCGCGAACTCGGCATCACGCCGCACGCCTACCTGATCCAGTCGCGTGCGCGGCTGGCCCGCGCGCTGCTCGCCAGCGGCCTGCCGATCGCCGATGCCGCGGCCGAAGCCGGCTTTGCCGACCAGAGCCACCTGACACGTGCGTTCGCGCGCCAGTTCGGGATCACGCCGGGGCGATTCACGCAGGCCGTCTGACGCCGCCGCCATCCCGCGGCACGCGCCGCCAGGCACACCGGCCTCAAAGGCAGCGGCCACATCGACGGCAGCGGCGACTGCCGCACGCCCCCTCGGCACAAGCATGCCGAGTTGCGCGCGCCGTATTCGACACCCCGCCCGCACACTGCAATTTCGTTCAAGACGCGCAAGGCCGCCGTACGCGACGATGCGGCGCATGAAGACACGACTGATTGGCTATCTCTATCTCGCCGCCGCGATGGCGGGCGTCGGCAGCACCGTCATCGCGAGCCGTCTCGCGGCGGGCGGCCTGCCGCCGTTCGCGGCCACGGCGCTGCGCTTCCTGATCGCGACACCGTTGCTGTTCGCGCTGATGCGTGCGCAGCGAATGCGCTGGCCGCGCCTCTCCACGCGCGACGCCGTACTGCTCGTCGTCCAGGCGGCGGCGGGCGGTGTCGGCTATACGGTGCTGCTGATCTGCGGTACGAAGCTGTCGTCGCCGCTCGATGCGGGTGTGATGCTCGGCACGCTGCCCGCGATGTCGACGCTGATCGCGGCCGTCGTGCTGCGCGAGCAACAGACGCCGCGCGACTGGGTGGCCGCCGCGCTCGCAACGGCCGGCGTGCTGTTCGTCACGTTCGCGCCCGGTCAGGCGCTCCCGTCGCTCCGCACGCTAGCCGGCGATGCGCTGGTGCTGGCCGCCGTCGCGTGCGAAGCCGTATTCATCCTGCTCAACCGGCGGCTTGCCGCACCGTTGCCGCCGCTGGCGCTGTCCACCGCGATGTCCGGCCTCGGCTTCGTGCTCGCCCTCGTACCAGCCGCGTTCGAATGGCACGCGGTGGCGACCGGCTGGACCGTGGGCGCCGTGTCGGCGATCGCCTACTACGCGCTGGTGCCGACCGTGCTCGGCTACCTGTGCTGGTATGCGGGTTCGGCGCGCACGAGCGGCACCGAGGCCGCGCTGTTCACGGCTGTCGCGCCGGTTTCGGCGGTGCTGTTCGCGGTCGCGCTGTTCGGCGAAACGCTCAACGGCACGCGGATCGCGGGCATCGCGCTCGTCGTCGCCGGCATGCTCGTCGGCGCGACGAGGCGGCGTGAACCGCCAGCCGAAGCGCGCGATACGCACCCGGCGAATCCGGGTCGGCCGGGCAGCCCCACGCCCGCCGCGCAGGCCGCCACCGACTGACTCGCGCGCATCGCGTCACGGCGGAAGCCGCGCGGCTCCGCGCCGCCCAGGGCCTGTTCACGCAAAGAATGCACGTTTCCCTGTTTGGAAAAAATCATTCGTGGGGCTGGCCCAAGCCCGTTATTAGCGTGAACAGGCCCTGGCTTGTCGATCCTCGCGATCGCGCCATGCAGCCGGCGACTGTAGGAATGTGTCCGTGCACCGCAAAACCGTTGCGCACCACCTCGCAAGATGCAATATTCGCGTGGCCGGGATCTTTGACAACCATCGAACGACAATCCGCCACGCAATGAACAGGAAGGAAGCCAAAACAAGAATCGCGGTGCTGCTGTCCGCGGGAACGAGGAAGGCCGACGCACTGGCCGAACTGTCCGGCCAGGGACTCAAGGATCGCGTGCTCGCGCACCTGATCGCGTCGCGCCCCGATCCCGAACGCTGCCGCAGGAACAAGCTGCACATCCGGATCCTGGTCGCGCTCGGCATCGCCCAGCTCGCGATCAGCCTCGTGCTCGCGTACTACTTCTTCGCAACGGGCGCCCCCAACGGCCTCGTGCTGGTGTTCCTTGCGTTGACCGTCCCGCTGTCGCTGCTGTTCATCTGGGGCTTTACTACCAATCGCGTCGGCGCGTACCACGCGTTCATCCTGCTGTCGCTGCTGCAGTTGCCGAAGACCATCGCCGAGCTCGGACGCGATCCGTCGACCGCGCTGCCGAGCCTCGCGATCACGGTCCTGCTGGTGGGCTATGTCTGGTTCGTCCGCAACCGCCTGTTCCCCGACTACGGCTGGCTTACGCCGCGCAAGGTCGAAGGCCGTTACGCGTTCGTCGAGCGCGCCTGACGCCGCTGGCATCGAGCGTCGGCCGAAAAAAAGCGCCGGGCCGCCCCGCAATCGCGGGACGGCCCGGCGCTTTCTGCATTCCGGAACCGGTCGGCTTACTTGGCTTTTTCAGCCGTATCGCTGATCGCCTGGCCGCCCTTCGAAATGTCCTGTCCCACGCCGGCGACCGTGTTGCAACCAGCGAGCGCGGCGGTCACCACCAGCAGCATTGCAGCAATCGTACGCGTCATTCTCATTCTCCTTGAAATCAACAAGCCCGACGGGCGAATCGTTTGCGGCGTGGCGCCCTGCAAGATGCAGGGCACGGGGCCTGACCTGATTATACGGAGACGGCCGCCGCGCGCCAGTCCGAACCCGCCGCATGTCACGCGGCGCACAGCCGGTTCGCGCAGATTTTCCTTGACTTCAACGCGCCAGGAACTAATATACGCACCGCGTATATTTTCCGTCAGGAGCCGCCGATGACCGTTCCCCAGCAAGCCTTCCTCCGCGACGCCATGCGCCGCCTCAACATGACGCGTGAAGCGTTCGCCAATCGCATCGGCGTCAGCCGCCGCGCGCTGGACACCTGGCTGCTGCCTGACGACTCGCAGGAATCGCGCGGGATGCCCGAGATCGTCGAGCGCTTCGTGTCGGAAATCGTCGAGCGCTCGGTACCGGAAGGCGGAAACTATACGCAAAGCGTAGATAATCAGGGGCTCGCCAAGCAATTCTTTTTCGAAGGCAAGCCGCAACTGCTGTCGGTCGACCAGTTCTCGCGGGAATCGGTCGAAGCGCTGTTTCGCGTGGCCGACGTGATGCAGCCGATCGCGCGCCGCCACAAGATTTCGCGCGTGCTGGAAGGCGCGGTGCTCGGCAACCTGTTCTTCGAGGCCAGCACGCGTACGCGCGTGTCGTTCGGCGCCGCCTTCTGCCGGCTCGGCGGTTCCGTGTGCGACACGACGGGCTTCACGTTCTCGTCGATGGCCAAGGGCGAATCGATCTACGACACGAGCCGCGTGATGGCCGGCTACGTCGACGCACTCGTGATCCGCCATCCGGAGAAAGGCTCGGTGGCCGAGTTCGCGCGCGCGACCAACCTGCCCGTGATCAACGGCGGCGACGGCCCCGGCGAGCACCCGAGCCAGGCGCTGCTCGATCTCTATACGATCCAGCGCGAGTTCTCGCGGCTCGGCAAGATCGTCGACGGCGCGCATATCGCGCTGGTCGGCGACCTCAAATACGGTCGCACCGTGCACTCGCTCGTCAAGCTGCTCGCGCTGTACCGCGGGCTCAAGTTCACGCTCGTGTCGCCGCCGACGCTCGAGATGCCGGCCTACATCGTCGATCAGATCGCGACGAACGGCCATGTGATCGAGCAGACGACCGACCTCGCGGCCGGCCTGCGCGGCGCGGACGTCGTGTATGCGACGCGGATCCAGAAGGAGCGCTTCACCGACGAGTCGTTCGAAGGCTACACACCGGATTTCCAGATCAACCAGGCGCTCGTCGATACGGTGTGCAAACCGGACACGCTGATCATGCACCCGCTGCCGCGCGACAGCCGGCCCGGCGCGAACGACCTGTCGGTCGACCTGAACCGCGACCCGCGCCTCGCGATCTTCCGCCAGACCGACAACGGCATTCCGGTGCGGATGGCGATCTTCGCGGTACTGCTCGGCGTCGAGAACCTCGTCCAGCATTCGATGCGCGACGCGACGTGGCGCCCGCCGGCGTACCTCGGGCCGGAGGACGCGGTGTTTCACGGGGTCGATTGAGACCGAGTGATCGAGGCGCTGCCGGTCGGGCGCCTCCAGCTGGGCGTCTTGCCCAACAAAAAGCGCGCCGCTTGCCCGACGCGCTTTCTTTTTATGTGCGCCGAACGATTTGGCGACCGACGATTACGCCGCCCACGGATCGATCACCCGAAGCCCCATCGCCTCGAACGGCGCGACGTCGCGCGTCGCGACGATCAAGCCGTTCGCCTCCGCTGTCGCGGCAATGTAGCCGTCGGCCGGCGCAATCGCGTTGCCCGCGGCGCGGGCCCGCGCGCGAATGCTCGCGTACGCCTTGCTTGCCGCATCGTCGAACGGCAGGATCCGGCTTCGAAACACCGGCATGACACGATGCTCGATGCTTTGATGCAGCCAGTCCCGCCTGCGCCCTGCCGGCAACATCGCGACACCGAACCGCATTTCGGCGAGGCTGATCGCGGCCAGAAACAGTGTTTCAACGTTCTGGGCGTCGAGCCACGCGATGACGGCCGCGCTCGGCTCACGCCGCAGCGGCTCGGAAATGACGTTGGTATCAACAAGGATCATTCGAAGCTCATCGGATCGGTTGGCGTCTTGTCGCGCGGGACGTCGAGATCGACGCCGCCTGCCTCCCGCCCGATTTCCGCCAGCAGCGTGCCAAGCTTGAGACGCCCACCCGGCAGAACGGCCTGCTCGAGGATGTCACGCACCTCGGCTTCGGTGCTGCGCCCATGCTGGGCCGCGCGGATCCGAAGGGCACGATGGACCTCGTCGGGCAAATTTCGAACGGTGATCACCGGCATGATGCACTCCATTAATATGCTTCCAATGCAGTCATATTAGCATTTTGCTGTCACATGGATTGCACCACGACGCGATCACTCTAACCCGCCCGCCGGGCCCGCCACACTCGGCCATTCGGCCGTCTCCCACGCCTCAACCGCGCCACAACCGCCCCGCAACATTCGTCAACAATCTCCTTACAAATACAAACAAGAACGCTTCTCATTCACTAAAAAATTACATAGAATGCCGCCTGAAAACAAATCGTAATAATTCCCGGCGGCATGCACATTTCCGCAACGCACCGCCCCCGGGGCCACACCGCGAGGTCGAAGCGCACCATGAAGTCACGTCCCGACGAGCTGAAGCTCGGCAAATTCACCACCCTGTGCGGCGTGCTCGCCGCGAGCCCGGCGTTCGCGGCGGACGGCACGCCGCCGCCTGCCCCGGCCGGCACCGAAGGCCATCTCGCACCGATCGAGGTCCAAGGCAAGGCCGAGCACAGCTACAAGGCCGACTTCTCCGCTTCCGCGAAATTCACCGCGCCGCTCGTCGACACGCCGAAATCCGTCACCGTGATCCCGCAGGAACTGATCCAGAACAGCGGCGCGTCGACGCTGACCGAAGCGCTGCGCACCGTGCCGGGCATCACGTTCGGCGCCGGCGAAGGCGGCAACCCGCTCGGCGATCGGCCGTTCATCCGCGGCTACGACACGCAGGGCAGCATGTTCGTCGACGGCATGCGCGACACGGGCGCCACGACCCGCGAGATCTTCAACACCGAACGCATCGAAATCACCAAGGGTTCCGACGGCGCGTACGGCGGCCGCGGCGGCGCGGGCGGCAGCATCAACCTGATCACGAAGGCCCCGCACCTCGGCACCACCGCCGCCGCGAGCGCGGGCCTCGGTACCGACCGCTATCGCCGCTTCACCGCCGACGGCAACTGGCAGTTCGCCGATCACGCCGCGTTCCGCCTGAACCTGATGAGTCACAACAACGACGTCGCCGGCCGCGACGCGGTCAACAACGAGCGCTGGGGCGTCGCGCCGTCGATCGCGTTCGGCCTCGGCACGCCGACGCGCGTCGTCGCGAGCTACTACCACCTGTCCACCGACGACCTGCCCGACGGCGGCATCCCGTACTACTACGGCTTCAATCTCCCGAAAGGCGTCGCCACCGACGGCCCGGCGCCCGTCGACCGCCACAACTTCTACGGCCTGACCAACCGCGACTTCCGCAAGACGACGTCGGACATCAGCACGCTCAGGATCGAGCACGACATCACGTCGTCGCTGACGATCCGCAACACCACGCGCTACACGGAATCGACGCAGGACTACATCTGGACGCAGCCCGACGACAGCCAGGGCAACGTGGTCAACGGCAAGGTCTGGCGGCGCGCGAACACCCGCAACAGCGCGATCAACAGCATCGCGAACCAGACCGAGCTGTTCGGCGAATTCCGCACCGGCCCGCTCAAGCACAGCTTCACGACCGGCATCGAGCTGTCGCGCGAATGGGGCAAGCGCGACACGTACAACGTCGCCGCCGCGAACGGCAAGATCTGCCAGAACGGCATCGGCGCGGCGTCGGGCTACAACTGCACGAGCCTGTGGTCGCCGAACCCGAACGACCCGTGGGCCGGCTCGATCACGCCCAACAACAACTATTCGCATGCCCGCACCGTGACGAAGTCGATCTACGGCTTCGACACGATCGAGATCACGCCGCGCTGGCAAGTCAACGGCGGCGTACGCATCGACGACTACTCGACCCGCTTCACCGACACCAGGACCAACGGCGGCAAGACCACCACGCGTGACGACACGCTCGTGAACTGGCAGGCCGGCCTCGTGTTCAAGCCCGCGCGGAACGGCAGCATCTATGCGTCGTACGCGACGTCGTCGACGCCGGCCGGGATGATGCTCGGCGAAGGCAGCGAAACGCAGTCGCTCACGCCGGGCCGCGGCGGCGTCGGTTCGAACGCCGATCAGATGGCGCCCGAAAAGAACCGCAGCATCGAGCTCGGCACGAAGTGGAACGTGCTGAACGACAAGCTCGCACTGACCGCCGCGCTGTTCCAGATCGACACGACGAACGCGCGCGTGACGCTGCCGAACAACCAGTACGCGATGGTCGGCAACAAGCGCGTGCAGGGGCTCGAACTCGGCGTCGCAGGCCAGATCACGAAGCAATGGCAGCTGTTCGGCGGCTATACGTACATGAAAAGCGAGCTGCGCGACAACGGCAAGGACACGGCGAACAACGGCAACCAGTTCCCGAACACGCCGAAGCACAGCTTCACGATGTGGTCGAACTACGACGTGACGCCGAAGTTCACCGTCGGCGGCGGCGCGTTCTACATGTCGCAGGTGTTCGGCGATACCGCGAACCAGCACGCGGTGCCGTCGTACTGGCGCTTCGATGCGATGGCGCAGTACCGGATCAACAAGAAGCTCGACCTGCAGCTGAACGTGAACAACCTGTTCAACCGCACCTACTTCGACCAGGCGTATCCGGCGCACTACGCGTCGATCGCACCGGGCCGCTCGGCGTTCGTCACGCTGAACGCGCGCTACTGATCGATGGAGGCCGTGTCGCTGAAGGCGCTCGCGTCGGTTTCACCGCGCGAGTTCGCCGACATCCTGGCCGGGCCGCCCGAGCGCGCCGCCGCGTGGGTCGCGGCGGCGGCCGACCACGGCATCGTCGACGCACAGGCCGTCTACGGGCAATACCTGCTCGACGGGCATGGCGTCGCGCGCGATCCGGCGGCCGCGTTCAACTGGTTCCGGCACGCCGCGCGCGCCGGCCACGCGATGGCGATGAACATGCTCGGCCGCTGCTACGAATTCGGCTGGGGCACGGCCACGTGCGCGCCGGTCGCCGTGTACTGGTACCGGCTCGCCGCGCAGGCGGGGCTCGACTGGGGCATGTACAACTACGCGACGGCGCTCGCGCTCGGCAACGGCATCGACGAGAATCGCGCCGATGCGCTCGCCTGGTTCCAGCGCGCGGCCGCGCTGGGCCATGCGAAATCGATCAACCTGATCGGCGGCTTCTACGAGGACGGCTGGGTCGTACCGGCCGATCGCGACGCCGCGTTCGACCACTATCGCCGCGCCGCCGTGGCCGGCGATTTCCGCGGCCAGTTCAACCTTGCGCGGCTGCTCGCCGAGCGCGGGCGCATCGACGAAGCGCTCGCGTGGCTCGCGCGCGTGCCGGCCACCGCGCCCCCCGCATTCGTCGCGAAGATGCACGCGTATCTCGCGTCGTCGCCGATCGACGCGTTTCGCGCGGCGGCGCCGCAGATGCAACCGGAACTGCAACCGCACTGCATGGAATCCGCATCATGATGCTTCATATCCCCGGCGTACTGACGAAAGCGCAGGTCGCGCAATGTCGCGAACGGCTCGATGCGGCCGAATGGGTCGACGGCAATGCGACGTCCGGCACGCAGTCGGCGCTCGCGAAACGCAACCGACAATTGCCGGAAGGCTCGCCGGCCGCACGCGCGGTGGGCGACGCGATCCAGGACGCGCTCGCACGCAATCCGCTGTTCTTTTCGGCGGCGCTGCCGCTCAAGGTATTTCCACCGCTGTTCAATCGCTACGAAGGCGGCGAGACGTTCGGCACGCACGTCGACAACGCGATCCGGCTGCTGCGCGGCACGGATTTCCGCGTGCGCAGCGATCTGTCGGCAACGCTGTTTCTCGAAGAACCCGATGCGTACGACGGCGGCGAGCTGTGTGTCGACGATACGTACGGCACGCATCGCGCGAAGCTGCCGGCGGGCGACCTCGTGCTGTATCCGGCATCGAGCCTGCATCACGTGACGCCCGTGACGCGCGGCGAGCGCGTCGCGTCGTTCTTCTGGATCCAGAGCATGGTGCGCGACGATGGAGATCGCACGCTGCTGTTCCAGCTCGATACGCAGATTCAGCAGCTCTCCGCGGACAAAGGTGCGCACGACCCGGGCGTGATCGCGCTCACCGGGATCTATCACAACCTGCTGAGACGGTGGGCCGATACCTGAGCCATGTGGCGGGCTCCGCACCGTCCTGAAACGCGGCCCACTTCCGGCCAAGCCAGTCCACCGCCCAACGCGGCCGCCTCATGCCCGCTGCAGGATATCGATCGCCTTGTCTGCATCGTCCACCGAATCGACCGCGAAATACGCAATGAACTGGGAACCCAGCACGGCGGCCGAGACACCGCGGAGATTGATCGCGCCGTCCGCGAGCATCTGGGTCAATTGCCCGATGATGCCCATTTGATCCAGACCCATTACGCGGACGGAGTGAACGCTCGGGGTGACGCTGAACCCCACCTGCGTGGCCGCGCGAATCACCGCGTCTCCCTGCAGCGGCGCGACAAACACGACGCCCTTGCCCGGCGTCTCCGATGTGCGGCGTGCGACGATGAACTGCAAATCTGCACCGGCAGTCCGCAGGGCGCCTAATACCGTCGCGAGGCCGCCCGGCTTGTCGTCGATGTTCGCCGCCCAGACATCGACACGTTCTACGCTCAGTTCCATGGCAGTCCCTCCCGCCCGAGAACCCCGATAGAAAAAATCTAGATCACGGCAAGCGCGCGAGCAAGGCTGGCAGCGTCTTCCGGCCCCCTGCATCGACGCACCCGGTCGCGCTTTGCATGCATCCGGTGACGCCTGACCGTCGCGACTTGCCTCCCGCCGCCGCGCCGCCATAAAATGACTATCGTCACATGACCAGGTCCTTATCA
This sequence comes from Burkholderia sp. AU30280, assembly GCF_020420125.1. Lineage (NCBI taxonomy): Bacteria > Pseudomonadati > Pseudomonadota > Betaproteobacteria > Burkholderiales > Burkholderiaceae > Burkholderia > Burkholderia sp. AU30280. The sequence continues at coordinate 87,151 of NZ_JAIZRY010000003.1, forward strand.
TGATGCCGCACGATCCCGTTTCGAAATCCGAGTTCAAGGCTCGCGCACTCGAATACTTCCGGCTCGTCGAGTCGTCGGGAGAAAGCCTGATCGTCACCGATCACGGCAAGCCGACGCTCGAGATCCGGCCGTATCACGCACGCGAGGCTCAGCCGTTGGACATATTGCGCGGCTCGGTCATGCGCTACGACAATCCTCTCGATCCGATTGCGGAAGATGATTGGGAGGCGTCGCGGTGATCGTGCTGGATACGCATGCATTGGTGTGGTGGGTGGCGGGCGATCCGTCGCTCAGCAAGAAAGCGCGAAGCGCGATCGATCGCGCGCGCAGCGAAGGCGCGCTCGCCGCATCGGCGATCTCCGCGTGGGAGATTGCGATGCTGGTGCGCAACGACCGCCTCGCGCTGACGATGGATGTCGACGCGTGGCTCGCCACGGTCGCGCAGATCGACGGCATGCGCTTCTTGCCCGTCGATGCCGACATCGCCGCGAAGTCCACCGCGCTGCCCGGCACGTTCCACAAGGATCCGGCCGACCGCATGATCGTCGCTACCGCGCGGCGGCTCGGTGCACCGCTCGTCACCCGCGACGAAAAAATCCGCGCTTACGCGCACGTGAAGACGCTCTGGTAAGCGTCGCGTAGCCGCCGGCCAATCCAGACCGCACGCCCACGCCAACTCCGACATGTTGGCAATTCGTCTGACCAGATCGACCATCACTTGCAGGTACAACCGGGCACGCCCGCACTGCCGCGCGCAACCGCCACGTGCTGATCGCCGCGCTGACCGGCGCCGGCTTCACCCATTACCCGTCGGAATGGTGACATTGGTCGTTCGGAGACCGCTATTGGGCCGTCATGCGCGACCAATCGCACGCCATCTACGGCCCCGTCGAGGAAAACATGCTCGACGCAGCCGCGCGCTGACATGCTTTCCGACGAAACGCGCCCGCCTCGGTAACATCCTCACTTGTCGATCCCTGCCCGCTCACGCACAATCGCAGCACCTGCGTCACTCTCCCCCGCGCCGATGTCCTATGCGTCACTCGCCACCGGCGTCCTCCTCGCCGCCGGCCTCGGTCAACGCTTCGACCCGACCGGCCTGCACAGCAAGCTGCTCGCGTTGCTTCCCGACGGCACGCCGGTTGCGGTGGCGGCCGCCCGCCATCTCGCGGCGGCCACGGCCGACGTGATTGCCGTCGTGCGTCCCGGTGCCGAAAAACTCGCGATGCTGCTGAACGAAGCCGGGTGCCACGTCGTCTACGCGCCCGACGCCATGCGCGGCATGGGCGCGAGCCTCGCGACCGGCGTACGCGCGACGCCCGACGCGAACGGCTGGCTGGTCGCGCTAGGCGACATGCCGTGGATCGCGGCATCCACCTACGAAACCGTCACGCGCGCCCTCGACGCCGACGACGCGTCCATCGTCGCGCCCGCGCATCGCGGCGTGCGCGGCCATCCGGTCGGGTTCGCGGCGCACCATTTTGACGCGCTCGCCACCCTCGACGGCGACATGGGTGCCCGCGCGCTGTTCGCCAGCGCACCGGTCAGGCTGCTCGACGTCGACGATCCCGGCATCGTGCGCGACGTCGATACGCCGGCGGACTTGCGCTGACCGGGATCGCACGGAGCACGCGATGCGGCGCACGGCCCGCTCCGCGCGCTGCAGTTACCCGCACGAAAACCGCCCGTGCACGGATTGCACCGACGACAGCCCCTCCGCCCCAACAATCCCGCTGCAAACGCACGCCCGATTGGCTATAACGGAGACGAGGCGCCCCCCGCCGCGCCACCGCCGTCACGCACTGCGCGAGTTCTCCATGACCGACCACACGACCCCGACGCCCGAGCCCCCGGCCGACCCGAACCGCGACCCGGAAGACGATCCGTTGTCGCCACCGTCGCCGGGCCATCATCACGACAACCCGCAGCAACCCGACGGCCCGCCGAGCAAGGATCCGGTCTAGCCGCAGGGCGGCTGCGCCGCGCACCCGCCGCGGGTTCCCGCCATGCGCCGTCGTCGCATGACGCCGTATAACGCCGCCTAGCGCGACGTGTACCCGCCGTCGATCGGCAGCGACACGCCGCTGACCATCGCGGCCGCATCGCTCAGCAGGAACAGGATCGGTTCGACGACCTCGTGCGGCTCCGCGAATCGCCCGAGCGGAATCGCGGCCAGCATCGGCGCACGCTTTTCCGGTTCGCTCCACGCGAACTGCGCCATCGGCGTGAGCGTGACTGTGGGGTTCACGCTGTTCACGCGAATGCCGTGCGGTCCGAGTTCGATGCACAGCACACGCGTGATCGCGTCCATCGCCGCCTTCGACGCGCAGTAACTCAGATGCGCGGGCAAGCCGACGAGCGCGGCCTGGCTCGATACGTTGACGATGCTGCCCCGCGCATGCGCGGCGCCGCGTCCGGCACGCGCGATCATGTTCCGTGCGACGGCCCGTGCAACGAGCGCCGCGCCGCGCGCATTGACGGCCATCACGCGATCGAAATGCGCGGCGCTCACGTCGAGCACCGATTCGAGCGATGCGATCCCCGCGCAATTCACGAGGCCGTCGAACGCATCGTGCGCGGCGAGCGCCGCGTCGATCGCCTGCTCGTCCCCGCCGACATCGAGGCGCAACGTCTCGCACGCGGTCTCGCCGGCCAGCGCATCGAGCGCGGCCCTGTCGCGCCCGGCCGCGACGACCTGCGCGCCCGCCTGCGCCAGCGCGACCGCGCACGCGCGCCCGATTCCGCTCGACGCCCCCGTGACAAGCACCCGCGAACCGCCGAAATCGAATCGTGTCTTCATGATGGCGTGTGCAACCCGTGCATGATCGGCTTGAGCGCCGGATACAGCGCCGTATAAAGCGCAAAGCGCGCCGCGTACGCTTTCGCGCGTTCGGCATCGGGCCGTGCGCGCTCGACGAGCGTGACCCATCCGCCTTGCGCATCGTCGTGCGACACGAGCCCTGCGCCGACGCCCGCGAGCAAGGCCGCCCCCATCGCGGCTTCGACGTCCTGCTCGATCGTCCACACCGGGAAACCCGTCACGTCCGCGATGATCTGCATCCATAGTGCCGAATGCGCGGCCCCGCCCACGACGATCAGCCGGTCGTCGAGCGCGGCCGCGCCGCGCCGGCCGGCTTCGATGTTGTGCCGCAATGCGAACGCGACGCCTTCGAGCACCGCGCGATACAGGTGCGCACGCGTATGCGCGAGACTCAGCCCGACGAACGCGCCGCTCGCCTTCGCGTCCCACACGGGACTGCGCTCGCCCATCAGGTACGGCAGGAACAGCACGCCGTCGGCGCCCGGCGGCACGCTTTCGGCCGCTTCCTCGAACAACACGTGCGGATCGCCGTGCGGCAGCAGCCGCGCCGCTTCGATTTCCGCGTGACAGAACTGGTCGCGAAACCAGGCGACCGATGCGCCGGCCGTGATCGCGCCGCCGAATACGTACAGGTCGCGCTGCCCGTCGAACACATGCGGCATGCTGACGAGCCCGTGACGCGCATCGACGTGCCGGCTCACGTAGCCCCAGCACATGCTGGTGCCGATCATCGCGACATGCTGCCCCGCGCGCGTCGCGCCGGCCGCGAAGGTCGCGACGGCCGCATCGACGCCGCCCGCGACGACGGGCGTGCCGGCCGGCAGCCCGAGCGGCTGCGTCCATTGCGACAGCAGCCCGCCGACGACATCCGTCGACTCGACGAGCCGCTCGGGCATCATCGTCGCCGGAATGCCGAGCATGTCGAGCGCATCGTCGGACCACTCGCGGCGCGCGACGTCGTACACGCCACCGATATTGCCGGCCGAACTGTGATCGACCGCGACCTCTCCGGTCAGCAGATAGATCACGTACGCGTTCGGCGGCAGGAAGTAACGCACGTTCGCCCACACGTCCGGCCGCTGGTCGCGCAGCCACAGCATCTTCGTGAAGCCGTAATAGCTGTCGACGCCGTTGCCCGTGATCACGCGCAGCCGCTCGACGTTCAGGTTCGCGTTGACCCAGTCGACTTCCGCGGTCGCGCGCCGGTCCATCCAGATCAGGCACGGATGGAGCGGCCGCATGTCGATGTCCACCGGAATGCCCGAGCCGCCGTAGAGGCTGCTCACGCACACCGCGCGGATCGAATCGACCGGCACGCCCTGCGCACGCGCATCGCTCACGCAGCCGGCGATGCACGCGAGCACCGCGTCGAACCACACCTGCGGCCATTGCTCGGCCCATAGCGGGCGCGGCGTATCGGGCTGGTAGCCGGCCGAGCGCCGCGCGACGATCGCGCCGTGCCGGTCGACGAGCAGCGCCTTGGTGCTCTGCGTGCCGATATCGACGCCTATGACGTATTCCATGATGTCTCCGGTGAGGCGCACGTCGGCCGTCAGCGGGCCGGCTTCAGCAGCACCTTGATCGATTCGGGCGATTTCGCGACGCGGATTGCATCGTCCCAGTCCTCGAGCGCGAAATCGTGCGTGACGATGCCTTTCGACGTGACGAGCCCGCGCGCGAGCAGGTCGATCGCGATCGGATAGCAGTATGGCCCCAGGTGCGCACCGCGCACGTCGAGTTCCTTGCGATCGCCGATGATCGACCAGTCGACCGTTGCATCCTCGCCGAACACGCTGAATTCGACGAAGCGGCCGAGCTTGCGGATCAGGTCGAGCCCCTGGCTCACGCCGACCGGCGCGCCGGTCGTCTCGATGTAGACGTCGCAGCCGTAGCCGTCGGTGAGCGACCGGACGATCTCGCGCGCGTCGTCGCGCTTCGGGTTGATCGTCACGTCGGCGCCGTACTCGCGCGCGAGTTCGAGCCGTTCGTCGATCAGGTCGATCACGACGAGCTTCTTCGGCGTCTTAAGGTGCGCGACCTGGGCCATCATTAGCCCGAGCGGGCCCGCGCCCGCGATCACGACCACATCGTCGAGCTGGACGTCGCCCCGGTTCACCGTATGGATCGCGCACGACAGCGGCTCGATGATCGCGGCATCCTCGAGCGACACGCCGAGCGGAATCTTGTGGACGATCGCGGTCGGCGGAATGCGCATGTACTCGGCCATCCCGCCGTCGGCGACCTCGCGCTGGAAGCCGAAGATGTTGTGCACTTCGCACATCCAGTACTGCCCCGACTTGCAATAGCGGCATTTGCCGCACGGCACGATCTGCTCGGCGATCACGCGGTCGCCCAACGCCACGCCGAAGTGCTCGGCCGCGCCGTCGCCGAGCGCTTCGACATGGCCGAAGAATTCGTGGCCGGGAATCACGGGCGCCTTTACCCACGGGCTCGGGCCGCCCCAGAACATCTTCGCGCCCGTATGGCACTTGCAGTCGCTCGCGCAGATCCCGCATGCGGCGATGCGGATCACGAGTTCGTTCGCGCCGGGGCGCGGCTTCGCCACCTGTTCGACGCGATAGTCCTCGGGGCCGTGGCAAACGACCGCGGTCATCCGCGGCGGGGCTTCGGGTGTCGTCATGAGTTGTCTCTTTCGTTGATGATCCGGATACCTGATGAATCAGTCGTTACCGCGACCGTTCGCGGCTGATATAGATCGCAAGCAGGATGATTCCGCCCTTGATCACGTTCTGCACATACGGGTTCACGCCGATCATGTTCAGCCCGTTGTTGAGCACGCCGAGCAGCAGCGCGCCGACCAGCGTGCCGAGGATCGCGCCGCGCCCGCCGGAGATCGACGTGCCGCCCATCACGACGGCGGCGATCGCATCGAGCTCGAAGCCCACGCCCGCGTTCGGCTGCCCGCTCATCAGCCGACCGGTCAGCACGATCGCGGCAAGCGCCGACGTGAGCCCGGCCAGCGTGTAGACGATCAGCTTCACGCGTGCGACACGCACGCCGGTGAGCCGCGTCGCCTGTTCGTTGCCGCCGATCGCATACACGTAGCGGCCGAACGGCATCCGGTCGAGCAGCAGCCATGCAATGGCGTACACCACCAGCATGATCAGCACCGGCGCCTGGATGCCGAGCACCTTGCCGCTGCCGAAGAACGCGACCCAGTCGGGCAAGCCGTCGATCGGATAGCCGCCCGTGTAGATCAATGCCAGGCCGCGCGCGATGCCCATCGTCGCGAGCGTGACGATGATCGGCGGCATGCCCGCGAACGCGACGAACACGCCGTTCAGGACACCGAAACCGAGGCCGACCGCGATGCCGATCGCGAGCGCGGCAACCGCGTTCACGCCCGCCACCATCAACCCGGCCGCCAGCGTGCCCGACAGCGCCATCACCGAGCCGACCGACAGGTCGATGCCGCCGGTCAGGATCACGCAGGTCATGCCGACCGCGATGATCGCGTTGATCGACACCTGGCGCAGCACGTTTTCCAGGTTCGCGGCGGACAGGAAGCTCGGGCTCGCGATCATCATCGCGATGCACACGACGATCAGGCCGACGAGCGGATAGAACAGCGTCGAGCGCCGCAGCTGCGCCCACATCGCGCGCGGCGGCGGTGCGTCGCCGTTTGCGGCGGTCGCCGCGAGCGTCGTGGAAGGCGTGGAAGAAGAATCAGGCAGGTTCATGGGTCGCTCCTCGCGTGCCGGCCGTGGCATAGGTCATGACCGTGTCGGGATCGATCTCGTCGCCTTCGAGCGTCGCCTCGATGCGGCCCTGCCGGAACACGGCGACGCGATCGCACATGCCGACGATTTCCGGCAACTCGGACGAGATCATGATGATGGCGTAGCCGCGCGCGGTGAGTTCGCGCATCAGCCCGTAGATTTCAGCTTTCGCGCCGACGTCGATGCCGCGCGTCGGCTCGTCGAAGATCAGCACCGACGTGTGATGGTTCAGCCAGCGCGCGATCACGACCTTCTGCTGGTTGCCGCCGGACAGCGTCGCGACCTCGGTATGGATCGACGGCGCCTTCACGCCGACGCGCCGCATCACGTCATGCGTCGCGCGCGCCTCGCCGCGACGGTCGATCAGCCAGCGCATCGACCGGTACTTGCCGAGGTTGTTCAGCGAGATGTTGTCGCGAATCGAAAACGACGTGACGAGCCCTTCCGTCTTGCGGCTTTCCGGCAGGATGCCGATACCCGCGCGCAGCGCGTCGGCCGGATCGGCGAGCTTCGCCGCCGCGCCGCGCACGCGCACGTCCTTGCGATGCGCACGCGTCGCGCCGATCACCGCGAGCGCGGTTTCCGTGCGGCCCGAGCCGACCAGCCCCGCGAAGCCGAGGATCTCGCCGGCATGCAGCGTGAAACGGTTCACCGGGCCGCCGCGCTCGATCTGCAGTGCATCGACCTCCAGCACCCTCGGCGCATCGGCCGCGCGCGCCGGCTTCGGCGGAAAGCTGCTTTCGATCCGGCGGCCGACCATCATCCGCACGAGCTGTTCGACGTCCGTGCGCGCGACGTCGGTCGTCGCCACGTACTGGCCGTCGCGCAGCACCGTGATGCGGTCGCACACCGCGAAAATCTCGTCGAGGTGATGAGAGATGAAGATCATCGCGACGCCCTGCCGCTTCAGCTCGCGCATGATCGCGAACAGGTGCTCGGCCTCGGCCGGCGTGAGCGTGGCGGTCGGTTCGTCGAGGATCAGGATGCGCGCGTCGAGCGACAGCGCCTTGCCGATCTCGACGAACTGTTGCTGCGCGACCGACAGCGCGCGGATCGGCGCATCGAGATCGATCGCCACGCCGAGCCGCGCGAAGATGCCGGCTGCCGCGCGGCGCATCCGCTTGCGGTCGCGCGCGCCCCAGCAGGTGCGCCACTCGCGGCCGAGGAACAGGTTGTCGACGACGTCGAGGTGCGGGATCAGGCTGAATTCCTGGAACACGATGCCGACGCCCGCCGCAACCGCGTCGCGATAGTCCGCGAAATGGCGCGCGGTGCCGTCGATCTCGATCGTGCCGGTATCCGGCTGATGAATGCCGCACAGGATCTTCATCAGCGTCGACTTGCCCGCGCCGTTCTCGCCGAGCAGCGCGTGGATCTCGCCGCGCGCGATCTCGAGATCAATGCCGGACAGCGCCTTCACGCCCGGAAAGCTTTTCGTGATGTGGCTGAGCCTGAGTATCGTGTCCATCGGCTTCTCCGTTCGAAGGGCGCCGGCCATGCCGCCGCCCTTCGCGTCGCATCGCACGTCGTTCACCAGCTGAAGCCCTTCGCGTTGCCGCGATCGACCACCTTCACGTCGACGGGAATCGCCTTCGGTACCGTCGCGCCCCACTTGCGCGCGATCGCGATGCCGAGCGCGATGCGCACCTGATCGGCCGGGAACTGCGCGGTCGTCTCGATGAACTTCGAATTCGGCTTCTGGATCGCGGCGATTGCCTCGGGAGCGCCGTCGACACTCGTCAGCTTGATGTCCTTGCCGGACCCCTCGATGGCCGCGAGCGCCCCCATCGAACCGCCGTCGTTCACGCTGAAGATGCCCTTCAGGTTCGGATGCGCGGAGATCAGGTTCTCGGTGACCGACAGCGCGGTCGCACGCTCCTGCTTGCCGTTCTGCGTATCGACCAGCTTCACGTTCGGGTATTTCGCGAGCCCGGCCTTGCAGCCGCGCACGCGTTCGAGAATCGGCACGACCGGGATGCCGTCGAGGATCGCGACTTCGCCGCTGCCGCCGATCGCCTTCGCGAGGTAGTCGCACGACATCAGGCCCGCGTCGTAGTTCTTCGAGCCGACGAACGAATCGACCGGGCCGTTCGCGTTCGCATCGACGGCCACCACCACCGCGCCGGCCTTCTTCGCCTGCGTGATCGCCGACTGGATGCCGGTCGAATCGGTCGGGTTCACGAGCAGGATGTCGATCTTCTTCTGCAGCATGTCCTCGACGTCGCTCACCTGCTTGCTGACGTCGTGATGCGCATCGGTGACGACGACCTGCGCGCCGATCGACGCAGCCGCGTCGTTCAACGCTTTCTGCATCGTCACGAAATACGGGTTGTTCAGCTCCTGGAACGTCATGCCGATTCGTAGCGGTGCAGCGTGCGCGGCGGCGGCGGGTAGCAAGGCCACGAACGCGGCGAGGGCCGCGATCCGGGCGGCGCGGCTGAATGATGAAGCGTGCGATGCGTGCGTCATGACGGTGTCTCCATTTATGTGCAGCTTTTTCGTGGTTGAACGAGCCCCTCGCGACGTGAGCGGCGCGATCGGCTGGGTAAAACGGCGGGGGAAACTCAGGCGGGCAACGGCCCGGCGATCATCCGGGCTGCGGCGCGCGCTCGGGGACGCCGGGCGTGACGACGCGCGGCGGCAGCGGATTGCCGGTGGGCGCCGCGTGCAGCGCAAGCTCGCGGCTGCGCGCGTTCAGGCGCTGCAGCGCGCGGAATTCGGACGGCGCCATCCCCTTCACCGCGCGGAACTGGCGGTTGAAGTTCGACACGTTGTTGAAGCCGGCCTGGAAGCAGATATCGGTGATGCTCGCGTCGTCGGCGAGCAGCATCTGGCACGCGGACTCAATCCGCAGACGATTCACGTACTGCACGAACGGCATGCCCGTCTGGCGGTGGAACGCACGCGAGAACGCGCTGACGCTCTGCCCGGTCAGTTGCGCGAGATCGGATTCACGCAGCTCGGACGCGAGATGCTTGCCGATGTAGGACAGCGCATGGCTGAGCCGCGTCGGCGTGACGTCGGCCTGGTCGTACGCGGGGCTCGCGAGCAGCGTGCGTTCGGCCGCCCCGCAAAGCCGCTCGAGGATCGTCATGAACAGCGCGATGCGGCGCATGCCGCGCGCGGTCAGCAGTTCGTCGAACAGCGGCGCGATCGCGGCGCTGGTCGCCGCGTCGAAGCCGACCCCGCGCCGCGCATCGTCGAGCAGCGCCTGCGCGTCGCGGCATTCGGGAAACGCGTCCATGCAGCGGCGCACGAACGCCGGGTCGAACTGGATCACGAGATTGCGGCGCTCGACGGTTTCGCCTTCGGCCATGTCGCTGACCCAGTTGTGCGGCAGGTTCGGGCCGAGCAGCACGAGATGGCCGGGGCCGAACGAGCCGATGTGGTCGCCGACGAAATACTTGCCGCGCGTCGCGACGATCAGGTGCAGTTCGAATTCGGGATGGAAGTGCCAGCGGATCGTGCGATACGGATAGCCGTGCGACCAGACCTTGAACGACTCGTCGCGTCGCACGTCGACCACTTCCAGATCGGGGTGCATCATTGCTGGCGTCTCCATTCCCATGTCTCGCCGGCCGGTTCGTTGCGCGCGTGCGCCGCGTATTCCAGGCGGCGTCGCGACCGGTCGCATGGGAAGCAATGTAGGTCGATCGGGCGCGCGGCTCCACCAACTTTACGCCTGATTTCCGATACTTTTTTGCGCGTTCCGGCCAGTTACGGCGCCGGACGGCAAATTTGTGCAGCGCGGAACGGCCGGGCGACCGCCCGCTCCGGGGCTTACGCGGCCGCGTGCTCGCGCGCCGTACGCACTTCGTACGCCTTCAGGTGGTTGTACGCGATCCGCAGCAGCGACAGCGCATCGGCCGCCTGCGGGTCGCGGCGCGCGAGCAGGTCGCCGATCACGTGATCGGCTTCGACGCGCGCATGGTTCTCGACGTCGCGCAGCATCGACGCGGTCAGCGGCGACGGCGTCAGCACCATCCGCTGCATCCGCTCGATGGCGGACGGGTCGGGCCGGTGGCCGTTGTGCTCGGCAATCGCGCTGCATTCGCCGAGCATCGTCTCGAGCAGGCGGCGGCCGTCCGGCGCGGCGAGAATGTCGCCCACCGAGCCGCGGAACAGCGACGTGCTCGCGGCGAGCGTCGCGAGGAACACCCACTTTTCCCACATCCGCGCGACCACGTTGTCGCTGAGCGTCGCGTCGAAACCCGCGCCGCCGAGCACCTCGGCCAGCGCCCGCACGCGCGGCGACTCGCCGCCCGCGAGTTCGCCGAAGGTGACCCCGTGCGTGTCGTTGAGGTGCACGATGCGCTGCTCGCGATCGAGCGTCGCCGCGATCACGCACAGCCCGCCGAGCACCTGCGCGGCGCCGAACCGGTCGCGCAGCACGTCGAGATGACGCATCCCGTTGAGCATCGGCAGGATCAGCGTCTGCGGGCCGACGAACGGCGCGAACGACGTAATCGCGTCGTCGAGGCTGTACGCCTTGCAGCTCAGCAGCACGAGGTCGAACGGTGCGACGCCGGCGCCCGCGTCGCCCGCCCGCACGGTCTGCACGTTCGCGAGGGTCAGGTCGCCGCGCGGGCTGCGGATCAGCAGCCCGTCGCGCGCCAGCGCGGCCGCACGGCCGTCCCGCACCAGGAACGTCACGTCGCGCCCCGCCGCGGCCAGCCGGCCGCCGAAATATCCGCCGACCGCGCCGGCCCCTACCACCAGAATTCGCATCGTTGCCTCCTTTCGGTTTCATTCGGCGCCGAGCCGCACGTGCGGCGCACGCGCCATTGCCCCGTGAGTATAGCGACACCCGTTATGCATATGCATAGATACCCTTGTCGGCATCAAAGGCATGCGTCCACGGTACCGGTTCCTAGGGATAACCCGCCTACGGCAACGCAGGTCGGGCGCCGACAAGACACTTATCCCGTCACGCCGTCAAGGCGAGCTTCCACGACCGACCGACCACACACCATGCGCAACCTTTCCCTGAATCAGAAACTCGCCTCGATGATCGTCATCCTCTGGCTCGGCTTGCTCGTGATCGCCGGGCTCGGCGCATGGCAGACGCGCACATCGATGATCACGGACCGCCGCGACCAGCTCGCGTCGCTGGTCGCTCAGGCCGCGAGCGTGGCCGACCATTACTACAAGCTGTCGCAGCAGAACGCGCTGCCGGAAGCCGACGCGAAGCAGAAGGCGCTCGAAGCGATCGCCGCGATGCGCTCCAGCGCCGACGGCTACATCTCGGTCAACGACTCGAAGCCGGTGATCGTGATGCATCCGATCAAGTCCGAGCTCAACGGCAAGGACGTGTCGAATTTCACCGATCCGAACGGCAAGCACCTGTTCGTCGAGATCGTGAAGGCCGGCAACATGGAAGGCGGCAAGGGCTTCGTCGAGTATCTGTGGCCGAAGCCGGGCGCCGACAAGCCGCAGGAGAAAACCAGCGCGGTGCAGCGCTTCGCGCCGTGGGACTGGTATCTCGTGACCGGCATGTACATGAACGACGTGCGCTCGGCCGTGCTCGAAAGCGTCGGCCGCTGGCTCGCGATGACGACCGTGCTCGGCGGGATCGCGACCGCCGTGATGGTGCTGGTGCTGAAAAGCGTGCGCGCGAACCTCGGCGGCGAACTGGAAGTGGCGCTCGACGCCGCGCAACGCATCGCGCAAGGCGACCTGACCGCGCGCGTCATCGTGAAGCAGGACGATCGCGGCAGCCTGCTTCACGCGCTGCACACGATGCAGGTCGGGCTGATCGACATGGTGTCGCGCGTGCGGATGGGCACCGAGAACATCAACGTCGGCGCGAGCGAGATTGCGTCCGGCAACACGGACCTGTCGCAGCGCACCGAGGAACAGGCCGCCGCGCTCGTGCAGACCGCGTCGAGCATGGACCAGATGACCGCGAACGTGAAGCAGAACGCGGACAGCGCCGCGCAGGCCGCGTCGCTCGCCGGCCAGGCCGCGCAGGTCGCGACGCGCGGCAGCGCGGTGGTCGACGACGTCGTGCGCACGATGAACGAGATCACCGGCCGCTCGCACAAGATCGGCGACATCATCGGCGTGATCGACGGGATCGCGTTCCAGACCAACATCCTCGCGCTGAATGCGGCGGTCGAAGCCGCGCGGGCGGGCGAACAGGGCCGCGGCTTCGCGGTGGTCGCGGCCGAGGTGCGCTCGCTCGCGCAACGCTCGGCGACGGCCGCGAAGGAGATCAAGTCGCTGATCGTGTCGTCGAACGAGACCGTCGAGCAAGGCGCGGCGCTCGTCACGCACGCGGGCGAGACGATGGCCGAGATCGTGCAGTCGGTGCGGCGCGTGAACGAGATCCTCGACGAGATCAGCCATGCGTCGCGCGAACAGAGCGCCGGGATCGAGCAGGTCAATCGCGCGGTGGGCGAGATGGACCAGGTGACGCAACAGAACGCGGCGCTCGTCGAGGAAGCCGCGGCCGCCGCGCATTCGCTGCGCGATCAGGCCGAGGCGTTGCGGGATGCGGTGACGCGGTTCGCGTTGCCGGCGTGACGGCGGCTGCCCGCCGCACGCAGGCTCACGCGGCGGCGCCGGTGCCCAGCCCCAGCCCCGCCGCTCGCTGGATCAGCTCGACGTCGTTGCTCACGCCGAGCTTCTTCATCGCACTGATCTTCTGCGCGCTGACCGTCTGCTTGCCCTTGCTCAGGCGCTGCGCGATCGTCTTGATCGGCACCCCCGCCAGGTACAGGCGAATGACCTCGATCTCGCGCGCCGACAGCCTCACGGGCGCGTCGCCGCGCTCGCCGAATGCGTCGACCGCGCGCCTGACGAGCGGCGACCGGTAGCACCCGCCGCTATAGCTCGAATGAATGGCCGTGACGATATGGCCGACCTCGTCGAACTTGCTGACGATGCTCACCCCGCCGATCGCGAGGATCGATCCGAAGATCAGCGGGTTCTCGTTCGCGACCAGCGCGACGATCCCGACGTTCGGACGCGTGCGCCGCAGCCAGCCGAACAGCGCGAGGCTGTCCATCTGCGCGTCTCCACGGATCGCATAGTCGACCAGCACGACATCGCAGTCGACGCTGCCGAGCGTCGCGACCAGTTCGGCCACGCTCCGGTAGACCGCGACGATCTCGATCGAGCAGCCGCTCCCCGCGACCTGCTCGATGCCGGCCAGCGTCAACGGCCAGTCGTATGCGACAACGACGCGAACATTGAATTTCCTCATGCGCAGTTCCAGGTGGTTCATCGGCCGCGCGACGCGGAACGCGCACGGCCGGTTTGGCGTTGAAAGAACGTTCAGGCTATTTTTAGCCCGAACGTCGATTCTATGAAGCCGCGCACGAACGGGATATCGGACGGCATCGGGATCGGCCGTCCGGGACGTAATACGAGTTTGATATTTGCGCCGGTTCGAGTGCCCGACACCGGACGGCCCGCCTCTGCGGACATCGGCCGGATGGCCAGCGTGGCGGGCCATGTGGGCCAAGCGGCCGGCCAGCAGGTAAAATCGACGCCTTTGCATACTGCGCCGGGCCACCGTCGGCGAGCGACGCGCCGATGCCGGCCGCGCGCCACCGCCCGTTTGCCGGCTGCCCGACCTCCCCCGCTTTCCTCATGACCGACTCCGACCTGCAATCCGACGACACCTCCATCCACGAAGACGGCCTCTGGCGCGACAGCGGCTGGACGGCCCGCATCATCAAGAACGAAGACGACGACGGCTGGGCCGTCGAGATGATCAAGGACGGCGAGTCCGAGCCCGCGCTCGTCGGGCCGTGGACCATGGGCCGCGACAAGAAGAACCCGAAACCGATGGACGCGAACGCGTTCCGCACGCTCGTGAAGACCGCGACCGAAGTGCTGATGCGGCACGAGCAGCAGCGGCGCGCGATGCTGCACAAGGAGGTGACGGTTCAGGGCGACGACGGCCAGGATGTGTCGGTGACGCTCGACATCGTGCCGGACGAGTTCGAGCCGTACGCGCAGCTCAAGGCATTCGATCCGTATGGCGAGCTGCTGGCCGAAGCGAAGGTGTCGGCCGGATTCAAGCTCAGCAAGGCCGGCGCCGAGCGCTGGGTCGCATCGGGCTTCGAGCGGCCGGCCTCCTGATCGCGCCCGGCGCGCCGGGCCGCGCGCTCAGGCGCCGGCGCCCTGCCGTGCGCGCCGCAGCCGGCGCGCCGCCAGCTTGCGCCGCACGAGCTGCTCGAACTGCTGCGTCGCGACCGCCGGATCGCGCGCGGCCAGCCCGAGCGCGTTGCGCACAAGCTGGATCGGCGTCAGCACGAGGCCCCACGGCACGCCCCACCAGCCGAACGCGGCCGAGGCAAGCAGCGCGACCGCCTGCTTCCTGCGGCCGCAACGCCGGCAGCACACATGGCGCCGCGTCGCCCAGCGCGTGACGAACAGCAGCGACACGACGCGATGCGACGCATGGACATCGACCGGCTGGTCGTCGCGACGGCAGATCGGGCACGGCCCGTAACGCCAGTCGTGCACGTACTCCCAGACCTTCGCGTCGGGCACCCGTTGCGCCTCGACGACGATCGGATGCGCTTGCGCGCACGCCGGACGGCAATAGCGGTGGCCGTCGATCGACCGCCCGCCGACCAGGAACGTCCTGCCGCAGTGACTGCACTCTGCCACGGTAACCTCGGATAAGCGTGATGCGCCGCGTGCCGGCCGCGCGCGCATTGCTGCACCGGCGATCCGGACGGGCCGTTTCCTGTCTTAACGGCCGACGTCGCGCAGTCTTGAGCGGCTGTGCGCCGCGGCGCGTCAGCCGTGCAGCCCGTGCGCGGTCATCAGCCGATACAGCGTCGCGCGCGAGATGCCCAGCTCGGCCGCCACGTCCGCATGCTGGTGGCGGTGGCGCATCAGCGTTTCCTCGATCGCGTGCCGCTCGGCCTGCCGGCGCGCTTCCGCGAGCGTCGGCGGCCGCCGCGACGTGTACGGGTGCAGTTCGAGATCGGCGGCCGAGATCATCGGACCGTTCGTCATCACGACCGCGAACCGGATCCGGTTGATCAGCTCGCGCACGTTGCCGGGCCACGAATAGTTGTAGATCGCTTCGATCGCGCACGGCATGAAACCGCGAATCCGGTGCGAACTGTCGCCGCGATAGCGCCGCAGCACGTGGTCGGCGAGCAGCATGATGTCGCGGCCGCGCACGCGCAGCGGCGGCTCGTCGATGCGCAGCACGCACAAGCGGTAGTACAGGTCGGCACGGAACCGCCCCGCCTGCATCGCGGCCTCGAGATCGACGTGGGTCGCCGACACGATCCGCACGTCCACCGGAATCGACGCGTGCCCGCCGAGCCGCTCGATCGCGCCTTCCTGCAGGAAGCGCAGCAGGCTCGCCTGGCTTTCGAACGGCATGTCGCCGATCTCGTCGAGAAACAGCGTGCCGCCGTGCGCGGCCTCGATCCGGCCGATCTTGCGCTGGTGCGCGCCCGTGAACGCGCCGCGCTCGTGGCCGAACAGTTCGGCCTGCAGCAGCGTCGACGGAATGGCCGCGCAGTTCACGGCGACGAACGGCGCCTCGGCGCGCGACGACTGCTGGTGGATCGCCGCCGCCGTCAGCTCCTTGCCGGTGCCGGATTCGCCGGCGATGAATACGGTGGCGTCCGTGTTCGCGACCTTGCGGATCGTCGCGAACAGCCGGCGCATGGCGTCGCACGAGCCGATCATCGTGCCGCCGAGGGGCGCCGCATCGCCGTCCGGGCAGCCGTCCGCGAGTTTCAACATCCCGTATGCATGGCCGACCAGATAGCCGATCGTCGTATAGGCGGTCGCATTACGCACGTAGTCGAAGCAGCAATGGCGAATCAGGCGCGCGATGGTGAGATCCCGCAGCCGCTCATGGTCGGCGAGCGCGACCCAGCTGACGCGCGGATCGCGCAGCAGCGTCTCGAACGACATGGCGTCGGGCGACGCGAAGCTGCCGAAATCGATGATGCCCGCATGCGGACGGTTCGCCCTGACGAGATTCAGTGCGTCCGCAACGGTTTTCGCGCGCCACACGTCCCAGCCGCGCGACGCGAGACAGTCGACGAGCGCCGCATCGTGCTGCTGCGACAGATAGACGAGTGGCCGCGACGGTACGACAGGGTTGCGCCGGACGGTAACGAACGGCGCCATACCCGCCTCGCGTTCGAGATCCTGCGGGCCCGACACCCTGATCTGGCAGCAATAGTTCACGATGGCCTCGTCGCTTGGATGGGTGGTCGAAACGGCCGTTGCCTGATCGCGCAGGGCGGAGCATCGTGGTCCCGCGGCGCCGGGCCGTCCTCGGATTGACGTTTCCTTATCGGCAGAAAACGACGCGCTGCGTGTAGATTTGCGGCTCGACGACCGGCTTCGTGGAACCGTTGAGATCGTCACGATAGGCCCGGTAGGTCTTGCCGTTCACCGTCACTTCCGCCGCACGGGCCGTCTCGATCGAGTTGAGCCCGTTGCGCTGCCACCCGCTCACCTGATCCGCCGCGGTCACGCTCGACTCGCCGGCGATCTTCTGCGTGATCGCGCTGCCGTCGCTCCATGGCTGCGTCTGCATATCCTCGGCATGCTGCATCGCGCCGATCGTCTTGCCGGTCGGCGTCGGCCCGTTCTGCGCTTCGAACGGCGCGCCGCGGCCGTACACCGGCGATCGCCACGACGGTGCGTGACCTTCCTCCGGCATCATGTAGATCATCTGCGGATCGCCGATCATCACCATCGGCGCGCACGCCGTGTTGTCGGCACGACCGAGCGTCGTCAGCGCCTGCTCGACGCTCACCGCGTTCGCGGCGGTCTGCTCGCCCAGGATCACGAAGACCGCCGGGTTCTGGAATACCGCCTGCGCGGCGGCTTGCGCGCTGTACAACAACAGAGCGACGAAAAAGATCCTCATGATTGAGGCCTCCTTGCATCCTCGTCAGGCAAAAAGAGGTGTTGACCTCGGGGATGGGATCAACACCCGTCAAACAGGAAACGACCGCCGGGCTTCAGGTTCGAACGACGCCCGTGCGACCTGCGTTCCGGTCGCACGGGCGTCCGACCCGCGTGCTTACGACGACGTGCTCGTCGAAATGACCGCCGGAGCCGGCACGACCGGGGCAGCCGGGGCAGCCTGCTGGTCGACCGGTGCCGGCGGCAATCCTTGCGCCGGATCGGACAATGCCGGCATGGCGGCGGGCTGCGCAGCGGCTTCGTCCGGCACCTTCGCGTCGGCAGCAGGCATGTCGGCAGGTGCCGCGGCTGCGGCGGGCTGCGCGGCTTCCGGCGCGGGCGCTTCAGCGGCGACCGGAGCCGGTTCGACGGCCTTCGCATCGGCTGCCGGTGCGGGCATCGCGGTCTCGGCCGCGGGCGCCGCGACGACGGCGGCGGCCGGCGTCGTGTCCGCAGCCGGCGCGGCAGCGGCCTGCGCTGCGTTGTCGGTCGCGGCCGGCATCGGCTCCGGCGCCTTGTCGGCGACGGGCTGCACGGGCTCGGGGGCCTTGTCGGCCACTGCCGGCGCAGGCTCCGGTGCCTTGTCGGCGACTGCCGGTGCAGGCTCCGGCGCCTTGTCGGCCACGGGCGGCACGGGCTCCGGTGCCTTCGTGTCGGCGACCGGCTCGGCAGGTGCGGGCGATGCCTTGTCCGCAACTGCCGGTGCGGCGATCACGGCGGCAGCCGGTACGGCCGCGATCGCAGCCGCCGGTACGACCGATGCCGCGGGCGCGGCGGCGACAGCAGGCACGGCAGCCACCGCGGGCGCGGCTGCTGCGGCCGGTGCCGCGGCTGCAACGGCGGGGGCTGCGGCTGCAACGGCGGGGGCTGCGACGGCCGGTGCGGCTGCGACAGCCGGCGCCACTGCCGGTGCGGCAGCTGCGACAGCCGGTGCTGCGACGGCCGGCGCTGCGGCAACCGGCGCCATCGACGGCACGGGCACCGGTACCGGCACCGACACGGGTGCCGCCTGCACCGAGGTCGTCGCCACCGGGCGGGATTGCGCCGGTGCCGGCGCGGCAGCGTCCAGCGGCGGCAAGCCCATGCGGTTGCGCACGATCGGATCGCGATACTTCACGTCGTCGGCAACCGTCGCTTCTGCGCTCGGCGCCACGTTCGAACGGGCGAGCGGCGCGGTCGTGCCCGGGCACAGGTGACCGGTCGCTTCCACCGCACGCCGGTTCGCGTCGCTCTGGCAGAGCAGCGCGAGCGCCACGTCGGTCAGGCCCATCGCACGGAATTCACGTGCATCGAGACGCCGGACGCAGGCCTGGTCGACCAGCGTCGTGCCGCCCGTCGCGCCGAACCCCGGGAACGACACGCCGACGCTCACCGACCCCATGCAGGTATCGGACAGCGTGGTCGTGAGGCCCGGCGCCTGGATCGCGGGGTTGGTCTTGATCGTCTGCGTACCCGAGTAATTGACGTTTTCCGCCGACTGGGTGTTGTACGGGTTGGTGCCGGGCGCGCCGGATGACTGCAGCGACTGCGGCGTCACGTTCGTGCCGCCACTCGTGCTGGACGGCGTCGTCACGTTCACGTTCACGCTCGAATTGCCGCTGCTGTGAACCCCGCTGGAGCTGGTAGCGTTGCCGCCGCGCGAGCTCGTGGTGTTCGTGTTCGAGCTCATGCTCGAGCCGCCCCCCTGGCTGACTGCCGTCGACGACGTCGAGGACTGTGCGCTCGAAGTCGAATCGGCGGTTTGCGCTTGGGCGCCGATCGTGGTCATCGCGAACATCGCTGCGCATGCCACCTTGATCTTGTTGCTGTTCATTTCACTCTCCGGACGAGGTTTGACCTCCCACCCAGGCAACCGTACTAATTCCCCTGATTCCCTTCAGCTTTGCCTGCTTCCCCGAACTGTTTCCAGCCGTTACCCAGCTGGGACCATGAGCCGGCCGACATGCCCTGCCACTGCTGGGCGTCTGGTCCGCCGATGGCACTGCCCGAAGAAAGCGTTTGTTGTTCTGACGGTTTGGTTGTCTGGTCAGGGTTGTTTGACGTCTGCAAATTCGATTGCACGTCGTTGGCAATACGGTCAGCGCCATACGCCGTCAGAGACGCGAGCATCAGAGCGGCGGCAATCAGTTTCTGCTTCATGCCAACTCCTTACGTGACAACGATGTGGGGAAAAGAGACCAGCGTCGCTGTGAAACTGGTCCCCCCACACCTGACTAATGACTGCTTCCGGTCGCACTTGCACTGCCCTGGCTTCCGCCCGATGCGGACGGTGAGCCGGCCGAACCGGTACTCCAAACGGTCGACGAGTTGTAGTGATTCGAACCCGTGATCGCGCCTGACCCACCACTGCCGGTCAGCCCAGCGGCACCCGCGTTGGCAACGCCCTGGTCGTTCGCACTCGAAGCCGTGTAATGATTGGCACCAAGGACAATCGTGGCGCTCACCCCGCCCGACAGCGCATTCGCGTTCTCGTTCGTGCTGCTGTTTCCACCGTACGAGCCTGCGGCACCGATACCGCCGCCTGCCGCGAACGCGCCCCCGTTCGTGCCCGAACCGCTGGCCGTCGAGGTCGTGTTGTGGAAGGCGGATGCCGTGCCGGCGGAACCAGCGGGTGTCACCGTACTGCCCGCGTTCGCGCCCGCCGTCGAAGTCGAATTGCTGGTATAGCTGCCGGAGCCGACCAGGACCGAACCGGAAACACCCGCCGCAACGGATTGCGTCTGGTTGGTCGTGGAGGAACCCGCTGCCAATGCAGCCGACGATAAGACGGTGAGCGCTGTCGCGAAAATGACTTTGGCTTTCATAGCAATTCCTTGCTGTGAGTATGTTCGGCGGTGGCGGAGCCGGGCCAACCCCCATCGAGCGGAACCCGGCATCCGTACCGCCAGCCATTGACGAACGCTACGCGTCGCGGCTTAGTGGTGCGTCGTCCAGCCGATCGAACCGGCATTCGCGCCGCTGGTGCCACCTGCTTGCGCGCCACCGAAGCCGAAGCCGCTAACCGACGACGATTGGGTGTGGTTCGTGTACGAGATCGAACCGCTGCCCGAGCCACCGGCCACTGCGCCGGCTGCACCGAGTGCCGAGCCCGAATCGGTTGCGGTGAAATGGCCGAAGCCGGCAACGCCTGCCATCGTTTGGCCGCCGCTCGACGAGCTGCTGCTCGAAACAGTGCCGCTGCCAGCGAACGCTGCACCCGAAACCGCCAGAACTGCTGCTGCAATCAGAAGCTTCTTCATGGTCGACTCCAAAACGGCGTGGACGGAATGAGTCAGGAAGATCGCACGCCATCAACCTTCCTGACTTGAGCAATCCCAATAATTAAGGATCACTATCCAATCAATAAATCACGATGCCTTTTAAATTCGGTTTCCTGCCATTTTTTCAATACGAAGCTTAGCCTCGAGATTTTTAGTTATCGCAATTTTTTGGTAGGTATTTTCTATTATTTTTATGAACATTTGACTTGCACAAAAAACACCATTACCCGACATACCAAAGCGATGCTTACATCTTTCCGGCTTGCGATATTCGATAGCTCGCCGGACGGCATGCCGGCAATCGACATCCCATTCCGGAATCGAAATTCGCGAATATATTAACCACCGCAAAATGCAGCGCCGTTGAAAATACCCCCGTTACCCGAGCGACAACGGGCCTGCATTGCAGCCAGGTGGCATGTCTTCTCCCTGAGCTATCGACGAAAGGTCTTCCGGATAATCCGGCCGACTGGCGTTCGATCTAATCCGGCCGGCGCCGGCATGGGCCAGGCGCGATCGAAGCGACCTTGCACGGCCGAGGACGAATCGGCATCACGCTGTCCGGCACGAACAGCCTGATCCATCCGGGAGAACTGAATGAAAGCGAGTACCGCTGTCGCCCGACTGTCGTGCGGCGCGACAACCGCGCCAGCACGCGAAGCGCGCGGAGGGCAAGAAACCGGGACAGCGCAACCCGCGAAGCTGGCACAGCGTCGCGAGCGTCACCCCGGCCTTTCCGACTACCCCACTGATGCGCAAAGTATGCGCTGATCGAGCTACTGCTTATGGTCTTCATCGCCGTTTCCCCGACTGCTTTTTGACGAGTTGGCCGCCCCACCTCTTCGTTACTTCGTGTCGACCGCCCGCCGGTGCGTCCAATACCGCAAGCAGCGTGCCACGTGATATTCCACCGCATATTGGGCTCGGCAAACGGCCGCCACGGCGGCATGCAGCGCCTGGAACGACATTTTTTGTTTCAGGAATGTATCGCAATAACAGTTTGACGCCCTCGGCGATCGTTGAGCGCCGCGATGCAATGGCCGGATTTGACGGACGAATCCGGCCCGCAGGCCTGCGCGGGACGGCCGGATGAACGCGTGTTTCAAACTTGAGAAGCGCACATCCGCGCAGGGCGGGCAGCGCAGGCATTTCCGCTTGCAAACCGTGGATCGCGGCGTATGCGCCCCCCTCCCGGGCCATCACAAGCGAGAATCGATTCGCCCGACACCTGGCCTCGGGAGCCCGACACCGCAACGTCCGGCAAGCCGTCTGCGCGCATTTCCTCCAACGACCCGGACGAATTTGATTCATCCGTGAAAATACCGACAGGATCAGACGCCGCTCAAGCGTCGAAATGGGCCATGAAAAATAAAACTCGCACGCCGGCGTAATAATTAAAACAAATGAAAACTCGCGCCCCTCCGGATCCGGCACATCACTTTTTCATTTTCATTCGCTACACCTTTCACGCACTGAATCACCCGATAAGCAGCGCATTCGGGAAACGTTTTCAATCTTTTATCGATGCGTTTCTCATTGATGAAACATTTCCGATCAACACCATTCTGATGAAGCCACTGCCGCAAAAGCCTGATTTATCGCGCGTTTCGTCGTATCGAATCGCACCGGTCCGGCAACGGGTCCGCCCGCTTTCCTGTCCCCACGATACACACATGAAACAGAAGCGCGCGAATCGCGCGGCCATCGCGCCATCGCGCCCGTGCGCATCGTGACGGCATCGTTCATGGCATGCCGATTGCCTGATGTCGGACTCTCACCGAGCGGCACGCCGTGGCGCAAGATCACGGCGGCGGCCTGCTCGTCAATCAGCATGTCGGGGAAAAGGCGATGAAGATCACCACCGGTCGATCGACGCGTGCGTCGTTCAAGCATCAACGGGGTAGTCAGCAAAACCGGAGCGCCTGTCGCGGCGCTTCGTCGACCTCAGCACGTGCGAACCGGCGCTTGCCGAAACGCTCCCCGTGCAGCGGGATGGAACGCGTGCGCGCCGCCGTCGAACTGATCGACGTGTGGTTCCCCGAGCTGAACGACGAGGGAGAAAGCCATGAATGACAGGGTCGCGCTCGAGACGCGCGCCGGTCAGCGCGTCCTGGTGACGGGCGGCGCCGGCTTTCTCGGCAGCTACGTATGCGAACGCCTGGTCATGGAAGGCGCGTCCGTCACGTGCATCGACAGCCTGCTGACGGGGCGCAAGCTCAACGTCGCCGACCTGAAAGCGTCCGGCCGCTTCGCGTTCGTGAAGGGCGACGTCTCGCTCGGCCTGCCGCAACTGCAGGTGGACGAGATCTGGAATCTCGCGTGCGCGGCATCGCCGCCCACTTACCAGATCGATCCCGTCCATACGATGCTGACCAACGTGCTCGGCATGAACCACTGCCTCGCGCTCGCGCGCAAGACGGGCGCACGCGTGTTCCAGGCGTCGACCAGCGAGATCTACGGCGACCCGGACGTGCATCCGCAGACGGAAACCTATCGCGGCAACGTGAACACGATCGGCCCGCGCGCGTGCTACGACGAAGGCAAGCGCGCGGCCGAGGCGCTGTGCTACGACTACTACCGCACGCACGGCATCGACGTGCGCGTCGCGCGCATCTTCAATACCTACGGCCCGCGGATGTCGCCGCGCGATGGCCGCGTCGTGTCGAACTTCATCGTCAGCGCACTCAACGGCACGCCGCTCGAGATCTACGGCGACGGCAGGCAGACGCGCTCGTTCTGCTTCGCCAGCGACCTGATCGACGGCTTCTTCTGCCTGATGAGCGCCGAGCGCAATATCGGCACGCCGGTCAACCTCGGCAACCCCGGCGAATTCACGATGCTCGAGCTCGCGGAAAAAGTGCTCGCGATGACGGGCTCGAAATCGGACATCGTGTTCCGGCCGCTGCCGATCGACGATCCGCACCAGCGCAAGCCCGACATCTCGGTCGCGTCCGCCGAACTCGGCTGGCGGCCGGCCGTGGATCTCGACGAAGGCCTGCGTCGGACCGTCGACTATTTCAGCCGCGAACTGTGGCTCGAGCCGGTGTTGCGCCTGACCGGGGTCACGACATGAAAGTGCTCGTGACCGGCGGAGCAGGCTATATCGGCAGCCATACCTGCAAGGCGCTCGCGGCAGCGGGACACGAACCGGTCGCCTATGACAACCTGTCAACCGGCCATCGCGACGCGGTTCGATGGGGACCGCTCGTCACGGCCGACATTCTCGACCGCGACGCGCTGTCGAAGGCGTTCGCCGCGCATCGGCCCGACGTCGTGATCCATTTCGCCGCACTCGCCTACGTCGGCGATTCGGTGCTCGCGCCCGAGCGCTATTACACGGTCAACGTCACGGGCACCTGCATGCTGCTGAGCGCGATGCACGCGGCCGGCATCGGCCGGATCGTGATGTCGTCGTCGTGCGCGACGTACGGCATTCCGGACGTGCTGCCGATCTCGGAGCGCACGCCGCAACGGCCGATCAATCCGTACGGCTTCACGAAGTACGCGATGGAACGGATGGCCGCCGATTTCGAGCGCGCATACGGGCTGAAGTGGGTCGCGCTGCGCTACTTCAACGCGGCAGGGGCGGATCCCGACGGCGAGATCGGCGAATGCCACGAACCGGAAACGCACGCGCTGCCGCTCGCGATCCGCGCGGCGCTCGGCACCGGCCACGCGTTCCAGGTGATGGGCACCGACTACCCGACGCCCGACGGTTCGGCGATTCGCGACTACGTGCACGTCAGCGACCTCGCCGACGCGCATCTGAAAGCGACCGCCTATCTGTGCGGCGGCGGCCTCAGCGTCGCACTGAATCTCGGTACCGGCAAAGGAACGTCGGTGCTCGACGCGCTACGCGCCGTCGAAGCCGTGACGGGCCGGCGCGTGCCGACGGTCACGGCCGCGCGCCGCCCGGGCGACCCGCCCGAGCTGTACGCCGACGCCACGCAAGCCGCGCGCGTACTCGGCTGGCGGCCGCGTTTCACCGCGATCGAACCGATGGTCGAACACGCCGCGGCATGGTTTCAGAAAGAACTGCAATTCGCATCCGGCAAGTGAGCCAGTTTCCTTGTACGTCACTCAGGGGAATCATCATGAAGGTACGGATCGCCATCGTTGGCACGGGCTACGTCGGGCTGGTCAGCGGCGCGTGCTTTGCGGATCTCGGGCACGAGGTCGTCTGCATC
Organism: Burkholderia sp. AU30280; assembly: GCF_020420125.1. Classification (NCBI taxonomy): domain Bacteria; kingdom Pseudomonadati; phylum Pseudomonadota; class Betaproteobacteria; order Burkholderiales; family Burkholderiaceae; genus Burkholderia; species Burkholderia sp. AU30280. The sequence goes on from NZ_JAIZRY010000003.1 coordinate 112,067, forward strand.
GACAACAATCGCGGCAAGATCGACGCGCTGAACGACGGCCGCATGCCGATCTACGAACCGGGCCTCGACGCCGTCGTCGCACGCAACGTCGAACGCGGTACGCTGCGCTTCAGCAGCGACCTCGCGGCGAGCGTGCGCGATCGCGACGCGGTATTCATCGCGGTCGGCACGCCGACGCTGCCGGGCACCGACCAGGCGGACCTGCAGTACGTCGAAGCGGCCGCGCGCGCGATCGCGTCGAACCTCACCGGTTTCGCGGTCGTCGTGACGAAGTCGACGGTGCCGGTCGGCACCAACCGGATCGTCAAGCAGATCATCGAACGCTGCGCGCCGCACGGCATCGACGCGGCCATCGCATCGAATCCGGAGTTCCTGCGCGAAGGCTCGGCGATCGACGATTTCATGCACCCGGACCGCGTCGTGTTCGGCGCCGAACACCCGCGTGCGATCGAGATCATGAAGGCCATCTATGCGCCGCTTGAAGCGGCCGGCCATCTCGTGCTCGCAACCGAGATCGAAACGGCCGAACTCGTGAAGTACGCGGCGAATGCATTCCTCGCGGTGAAGATCAGTTACATCAACGAGATCTCGGACCTGTGCGAAGCCGTCGGCGCCGATGTCGAACTGGTCGCGAACGGCATGGGCCTCGACCACCGCATCGGCGCATCGTTCCTGAAGGCCGGCCCCGGCTGGGGCGGCTCGTGCTTTCCGAAGGACACGCGCGCACTGAAGGCGACGGCGTCCGAGCACGCGGTGCCGCTGCGCATCGTCAGTGCGGCGATCGAATCGAACACGCTGCGCAAGGAACAGATCCTGCGCCGCATCGAGAAAGCCTGCGGCGGCTCGATCAAGGACAAACGCATCGCGGTGCTCGGCCTCACGTTCAAAGGCCAGACCGACGACGTGCGCGAAAGCCCGAGCATCGACGTGATCCAGTTGCTCGTGGGCGCGGGCGCCCATATCCGCGCGTACGACCCGGCGCGTCCGCACGAAGCATCGCGGCTGCTGCCGCAGGTGTTCATGGAGGGCTCCGCGATCGACGCGGTGCGCAGCGCGGACGCCGTCGTCGTGATGACCGAATGGAAAGCGTTCGAGGCGCTCGATCTCGCCGACCTCGCGGATCACATGGCCGATCCCGTGATGCTCGACATGCGCAACCTGTTCAGCGAACGGCTGGCCGTCGACAGCGGCTTTCGCCGCTACGAACGCGTGGGCCGCTCGTGCGGCGAACGCACGCCGGCCGACCCGGCCCCGGAACACCAGCACGCCAGCGAGGACCCCCGGCCGCAGCGCGGCCTGCTTCAAGACTGATGGTCTGACCTCGACGGGAGAACACCATGAAGAAGCTGGTTGCGTCGCTTGCGGGCGGCCCTGAGCCGGATACCGCCGACACCGACACTACCGACGCCGACGCCGACGCGGATCGCACCGCATCGCTGCATGCGGACGTCCCGCTCCTCGTCCCGCTGATGGACGGCGGGACCCGGATCGTCTTCCACCTCCTCGCGCTGGGCTGGTTCGTCGCGCTGGGCATTTTCTGGCGCTGGTGGTTGCGCGACGAGCACTACGTCGACGCATTCCGCTTCGGCGTCAACTGCTTCGTGCTGTTCTGGACCACCTTCATCCCGGGCTACTTCATCTTCATCATCCGCTCGGCGGTCATGCCGAATCCCGCGCTGCCGGTACCGCGCGACTGGCGCGTCGCGATGGTCGTCACCAAGGCGCCGTCCGAGCCGTTCGGCATCGTCCGCACGACGCTGCTCGCGATGCTCGACCAGACCTACCCGCACGATACGTGGCTCGCCGATGAAGACCCGTCGCCCGAGACGCTCGACTGGTGCCGCGAGCACGGCGTATTCGTGTCGACGCGGCGCGGCATTGCCGCGTACCACCGGACGAGCTGGCCGCGCCGGACCCGGTGCAAGGAAGGCAATCTCGCGTACTTCTACGACAGGGTCGGCTACGACCACTACGATTTCGTGTCGCAGCTCGACGCCGACCACGTGCCGACCCGCACCTATCTCGAGGAGATGCTGCGGCCGTTCGTCGATCCGGAAGTCGGCTACGTGTCGGCGCCGAGCATCTGCGACAGCAACGCGGCCGAGAGCTGGAGCGCGCGCGGGCGCGTGAACGTCGAGGGGCCGCTGCACGGCACGATGCAGGCCGGCTATGCGGGCGGCCTCGCGCCGCTGTGCATCGGCTCGCACTACGCGGTGCGCTGCCGCGCGCTGCGCGAGATCGGCGGGCTCGGGCCCGAGCTCGCCGAGGATCACTCGACCACGATGATCTTCAATTCGAAGGGCTGGCGCGGCATGCATGCGCTGAACGCAATCGCGCACGGCGAAGGGCCGCGCACGTTCGGCGACCTGGCTACGCAGGAATTCCAGTGGTCCAAGAGCGTGATGATCATCATGCTGCGCTACACGCGCCGCTATTTCATGGGGCTGCCGCTGAAGCTGAAGGCGCAGTTCCTGTTCTGCCAGCTGTGGTATCCGCTGTGCGCGCTCGCGATGGCCGCCAGCGTCGTGATCCCGGTCGTCGCGCTGCTCACCGGCCGCGTGTGGGCGCACGTCGACTTCCTCACGTATTTCACCTACGCGCTGCCGCTGTCCGTGCTGCTCCTGTGCGTGGTGACCTGGGCCACGCGTTCGACCCGGTCGTGCCGCCCGCTGAACACGAAGCTGCTGTCGTGGGAAGGGCTGTCGTTCGTGTTCGCGCGCTGGCCGTGGGTCGTGCTCGGCTGCGCGTCGGCGGTGTTCGACTGCGTGCGCGGCAAGGAATTTCCGTTCAAGGTCACGCCGAAGGGCGGCACGATCGAACAGGACGCGCCGCTGCGCGTGGTCGCCCCGTATCTGCTGATCTCGCTGTTCTGCAGCCTGCCCGTCGTCACGGTCGAGAATCCGCGCAACGCCGCCGGCTTCTATCTGTTCTCGACGCTGACGAGCATCCTGTATCTCGTGATCGCCGCCGTCGTCACGGTGAATCACGGCAGGGAGCAAGGGCTCGCGTGGTCGGCGTTCAGGCAGATGTTCTTCAGCCGCCTGCCCGTGCGCAACGCGCTGTTCGTGATCGCGCTCGCGATGGTGCTGGCCGGCATCGGGCTGCGCGCGCCGAAAGGCTGGCAGGCGATGATGTGGCGCTCGGGTTTGCCGGCCGTGGTCGCGCCCGTGCCGGGCGAACCGGTGAAGCAGCCCGAACTCGGCGCATACGATCCCGAAAACACGCTCGCGGGCGACCGGGATCTCGCGTTCGACCATGTGTTCGTGTCGTGGAACGCGCCCGACATCCGCGCGGAAATCGACGCTGCGTACCGGAGCGCGCAGGCGCGCAACCGCTCGCTGATGCTGACCGTCGAGCCCTGGGCAGCCGACGACACGCGGCCAGGCGCGCTGCTCGACGATATCGCGCACGGGCGCTACGATGCGCGGATCGCGGCCACCTGCTCGGCACTCGCCGCGTTGAAGGGCCCGGTGTTCGTGCGCTGGGGTCACGAGATGGAGGCCGACACCGGACGCTATCCGTGGGCCATCGGCAATCCGTCGGCCTACGTGGATGCGTACCGGCGGGTCGTGACCACCTGCCGCACGATGACCGACCAGCTCCGCTTCGTATGGTCGCCGGCCGGCAACCGGAACCTGGACGACTATTTCCCGGGCCGCGGCTATGTGGACGACGTCGGCCTGTCCGTGTTCGACTGCCCGCGCTGCGCGACCTGGCCGGCCGGCGGCCACGCGTCCGCCGCGAGCATCCTGCGGACCAAGTACGAGCGGGTGACCGACTACGGGCTGCCGGTGATGGTGACGGAGCTCGGCATCGACGGGTCGAATGCGCGCAAGCGCGAGGCACTCGACGAATTCCAGCGATCGCTGTGGCGCTATCCGCTGCTGAAGGCCGTGGTGTATTTCAACGCGGTCGATACGCCCGGCGCGTGGCCGGCGCACTACGTGCCGGACTGGCGGATCGCCCCCGCATTCCTGCAGACGACGGTGGTCGCCCGGTGAAACGCGCGGGGAGCGACAGCGCGTCAGCCGTGCGCCGTCAGCCGAGCAGTTCCTTCTTCCGCAACTGCACGACGTCGCGCATCGGCGGCGCGCCGAACAGCCGGCTGTATTCGCGGCTGAACTGCGACGCGCTTTCGTAGCCGACGACCGCGGCCACCGACCCGACATCGCCGCCCTGCCGCAGCAGCAACCGGCGCGCCTCGTGCAGCCGCAACTGCTTCTGGTACTGCAGCGGGCTGAGCGTCGTCACGTGCTTGAAATGGTGGTGCAGCGACGACACGCTCATGTTGACCGCCTGCGCGAGCGACTCGACGCGCATCGGCTCCGCGTAGTGATCGCGGATCCATTCGATGGCGCGCGCGATCCGGTGCGTCTGGCTGCCCGCGATCGCCATGTGCCGCAGCCGCGTGCCCTGCCCGCTCGTCATCAGCCGGTACAGCAATTCCTTTTCGATCAGCGGTGCGACGACCGGAATGTCGGCCGGCGTATCGAGCAGCCGCAGCAGCCGCAGCGCGGCGTCGAGCAGCGGCGGCGTCAGCTCGGCAAGCGCGATCCCCTCGCCTTCGGGGCCCGCGTCGGGCTCGGGCAGCCGCATCTCGGCCGCGAGCTCCACGATGCGCTGCGGATCGAGCCTCAGCGACAGGCACAGATACGGTTCCTCCGGCGACGCGCGCGTCACGCGCGAGAGGATCGGCAAGTCGATCGACGTAATCAGGCAATTCTGCGTGTCGTATTCGTAAGCGTGGCCGGCCACGATCACGCGCTTCGCGCCCTGGCCCGCGATCACGAGCGCGGCACACGACACGGCGCAGCCGAGATCGACCGGACGCGTATGCCGATGCAGCATCAGGCCCGGCACGGCCGTCGAATGGGAGCCGTCCGCCGGCGCGAAACGGCTGATCAGCATCGCCAGCTCGCGCCGCCCGGATTCGCGCGACGCCACGATATCGGTCATGTCCATGACGCTTCCTCGGTAGATTTCCGCATGTCGCGGGAGCATAGCGAAACCGCCCGGAACCTGCCGGGGATTTGCAGGATTGTTCAATAAATTTGCAGGATTGGGTAGACGCAAAAACTGGCTGCTCGCGCACACTGCCCGCTAACCGGGCGCATGCCGGGTTTTCCCCACGGAGACAATCAAAATGCCTACCTCGTTTGTCCTGAACGGCAAGAGCGTCACGCTCGACGCCGATCCGTCGATGCCCGTCCTCTGGGCCATTCGCGAACACGCGGGACTGACCGGCACGAAGTTCGGCTGCGGCATGGCGCAGTGCGGCGCGTGCACCGTGCATCTCGAAGGACAGGCCGTCCGCTCGTGCGTGCTGCCGCTCGCCGGCATCGCGGGCAAGCACGTCACGACGATCGAAGGCCTGCAGAGCAAGCCCGCGCAGGCCGTGCAGGCCGCCTGGGTCAAGCTGCAGGTGCCGCAGTGCGGCTACTGCCAGTCCGGCCAGATCATGTCGGCCACCGCGCTGCTCGAACAGAACCCGAAGCCGACCGACGCGGACATCGACGCCGCGATGAACGGCAACCTGTGCCGCTGTGCGACCTACGCCCGCATCCGGGCGGCGATCCACGACGCGGCCGCGACGCTGGGAGCCTGACCATGACGATCGAACTCGACAACAGCGGTTCGGTGCGTCCGTCGCGCCGCACGTTCCTGAAAGCCGCCGGCACCGCGGCCGCCGTCAGCCTGACCATCGGCTTCGAATGGGCCGGCCTCGGCCGCCGCGCGCTTGCGGCGACCGCACCTGCCGCCGACTTCGCGCCGAACGCGTTCCTGCGCATCACGCCCGACGGCGCCGTCACGGTCATTGCAAAGCACGTCGAACTGGGCCAGGGCGCCTATACGGGCATCGCGACGATCGTCGCCGAGGAGCTCGACGCCGACTGGTCGCACGTGCGCGTCGAAAGCGCGCCGGCCGACGCGAAACGCTACGCGAACCTCGCGTTCGGCACGATGCAGGGCACGGGCGGCAGTTCGGCGATGGCGAACTCGTGGCAGCAACTGCGCGAAGCGGGCGGCAAGGCGCGCGCGATGCTGGTATCGGCCGCGGCGGCCCGCTGGAAGGTGCCGGCCGGCGAGCTGACGACGGCCAATGGCGTCGTCACGCATGCGAAGAGCGGCAAGACGGCCGCGTACGGCACGCTCGTCGCCGATGCGTCGAAGCTGCCGGTGCCCGACCAGGTCGTGCTGAAGCAGCCGGCCGATTTCAAGCTCATCGGCCACCGGATTCCGCGCGTCGACGCGTCGGCCAAATCGAACGGCACCGCGCATTTCACGCTCGACACCACCTTCCCCGGCATGCGCGTCGCGCTGCTGCAGCGCCCGCCGCGCTTCGGCGCGACGGTGAAGTCGTTCGACGCGACGGCGGCCAAGGCCGTGCCGGGCGTCGTCTCGGTCGTGCAGGTGCCCGGTGGCATCGCGGTCGTCGGGACCGGTTTCTGGGCCGCGAAACAGGGCCGCGACTCGCTGAAGATCGAATGGGACGAAACGAACGCCGAAAAGCGCAGCTCGGACGAGATCATGCGCGAATACCGGCAGCTCGCCGACAAGCCGGGCACGTCGGCGCGCAAGGACGGCGATGCCGATGCGGCGATCACGGGCGCGGCGCGCAAGATCAGCGCGACATACGAATTCCCGTATCTCGCGCACGCGCCGATGGAGCCGCTCGACGCGGTCGTCAAGCTGACGGCGAACAGCTGCGAAATCTGGGCCGGCGACCAGTTCCAGACGGTCGACCAGGCCAACGCGGCCCGGACGGCAGGCCTGAAGCCCGAGCAGGTGCAGATCCATACGCTGTACGCGGGCGGCAGCTTCGGCCGGCGCGCGAACGCGTGGTCGGACTACGTGGTCGAGGCCGTGTCGATCGCGAAGGCGCTCGGCGCGGACGGCAAGCCCGTCAAGCTGCAATGGACGCGCGAGGACGATATCCAGGGCGGCTTCTACCGGCCGATGTACTTCCACAAGCTCGACGCGGGGCTGACCGCGGACGGCAAGCTGGTCGGCTGGCGCCACCGGATCGTCGGCCAGTCGATCCTCGCCGGCACGCCGTTCGAGGCATTCATGGTGAAGAACGGCGTGGATGCCACCTCGGTCGAGGGCGCGGCGAACCTGCCGTACGCGGTGCCGAACGTGTCGGTCGAGCTCACCACCGCCAAGGTCGGCGTGCCCGTGCTGTGGTGGCGCGTGGTCGGCAGTTCGCATACGGCCTACGCGGTCGAGGCGTTCATCGACGAAGCCGCGCACACGGCAGGCAAGGATCCGTACGCGTTCCGCCGCGACCTGCTCGCGAAGGAGCCGCGCATGCGCGCGGTGCTGGACCTGGCCGCGCAGAAGGCCGGCTGGGATCCGGCCAAGCCGCTGCCGAAGGGGCGCGGGCGCGGGATCGCGGTTGCCGAGGCGTTCAAGAGCTATGTCGCGCAGGTCGCCGAGGTGTCGGTCGACGCGGACGGCAAGGTGAAAGTCGAGCGCGTGGTGTGTGCGGTCGATTGCGGCATCGCGATCAATCCGGACATCGTCGCCGCGCAGATGGAGGGCGGTATCGGCTTCGGGCTCGGCGCGGTGATGCACAGCGCGATCACGCTGAAGGACGGCCAGGTCGAGCAGCGCAACTTCGACGGCTACCACGTGCTGCGGATGGCCGAGATGCCGAAAGTCGAGGTGCATATCGTGCCGTCGGCCGAAGCACCGACCGGGGTCGGCGAGCCGGGCGTCGCGCCGGTCGGGCCGGCGGTCGCGAACGCGATCTTCGCGGCGACGGGCAAGCGGCATTACGTGCTGCCGTTCGATTCGGCGGATAGCGCGAAGGCTTGAAGGTAGGCCGGAACGTCGGCCGCGGGGCGCAGACGCCTTGCGGCCGGCGTTTGTGATCACCTCGCGAAAGACGTAACGCCGACTGGAGTCGAGGCACAATGGCGCCCCCACGGGAACGCTCATTCCAGCTCGACTTCAGGCCAGAGTCTCGGAAATAGAAAACGAAGGCCGTTCAGCGGCAATCCAAAAGACAGCTCACCGCGATGCGACGGCGAAGTCAGCAGTCCGAAATCCAGCAGCGAACGGACGATTCGGCGAGCCAGTACATCGCTCACACCCAGCATCTGGGCAAACTCCGCTCGCGTGACCGTTCGGCGCAGTGCCACGAACTCCATGGCCAGCGCCGCGGCTTCCGGTTTGATGACAGATTTTTCCGAACGGATGGTCCACGGATTGGCCTCCAGGTATCGCAGCAGATCCAGCAATCGCCCGGTCACCCCTTCGAACTCCGTCATATGCACCATGAAACCAACCTGGTCCTGACAGCAATCGAGAAAGAACCGGGCAAATTTGACCAGCCCTTCCTGGGATAGATTGCCCCGGCCGTCCAGATCGTTGCGCCTCGTCTGGTCGGCCTCGCTCAGCCTGGCGTAATACTGCTCATGCTCTCGCGCCAGCCCCCGAAGCGGCGACCAAAGACCATGAGTCAGGTCTGCGGCGCGCAGTCCGAGATGTGAATGCAGACGTGCCACCCGACCGTTGCCGTCCATGAACGGGTGCACCCAGGTCAACCGATGATGCGAACAGGCAATACCGATCAGTTGATATTCCTTCGCACGAATGCGGCTATAACGTGTCGCCCAGGCCTGAAGCAACGTCTCGATCATCTCAGGCTCCGGTGCCAGATGACGCCCCACCGTCACATTCGAGCGGCGAAATTCGCCCGGAACGATCGCTTTTCCTTCATCGGTAAGTCGTTCGTCGGCAGGCAAACCAGAGAAGAAGCGATCGTGAATGGCCGAAATTCGCGTCGGCTCAAAGAGCGCGGCAACCGGAAGCGTTCGCCACTCCTCCTCGAGCGCCGCTTCCGTCGCGATATGCGCGACCGCGAAGCGTTGTTTCTTGCGCTCGACAATATCGGTCGAATAATCCCGATGCAGCGCAGCCTCGATCTTGGCAGGCGTCGTGTGCTGTCCTTCGATCTTGTTCGTGTAGTACGAATTCATGGCGCGCAACTGCGGCACGAGCGCGACGGCCAGCGGGGTATTGCGTACGGCAAGCAACCGATGTGATGCGTCGACGAGCTCGGCGGCCTGCTCAAGCAGCGGATCGAGTACGCGATCCTCGGGAAACAGCGGTTCGAAGGTAGCGACTGAGGTCATGCTTCCCTGTCGGGTTCAATGTAGGGTTCCATGTCGGCAATTATAACCACTTATGTTACTGATTTATATAAGCTTTTCACATTTGCGTGTCGGGTTGAATGTAGAGTTCAATGTCGGGTTCCACACCCAGCCGTGGTGACGTTCCATCGGCTCCGGTTCCCGCGTCGCCCGCCACGTTACGTCGGACGTAACGCCCGTAACGTCACCCGCCGATGCTACGTAACAATCCTTCACGGTTGTCCCGCCCCCTTTTCTGTTTGGCTCGCACCCCCCGTTAAAAATTCTTTTAAATTCAAGGCTGCGCGCCGCCTGCAGCGACGCCGCCCCCTGCCGATCCCCGACGATCCTGTCCCTGGCCCGGAAGTTGCAGCACAGGACCCGCAAACACTCCTTTATGGACATGCGAGGGCCACCATGGATTGCAAATACCTGTACATCGACAACATAAAAATCAACTTCGTGCGCCGCACGATCGAAATCGATAACAAGATCATTGATGTCACGCCGCGTGAATTCGACGTCGTCGAATTCCTGCTCGACAACATGAACAAGATCGTGCCGCGTCAGGCAATCCAGGAAGCCGTGTGGGGCCGTGAACTCGGCGTGTCGTCGCGCACGCTCGACACCCATATCTCGCGTATCCGCTCGAAGCTGCAACTCGATCACGACAAGAACCTGCGGATCATCCCGATCTACGCGGTCGGCTATCGTCTGGTGCTGTTCGGTGCGGCGATGACGCACGTCGAGCGTCACGACGCAGCGCCGATCCTGCGCACGGCGCCGCAGGCCGTGATGGCCGCCGACTACGCCTGACGATTCGCCGGCCCGCCGGCCACGCTCCCCCCACCGCGCTGCGCCGATCCGCAGCGCCTCGCGGCCCGCCCGTCGGGCGCGGCCTGCATGCCGCCCGGCCCGCCAGCCAGTCGCGACCCGATCGCCGCCTACGGGCGGCGGTCGCTTTTGGATGCCGGCGTCCGCGCATCCTCGCGCATCCTCGTCCGTCACGCTTCGTCGCTTCCGCCACGGCCACCGCCGTCGATGCCCGCGACGACGGATTCCGGCGTGACACACGACCATTGCCATCCCTACAATCGACCCAGCAGCCGCGCGCCCTCCGCGCCGACGGCCCTGGAGCGAACGGAATGACCCTGAAGATGCGCGATCCGCGAACCGTCGTCGCGTGCCTGTCCGCACTGGCGGCGCTCGCGTGCGCCGTGCCGGCCGTCACCCACGCGGCGAACGACGACGCGCTGCACGTCGCGTCGATAGCGCCGGGCAATCCGGATGAAGGCGGCACCGGGCGCGACACGCCGCCCGCACGCCAGCGACGCATGGATGCCGTCGCAACCACGCCGCCCGATCGCGCGCGCCGGCAAGCGTCGCCGGCAGCGTCCGCCGATCCGCCTTCCTGTCATGCCCGGCCCGTGATGACGATGTGCCGGGGCCTGCAATCGAGCGACGCGAAGCGGCGCTGCATGCGCTGCCTCGACCCGTGATGCCGCGCAGCGTGCCCGCCTACGCGGCGCGCTGCGCCTCCAGCCACGCCTGGAACATCAGCACCGTCCATAACTGATGCTGCCAGTTCATTCGGCCGGTCACGTGCTGGCGCCACAGCCGCTCGACCGCGGCCGCATCGAAGAAGCCTTCGTCGCGCAACCGCGACGGCCGCAGCAGCGCTTCGGCCCAGTCGCGCAGCGAGCCACGCAGCCAGTGATCGACGGGCGCGCAAAAGCCCTGTTTCGGCCGGTCGATCAGCGCGGACGGCACGTACCGGTCGAGCAGTCGACGCAGCAGCGCCTTCGACTGCCCTTCCGGCAAACGCACCGCCGCAGGCACGCGCCACGCGAATTCGACGACGTGATGGTCGAGGAACGGCATGCGCGTTTCGAGGCTCACGGCCATCGCCGCGCGATCGACTTTCGCGAGGATGTCGGTCGGCAGGTACGTGAGCGTATCGATCGCCATCGCCTGCTCGGCGAAGCTCAGGTGCGCGGGCCACGCGGATACGGTATCGAGCGGCGTCGCCGGCTCCTGCCCCGACAACGCGAGGCGCTCGGGATGATGCACCGACGACATCAGCAACCGGTACAGCCCGATGCGGCTCTCGGCCGTCATCACGTGGCCGAGCTTGTGCAGGCGATCGCCGATGCGCGTCGCCGATTCGCGTGCCTCCACGCCGCCCCACGCCCCCTGTGCGACCGCCGCGAGCTGGTCCGCGTGATCGGGCCGCAACGCATGCAGCGCGGCAGCGATCCGCGCGCGCACGGCGCCGGGTACGCGATGCAGCTTGCGCCATAGCCGCGGCGTCAGGAAGTAGCGCGTATAGCCGCCGAACAGCTCGTCGCCGCCGTCGCCGGACAGGCTCACCTTCACGTGCCGGCGCGTCAGTTCCGACACGAGAAAGGTCGGGATCTGCGAAGCATCGGAGAACGGCTCGTCGTAGATCGACGGCAGCTTCGGCACGACGCCGAGCGCGTGGTCGGCCGTGACATAGAGCTCGGTATGGCGCGTACCGAGATGGCGCGCGACGGCCTTCGCGTAACCGGCCTCGTCGTAGCCGGCTTCATGGAAGCCAATCGTGAACGTGTCGACCGGCGTCGACGATTGCGCCTGCATCAGCGCGACGATCGTCGACGAATCGACGCCGCCCGACAGGAACGCGCCGAGCGGCACGTCGGCCTCCATCTGCCGCGCGACGGCCTGGCGCAGCACCACGTCGAGCTGGCTGACGGCCTCGTCTGCGTTGCCCTCGAACGGCTGCGCGCGACCGTCCTCGATCGCCTGTTCGAGCGTCCAGTACGCACGCAGGCGCGGCGTGTCGCGCGCATGCTCGAACTGGATATACGTGCCGGGCGGCAGCTTGCGGATGCCGCGATAGATCGTATGCGGCGCGGGCACGCTCGACTGGCGCAGGTACAGGCACAGCGCGTCGCGATCGATCGCGCCGTCGAAGCCCGGATAGCCGCGCAGCGCCTTCAGCTCCGACGCGAACACGAGCGCGTCGCCGATCCGGCCGTAATAGAGCGGCTTCTCGCCGATCCGGTCGCGTGCGAGCGTCAGCACCCGCGATTCGCGATTCCACAGCGCGATCGAAAACATGCCGGTTGCGCGCCGCAATGTCCCTTCGACGCCCCACGCGACGATCGCCGCGACCAGCACCTCGCTGTCGGAGTGGCCACGCCAAGCCGGTGCGCGACCCGCGCGCTCGAGTTCGGCGCGCAGTTCGCGATGGTTGTAGATTTCGCCGTTGAAGACCATGACGTAGCGGCCGCACGCCGATGCCATCGGCTGTCGGCCGTGCACCGACAGGTCGACGATCGCGAGCCGCCGGTGGCCGAGCGCAATGCCGGCTTCCGGATCGACCCAGATCCCCTGCCCGTCCGGCCCGCGATGCGCGAGGCTTGCCGTCATGCGCGCGAGCGTGCCGCGCGCTGTCTCCTCATCGAAGGCGACGCTATTCAGAAAGCCGTCGATTCCGCACATTGATTTGTCCGCCCCTGTTGACCATTTTCGTCACGCATGGCGTAACCTCGCGGCCCGCCGTCCGGCGTGACGGTCGAGCCATATTACGAAGAAATAATTCAGCAATAATTCATAGGTGAATGTCGCAATCACTCGAAAAAAACGCTGTCAAGCATCGTGTGCGCATCGCGACGGCGCCGCGGGCGCAACGGCCCGTCGGGCCGACCACGGACGGGCCGGCGACGATCATCGGGTCACGCGGAGAAAACGGGGGGCTGACGGCGTCAGGACGGCATCCGGCGCGCCGCCAGATACGCAAGCTGCGCGCGGTTCTGCACGTTGAAGAGTTTTTCGAGCGAGCGGATGTGGTGGCCGACCTTGTGCAGCGACGTGCGCAGCGCGCTCGCGATCTCCTGGTCGGACAGCCCGTGCACGAGACGGTCGAGCACCTGCTGTTGCTCGTCGCCGAGCGCGAAGCCGCGCATGCGTGCGATGCGCGCCTCGAGGAACGGCAACGCGACACGATGCACCGCGAGACTGACCGACAGCGCACCGCCGATCACGCGATCGTCGATCCATTCGGTGCCGTGCGTCTCCGACGTCACGTTCACCGTGACACGCAAATCGAGACGCGGCGCCGACAGGCCGAACAGCACGCCGCTGTTCATCGCATGCGCGCGCAGATGGCCGGCGAGCGCCAGCAACTTGCGGTCGCCGCTGGCCTGCGCCGTCGCCTCGATCTCGTCGAGCCGCCACGCGACCGGAAAGCCGCTCTGCCGAACCTGCGCGAACCGCGGGTCGCTGTCGTAGAGCATCCCTTCGACAAACGGCTGCATGAACGTTGCGGGCGCGAGGTCGCGCAGCAGATGCGCGCACAGGATGCGCCGCCCGATCATTTCGAAAGCGCCATAACCGAGTGTACTGAAACCGATTTGACGCAATCGCGCGTGGCATTGCGCGAAATCGACTGGAGCCAGGTCGGTTTTACCGGATTCAATTTGAGCGCCGGTAAAAACGTCGTACCCGATTGCCTGATATTCATTCGAATAAGCCGCAGCCGTTGCGATATCGGCCTGCGAAAACCACTCGACGCGTGGTGCGCCGTCAGCATAGGTCATGAGGAGCCCGCCCTTTCCCAATATGTGAAACTGCGCCCCGTCACGATCTGGTCTTTGCCTGATGGATTGTCTGGTCTTCGTTCTATGCGTGCGAATAGGAATCTTCCGCCGCCATTAGTATTACGGCATATTACGCGGACACAAGCATTTTTGTACAATGCCCTTGCGTTTCGTCAGGGATGACGATCGGCGCATATCACACCGATGCTCGACGCGCATCGCCGCGAATGCCGTACACGATACGGCCGCCGCCAGGCGATGCGCGTCGATTCCGAGGATGGCACATGTCCGACATTGCATTGCATGAAGAAGCGGTCGCCTCAACCTTGCCCCGCCCGTCGCACGGGCTGAACGCGCACCCGGACGTGCCGCGGGAACGCCCCCCCGTGCAGGTCGTCTGGTGCGACGACGTGAAGCGCGGCGACATCATGCAGCCGCACGCGCCGAAGCTCGGCGTCGCCGATACGCTCGCGCACGCGCAGAGCACGGCCGAGCGCAGCCGCATCGTTGCCAGCCTGCTGCATCTGACGGGCTTCGCGACGTTCGCGTACTTCGCGCTCGAATTCGCGCACGAGCGCGTCGAGAGTCTCTACCTGCACGAAGCCTTCACGCCGGCCACCTATCGCGGCGACTACGTGCGGCACAACCATCACGACATCGATCCGCGCACGCTCGGCGCGCGCGTATGCAACATGCCGATCGTGTGGGACCTGCAGCAGTTGCGCCGCGAACATCGCGAGCGCGGCGACGGCCCGCGCGCGGTGCCGGCCGCGCTCGACGGCTTCCTGCAGACGATGCAGGACGACGGGATGTGCAGCGGCATCATGTATTCGATGGCCGTGCCCGGCACGCGGCTGCATGCGTTCATGAGCTTCACCGCACCGCGCCGCACGCGCGAATGGATCACGCCGGCGACGATCGAGCAGGCGCTGTCGATCGGGCTGTCGGTGCACAAGTTCGCGTCCCCGCAGTTGATCTCGGCGTCGCGCGAGCGCGCGGTCAACGGGCTCACGCCGTTCGAGCAGGAACTGCTGCTCGGCATCGCCGAAGGCGCGTCCGACAAGGAAATCGGCCGTCGCCTCGACACCAGCGCGCACAACGTCGACTATCACCTGCGCAAGCTGCGCAAGCGCTTCGGCGTCGCGAACCGGATCCAGCTCACGTACCTGACGTCGAAGCTCGAGCTGATCTGACGACCGCACCGCCCGTGCGGCGTGCCGCGAGCGGACGCGTAAACGCACATGCCGGCCACGGAGGCCGGCATGTGCGGATTGCGGCGCGGCGCCGGGTTCGGCGCCGCTTCGTGAAGGCGGCCTGCGTTACTTCAGCAGCGTCATCTGCACCACCTTGACGATCACGAGACCGACCGCGATCACGAGATAGCCGCGCAGCACGGCCATCCAGACCCGCGTCGCGAGCGTCATGTTCTGCGGCTCGAGCGTGTCGAGCGGCGGCATGCGCCACGTGTCGCGCAACGAGCGATCGACGGCCGGCTCGACCACGCGCTTGTTGCGGCGAACCAATACCGTGGCGAGATAGCCCGTGATCGCGAGCACGGTGCCGCCGACCAGCACGTCGACGATCGCTTCGCCGCTGATATCCGGATACATCACCGACGCCGTGAGGATGATCGACAGCAGCACGAGCACCCAGATCACCGCGCCGGTGAACACGTTGAGCTTCGTCGAGTTGACCCAGGGCCCAAGCACCTCGCGGTCATTGCACAGCACCAGCAGGAACACCGTCGCGCTCGGCAGCAGCACGCCCGCGAGCGTCTGCACGGCTTCGGTCAGCAGGCCGAGCGGGCTGCCCGGAATCAGCACGAGCGTGGCCGCGGCCGCGACGATGCCGAAATACACGAGATAGAAACCCTTCGCATCGGACACGCCGCGGTGCAGCGAGTGGCGGATCTTGAACACGTCGCCGATGGCATAGGCCGTCGACAACGAGACGGCCGCCGCGCCGATGATGCACGCGTCGAGCAGCGCCACCGCGAACAGCGTCGCGCTCGTGCGGCCCGCATACTTCTCGAGGCCCGCGATGATGCCGCCCGCATCGGTAAAGTTGCCGGCTTCCGGATGCCCGTTGAACAGCGCGGCGCTGAAACCGATCATGGCGACCGCACCGACCAGCACGAACACGATACCGATCCACAGGTCGGCCTTTTCATATTTCATGAAGCGCGGCGTGATGCGCTTGTCGATCACGTAGCTCTGCTGGAAGAACAACTGCCACGGCGCGACGGTCGTGCCGACGATGCCGATCACGAGCAGCATCACGTCAGACAGCTTCGCGTGCGCGGGCCAGTTCGGCACGAAGAAATCGCGCGTCATCTGCGCGACGGGCGGGTGGATCGACACGAGCACCGGCACCAGCAGCAGGCTCAGCACGCACAGCCCGATCGCGAACCGTTCGAAGCGCCGGAAATCGCCGGTACTCACCGCGGCCATGGTCAGCGCCGCGGCCACGCACACGCCGGCCACCTTTGGCAGCCCGAAGAAATCCAGCACGAACGTGATGCCGATGAACTCGGTGACGATGGTGAGCGCATTGAGCAGGAACAGGTCGATCACGCTGAACGCGCCCCAGAACTTGCCGAAGCGCTCGAAGATCAGGCGTGCGTGGCCGACGCCCGTGACCGCGCCGAGGCGCAGCACCATTTCCTGGTTCACGTACAGCACGGGTACGAGCAGCAGCAGCGTCCAAAGCAGCGTCGTGCCGTAGTTCTGGCCGGCCTGCGTGTAGGTGCCGAATGCGCCGGCGTCGTTGTCGCCGACCATCACGATGAGGCCCGGGCCGATGATCGCGAGCAGCGTGCGCAGGCGAGCCCACCACGTGCCGCGCGAGCCGGTGTCGTGATGCGCGATCGTACCGAGCGCACCGCGGATGTCACCCAGGTGGGCTTCGTCGAGCACGGCGCTGCGTTCGGCGGCGATCGGTGGAGAAACGTTGGATGGCGTGGACATGATGTGTTCCGTACGGCGAATGGTTATCTGGTGAGCAAGCGATCTTGGAATGCGCGCGGGGCGGCCGCTCGATGGCGGCCGCGTGTGCGCATGCCGAGACGCTCGGTGCGTCGTTCAGCGGATCAACGATTTCAGCTGGTTCAACAGGCGGGAGAACACCCGTGGACGGGCGTCGAGCGTCAGCATCGCGTCGTAGTGGTTGCGCGATTCCGTGACGTGCGGGAGGTTCGACAGCAGAAGGCCGAAGTTCATGATCTGGCTCCGTGCGGCGACGACAGGCTGCCGGCCGCGTGGTGGGCGCGGGGCCAGTCCGGGGCCTGAACGGCGTGTCAGGCTAGTCGGCCGGATTGCCCCTGCGACCCGGGTTCAAAAGGGTCTGTGCATGCAACGGGCATAAGGGACAACTGTCACTGTCGTTCATGGCGACTCCTGTGCGGTGTTCCGGAGAACACGGTTGACCGCCGTCGGGCGTGCGGGCCGGCACGCGCGAGCCCCGCAAAGGCGTGCGCGAACGCGGCCGCCTGCCAGGCGGCGGTGAAACCGGACGGCGCATGCGAAGACGCATCACGCTAACCGGCGCGAATCAGGGTGCACGTAGGAATTTGCTGCGGAATACTGCTGCGCGCACCGTTTGCCTGGGAGACAAACGGCGGCTTCGATGAGGCGCGGACGTCGGTCGCTCAGGCGGAAATTTCGTTCGAAGATCGACTACTGCAGGCGTCCAAGGCGGCGGCCCCAAGAGTGAAGATGGCGGATTCTATGGACGGCCCGAAAGCGAAGTCAACCCCTCCCAACCCCATTTCCCGAAATAAATTTCCCACCTTGCAGCGCTGAAAGATTTGCCCTCGAAACGACGTGCCGAAACCTTTCAGCGCGTCACGATACGGTCCAGGATCCGATGTGTCCGAACAACGGCGTGGCGCCCCGCCACCGTCTCGTCGTCCCGCCCTCGCGCCGCTGCCGCGCCGCCGCGCTCATGGCGATACACACGCCACACACGGCGCCTTTTGCGCGTTTTTTACTTGCGCTGCAGCAAACGACCCGAATACAATCCGCCGCAATTCATCACAGGAGTCCCTCCGTGGACACATGCTCTAGTTGCAGTTCGATGCCGGTCCAGGCCGGCCAAGCCATCGCGAGATAGCAGCCAGACGCATGTCTTACGCCGCTCGCTCGCATTCGTCGGGTTAGCGCGCTTCCTCCCGGGCCGGCCATCGCCGGTTCGTCCGTTGCACGCTCCATTACGTTCCACCCTCCGATCGCAGGCCGCATCACGCGCCCGCGCTCGATCACGTCGTCCGGCGCGAGCCGGACCGGACGGAGGCAGCGTCATGTTTCTTCAATCGTTCGCGGTCAGACTCAAGCGCATCGTGCATCTCGCATGCGACCGCTCATTCGTTTCCGGCCTCTCGCCGCTCGCCCACGCGTTCAGCAACTGGCGCGGTGCGGCGCTCGCCCACGTGCCGGCAGCGCCTCGCCCGCTCGACTGCCTGCTGTTCGCCGCGATGGCCGCCGCGGTCGCCCTCGTCGCGCTGCTGTGCTCGGCCGCGTCACGCCTCGGCTTCGCACAGGTGTGGCGCATCGGCGGCTGGCTGCCTTAACGCCCCGTCGCGCAGCCGTGCCGCGCGCCAGATGCCGCCGCGCGATCGTCTCGCCACGCATTCCGCATCACCCTTTCGTTTCGTCAACCTAACTAATCCAACCGACAACGGAACCCACATGAAGCACTACCTCGAACCCGTCCCGCGCCAGTTCCGCGTCCATGCACTCGCCACGCTGCTGCTGTCGCTCGCCGCCGCACCCGCGTTCGCGCAATCGGCGCCGCCGGCAGCAGCCGCACCGACGGCCTGCGCCGGAGACGCCGCCGCGCCCGCACAACAGGCCGCCGATGCCGCCGCGCCCGCCCCCACCGGCTTCCAGGAGCGCTCGAACCTGCTCGGCAACATGGGCGGCCTGCGCGACAGGCTCGGCGATCGCGGTATCACGCTGAGCCTGCAGGAAACCAGCGAGTACCTATACAACACGTCGGGCGGCACGCATCGCGGCGGCGCGTACCAGGGGCTCACGCAATTCGGTTTCAACGTCGACACGGGCAAGGCGGTCGGCCTGCCGGGCGGCACGTTCAACGTGTCGGCGCTGCAGATTCACGGCACCAACCTCACACAGCGCTACCTGCAGACGCTGCAGACCGCGACCGGCATCGAGGCGAATTCGACCACGCGCCTGTGGGAACTCTGGTACCAGCAGTCGCTGCTCGACGGCAAGGTCGACGTGAAGGTCGGCCAGCAGAGCGCCGACCAGGAATTCATGGTGAGCCAGAACGCGGCGACGTTCATGAACGCGACGTTCGGCTGGCCCGTGCTGCCGTCGACCGACCTGCCGGCCGGCGGCCCCGCGTATCCGCTGTCGTCGCTCGGCGTGCGGCTGCGCGTGAAGCCGTCCGACGCGTGGACCGCGATGGTCGGCGTGTTCGACGGCAACCCGGCCGGACGCAGCGACGGCGATGCGCAGGTGCTGAACGCGCACGGCACCAACTTCAACCTGCGCAGCGGCGCGTTCGTGATCGGCGAAGTGCAGTACGCGCTGAACGCGCCGCCCGACGATCCGAAGGCGCCGCAGCCGGCCGGCCTGCCGGGAACGTACAAGCTCGGCTTCTGGTATCAGTCGCAGCATGCGAACGACCCGCGCGACGGCACCGACGGCCTGTCGCTCGCGAATCCGGAAAGCAACGGCATCGCCGCCACCCATCGCGGCAACTACGGCTTTTATGCGGTCGCGGACCAGATGGTGTGGCGGCCGTCGGCCGACAGCGCGCGCTCGGTCGGCGTGTTCGCGCGCGTGATGGGCGCGCCGGGCGATCGCAATATCGTCGATTTCGCCGCCAACGCCGGCGTGACGCTGAAGGCGCCGTTCAAGAGACGCGACAACGACGTCGCAGGCATCGCCGTCGGCTACGCGAAGATCGGCTCGCATGCGCGCGGCCTCGACGGCGACACCGGCGTCTACACGACGCCCGGCTATCCGGTACGCCGTGCGGAGACGGTCGTCGAGGCGACCTACCAGTACCAGGTCACGCCGTGGTGGCAACTGCAGGCCGACCTGCAGCACTTCTTCCGTCCGGGCGGCGGCATCCCGAACCCGAACGCGGCCGGTGCGCGCATCGGCGACGAAACGGTGGTCGGCGTGCGCACGACGATCACGTTCTAACGCAAGCCTGATGCAAACCCGGGCGGGACGGCCGCTTGCGCGGCAGTCCGGCCCGTGCGTTCTCGCGCGACGCAGGCGCGCGGCCCGCGCCGCGCTTCACTCGCCGTACAGGCCGAGCAGTTTCAGCGTGACGCCGTTGGTCCAGCCGAAACCGTCCTGCAGCGGATATTCGCCGCCCCCGCCGCCGCCCGTGCCGGCGCCTTCGACCACGTACTTCTCGACGAGCTTGCCTTCGGTCGCATACACATGCTTCACGTCGGACAGGAAGCGCGTGCCGATGTCCTTCGCGAGCGCCGGTTCGCCATAGCGCCGCAGCCCGTCGATCGCGATCCACTGCAGCGGCGCCCAGCCGTTCGGCGCATCCCACTGCTGCCCCGTGTTCTCGGTGGTCGTCGCGAGGCCGCCTGGCTGCAGCAGCGTCTTGCGCACCTCGCGTGCGGTCGCCTTCGCGCGCTCGGGCCAGGCAACACCCGCGAACAACGGATACAGCGCGGCGGCCGTCACGGCGTCGCGCGGCTTGCGCTGCTGCCAGTCGTAGTCGCCGTAGTAGCCGCGGCGGTTCCACAGATAGCGGTTGATCGCGGCCGCACGCCGAGCCGCGCGCGCTGAAAAATCGGTCACGCACGGCACGTCGCGCGTGACCGTGCAGCCCTTCACGATCGTCGTCTCGAGATGGAACATCAGGCTGTTCAGGTCGACCGGCACGATCGACGTCGTGCGGATCGTCGCGAGCGTCTTGCCGTCGCCGAACCAGCGCGAGCTGTAGTCCCAGCCACTTTCGGCGCCCGCGCGCAGGTCGCGGTAGACCTCGTTCGCAGGTCGCGCCGGCACCGACTTCGCGGTCGTCACGTCCTCGAGATACGACTCGTCGCGCGGTGTATCGCTAGCGTCCCAGTAGCGGTTCAGCACCGCGCCGTCGGGCATCGTGACCACGTGGCGCGCAGCCTGCCCGCGCGGCGTCGTGGTTTCGCCCTGCATCCAGTACGCATGTTCCTTGCGCAGTTCCGGCAGGTATTTCCGATAGACGTTGTCGCCTTCGGCCTGCGCGGCGAGCGTCACCATGTACGCGAAGAACGGCGGCTGTGAGCGGCTCGCGTAGTACGTGCGGTTGCCGTTCGGGATGTGCCCCATCGTGTCGATCAGGTGGGCGAAGTTGTCGAGCATGTTGTCGACGAGATCCTCGCGACCCGACACCTGCAGCCCGAGCATCGTGAAATAGGTATCCCAGTAGTAGCCTTCGCGGAAACGGCCACCCGGCACGACATACGGCTTCGGCAGCGGAATCAGCGAACTGTAGGGCGGCACCGTCGTGCTCGTGCGCGTGAGCTGCGGCCACAGCCAGTCGATGTGCTGGCGCAGCGTCTGGTTCGGCGGCGGCGTCACGCCGCCTTCCGGTGGCGGCGTGAAATGCTGGTCGACGAACGCCTTCAGCGAGAAGCCCGGCTGCGATTTCTGTTGCTGATACAACTGCACGATCGTCGCCGGATCGCTATCGGGCGTCGCGTCGACGAAGGTCTTCTGGTCGGGATAGATCTGCGCGGTCTGCACCGCGACGAACAGGTCGCCATAGAGCTGGCTCGGCGGCGGCAGCAGCGTGCCCGATGCGGGGACGGCAACCGCGGTTGCAGCAGGCGGAGCCGACTGGGCAGTTGCCTGGTTCGCGTTATCGGCCTGTGCGGCGCAGCCGGCCACGGCAAGATACGCGACGGCCAATGCGGCGGCCCAGCGAAGACGCCGCACGGGTGGCGGTGAGAGACGGGGCGAGAAATGCGTTGAGAAGCGGCTTGAAAAGCGCGATGCGATCGATGCGGCACGACGTGACGTCATGACGTGTCCCCTCCTTTGGATGGTGAGTGGGTCGGCACGAGGTCTCGTTCGCGCGCGCGCTCGTCTCGATGGCCCTCGATCGATGCGCGTCGTTTGGTGGTGCGAGTAGGTCGGAATGTCGCACGAAACGTGCACATCAAGCAAGTTTCGATTCGCGCGACTCGCGCAGATAACCGCGCATGGCCCGCCACACGCGCGCGTCGAGCGCATCCGCATCGGTCTCGCCGCGCGCGCCCGCCGCATCGACGATCCCTTTCACGATTGCGAGCAGATCGTGTGCGACGACGTCGGGCGCCGCGACGCGCGGCGCATCGCGCAGCCCGAGCGCATGCAGCAGCGTCGCGTGGATACGATCCGCGACGCGTGCGGTGCGCGCGCCGAGCGGCAGCCGCGCCTCCTCGAAATCGATCAGCCGCGCGAGCACGGGACGGCGCATCTGGTGCGCGACGGCCGCGCGTACCAGTGCGCGCAGTACGTCGTCGCACGACGACAGCGCGCCAGCCCGGTCGACGTCGTCGAGCAGATGCGCACTCTCGCGCTCGACGAGCGCGGCCGTCAGCGCATCGCGATTCGGGAAGTACTGATAGAGCGACCCGATGCTCACACCGGCCAGCGCCGCTACCGCGTTCGTCGTGTAGCCGTCGAAGCCGTCGCGCTCCAGAATGCGAGCGGCGGCCTCGACGATCGCGTCGACGGTGGCCAGCGAGCGACGCTGGCGCGGCGCCTTGCGAGGCGACAGCGGGATTCGTGAAGACGATTCGGCCATGGTCGGAATGCGAGCTTCGAATATGAGCAAACGCTCATATTCTAGAAACACCCTTCCGCCCCGTCAAAAAGGAATCCACGCGACCCTGCCCACCCTGCTCATCGTCGTGAAGACGCGCCCCGAACGGCTCGGCGTCCCCATGCCGGAGCGCTTGCGGCCGCCGCGCGAATGCATCGCGCCGATCCGCGAAACGCGACGCGAACGCGCGTCGCCGCGCCTCTACGCCGCCGCGCTCTGCTCGGCGCGCGTGACCGACGGGCGTATCGGCGCCGGGCAGGATCACCGCGCATGCGAACGCGCGATCGCGGCGCTTCGAGCGAGGCCGCTCCGGGATCGGTGCTTCGACATCGCCGAGATCCTGCCGGGTGTGGAGAACGCACATGCGGCCAACGACGACGCGGTCGCACCGTCTGCCGTCCAGGTGCATGCGGGATACCGGCGCGATGCAGGCGCCGCATTTGCGCAGTCGTTCTTTTCGTCGCGCCCGCTAACAAAGACGACTGTTGCAACATGCGGAACAACTGTTGTCGTACGTGACTCAACGGTCACAATGTGGGCATAATGGCGTCTTTACCGCGCGCCCAGCCCATGTCGCCCGTCTTTCTAGCACCGCTCATCGTTGCCTGTGCGTTGTTCATGGAAAGCGTCGACGCGAACATCATCGTCACCGCCCTCCCCGCGATGGCGAGGGATTTCGGGCACAGCCCCGTCACATTGAACATTGCGATCACGGCCTACGTGGTCGGGCTCGGCGTGTTCATTCCGATCTGCGGCTGGCTGGCCGACCGCTTCAGCGCACGCTCCGTGTTCCGCACCGCGATCGGCATCTTCGTGGTCGGCTCGCTGATGTGCGCGGCATCCAGTTCCCTCGGCGTGCTCACGTTCGCGCGCTTCATCCAGGGCGTCGGCGGCGCGATGATGGTGCCCGTCGGCCGCATCATCATCTTCCGCGCCGTGCCGCGCTCGGATCTCGTGCGCGCGATGAACTACCTCGCGATTCCCGCACTGTTCGGGCCCACGGTCGGGCCGCTCGTCGGCGGCTTCATCACGACCTACCTGCACTGGCGGATGATCTTCTTCATCAACGTGCCGATCGGCATCTACGGGATCTACCTCGCGAGCAAGCACATCGCGAACACGCGCGAGCCCGATCCGGGCCCGCTCGACTGGTTCGGCTTCGTGCTGTCGGCCAGCGGCGCCGCGCTGCTGCTGATGGGTCTCACGCTGATCGACGGCTCGCTCACGTCGCGCTCGAACGCGCTCTTCATGTGCGTGACCGGCACCGCCCTGCTCGCGCTCTACGTGCCGTATGCGCGCCGCAAGGAGCGCCCGGTGCTCGACCTCAGCTTCCTCAAGATCCCCACCTATCACGCGAGTGTCGTCGGCGGGTCGCTGTTCCGTATCGGCCTCGGCGCGGTGCCGTTCCTGCTGCCGCTCGCGCTGCAGGAAGGGCTCGGCATGAGCGCGTTCCATTCGGGGCTCATCACGTGCGCGTCCGCGTTCGGCGGCGCCATGAGCCGCTCAACGGCCACCCATACGCTGCGCCGCTTCGGCTTCCGCACGGTGCTGATCTACAACGCGGCATTCGCGGGCCTCGCGATTGCCGCCTACGGTGTGTTCCATCCCGGCATGGCGACCTGGGCGATCTGGCTGATCGTGCTCGTCGGCGGCATCTTCCCCGCGCTGCAGTTCACGAGCCTGAACTCGATGATCTACGCGGACATCTCGCCGCGCGACGCCGGCCGCGCGACGAGCCTCGGCAGCGTCGTACAGCAGATGTCGCTCGGCCTGGGCGTGACGGTCGCCGGCCTCGTGCTGCACATTTCGCACTGGCTGCAAGGTCATCAGAAGATGGTGTGGTCGGATTTCTGGCCCGCGTTCGTCGTGGTCGGGCTGTGCTCGTTCGCGTCGATTCCGATCACGCGGCGGCTGCCGCCCGGCGCCGGCGACGAAGTCGCGCGCGGCAAGCGGCAATAACACGCCGACAGACGAACGGGAAAAGACGGAAGGGAACGCGGCTCGCGAAGCAAACCGGAAAAACCAAAAAAATCAGCGGACATCCACACGGGGCCGGTGCACAGCCGCATGGATGTCCGCTCAGGGCTCCGGGTCTCCCGATGGGGGTTGAGAATCCCGGATTCGCTTCCTGCGTGCCATGGACATATGTGCGTCGGAAGCAAAATCGTTGCGCGCCTTTATCGTCGCGCCATGAACTGCACTATAGGGAAACTTGCGAAACGCATCTGTCAACCATTGTCAGACACGTTGCATCGGCACGTCGCACGCGCGCGCCGCTTTCGCGCTAAAGTGGTTCCCGACCATCACTCCCGTCCGCCCTTCCGATGCTTACGCTCTCGCCCGCCGCCGCCCGCGCGCTGCATCTCGCCGCACAAGGCCTGCTGACGCCGCCCCGCCGCAAGGCCACCAAATCCGACGTGCTCGACACGATCCGCCGGATGGCGCAGTTGCAGATCGACACCATCCACGTCGTCGCGCGCAGCCCGTATCTCGTGCTGTTCAGCCGTCTCGGCGATTTCTCGCCGCAGTGGCTCGACGAGCATCTCGCCGAGGCACGCCTGTTCGAATACTGGTCGCACGAAGCGTGCTTCCTGCCGATCGAGCAGTTCGGCTTGATGCGCTACAAGATGCTCGATCCGTCGGGGATGGGCTGGAAGTACGCGGCCGCGTGGCATGAGCAGAATCGTCCCGACATCGAGCGGCTGCTCGCGCGGATTCGCGCCGAAGGCCCGGTACGGTCGGCCGATTTCGCCCGCGAGGATGGCGTGAAAGGCAACGGCTGGTGGGATCGCAAGCCCGAGAAGCGTCACCTGGAAGTGCTGTTCACGACGGGCGACCTGATGGTGTCGGAACGCCGCAATTTCCAGCGCGTGTACGACGTGCGCGAGCGCGTGCTGCCCGACTGGGACGACGCGCGCGACCTGCCGCCGCGCCACGCCGTGCTGCCTACGCTGCTCGACTACACGTGCCGCGCGCTCGGCGTCGTGCGCGCGGACTGGGTGGCCGACTACTATCGGCTGCCGCGCCGTTCGTACCGCGCGGAACTCGAGCAGCTCGCGAGCGCGGGCGACCTGATCCCGGTGGCGATCGACGACTGGAAGGAGCCGGCCTACGTGCATCGCTCGCTCGAAGCGTTGCTGCCCGCCGCGGAGGCCGACACGCTGCGCTCGACGGTCACGACGCTGCTGTCGCCGTTCGACCCGGTCGTCTGGGACCGGCGGCGTGCATCGACGCTGTTCGGTTTCGATTACACGATCGAATGCTATACGCCCGGGCACAAGCGGCGTTACGGCTATTTCTGCCTGCCGGTGCTGCATCGCGGGCGGCTGGTCGGGCGCATCGATGCGAAGGCGCATCGCACGCTCGGCACGTTCGAACTGAAGGCCGTGCATGTCGAGCCGGGCGTGCGGTTCGGCACGGGGCTCGCGGCCGATGTCGCGAAGGCGGTGAAGAAGCTCGCGGCGTGGCACGGCACGCCGGAAGTCACGGTCGGGCGGCAGGCCCCGCCGGAGCTGGTAAAGGCGCTGGCCGGCGCGTAGACGTCCGCACCGCCGGCTGGCACGGCGGCGGCGCGCGCCGCCGGCCGTCAATCAGTCGCGCAGCTTGCGGAAACGCGGCGTGCCGTCTTCGAGGTTCCCGTTGAACATCGCTTCCGGCCGTACCCACAGCCCGCGTGCATGCGGCCACAGGTGTTCGTACACGACCACCGATTCCTCGGTTTCGGAATGGCGGGCAACGCCGATGTAGCGATACAGCCCGCCCTTGTAATGGCGATGCGTCGCGAGCTGTTCGGCTTCCTGTTCGGTCATGATGGGCTTCTCTTCGGCAAAAACGGAAAGCGCGTATTGTATGCGCTGCGCCGTGCGTCAGCGCTTCGCGTAGATGTCCGGACGGCGGATCTCCATCACCCGCTCGGGGTTCGCCGACGGCCCGAAGCCGACCGGCCGGTACAGCTCGTGCGCATCGGACGTCACGAGCATGATGCGACGCAGCCCCTGCACCATCTCCTGCGCGAACACGTGGTCGATCAGCGCGCGACCGTAGCCGTTGCCGCGTTCGACCGGCAGCACGAACACGTCGCACAGGTACGCGAACGTCGCGTGATCGGTCACGAGCCGCGCGAACCCGACGAGCCGGTCGCCCACGTAGGCGCCGAAGCACAGCGAGCCCTCGATCGCACGCTCGACCACGTCGCGCGGAATGCCCTGCGACCAGTACGCGTCGCGATGCAGGAAGTCGAAGATCGCGTCGACGTCGAGTTCGCGCTTGTCGGTGGAAAATCTCAGCGTGGCGGGGGCGGCAGCGGGCACGTCGGTCTCCGGTTGGTGTGGTGGAAGGCGAAATGCCGACGATACCGCGCGGCGCGAGGGGCTACAAGCGGCGACGCGTATCGACTGCATGCCGACGGACGGGCGTCTACTCGCCTGCGGCTCACGGCGCCCGCAACGCGCGATCTGCGTTGCAACGCTTCAACGGCAGCGGCCGGGCCGCCACGATCCGCGTGACCTCGCGCGGGCGCGGGTCGATTTCCAGGTCGAGGCATGCGCAATCGACCGTGCGGGCAACGGGCCTCGATTCGGCGACAATGTCGCCTGTCCAATGAACCCGCCACGCCGCTTCATGCCCTATCGCCTCATCGCATTCGACTTCGACGGCACGCTCGCCGATTCGCTAGACAGCTTTCTCGCGGCGCTGTCCGAAGCGTCGCGCATGCACGGCTTTCGCGACGCCACGCCCGAGTTGCGCCCGGCGCTGCGCGGCATGTCGGCGCGCGACATCGTTCGCGCGCTCGACGTGCCGATGTGGAAAGTGCCGCGCGTGACGATCGACATGCGCCGCCTGATGCGGCCGCGCGTCGCCCAAGTGGCGTTGTTCCCCGGCGTCGGCGAAACGTTCGACGCGCTCGCCGCGCGCGGCATCCGCATCGCGATCGCCACGTCGAATACCGAGGAGATCGTGCGCGACCGGCTCGGCCCGCGCGCCAGCAGCCGCGTCGAGCATTTCGCATGCGGCATTCCGCTGTTCGGCAAGGCGCGTCGCCTGCGCGCGCTCGTTCGTGAGGCCGGCGTACGCGCCGATGAAGTACTGTATGTCGGCGATGAAATCCGCGACGCCGATGCGGCACGACGCGCACGCATCGCCTTCCAGGGTGTCGCGTGGGGCTACACCGCGCCGGACGCGTTGCAGGCGCATTGCGCGACACCGTTGCTGCCCCGTCTCGACGCATTGCTCGATCGCGTGTGACGCACCCGTGCGCTTCGTGCGCACGGCTCGACCCGCCGCTCGACGCGCACGACACCTCGGCACGACGATGACTTGCAGATGACACCCACGTGCATTCAGCACACCCCACGCACGCAAGAATTGCCGCTGTCGCACACGCAACAGGTACGCAATACCGGTCGTCACGCTTGCTCGGCGATTCGTCTTACCAACCGTTACACAAACCACAGCGCGGTTGCACCTGCGACCGGATCGCTCTCCTAGAATCGGTCGGGCCGGGCAACACTTCGACCGGCGCCGCGGCAGAGCGGCGGTCGAATCCGGCCCGGGCGCGCCCGGTCTCTCGCACAGCGACGGATCACGAGATCCGTTTTTCAACCCGAGCCCCGATCGAAAGGAGGTCCCATGAACCGCTTTCCCCACATCTCGCGCCTTGCCTTGTCTGCCGCTGGCCTGCTTCTCGTCGCCGTGACGGCGACCGCGCAAACCGCACAACCGGCACCGAACGCACCGGCCGCCGCCGCGACGCGCATCCACGAAGCCGACCAGGCCTTCATCACGGACGGCACGAAAACCGTGTCGACGCAGCACGACG
Organism: Burkholderia sp. AU30280; assembly: GCF_020420125.1. NCBI lineage: Bacteria > Pseudomonadati > Pseudomonadota > Betaproteobacteria > Burkholderiales > Burkholderiaceae > Burkholderia > Burkholderia sp. AU30280. Next base: position 140,389 of record NZ_JAIZRY010000003.1, read on the forward strand.
CGGCGCGCATCGCCGATTCGCGCACGTCGGACAGCCAGGTCAAGGCGTTCGCGCAACGCGTGTCGACCGACGATGAAAAGATCATCCAGGCCATGCGCGCGGCGAGCCCGCGCGGCGTCGACGTGCCGGCCAACGACCCCGACACGGCCGCGCTGGACAGCATCAAGAACCTGCGCGGCGCCGAGTTCGACAAGGCGTATATCGAGCAGGTCGCGCTCGCCGGCCAGCAGAAGGCCATCTCGGCATTCCAGGCCGAAATCGCGTCGGGCCGCGACACGAAGCTGAAGGAAGTCGCCCGCCAGTCGCTGCCGATCCTGCAGAAGCATTACGCCGACGCGCAGAAGCTCGCGGAACGCCACCACCTCGCATCGGCGCAGTAACGCGCCCGCTACGCCGCGCCGTCGTGCGCGGCGCACTGCTTCCCCTGTCGTCGCGTCGCCGCGCCCCTTCCGGCGGCGCGACGCACGTCAAACGCCACACTTCACGCGTTACGTCGCGAGTTTCGCCAACAGCCGCGCACGCACTTCCGGCCATTCGTCGTCGATGATGCTGAAGCGCACCGAATTGCGCTTGCGGCCATCCGGCATGATCCGTTCGTGCCGCACGATACCTTCCTGCTTCGCACCGAGCCGCAGGATCGCCGCGCGCGATTTCTCGTTCAGCTCGTCGGTCGTGAACTGCACGCGCACGCATTGCAGCACGTCGAACGCATAGCCCAGCAACAACCATTTCGCTTCGGTGTTCGCGCGCGTGCGCTGCGCCGATGCGCTCAGCCACGTATGGCCGATCTCGAGCTTGCGGTTCTGGCGATCGATCTTCCAGAAACGCGTGCTGCCGATCACGCGGCCCGATGCGCGATCGACGATCGTGAACGGCATCACGGTGCCGGCGGCGCGGCCCTGCAGTGCGGTGTCGAGATAGGCGTCGATCGTCTCGGGGCCTGGCACGACCGTGACCTTCAGGTTCCACAACTGGCCGTCCGCGGCAGCGTCCAGCAGCGCCTGCCGGTCGGACGAGGCGAGCGGCCTCAGTTCGACGCGTTCGCCAGTCAGGATCGGTTGTTCGAGGGAAGCGGAAGCATCGGTCATGAGGGGTTCCGGAAAGAGACGACGATGGCGGCAAAACGCCCATCATACGGCCGCGTCAGCCGAGGAGCGCGGCCAGCCGGCGGCGGATCGCCTTCGCCTCGCTGCGCAGTGCGTCGGCGAACGCATCGACGAGCAGGCTCTTCGGCCGGTGCGCGGGCACGATCACGCTGACCCGGTACGGAAACGACCGCGTGAGCGGCCGCACGTGCAGGTCGCGCCCGACGAAATCGAGCGCGGTCAGCGGATTGACGATCGCGGCGCCGAGCCCCTGCCGCACGAACGCGCACACCGACACGGCCGACGGTGTTTCGACGACCGAGCGCGGCGCCACGCCGAGCTGCGCGAACGCCTCGTCGATCAGAATGCGGTACGGATCGTTCAGCGACAGGCTCACGAACGGGCGATCGGCGAGATCCGGCAGATCGATCGCATCCTGCGCGAGCAGCGGATGGCCGTCGGGCAGCACGCACACTTCGTCGACCTCGAGCAGCGGCGTGAGCACGGTGCCGGCCGGCGCGACGTCGTGCTCGGTCAGCCCGAGGTCGTAACGCTGCGCGGTCAGCCACTCTTCGAGCACCGGCGATTCCTGCGTCGCAACCGACACGCTGACGCCCGCGTGGGCCTCGTGAAAACGCCGGCACGCGCCGGGCAGGATCGCGTGCGAGAACGCCGGCAGCGCAATCACCGACAGCTGACCGTCACGAAACTCGCGCAGGCGCGCGGCGGTTGCCGCGACGCGCTCAAGCCCCACATACGCAAGCCGCACATCGTCGAACAGCGTGAGCGCGGCCATCGTCGGCCGCAGCCGGCCATGCGCGCGCTCGAACAGCGCGAAGCCGACGACCTGCTCCATGCGCGCAAGCTCGCGGCTGATCGTCGGTTGCGACGTATAGAGCATCTCGGCCGCGCGCGTCGTGCTGCCGGTGACCATCAGCGCGCGAAAGACCTCGATATGGCGGTGCGTGAGCATGATCTTCTATATCAGATATGAATCAAATGTTGATAAACAGGCATTTTACTGTATAGGCAATCAGGCGCATCATTCACCCTATCCGTTCATTCGACCCGATTCATCCGCCATGTCCCTCGATTCCCGCCAGCTCGCGACGCTCGCGCAGCAATACGGCACCCCGCTGTGGGTGTACGACGCCGACGTCATCCGCGACCGCATCGCCCAACTGCGTCAGTTCGACGTGATCCGCTATGCGCAGAAGGCGAACTCGAACGTCCATATCCTGAAGCTGATGCGCGAAGAAGGCGCATGTGTCGATGCCGTGTCGCTCGGCGAGATCGAGCGCAGCCTCGCGGCCGGGTTCAGCCCTGCCGGCGAGCCGGAAGGCGTCGTGTTCACGGCCGACCTGATCGACCGCCCGACGCTCGCGGCCGTGCTGAAGCACGGCGTGACCGTGAACGCCGGTTCGCTCGACATGCTCGCGCGCATCGGCGAGCACGCGCCCGGCCACCGCGTGTGGCTGCGCGTCAACCCCGGATTCGGCCACGGTCACAGCAACAAGACCAACACCGGCGGCCCGCAGAGCAAGCACGGCATCTGGATCGACGACGTGCCGCGCGCGATCGAGATCGTGCGCCGGTACGGGCTGAAGCTCGTCGGCATCCACATGCATATCGGTTCCGGAGTCGACTACGGCCACCTGTCGCAGGTGTGCGATGCGATGGTCGATCTCGTCACGTCGCTCGGCCATGACATCGACGCGATCTCGGCCGGCGGCGGCCTGTCGATTCCGTATCGCGACGGCGAGCCGCGCGTCGACGTCGGCCACTACTTCAGCCAGTGGGACGCCGCGCGCAAGCGGATCGAACGGCATCTCGGCCACCCGGTGCGCATCGAGATCGAACCGGGCCGCTTCCTCGTCGCCGAAGCCGGCACGCTCGTCACCGAAGTGCAGGCCGTCAACCGCCGGCCGAAGCACGATTTCGTGCTGATCGACGCGGGCTTCAACGACCTGATGCGCCCGTCGATGTACGGCAGCTACCACGCGGTGTCGGTGCACACGCACGAAGGCGCGCTGCCGGCCGGCCGGCCGCTCGTCGATCTCGCGATCGCGGGGCCGCTGTGCGAATCGGGCGACGTGTTTACGCAGGACGCGGGTGGCGTGGTCACGCACCGCAAGCTGGCGCAGCCGCAGATTGGCGACCTGCTGTTCCTGCATGATGCTGGCGCGTACGGCGCGTCGATGTCGTCGAACTACAACAGCCGGCCGCTCGCGCCGGAAGTGCTCGTCGATCGCGGTGTGCCGCGGCTGATCCGCCGCCGGCAGACGATCGACGAATTGCTCGCGCTCGAAACGTTCGAGTAACGCGCTTTCGTCGAGACGAAAGCCAACGGCCAGGCTTGCCGCTACCGGCAGCCTGGCCGTTTTGCTTTTCGGCGCACGGCCAGCCATATGGCGGCATGTGCACCGTCGCGTCAGCTCGCCCGCTGCACGGGCGCCATCTTCGAAAAGTACTTCGCGCCCGCCACGCAGCCGACCACGACGACCGTCACGACGACCATCGACGGCGGCACCGTCTCGTGCAGCAGCCCGGCCGCCAGCAGGAAACCGAAGAACGGCTGCAGCAGTTGCAACTGACCGACGCCCGCGATCCCGCCGAGCGCGAGCCCGCGATACCAGAACACGAAGCCGATCAGCATGCTGAACAGCGACACGTACGCGAGCCCCCATAGCGCGGCGGCATCGACGCCGTCGAACGACGCGGGCCGGGTGAACCACGTGAGCGGCAGCATCAGCGGCAGCGACAGCACGAGCGCCCACGAGATTACCTGCCATCCGCCGAGTTCGCGCGACAGGCGCGCGCCTTCCGCATAGCCGAGGCCGCACGCGACGATCGCGGCCAGCATCAGCGCATCGCCGACCACCGACGCGTGGCCGCCATTGCGCAACGCAAACGCGGCCACCGCACCGCTGCCGACGATCGAGAAGATCCAGAACGGCAGCCGCGGCCGTTCGCCGCCGCGCCATACGCCGAACAGCGCGGTCGCAAGCGGCAGCAACCCGACGAACACGATCGCGTGCGCCGATGTCACGTGCTTCAGCGCGAGTGCCGTCAGCAACGGAAAGCCGATCACGACCCCGAGCGCGACGATGGCGAGCGACACAGCCTCGGCACGCGTCGGCCGCCGCTGCTTGAGCACGACGAGCAGCAGCAGGCCGAGCGCACCGGCGATCGTCGCGCGCGCAAAGGTGAGGAACAGCGGGTCGAGCCCCTGCACCGCGATACGCGTCGCGGGCAGCGAGCCACTGAAGATGATCACGCCCAGCAGGCCGCTGAGCCATCCGTCGGTCGTCTTTTGCACGGGAAATCCTGAACGGGAAAAGAGGATCACCGATGATCCGCCGCCCGCGAAAACCGCGTAAGCTACGGCCCAATACAATTCGGACAAACTGTACTGGACGACTGGCCGTACAGTTCATTCTTCGTCATGAACCAGACCGCCCCGCTTCCCGTTCCGCCCACGCAGTCGCGCACGCGCGTGGAAACCGTGATGGATACGTTGCGCGCCCGAATCGCGAGCCGCGCGCTGGTGCCCGGCGCGCGCGTACCGTCGATCCGGATGATAGCGGACGCGCTCGGCGTGTCGAAATCGACCGTCGTCGATGCGTACGAGCGGCTTGCGAGCGAAGGCGTGCTGGTCTCGCGGCGCGGCTCGGGTTTCTATGTGTCGGGACACGCGCCACCGCTCGCGCTCGCCGATCTCGGCCCCCGGCTCGATCGCGGGCTCGATCCGCTGTGGCTGTCGCGCCAGTCGCTCGAGGCAGCGCCCACCTCGGTGAAGCCCGGTTGCGGATGGCTGCCGCCGTCGTGGCTGCCGGACGAGAGCCTGCGCCGCGCGCTGCGCGCCGCGTCGCGCGACGAATCCGACGCGCTGACCGACTACGCGACGCCGCTCGGCCTGCCCGCGATGCGCCAGCAGCTCGCGTGGCGGCTCGCGCAGCACGGCATCCAGGCCGAACCCGCGCAGATCATGCTGACCGACGGCGGCTCGCACGCGCTCGATCTCGTCTGCCGCCTGCTGCTGGAGCCGGGCGACACGGTCGTGCTCGACGATCCGTGTTACTTCAACTTCCAGGCGCTGCTGCGCGCGCACCGTGCGCGGATCGTCAGCGTCCCGTACACGCCGAACGGCCCCGATCTCGCGCGCTTCGAGCAGGTGCTCGCCGAGCACCGGCCGCGCCTGTACATCACCAACGCGGCGCTGCACAACCCGACCGGCGCGACGCTCGCGGCGCCCGTCGCGCACCGGCTGCTGACGCTTGCGGCCGAGCACGGTCTGCTGATCGTCGAGGACGACATCTTCGCGGATTTCGAGAGCACGCCCGCGCCTCGCCTCGCGGCCTTCGACGGGCTATCGCGGGTCGTGTCGATCGGCAGCTTCTCGAAGACGCTGTCGGCCGCGATCCGCTGCGGCTATGTCGCCGCGCGCCCGGAATGGATCGAGGCGCTCGTCGACCTGAAGCTCGCAACATCGTTCGGCCATGGGCAGATCGGCGCGAACGTCGTACACCGGCTGCTCGTCGACGGCACGTACCGGCGCCATGTCGACAGCCTGCGCACGCGCCTCGCGGACGCGATGGGCGAAACGCTCCGGCGTCTCACACGCGCCGGGCTGCGGATCTGGACGGAGCCGCGCGGCGGGCTGTTCGTGTGGGCGGAGTTGCCTGACGGACTCGACGCCGCGCGTGTCGCGCGCCATGCGCTGGACCACGAGGTGGTGCTCGCGCCCGGCAACGTGTTCAGCGCGTCGCACGGCGCGACGTCGTACCTGCGTTTCAACGTGTCGCGCTGCAAGGGGCCGGCGGTGTTCGATGCGCTGGCGCGGGCGATGGAGGTCGTGCGTGTCGAGGAACGCAGTGGCATGCAGGCGGATGCGGGCGGACATGCCTCCGCTCGGGAATACTGAAACCCAGCAATTAGGCAAACAATTACAAAATGGATCGGTACATTTTTCGACGACAGGATTCTGTGGTGACATTTCTTGCACGCGCGATATGCATCGCGATCTGGTCCTGCCTCGCGTTTTCGATGCCATCCACGGCTTGTACGGTTTCCGAAGACATGCTTGACAGCGTCCCGCTCAATTCCGACGCGATCCCTAACGAGGATCGCGTCAAGATTACAGAGATGGTCATTCGCGCGCGCCAATGGCCCGGCGCCGAAATTCGAGGCATCGTCACCGCCGGAGCCTACATCGGGGAAGTCAATCCACAGGGGCTGGCGCTGCGGCGAGCGGCACACCTGAAGGAATTCCTGATACAACTCGGTGTGAAGAGTGAGAACATCTGGTCGGATACCCACATCATCTCGAAACCGTATCCGAAAGACAGCGCCGGTTATGAAGGCTATCTTCAGATCGGTCTGACACTGGTGCCGCTTTGCAACGATGGATGTCGGCACTTGTGCGGCGATCCGCGCATCACGCCGACATCCAGAACATTTCGCTGAGGCAGCCCGCCGCTAAACGACCCCGCAATCGCGTCGTATCAGCGACGGCGTGACCCGAGCCTCTCGCGCCGCCTCCGCCTCCCGCATCACACCTCCCCCGCGTGCGCCCTCGCCCGCACTTCCGCGAACGACGTATCGACGAGCAGCCGCCCCGTATCGAACACCGTTTCGAGCGCGTCCTCCCATTCGCCTTCCAGCATCCGGTCGTCCCATGCGGCGGGCAGCGTCGTCGTCCGATACTCGCCGGTGCGGAAACTGCGCAGCAGCGTGAGCCGCCCCTTCTTCGAGCGCTTGCCCTGATCGGTAACCGGATCCTTGCGGACGTCGTGCCACACGCCGCCGCGCCGGATCGCCGAGCACTTCATCGCGAAACGCTGCGTATCGCGGTTCACCTGCTGCAGCAGCGCGCCGCCCATGCCGAACACGACGTTGCCGGCCGCATAACCCGCGTCGTCGAGCGCGGAGAGAATAGCATCGATCGACAACTCGTCGACACCATCGCCCTGGATCACCCGCACGCGATTCAGCACGCGCCGCCCCTTGCCGTTCACGGTCGAGCCGAACGATGCGTCGAGCGCGCGCACGGTCTGCAGCACGATCGGCACCGGGTCGCCCGAATCGGGACGCACGACCAGTGTCGCGCCCGAATCGAGCACGGCCTGCCGAAGCTCGCCGCCCCACAGATCGAGCGCGGCGAACAGATCGTAGGAGTCCGACACGACCGACACGATCGCACCAGGCAGGCCAAAGCGGCGAATCATGTTCCGGTACGCATCGGCTTCGTGCTCGCGGCCCCACGACGTGATCGTGCTGTGCTCGGCCGCCGGCACCGAGTACGCGGCCATCGGCTCGCGATAGAAGCGGTTCGCGGCCAGCACGCCGAGCACCGTGTCCGAACCCATGAAGTTCACGAGGTGCGCCGCGCCGCCGATCGCGGCCGACTCCGCGCTCGATACGCCGCGCGCGCCGAAGTCGTGCAGCTTGAACGGCAGTTGCGCGAGATCGTCGTCGGTCTTCTCGAGGAAGCGGCGGATCGTCTGCCGCAGGTGCCAGCTGCGCGTCGCGACCGTCACCGGATACCACACGCGCAGCAGCATCGTCTCGAGATACGACGCGAGCCAGAACACCTGCGGGTCGTCGCATTCGACCGTCATCAGCACGTTGTGCACCGGCACGACCGAGCCCTCGGGCACCGCGCGGATCTTCACCGGCAGGTAGCCGTCGTAGCGTTCGACGATGTAGCGCCACCCCGCTTCGTTGAACGGCTCGCCGTGCACCGTGAAGAAGTCGCGCGCCTCGTCGATCATCGCGTGCGTGATCGGCTTGCACAGATATTCCTTCAGCAGCATCTGCAGGCCGAAGAACACCGTACGGTCGTAACGGCCGCCGCGCGATTCGACGTACGAGAACATCGCCGACGCGTCGGGCGGATATTGCAGGAAGTGGGACGCCTTGTACGAATCCGTGTTGAGGATCGGATTGGCGAGAACCGCGGCAAAGCCGCCGAGATCGTTTTGCATGGCTAGAGCTCCTCTAGGCCGTTGAAGTGCCGCCGCGTCTGTCGCGGCGGACGGAATGCGGGGAATCAGCGGATCACAGCTTCCCCAGGAAGTGATACGCGATGTCGAAGTGATCCTCGAACATCACGTTGCGCATCTGCGCGAATTCGTTGAGCGGCACCCAGCGCGCCTTGTCGGCGTCGTCGCTGCCCTTCACGCGCGGCAGCTCGCCGGTCGGGAAGTTGAACAGGCACGCGTGCGTGATCGTGCGGCCGCGCAGCGAACGCGTCGGGTGGTCGAATACCTGGCGATCCTTGATCGAGCCGCGCAGCACGGGCTCCGGCAGCTTCAGGCCGGTTTCTTCACGCAGCTCGCGGATACAGGCCGCGTCGAGCCGCTCGTCCTGGTTCACGAACCCGCCCGGCAGCGCCCACAGGCCGCGGCCCGGTTCGCTGCGGCGGCGCACGAGCAGGATATGGCCCGAATGCACGACCACCGCGTCGACCGTCACGAACGTGACGGGATAAGGCGCGGCCGCCCACGCCTTGCGATACCCGGCGATGAATTCGGCTTCCGACTTCAGCTGCGCGAATTCCGGCTGCGTGCGGAAACGCTCGAGCCAGCCGAACACGGGTTCCGGCACGGCCCACTGCACGAAGCTGTTCGGGCGTTCGGCGAAATACTGGTCGCGGATCTCGGTGGCGGAAATGTCTTCCGTCGCGTCGACATCGACGAGCTCCCATTGCGGGAACATCCGCAGGTAATACGACGTGGCGTCCTTCTCGTGGCCGATCAGCCCGACCTTGCGCTGCGCGATATCGCCGAGCGCGGACGCGACCGCGTCCTGCACCCAGCGCACCCAGTCGCCGTCGTTGTAGGTCGAATCCTGCAACGGCGCGATCGTGACGCGGTCGCGCTCGGACGCATCGAGCAGCGAAGCCAGCATCTGGCGGCGCTCGTCGAACGAGAACGGATCCTTGATGGTGCGGGGCTTGTCGGTCGATCCGATCAGCACGCACACGCGCTCGGCCCGGCTCAGTGCCGACTTCAGCACGTTCAGGTGACCACGATGCGGAGGCTGGAAACGACCAATGAAAACGAGCGCGTCGAAGCGCCGGTTCTGTTGCGTACTCATGAGGCTCCCTCAAGAGAGTGAAACGCTTCGGGTCTTTCCCGAAGGGTTGAAACGAATCCTAGGGGAAATCCCGGGGTGCGTCAATCGAACCCATCCTCGACTTGACGAAGTCTGAAGCAATGCGCGTTATTGGCGGGTTACACTCGATTTCATCCCAATCCGCGCCATTGCGCCCACCATCATGAGGATCTCAGTCAGCCGGACCGTCGGTGTCGATCGCAGACGCCTCTTCACGTGGTCGCAGGATTACGCGCGGCGGCTCGTGTGGGACAGCTTCCTCACCGACGCCTATCTGCTCGACGGCACGACGGCCGGCGTCGGCGTCGACGCGTTCTGCCGCAGCCAGTCGGGCGCGACGATGGTGTCACGCTACATCTCGTACCGTCCGCCGCAGGTCGCCGCCGTCGAGATGGTCGACGGGCCGAAAGTGCTCGAGCGCTTCAGCGGCAGCTGGAACTTCACCGAGCACACGCCCGGCACGACCGAGGTGAAATTCACGTACCACTTCCGCGCCCAGCCGGCCTGGCTGCGCTGGCTGCTCGAACCGCTGATCGGCGCGTTCTATCTCGTGCAGACGCGCCGGCGTCTCGATTCGTTCAAGCGCTGGGCCGAAGCCGAAGCGCTGCCGCACTGACCGTCGCTGCCGCGGGCCACGCGCCCGCACGGCCCGGCGTGTCCGCACCACCTCCTCCCAACTGGGTTCGAACGCGCCACCTCCGCGCCGTCGGGCATTCGCCGCGCATTTGCCAGATTCGCCGAACCCGGGGAAACTACGGGCGGCCGTCGCCCTGACGGCGCGCCCCGACCGAGAGAACGGGGCATTCCTCCCTGAAACGGCTGCGACACGAACCTGATCCGATGAGCCTGATATCCCGATTCTTTGGCCGCAACGAAGTACCCGAAAACCCCGTTGCGCTGGTCGCGGCACCGGACGTCGAGAATCCGCTGAGCGTGACGGTCGTCTTCGACGGCCCGCTGAAGGTCGACGTCGCCGCGCTGACGGCCGGGCTGCGCGCGTACCATCCGAGCATGAAGCAGGCGCGCGTCGAGACCGAGCCGACGCTGGAGCAGGTATTCGGGCTCGCCGGCTGGGGCAACCATGTCGTCCGGCTCGTCGGCTTCGACGCGCCCTATCCGTCCGAGGCGCTGGAAACATGTGTTGCACCGGCCCACTACGGGCAGGACCTGAAGCAGCAGGTGCGAGCAAGTCGCAGCCACGTGATCCTCTACTACGCCGGGCACGAAGCGAATCCGCTCGACCAGTATGTCGCGCTGGCGGCCGTCGCCGGCGCGCTCGCCGAACAGAACGGCCTCGCGGTGCTGAACGAGCACGCGCACACGTCGCTGCCGGCCGGCGTCTTCAATGCGAAGGAACTCGGCGAGGAAAGCCTCGAAGTGCTGCGGGATATCCCGCTGAACCTGTTCTTCTGCGGTTTCGTGAAATACGAAGTCGAAGGCGTCGACGGCGTGTGGATGCGCACCTATGGCGCCGACGTGTTCGGCCTGCCCGATTTCGCCGCGCTCGCGGAAGGCCATCACGAGGGCGAACGTTACTCGGGCATCTTCAACAACGTGATGCATTACCTGCTGGAAAGCGGCGCGCGCATGCAGGCAGGCGAAACGATGCAGATCGGCACGGAGACGTTCATGAAGCTGCGCGAACCGCTCGAGCACGAGTACTACCTGCAGGGGCCGGCACCCGTCCTGGTGGCCGAGCTGATTTCGGCGGACCAAATCAATCGCTGATTTCAACCCGTCGCCTCTTGCCGCACGGCGCACGGGTTCAAGACTTCGCGAACCGCTTGCTGCGCTGCGTCAGCTGACGGCGGCGCGGCGTTGCACGGCGTGTCGTCGTTCCGGTTCGACCGGTAGCGGGAACATCGCGGCGTTCGCGGCGGCCCAGCCCTAACGGGCGCCGACCCCGCGCAACGGGAACGTTTCCGCCCCCGCATCGCGGCGCAACGTGACCTCCGTACCGGTCAGCCATCCTGACGATTTCAGGATCGGGCGCGCGATCGCGTACAGGCGGTCGGCGCTCGTACCGTAGAAGTACAGGTAACCGTCGTTGCCGTCGCGATGCACTTCGGTCTCGCCCAGTTCGCCGGCGCCTGCCTGCTTCACCGCGCGATCCAGCCGTTGCTCCAGCGCGTGAAGGCGCGCGTTGTCCTTGTCGTAGTAATCGAAGTGAACCATCACGACCGGGCCGGGCGGCTTCGGCGGCACATCGGCGGCGGCATTGCCCGCCAGCAGCGCCCAGCCGAGCAACGCGGCAAATCGGATTCCGTTACGCATATCGGTCAAGAGAGTGAAATGCCCGCTCACGTCGGCGCGCCGCCGCGCGCAACCTGCTGCCGGACTTGTGCCTGCGTACCGAGCGCGGCAGCGATCGCATCGACGGCATCGGCCGCACGCGCCGCGCCGCACATGAACGCGTCGACGGCCGCGAAGCGATGCTCGGGCCACGTATGGATCGTGATGTGCGATTCGGCGAGCAGCACGACGCCCGTCACGCCATGCTCACCGCCGAAATGATGGAAATGCGCGCCGATCACGCGTGCGCCCGCCTGCTGCGCCGCTTCGACGAGAAGCGCCTCGAGGCGCGCGGCGTCGCGCAGCAGCGCCGCGTCGATGCCGGCCAGGTCGGCCAGCACGTGCGCACCGAACGTCGCGCGCGGTGGTGCGATCGCGTCGCGCACGGTCATTTGTGCGACCCGTACGACGAGTAGCCGCTGCGGGCCGACGAACTGCCCCAGCCGCTGCCGCCCGAACCGCTGCCGCCGATCGATGCGCAGCTGAACAGCGTGACGACGATCAGGCCGTAGATGCCATAGAGGATGTACCGGATCACGCGCTGCCCCCGTCCGACGCAAAGCTCCTCCACAGCCATTCAGGCAGCCACAGCACCAGCAGGCCGACCAGCACGTAGACGGAGCGGCCGCTGAACGAGAACAGCGAGCCCATGTTCAGGATCAAGAGCAGCGCGCTGAACACGAGCGGCAGCGGCGCGAAACTGTGCGGGCCTTTCCGGCCGAACAGGCCCGTCGACGCAGCGGCGCCCGTTGCCGCCGCGGCCGTCGCGAGCGCCGGCGTGCCGAAGCGTTCGGCAAGCGTGCTGCCCGACAGCGGCCGCGCGCGCGACCAGACGATCTCCGCGTCGCTGCGCTCACGCGTCAGCTTGTCCTTCTGCCAGCCGTAGTCGATGATCGACGTGCGATCGCCCACCTGCACGCGCCAGTTGAACGCACCGACCACGTAGACGACCTCCGAATCGTATTCCTCGCGCAGGCGGTAGGTCTTGCCGCCGTCGGTCACGTCGGACTCGCTGCCGATCGTCGGCCATTGGTCGAGCACCTGCACGCGTTCCCAGCGCCCTTCGCTCTGCACAAGCCACAGGAACCCGCGCTTCGGGTTCAGCAACAGGTATTCGTCCCACGTCTCTTCGTCGTCCGGCACGCGGCAACGCATCATCCCGATCACCGTGTACTTCACGCCGTCGAACGTGCCGATCGCGCCGAGCTCCAGCGCCCCCTTCACCGCGTCGAGCTTGCGCTGCGCCGCGAACACGGTCTGCTGCTCGGCCGTGTACTGCACGCCCGCATGGCAACTGCCGCACACCACGTAGTCGGCGACGTTCGGCGCATACGACAGCGGCGCGCCGCAGCTCGGGCACGCGAACGGCACCATCTCCGCGCCGCGCTTCTCGCGCGTATCGTTTTCGGTATCGCGCAGCCCGGTGAATGCGAGCGCATCGAATTCGAGCGCTTCGCCCGTGTAGACGGCCGGACTCCCGCCGTTCGAATCGGCGTCGGAATAGTCGTAGGTCGCGAACGCGTTGCCGGTGCGCAGGTCGACGACGCGTGCCTCCCAACCGGCATCGACGCGAAACGGCAGCTCGCCGTCGCCGCCCGTGCAGCGCGCGGTGCGCACGTCCGACACGAGAAACGCGCGGCCACCGTGGTCGATCCGCATGCCCGGTTCCAGCGTGCCGAACGCAGGCCACGCGCCGCCGGACGCATCGTCGGGCTCGCGCACCGTGATCGCATACTGGCCGGACGCATCCGACAGCCAGCCGAACGTGCCGTCGTCGAACACGACATACCACTCGCTCCACGCGCCGGCGTCGTAGGTCATCTGGATGCGCCCGAGCACCGTGAACGTACGCTTGCCGTAGCGACCGGCCGTGCCGATCTGGATCGGCGACGCATCGTCGAGCACCGTGGCGAGTTCGCCGATACGTTCGACGTCGGTGCCGCGCTTGAGCAGCGTGCTGCGACAGGACGCGCAGACGGCCATCACCGCCGCCGCCGAGCGAAACTCCACTGGCGCGCCGCACTGGGGGCACGAGGTGCTGAACATGCGCGACGCTTACCGGGTCAGCTTCGCGAGGATCTCGGCCTTCGCGCGCGAATATTCGTCTTCGGTCACGAGGCCCTTGTCGAACAGCGCCTTCAACTGTTCGAGCCGCTGCACGTAATCAGTGCCTTCCGCCGGCGCGGCAGCCACCGGCGCGGCGGCGGGGGGCGCGGGCGGTGCTGCCGGCGCCGATTGCGCGGCGCCCGCCATCTGGCCAGCCATCGCCTGCCCGATCGCCGCACCGGCGGCGAGCCCAGCGCCGATCCCGGCGATGCCGCCCGGGTTCTGCGCGGCGAGCGGAATCGCCTGCGCGGTCTGGTATTGCGTGGCGCGGGCAAGATCCCCGGCCATCCCCGCGCCGATCCGCAGGTCGAGCGCCTTCTGCAGCTCCGCCGGCAGCGACACGTTCTCGACCGCGAACGCGTCGAGCGCCAGGCCGTAGCGCGTAAACACCGGCGCCAGCGCCTCGGCGACGCGCTGCGACAGCAGCGACTGGTTCGCGGCCATGTCGACGAACGGGACGTCGGCCGAGCCGAACGTGGTGCTCATCGCGGTGACGACCAGGTTGCGCAGTTGCTGTTCGAGATCGTCGACCGTGTACTGCGCCCGCGTGCCGCTGACCTCGCGATAGAACGCGCCCGCGTCGACGATCCGGTACGAGTAGATGCCGAACGCACGCACCTGCACGAAGCCGAATTCGCGGTCGCGGATCGTCACCGGCTGCGCGGTGCCCCAGCGCCGGCCGAGCTGCAGCCGCGTGCTGAAGAAATAGACGTCCGACTTGAAAGGAGACTGAAAGAGTTTGTCCCAGTTCTTCAGGTACGTGAGCACCGGCAGCGTGTTCGTTTCCAGCGTGTACAGCCCCGCCTGGAAGATGTCGGCGACCTTGCCTTCGTTGACGAAGATCGCGACCTGCGTTTCGCGCACGGTCAGCTTGCCGCCGTAGCGGATTTCCATGTCTTCCATCGGATAGCGCCAGGCCAGCACGCCGTCGGTGTCTTCGGTCCATTGCAGGACGTCGACGAACTGCTTGCGGATAAACGATCCCAGACTCATGTCGGTCTCCTCGAAACGCGTGGCGCGTCAGGTCAGGCAGGCGGCATTGATGATGCCGACGACGAGCGACGCGGTGCCCATCAGGCCGCCCATCGCGACGTTGCGATCCTCGATTGCATGATTCATGCCGGGCATCAGGCGCGTCAGCGCCGCATAGGTGATCAGTTGCACGGCCATCGCGCCGACGGCCCAGATCACGACTTCTCCGAGCGTGGAATTGTGCGCGATGCTGGATGCCAGCGTCAGGCAGAAGCCGATCAGCGCACCGCCGAACGACAGCGTCGCGGCCGCGTTGCCGTCGCGGATCAGCGCCAGTTCGTCGAACGGGGTGACCTTCAGGTACACTGCCGCGAACACGAGCAGCAGCACGAACGCCGACAATAAATGAACCGCATAGAGATAGGCACTATTCATTCTTTCCCTCGGATCTTGTGCTCGGTTCGCCGCCCCGTCGCCAGCCGGCTTGTGCGGGGCGAGCGGACGGATGGCCGCCCCGCAAAAGTCCGCGCCAGTATATCCACATTGCCGACCGCTGCACAACGGACGCACCATGCTGCATAGGCGCGCGCTCGTCCTGTCGATTCTCGTGCTCGCGTCGTGCGGGCTCGGCTACGAACTGATCAGCAGCGCGCTGTCCAGCTACCTGCTCGGCGATTCGATCCTGCAGTTCTCGTCGGTGATCGGCTGCTACCTGTTTGCGATGGGGATCGGCTCGTGGCTCGCGAAGTTCGTCGAGGACGACGACGTGCTCGACCGCTTCGTCGACATCGAGCTGCTCGTCGGCCTGCTCGGCGGCGTATCGGCCGCGCTGCTGTTTGCCGTGTTCGCGTGGCTCGCCGCGCCGTTTCGCGCGGCGCTCTATGCCCTGGTGCTGGCGCTCGGCCTGCTGATCGGGATGGAGATCCCGCTCGTGATGCGCGCGTTCCAGCAGCGGCGCCAGGCGTTCCGCCATACCGTCAGCGAAGTGCTGACCTTCGACTATCTCGGCTCGCTCGCCGTGTCGCTGATCTTCCCGCTGGTACTCGCGCCGCGTCTCGGCCTGCTGCGCACGAGCTTCCTGTTCGGGCTCCTGAACGCGTTCGTCGCGCTGTGGACGACGCACCTGTTCCGCGACGAAATCCGCAACGTGCGCGGCAAGCTGATGCGCGCGTCGCTCGTGATCGGGCTGCTCGTCGCGGGCTTCGCGCTGTCGGACCGCATCACGCACTGGGCCGAGCACGGCGTGTACGGCGACGAGACGATCTATTCGGAAACGACGCCGTACCAGCGCATCGTGCTCACGCAGTGGCACGACGACATGCGGCTGTACCTGAACGGCAACCTGCAGTTCTCGTCGCGCGACGAGCATCGCTATCACGAGGCGCTGATCCACCCGACGATCGAGGCGCTGCCGTGGGCGAAGCGCGTGCTCGTGCTCGGCGGCGGCGACGGCCTCGCGGTGCGTGAACTGCTGAAGCACCGCAACCTCGAACAGATCACGCTCGTCGATCTCGATCCCGCGATGACGAAGCTGTTCTCGACGTCCGCACCGCTCGTCAAGCTGAACCAGGGCTCGCTGAAGGACCCGCGCGTACACGTGATCAACGACGATGCGGTGCGCTGGCTCGAATCGAATGCCGACGTGTACGACGCGATCGTCGTCGACTTCCCCGACCCGACCAACTTCGGGCTCGGCCGGCTGTATTCGGTGCCCGTGTTCCGGTTGCTCGCCCGCCACCTGTCGGAGAACGGCTACGCGGTGATCCAGTCGACGTCGCCGTATTTCGCGCCGCACGCGTACTGGACCATCATCGCGACGCTGCATGAAGCCGGGTTCAACACGTGGCCGTACCACTGCTACGTGCCGTCGTTCGGCGACTGGGGCTTCGTGATCGCCGGCAAGCGCCGCGACTTCACGGTGCCGACGCACTACTCGGTGCCGACGCGCTGGCTCGACGCGCAGACGGCCGCCGAGATGTTCCACTTCCCGGCCGACATGCCGGCGCTGCCGATGACGCCGAACGAACTCAACGACCAGCCGCTCGTGCGCCGTTTCGACGACGACTGGAAACACGTGCTGCGCTGATGGACCGCCGCACGTTCCTCGTCGCGTCGGCGGCCGCGTCGCTCGCCGCCTGCGGGCGCACCGGCTGGATCGAGACGACGCCGCGTGTCGACTACCCGGGCATGCGCGAAGGCCATGCGCTGCGCGACCATGCGACGCTGCCGCCGCCGTCCGGCTCGATCGAGACCGACATCGCGATCCTCGGCGCGGGCGCTGCCGGGCTGTCATGCGCATGGCAGCTCGCGCGCGCGGGACACAAGCGCTTCACGGTGCTCGCGGGCCCCGAATTCGGCGGCAACGCGGCCGGCGGCCGCTTCGGCGATCTCGGCTATCCGAAAGGCGCGCACTACCTGCCGCTGCCATCACTCGAATCCGCGCATCTGCGCGACATGCTCGCCGATCTCGGCGTGATCGAATCGGCGCCGTTCTCCGCGCGCCCCGTGTACGACGAGCGCGTGCTCGTCCACGCGCCCGACGAACGGCTCTTCATCGCCGGGCAGTGGCAGGACGGCCTCGTGCCGACGGCCGGCCTCGGCGCCGACGAGCTCGCGCAACAGGCCCGCTTCTTCGCGTACACGGACGGGCTGCGCAGCGCGCGCGGCGCCGATGGCCGCAAGGTGTTCTGCATCCCGATCGCGGAATCGTCGCGCGACCCGCGCTGGCGCGCGCTGGACCGGCGCTCGTTCCGCCAGTGGCTGCTCGACGAGGGCTACACCGCGAAGGCGCTGCACTGGTACCTGAACTATTGCTGCCGCGACGACTACGGCGCGGGATACGAGCACGTGTCTGCGTGGGCAGGCCTGCATTATTTCTCGTCGCGCGGCGGTCACGCCGGCGATGCGAGCGACGGCGCGGTGCTGACCTGGCCCGACGGGCTGCACACGATGGTGACGAAGCTGAGCGATTCGATCACCGCGCGCACCGGCTCGAACGCATGGTCGCGCGACGGCTTCGCCGTGCACGCGACCGAACGCGCGGGCGGCGTCGACGTGCTATGTGCGCGCATCGGCAACGACGGCGCGCTGTCGACGTTCGTGCTGAAGGCGCGGCGCGTCGTCAGCGCGATGCCGCTGTTCGTCGCGGCGCGCGTATTTCCGCAGCTTGCCGCGTACGGCTTCGATCCCGCGCGCGACCTGCCGCCGCGCGCGCCGTGGCTCGTGTCCAACTTCCTGCTCGACGGTATGCCGGCCGAAGCAGCCGGCGTGCCGCTCGCGTGGGACAACGTCGTCTACGACGGCGCAGGGCTCGGCTATGTCGTGTCGACGCACCAGCTGATCCGCATGTCGCCGCCGACGCGCTCAGTGTTCTCCGCGTACCAGGCGTTGAGCACGCAAGCACCGGACGACACGCGCCGCTGGCTCGCGCAGGCCCCACCCGACGCGTTGCGCGAACAGGCGGCGATCGACTTGCAGGCCGTCTACGGGCGCGATCTGTGGAAACACGCGACGGCGCTCGAGATCACCGTGCGCGGTCACGCGATGGCGACGCCCGATGTCGGCTTCCTGAGCCGGCCGGGGCTGCTCGCGCTGCGCGATGCCGACGGCCCGGTCGTGTTCGCGCATGCCGACCTGTCGGGGCTGTCGCTGTTCGAGGAAGCGTCGTACTGGGGCATGCTCGCCGCCCGGCGCGCGCTGGCCTGACGGTCGTCATCCGTCATTGCGGCGCCACCGCCACCCGCTATAATCGCCCGACATTCCGACTGCCTTGAGCAGGCCGACGGTGCCGTCCCTCCCGACGCGCCGTATGCCCTCCTCGACAACAACAATGACGAACCGAACCATCCGACGCCTTCGCCCGGTCGTGCGCGCCGCCGCGCGCATGCTCGCCTGCGCCCCGCTGCTCGGCGCGCCGCTCGCACTGCATGCGGCTGACACCGCACCCGCCTCCGGGCGATACATCGTCGTCGACACCGGCCATACGCCGGCTCACCCAGGCTCCACCAGCGCGAGCGGCCGCGTCGAATACCTGTACAACCTCGACCTGTCCGCGGCGGTCGCCGAGAAACTCGTCGCGCATGGCGACCGCGTGCTGCGCACGTCGGCCGACGGCCGCGAGATTGCGCTCGACCAGCGATCGACGCAAGCGCCCGACGCGAACCTGTTCGTGTCGATCCATCACGACTCGATGCAGCAGCAGTTCATCGACGCGGGCCGCCAGCGCGAATTCCGCGGCTTCTCGGTGTTCGTGTCGGAACGCAATCCGCACTATGCGGAAAGCCTGCGTTGCGCGAAGGCGATCGCCGAGCGGCTGATCGCGTCCGGCGAGCGGCCGTCGCTGTATCACGCGCAGCCGATCCGCGGCGAGAATCGCCCGCTGATCGACCCGCTACTCGGCATCCACCGCTTCGACGATCTCGTCGTGTTGCGCACCGCGCCGATTCCGGCCGTGCTCGTCGAAGCCGGCGTGATCGTCAATCCGGACGAGGAAGCGCGGCTTGCTCGACGCGAGACGATCCAGACGCTGTCCACCGCGATCGCGGGCGGCATCGACGCGTGCACCGCGCCGAAATAAATGACGGCATCCCCCGTCGGACTCAACGGTTTTCACCCAGTCAGGAGCATCACCATGAAAATGAAGAATCTGCTCGCATCCTGCGCGCTGCTCGCGCTTGCCGTTCCGTTCGCCGCACACGCAGCCGGCTGCGCGAAGCCGCACAGCGCGTTCGACCAGGTGTACTGCAGCAGCACCCAGTTCTCGCAGACCGACCGCGACCTCAACGACGAGTACGGCCGCCTGCGCAAGCAACTGAGCAGCGACCAGCAGGCGACGCTGAAGGCCGGCCAGCTCGCATGGCTGAAGCAACGCGACGCACAGTGCAGCGAGACGCGCAACAACGGCTATCTCGTGGATCTCCAGTGCGCGACCGACATGACGCAGTTGCGGCTGTCGTTCCTGCGCGAGCGTGAACGCGAGTGCTCGAGCACAGGTTGCGTGACGTCGAAGCTCGGCGAGTAAGGGCTTCGCGCGAGCCGCGCCGCGAAGCGTTTCGCGGCGCTTCATGCCCTTGCGAACCCTCCGCTTCGGCACCGCGAAAGGAGCGGCGATGCGACAAGCATTCCCTGAAGTCCTCAACGATCTGGTCGACTACTTTCTCGTCGGCGATCTCCTGCTGCTGAAGCGCTTCAAGGAACGGCAGGGGCTGCCGGACGACGTCGCGACGGCGTTCACGACGAGCGACAGCGGCGACCGCGCCGTGCTCGAAGGCGTCGTCATTCCGCTGGCCGGCATCGAGAATCATCCGTATACGATCATCTTCACGCTGGACGACGCGACACCCGAACTGCTGAAGACGGGAAGCCGCCTACAGCATCGGCGCGACGGGTACGTGCTGCGCGTCGAACATCGTTCGATCATGCTCTACACGTGGCGGATTCTCGAACGCTTCAACGACGCAACGGTCGACGCGCTGCTCGCGCGTTACCGCGAACCGGGCAGGCCCGTGATTGAAATCGACAACGGCTGGTATGGCGTCGAGATCCTCGGTGGCGAAGTGCCGTGCAACGGCTGGTTCGAGCCTGCGTTCGAATTCGTGCTGAAGAAAACCGACGTGCCGGGCGACGCATCGCAGGTGGATATCCACTACCGTTTTGCGATCGACGGCAGCCTGGATCCTGCAAATTGAATCCCGCACGCGACGGCGCGCACACGGCAACCGATCAGACGGAGCACACAGGACATCGAACACGATGAACATCGACATCCGCCCTGCCACGCCCGCCGATGCCCCGGCCATCGCCGCCATCCACGTCGCATCGTGGCAGGCCACCTACCCGGGCATCATGCCGGCCCCGTTCCTCGCCGGCCTGTCGGTCGAAAAGCGCACCGCTTCGTGGCGCCATGCGCTCGACGCCGGCCGGCCGCGCGTCGCGCTCGCGTTTGCGGCAAGCGGCCCGACAGGCTGGATCGCCTTCGGTCCGACGCGCGACACCGACAAGGATCGCGCCTGGGGCGAAATCGAAGCGATCTACCTGCATCCGACGCATTGCGGGCGAGGCGTCGGCGCGGCGCTGGTCGACCATGCATGCGATGCACTGCATGACATGGGCCATGCGTGGGTGTCGCTCTGGGTGCTGGTCAAGAACCATCGTGCACGGGCGTTCTACGAACGCGAGGGTTTCGTTGCCGAAGACGACATCAAGACGTTCGAGATCGACGGTGTGCCGATCGAAGAAGTGCGTTACTGGCGCGCGTTGCCGAAACGAACGTCATGACGGCATCGCTTCTTTCACTGCAAGGCGCGCCTGCATCAGCTGCAGCAACTCGCGGATCTTCGCGTTGACCGAATTGCGGCTCGAATAGGCGGCCAGCAGTTCGAGCGGCGCCGGCGTCATCTCCAGCGGCACGCGCACGAGCCGCCCGGCGGCCAGCTCGGCCGCGCATCCTCGTTCGACGAGAATCGCGAAGCCGATCCCGTTCACCGCCGCCAGCCCCGCCATCTCGCCGCTATTGACGCGATACCGGCTGGCGACCGGTATCTTGTGAATCCGCCCGTCGCCGTCGGCGAACTGCCACGGCTGCCCTTTCAGCGTGCTCAACGTCGTGATGCACGGCAATTGCCTGAGCTGCTCCGTCCGGGTCGGCATGCCCGTGCGTTCGATCAGCGACGGCGCCGCCACGACGACGCTCGGCAGGCTCACGAGCGGCCTGACGACGAACGCACTGTCGTCCAGCTTGCCGCGATTGACGATGATCGACAGGTCGATATCGTCGCGCAGTGTCGAGACCCCTGCGAGGCTCGTATCGCAGTCGATTTCGACACGCGGATAGCGGCGGGCGAATTCCGCGACGATCGGCCCGAGCATGCGCGGCCCGATTTCGCCGGGCACGCAGAGCTTCAGCACGCCGCGCAGTTCCGTCTGCTGCGAGGTCAGTTCGAACTCGGCGAGCGTCAGCGCATCGAGCATCGGTTTCGCGCGCTCGTGCAGCAGGCGCCCGGCCTCCGTCATGCGCAGGTGCCGCGTGCTGCGTTCCAGCAAGCGCACACCAAGCCTCGACTCCAGTTGCGCCACATGGCGGCTCACGTTGGAACCGGGTATCGACAGCACACGCGCAGCACCGGCAAAGCTGCCTTCGTCGACGACCGACACGAACACGCGCACCGCGTTCAGATCCAGCTTGCTGCGCATCATTATCCCGTTTCAGGTATCAAAGATCGCCGCTTTTCACGGCTTATCCCGTCCGCGACCGTAATTTACGATGCGGATCCAGTCAAGGCGTGGCCGTCGACGCACGAACTCGCGACGACGCGAGCACACGCACGAACCTACGGGGGCATCAACATGGATATCGCCATTCTCGGCGCCGGCGTGGCCGGCATGAGCACCGCGCTTGCGCTTGCCGGGCAGGGACACCGGATACGGCTCTACGAACGCAGGCCGTCCGGGACGACGATGGGCGCCGGTGTCGTGTTATGGCCGAATGCCGGCTTCGTGCTCGAGCAACTCGGCCTCCTGCCGGACATCGCCGCAGTCAGCGGCCATCTGCACGCGATGCGGTGCATGGACCGGCACGGCACCCCGTTCAAGCGTTTCGATATCGGCGAACTCGACCGCCGCATGGGTTTCCCGACGCGCTCGATCCTGCGGCGCGACCTGCAGGCCGTGCTGGCCCGGCATATCGCCGCGCACGACATCGAAGTCTGCTTCGGCTACTGCGCGACGGCCATCAACACGGGCACCGACGGCCGCACCGTCGTTCATTTCGACAACGGCGCGACGGTGGCCCCCGATCTCGTGATCGGTGCGGATGGACGCATGAACTCCGTCGCGCGACGCCATGTGGTCGGCGACGCCACCCCCGTCTATCAGGGATTCGTCAACTGGATCGGCGTGGCGCAGAGCGATGTGTCGCTGGTCGACGAAGTGTCGATATTCGACTACTGGGGCCAGCGCGAGCGATTCGGCATCGTCGCGGTGGACCGGCATCGCCTGTACTGGGCGGCGGCCAGGGCCGAGGCCGATATCGACGACGACGACGACGACAACGACAGCAACAGCGACGCTGCGGCGCCGGATGATCCAGGCCCACTGCTGGAACGGCTCTTTGACGGCTGGCCGGCGCCCATCGCAGACGTGATGCGTGCGACGCCGCCGCGCACGATCGCGAAGATCCGCGTGCACGATCTCGATCCGGTCGATGTATGGCACCGCGACAATGTGCTGTTGATCGGCGATGCCGCGCACGCGCCGCTCCCCACCTCCGGGCAGGGCGCTTGCCAGGCGCTCGAGGACGCGTGGCATCTCGCGCGTTGCCTCGACGAGCATGGGCAAAGCAACGACCTCGACGCTGCGCTCGCAGCGTTCACGCTGCGGCGCACTCGGAAAACCTCGGCGATCACGCTACGCGCACGCGCGTTCGCTCACCGGCTGTTCCGCAACGACACGCATGAAGCTGCCCGACAAGCCGATCCGGTCGCCGAAATCGAAGCGCTCGCGAACGCGTGGGGAGCGGGTCTGCCGATGACGCAGGCACGGGGCTGACAAGCCCCGCAAGCGACGGCATTCGTTCACAAGAACCACCGATACTCCCGCGCCCCAATCTCGTTGCGAAAATCGAGTTCCTCCTGCCGCTTGTTCTCGCAATACACCATCACGAACTCGCCGCCGAGCCCTTCGCGCACGGCCGCATGATCCCGCATCGACGCGACGGCCGACAGCATCTCCTTCGGAAAGTCGATCCCGCTGCCGCGATCCTCGTTGAGCGGCGCGATCGGCTCGAGCTTCGCCTCGAGCCCGTGCTCCATCCCGGCGAGAATCGCCGCGAGCACGAGGTACGGGTTCGCGTCCGCGCTGGCGAGCCGGTGTTCGATCCGCAGGTTGCGCGCATCCGACTCGGGAATCCGGATGCACGCATCGCGATCCTCGAAGCCCCAGCTCGCGCGGCTCGCCGCGTTCACCATCGAACCATAACGCCGAAACGCGTTGTGATTCGGCGCGAACACGGGCATGCAATGCGGCAGCAGTGCGAGGCATCCTGCCACCGCATGCCGCAGCGGCCGCTGCCCATCCGCCGCGAGCAAGTTGCGCCCCGCATCGTCGTAAAGGCTCACGTGCACGTGCATCCCGCTGCCCGGCGCATGCAGGTACGGCTTGCCCATGAAGCTCGCGCGATAGCCGTGCTGCAACGCGACGCCGCGCGTGCTGCGGCAGAACATCGCCGACCAGTCGGCCGCGCGCAGCCCGTCGTCGCAATGGCCGAAGTTGATCTCGAACTGGCCCGGCCCGAGTTCGGCGGTGATCACGGTCGCGTCGATTCCCTGCATGCACGCGACGTCGACCATCTCGTGCAACACGTCGGAGAAGCGCGACAGGCGCTCGATATGCATGTTCGGCTGATCGTCGCGATCATCGGACAGGCGGTCGCGCGGATACTTGGGCATCCCCTCTTCGAGCTGCGCGTCGAACAGGTAGAACTCGAGCTCGAACGCGACGACCGGCCGGATGCCGCGCCGCGCGAACCGCTTCAGCACGCGCGCGAGCACCTCGCGCGGCTCGAACTCGACCGGCGCGTCGGTGCCGTCCGTCGTGATCAGCATCTGGCCGAGCGGCTGCTTCTCCCAGGTCACCGGCTTCAGTGTGCCGGGGACCAGCCGGCGCACGGCGTCCGGGTCGCCGTCGTTGAAACAGTAGTCGCCGATCTTGTAGAGGCCGCCCTGCGTGCCAAGCAGGATGCAGTTCTGCGGCAGCTTCAGCAGCGCGCCGGCCGCCACCTTTTCGAGCGCATCGACCGGGTAGCGCTTGCCGTAGAAATGTCCGGGCAGGTCGAGGCAGATCAGGTCGACATAACGGATCTCCGGGTGCGCCTGCCGGAATGCGCGGACTTCAGCGACCAGCGCGGGAACGACGTCAGCCATGTCTCATCCTTTCCATGTCTTGTATGGCGGTGCCGCAGCGCGGCGAACCGGATTCACGCGGCGCATTCGGCAACGAACGCCGCATTTAAATCAGTACTGCAAACAGGCTGCGTGGCGCGGCGGCCTGCAGCACCGCCCGCCCCGCCGACAACTCAGGTGAATACCCAGATCACGCGCGTCGGTGCGTCGGTCAGGTTGGCATAGCGAAAGCGCTTGTGCGCGGGAAGCTGGAATGCGTCGTTCGGGCCGAGCGTGACGGGCGTATCGTCGCCGTCGATCCAGATCGTCAGTTCTCCTTCGAGCACGAAACCGCCCTGCTCGTCGCTGTCGTCGACGGGCCGCTCGCCGCTGCTCGCGCCCGGCGCGAGATGGCTTTCGAGGATCGAGAAGCGCGAGCGCATGTTCGGCGACACGAGGATGTCGGTAATGCCGGCCGCGTAATACACGGTGCGCCGCTCGTCGGGCCGCGTCACCCACGGCACGCTGCGCGGCTTGCTCAGGCTGTAGAAATAGGTGGTCGGCACGCCGAGCGCCTCGCCGATCGCGGTGAGATCCGCAACCGTGGGGCGCGACAGCCCGCGCTCGACCTGCGACAGAAAGCCGACCGAGCGGCCGATCCGTTCCGCGAGATCGTTGAGCGTGACCTTGCGATGCTTGCGCAGGTCGCGGATCAGGATCGCCAGGCTTTCTATCTCTTCCTGTTCATTCATGGTGAGTTCCGATGCAGTCAGACGGTATCGCGCAGACGGTACCAGGCCTTGCCGATCGCTTCCAGCGGCGCGGCGAGCCGGCCGCCGCCGGGGAAGCGCGGGTTGCGGATGCGCTGGTACTGCGCGAGCAGGCGTTCGTCGCCGAGCACCGCGTCGGCCACCGCGCGCGCACCGGCGAGCGTCGGCAGCACGCCGTGCCCCGAGAACCCCTGCAGCCAGAAACGCTGCCCGTGGCGGCCGATGTCCGGCGTGCGGCGCATGCTGATGTCGATATGGCCGCCCCACGCGTAATCGAGCGGCACGCCGGCCAGTTGCGGAAACACGCGTTCGAGGTGCGGGCGCGTCGCCGCCGCGATATCGGCCGGAATGCCGCCGAGATACGTGCAGCCGCCGCCGAACAGCAGCCGGTTGTCGGGGCTCAGGCGGAAATAGTCGGGCACGAACTGGTTGTCGATCACGCAACTGTTCCGCGGCAGCAGCGAACGGGCGACATCGGGCGCGAGCGGCGCGGTCGCGACCTGGTACGTGCCGACCGGCAGCAACCGGCGCGCGAGATCGCGATCGAGCCGGTCGACATACGCGTTGCAGGCCAGCACCAGTACGTCAGCGCGCACTTCGCCGCGCGCCGTGCGGGCAATGTGACCGCCGGCCGTCTCGCGGCACTCGAGCACGCGACTCTGCTCGAAGATGCGGCCACCCGCGCGCTCGATCGTCTGCGCGAGGCCGAGCGCGAGCTTCAGCGGATTCAGGTGGCCGGCCTCGGGATCGTAGAGCGCCGCAAGATAACGCGTGCCGCCGATCCATTCGGGCATTTCAGCGTGGCCGATCACACGCAGCCGATCGTAGCCCCAGCGCTCGGCCGCTTCGTCGCGGGCCTGCGCGAGGATCGCGACACGCCGTGGCCGCACCGCTGCCCACAGGCTGCCGGGCCGGTAGTCGATATCGAAACCGTGCCTGGCCGGCAGTTCGCGCACCTCGGCCGCGGCCCAGCGCATGCTGTCCCACAGCAGGCGCGCGCCGTCGCGGCCGAGCGAATCCTCGAGCGGCTGCATGTCGCACGACCAGCCGAGCAGCGCCTGCCCGCCATTGCGGCCCGATGCGGCCCACGCGACGCGGCTCGCTTCGAGCACGACGACGCGCTTGCCGGCCAGCGCCAGGCGCAACGCCGTATGCAGCCCGCTGAACCCCGCGCCGACGACGAGCACGTCGGTGTCGATGCGTTCGTCCAGTTCCGGACGATGCGGGATCGGCGCCGGGTAGGTGCCGGCGTAGTAGCTTGCGACGTGACGGTCGGACTGCACGAACATGCGGACTTCCGTGAAAATTACGCCGTGAAATTTCATGAAAAATTAGCACGGCAATTTCACGGCGGCAAGCGGGTAAACCGCACCCCTGACGTTGAATGTTCGACGAACTAAGGTTGCGCCAATTCTGCGTGCGGCGGCAGGGGGTGAACCTAAAATCACACTCACTTCCCTGCGAGCCCGCCTCCCGCATTTTTCATTCATTTCGTTGTATTCGACGTGACTTCGACTCGGCACTTGAACGCCACAAGCGGAACAATTTGACCGCGTCCCGTACATCCACCTTCGACTAATTTGAGTAGCCCCGGGCGAACCCGGCAGTAAGACCGAAAGCGTCGAGGATCGTCGCTGATGTATTTGCCATTCGCTTCGCCATCGCCTCTGGATTCTGCCGCGCGGGACCCTGGCGAAGCCAGTGCACCGCCGTCCAGACCAAGCCACCACCCAGCACTGTCAGGCAATCCCCTTCCGCTTCCGTTCGGATTCCTTCATAGGGCGGGAGGATGCGACCTGCGACGAACGTGATGAGGTCATCAAAAAACGTCGATGTCGCTGCGTCGTTGAATACGGTCAGATAGAAAGACTCATGGGCCAGCAAATGCTGAAGGATCAGCGCCGTTTCCACTTCCATCGACTTGACAAACGCGACGTTCGACGGGTTCAGCAGCTTGCCCTGCTCCTCGACGAACGTGAATGCACTCTCGAGCCTCGCCAACGCCGCCCGCTGAGCAGCAACCTGAAGGTCGGGAAAGTGCTGATAGAAAGTGGGGCGAGCGATACCTGCACGCTGCACCAGTTGAGCAATGCTGAGCTTGCTCAGGGGCGCCTCGTCGAGCAGCTCCGTCACGGCACGGACGAGGGAATCGTAACTTCTCTGAAAGCGTGGATCGGCGGGATTAGGGCTTACATCAGGTGGCATAAAAAGCTCTGGACACGTCTTTTTGTCTATTTTACATTCGTTCAATAGATTGAGATGCGACGCTTCGACATGTCCTCGTGAAAGGTTATTGAAATGAAATCCTCCGCCCTCGTTCCGCAGCCGCCTCTGAAGCCCATCATCGGTCATCTGATGGAAGTTCTCGGGCCATCGCCACTCGCAAAGATGATGGACCTCGCACGAACCTACGGGCCGGTCTACTGGTTCGAGGTGTTCGGACAAGGTTACTACGTTGTAAGCGGACAAGCACTCGTCGATGAGGTGTGCGACGAGAGCAGGTTTCGGAAATCTGTACACCAATCTCTGCTTGAACTGAGACCGGCCATCGGGGATGGCCTTTTCACGGCATTCAGCGACGAACCGAACTGGGCAAAAGCGCATCGTGTATTGATGCAGTCGTTTGGCCCACTCAGCATTTGGTCCATGTTCGACAAGATGGTCGACATCGCCGACCAGATGTTTCTCTATTGGGAACGATTCGGCCCGGAGACCGCTGTTGATGTGTCCGACCACATGACTCGCCTGACGCTCGACACAATCGCCTTATGTGCATTCGATTGTCGCTTCAATAGCTTCTACCGCGAAGACCAGCATCCGTTCGTAGATGCCATGGTCAATACTCTTAGCGAGGCCGGAAAGCGCGAGTTGCGACCGAAACTGGTGTCGAAGTTGATGCTCAACCGGAGTCGCAAGTTCGACGCGGATATCGAGCTCATGCGATCGCTCGCGACCAAAATGATCGAAGACAGGCGGAAGAACCCGCACGACAACGAAGAAGCGATGGACCTGCTGGACCGGATGCTGAACGGTGTCGATCCGGTGACGGGCGAGAAGCTCGATGACGAGAATATCGTTTTCCAGATGATCACGTTTCTCATCGCCGGGCATGAAACGACGAGCGGGCTCTTGTCCTTTGCCACCTATTTCCTGCTCAAGAACCCGGACGTTCTGCAACGAGCACGGGACATGGTCGACGAGGTCGTCGGCAACGACACACCACGAATCGAGCACCTGGCGCGGCTGCGCTACATCGAACAAATCCTGATGGAAACGTTGCGGATCTGGCCGACGGCCCCGGCTTTCGCCGTCACTCCACTCGCCGACACAACGTTCGGCGGGAAATATCCGGTGTCTCCCAACGACATCATCATGATCCTGACGCCCATGTTGCATCGCGACGTAAGCGTCTGGGGCGAGGACGTCGAGGCATTTCGTCCCGAGCGATTTGAACCGGAGAATGCGGAAAAACTTCCGCCGAATTCGTGGAAACCCTTCGGCAACGGCGCACGCGCATGTATCGGCCGGCCGTTTGCAATGCAGGAAGCGCACCTCGTTCTGATCATGCTGCTCCAGCGATTCGATTTTTCCTTCGCCGATCCGAACTACGAGCTGCAAGTCGCCGAAACCCTTACGCTCAAGCCTACCGGCCTGCGTATCAACGTGCGGCCTCGGGCGCGAGGCGCGCGCAAGATCTCGAACGACAGCCTTCGCGTGCGCGCGAGCATCGAAACGCCGAACGTCGATCAGGCTCCGTCGGTCTCCGACAAGGACGCGTCGAAGATGCTGGTCCTGTTTGGCGGGAACACGGGTTCGTCGGAATCTTTCGCTCGCCGCATTGCAGGCGACGCCGGTCGCCACGGATTTCATGCCACCTGTGCTCCTCTGGACGCGTTCGCAGGAAAGATCGACGGATTTCCTGCGATCGTAGTCGTTACTGCTTCCTACGAAGGCCAGCCGCCCGACAATGCGATCTCGTTTCTCCCCTATATCGAGGCGATGAGCGACGGGGCGCTGGACGGAGTCAAATTTTCCGTTCTTGGATGCGGCAACAAGCAGTGGGCAAGAACGTATCAGGCGATCCCCAAGCGCGTTGACGCAGCCTTCGAAAAAGCCGGCGCCACGCGCGTTCACGCCAGAGGCGAGCTGGATTCGGGCGGGGACTTCTTTGGCGAGTTTGATCGATGGTACGCCGAGCTCTGGAATCGCTTTGCGATCAGCTTCGGGAAGGATACGTCGGTTGCGCAAAACAACAATGCCGCACTCAACGTCAGCTTCCTGAATAACGTTCGCGAGAAATTGCTCAGCGTTGACGATATGACGCACGCGACAGTGATCGACAATAGAGAGCTCGTCGATATTCGTGTGCCTGGAAGCCGGTCGAAGAAGCACATGGAACTGAAGCTGCCGGAGACGATGACCTATCGATCCGGCGACTATCTGGCCGTTCTGCCTCGCAACTCCAAACGGAACGTCGATCGCGTCTTGCGCCGGTTTCGCCTGAGCTGGGACACGCAAGTGGTCATCGACGGGACATCGAGCAATCCGCGCCTTCCGCTCGGCCAGGCAATCAGTTGCGGCGAGCTTCTTTCGAGCTACGTTGAACTTGCCGTTCCGGCCACTCGATCGCAAGTCTCCATTCTGGCCGCCGCCACTCGCTGTCCGCCCGAGAAGGTCGAGCTCGAACGCCTGAGCACGGGCGATTTCGAATCCGAGATTCTGGAAAAACGAACGACCGTCATGGATCTGCTCGAACGCTTCGGCTCCGTCGATTTGTCGTTCGACAAGTTCCTCGACATGCTGCCCGCGTTGAAAGCACGCCAGTATTCGATCTCGTCGTCTCCCCTCTGGAAAGCAGATCACGTGACACTGACGGTCGCCGTAGTCGATGCACCGGCACTCTCGGGCAACGGCCGTCACGAAGGGGTGGCGTCGTCGTATCTCGCGCGACTCGACACGGGTGACAGTGTGTCCGTTTCGGTCAGGCCGTCGAATGCGCGCTTTCGGCCACCAGTCGAATCAAACCTTCCGATGATCTTGATTTGCGCGGGTTCCGGTATTGCCCCGTTCCGCGGCTTTCTGCAAGAGCGTGCAATACAGAAACAGCGGGGAGAAAACGTCGGCCCGTCGTTGCTTTTCTTCGGAATCGACGACCCCGACGTCGACTTTCTCTATCGCGACGAGCTCGAGGAGTGGACTAACTTGGGGGTGGTCGAAGTGATGCCGGCCTATTCCAACCGCCCGGAGGCAGGTGCTCGCTTCGTCCAAGACAAAGTATGGCTCGAGCGGGAAAAAATCACCGCGCTGTTTGCGCAAGGCGCCACTGTTTATGTATGCGGGGATGGCAAGAACATGGCTCCCGCCGTACGTGCCACGCTAGGTCGGATTTACCAGGACGCAACTGGCGCGAATGACGAAAGCGCTCACGCATGGATCGACACGATGGAGCGCGAGCATGGCAGGTATGTTGCCGACGTGTTCGCATGACGGTGACGACGGTCATGCAGATTGCAATTTGTTGAGAAGAGCAATCGCGCACTTGAACAACCTCACCACCGCTCTCCCTCACTCGAGCGACTAGCTTCTCGATTCCGGCCGGCACTGTTTGCCGTCGCCTCCTCCCATCCGGCTCCGGTCGATCTTTGACCGGGGCCGGATGAGAAATTTTGTCTTTCCATTCGAAACGACACCGCCACACGCCCGAACATCCGTCGACCGGATCCAAACGCCGCCTCACGCTCAGCGAGTAACTCATTTCCCACATACACGCTGGCGCTGACCGATGTCCATCAATGGAAAATCATTCGGAAAGCGAACGGGTTAACCATGATCGACCCTAGCTATGCACGGTGATAATTTTCTTGTCGTGTGACTTGATCACTTGACCAAATTCCAGGAACACACGGAATCACCGGATACTCCCGCGACCAGATTCCATGTGTGTCATATCCGGCATCGAGCCGTAGCCTCCGGGCTATCGAGACAGGGGTGTGGCGAGCGCGCATTCCGTTGCCTATCGCGCACAAGCCAGGACATACAGGATCACACGACCACTTCCGCTATTTCGCTTTATGCCGTGATTCAGGATTCGGAAAGCGACACCGTCTTGATTGACCAACTCGTACCACGTCGAGGAACTAATGAGCAAAAATATTCGGAACCATATGGACTCTCTCCCTATCGTTCCAAAGACGACTAGCGCCCAAGAGATCGTATCGCTGATGAATCAGTACGGCGGAGTTCGAATCAAGGCTTATCTGTCGCAAGAACAGGTCGCGAACGTCAATCGCGAGGTCGACGGTCCGCTCGAGAGGCTTCGCGAAGGATCGTCACACGAAAATGAGTTGATCAAGGAATTCCACGGCGTGCATACAAAGCGCCTGACGAACATGATCACGCACAGCAAGACCTTCGGCAGCGTGCTCGACGACGATCTCTTTCATGCGCTCGGTGAAGTGCTATACCGAGAAGAGTCCGGCGATTGGTGGTTGTCGACCGCTCAGGTGATCGACATCGGCCCCGGGAACACCGCGCAAATGCTGCATCGCGATGTCGGTAACTTCCCGCCTCTGTGCGCGCTCGGAGTCAACGGTCCCACGGTGTTTACCAACCTGATGATCGCCCTTACGCGCTTCACCGAGGAAAACGGCGCCACCCGAATTATTCCGGGGAGCCAAAACTGGGACGAGGACTACTTCAACAGCAAGGCCACGCCCGAAATGACCATCGCCGCCGAGATGGATGCCGGCGACGCTTTGTTGTTTAGCGGGAAGGTGATCCATGGCGGCGGTGCGAACGTGACGAAAAACGAGCGCCGACGCGGGCTCACGCTGCCGATGCAGCCGTCCTACCTGACCCCGGAGGAAGCGTATCCGTTCATCGTGGATATGGACATCGTGAGAGGCCTGTCGAAACGCGTCCAGCGAATCATCGGCTTCCGTTCTCAATATCCGGCTGGAACGCCAGGCCTGTGGCAAGTCGACTACGACGATATTGCAACGCACCTCGGTCTTTAAGCCACGAACAGAGGCCTGAACCGATCCGGAGCGGGCAACTCCCCTCCGGATTTCACTATTCACACTCCCAGGCCGCTACATAAACACTACCAACGAGACAACCCATGAAGATTGATCTGACGAACCGTGTTGCGATTGTGACCGGCGCCGGCGCAGGCCTCGGCCGCGAGCATGCACTGCTGCTTGCCCGATTGGGGGCAAAGGTCGTGGTCAACGACCTGGGCAGCGACGTAAACGGCAACGGCGGCTCTGCCACGGCCGCACAGCGGGTCGTCGACGAAATCGTCGCAGCCGGCGGCGAGGCCGTCGCGAACAGCGCATCGGTAACCGATTTCGAACAGGTCCAGTGCATGGTCGACCAAGCACTTTCGCAATGGGGCCGGGTCGACATCCTGGTGAACAATGCCGGCATCCTGCGCGACAAGAGCTTCAGCAAGATGACGCTCGACGACTTTCGTGCGGTGATCGACGTGCACCTGATGGGAGCGGTCAATTGTTCAAAGGCCGTGTGGGAAACCATGCGGGAGCAACGGTATGGCCGCATCGTGATGACGACGTCGTCGTCCGGCTTGTACGGCAATTTCGGGCAATCGAACTACGGCGCCGCAAAGATGGCGCTCGTAGGTCTGATGCAGACACTGGCCATCGAAGGCGAGCGATACGACATTCGTGTGAACTGCCTTGCGCCAACGGCCGGGACACGCATGCTCGAAGGCCTGATGTCGGCGGACACTCTCGACACGCTGTCACCTGCGTCGGTCAGCCCCGCGGTAGCGGTACTTGCCGGCGAAGACGCACCGAGTCGAATGATCTTGTGCGCGGGTGCAGGCAGCTTCGAGGCCGCACATATCACGCTGACACCCGGCATCCATCTCGGAACTGGCGACCAGATCGTTCACCAGCTCGCCCAGCGCCTTGACGAGGTCACGAGCCGGAACGGCGAGACCGTTCCTTCATCCGGGGCGGCCCAGGGCGATCTCGAACTCACCAAGGCCCGCGTCACCTCGGCGAATGCGCAGGAGCATTCGGCTGCATGACAAATCCTGGACAGCGCTCCACAGCGGATCCCTCAGTTCATTGAAGAGATCCGGACGATTACGAAAGCAGCAGAAGCCAACTTCCTCTATTCCATGACTAGCGAACTCACCCTCTCCCGTCGCGACGTGGAGTTCATTCTTTTCGACTGGCTGCAGGTCGAGTCTCTCGCTCGCCGGCAACGATATGCCGGGCAAGACCGAATCGACTACACCTCCGTGCTCGATGTCTACGAATCGCTCGCCACGGATCTCTTCAAGCCGCATAACAAGAAAAACGACAGCAACGAACCCGCATTCGACGGAGAACGCGTCACCATCAATCCGGAAGTCGGTACCGCCTTGCGCGCATTTTCGGACGCCGGCCTGATCAGCGCGTCGTTCCCCGCCGAATGGAACGGCATGTGTCTGCCGAGCACCGTGGAGCGAGCCGGCATGGCTTATTTGCTTGCCGCCAATCCCGGCACCGCGGGCTATGCGTTTCTCACCATCGCCAATGCCAATCTGCTCATGGCCCACGGCGAACGGGAGCGCGTTGAGCATTACGTCAAGGCGATGTCGGAAGGTCGATGCTTCGGCACGATGTGTCTGTCCGAGCCCCAAGCCGGGTCGAGCCTGGCCGATATCCGCACGCGTGCGGTCCCGAGCAAGGACGGCCGCTACCGCCTGTTCGGCAACAAGATGTGGATTTCGGGCGGCGATCACGAGATTGCCGAGAATATCGTCCATCTGGTGCTGGCGAAGATTCCCGACGAGAACGGCCAGCTTCCGCCGGGAATCCAGGGCATCTCGCTCTTCACGGTCCCGCGCAAGTTGATCGGCCCCGACGGCCTGCCGGGCCCGCGAAACGATGTCGCGCTGGCGGGCATCAATCACAAGATGGGGTATCGCGGCACCGTGAACTGCCTGCTCAATTTCGGCGAGGGACGCTACCGCCCGGAGGGTGAGGCCGGCGCAATCGGCGAGATAGTCGGTGAGCCCGGCAAAGGGCTGGCCTACATGTTCCATATGATGAACGAGGCACGTATCTCTGTCGGACTCAGCGCGGCCTCGATCGGATACACGGGCTACCTGCACGCGCTCGATTACGCAAAGACCCGCGCGCAGGGCCGGCCACGCGGCGACCGGTCGCCCACATCCGGGCAGATTCCCATCATCCGTCATGCCGACGTCCGGCGCATGTTGCTGGCGCAAAAGGCCTATGTGTCCGGCGCGCTGGCGTTGTGTCTGTACGCGGCCCGTCTGAGCGACGATATCCATTCTCTGGAAGACGCCGACGGACGGGATGAGGCACATCATCTGCTTGATCTGCTCACTCCCGTTGTCAAGAGCTGGCCATCGCAATGGGGCCTCGTCGCCAACGATCTCGCCATTCAGGTTCACGGCGGATACGGGTACACGCGCGAATACAACGTCGAGCAGTTCTATCGCGACAACCGACTCAATCCAATACACGAAGGCACGTTCGGCATTCAGGCGCTCGACCTGCTCGGTCGAAAAGCACGCGCAAACGGCGGTGTCGCCATGACGACTCTCGACAGGAGGATCGCCGCGACGGTATCCAGGGCGCGGTCGACTCCGTCGCTCCAGCGTCACGCCGGCGCGCTCGAAAGCGCATGGGAGCGCATCCGCGTCGTCACCGACACGTTGCACAAGCTCGATGACCCCGATGTCCAGTTGGCGAATGCGGCTGCCTATCTCGAAGCATTCGGGCATGTGGTCGTCGGCTGGCTTTGGCTTGATCAAGCAATTGTGGCCGCCACACTCCAGGACGGCCCGACGGGAACCGACTTTCATCGCGGCAAACTCGCCACGTGCGACTACTTCTTCGGATGGGAAATGCCCAAGGTGGGTGCGTGGCTCGCCGTTCTCGATCCGGTGGAGACGACCCCGCTCACCATGCCCGAACACTGGTTCTAACCTGGACGTAACGTCTCCATTTCGTCTTCATCGTTTCATCTATAAGGATACCGTATGATTGATGCTGTCATCGTTTCCACCGCACGTACGCCCATCGGAAAGGCATATCGCGGGGCATTCAACCTCACGCACTCGCCCACTCTGCTCGGGCACGCAATCCGGCACGCGGTACTGCGTGCAGGCATCGAGCCGGATCGCATCGAGGACGCCGTGATCGGTTCTGTACTCAACGCCGGGACCGCCGGCGGCAATATCGCCCGACACGGCGTGCTGGCAGCCGGATTGCCTGCCAGCGTCGCTGCGCAAACACTCGACCGGCAATGTGCGTCCGGCCTGATGGCAATCGCGACGGCTGCCAAGCAGATCATGTGCGACGGGATGCAGGTCGTCGTGGCGGGCGGCCAGGAAAACATCTCGGCGGTACAAACGCGCTACTTCGAGTGGACCCGCGCCGACGAGGACCCCAATGTGCTGGCCGCGCAACCCGCGGCCTACATGCCGATGCTCGAGACCGCCGAGTTCGTTTCCCGCAAGTACGGGATCTCGCGGGACGTCCAGGATCAGTACGCACTCGATTCCCAGCTCCGCACTGCCGCCGCACAAGCCGCCGGCCGCTTCTCGCGCGAAATCGTCCCGATCACGACACAGAAGCTGGTCGTCGACAAAGCGACCGGCACGACGTCGAGGCATGAGGTCACGCTCACGCAGGACGAGGGAAATCGTCCCGGCACGACGCTCGAATCGCTGGCCACGCTCGCACCGGTAATCGACGGCGGCGTTGTGACGGCGGGTAACGCGAGCCAGCTTTCGGACGGTGCAAGCGCCTGCGTCCTGATGAACGGAAAAACCGCCGAGCAGATCGGGGCCACCCCTCTCGGTATCTATCGGGGCATGACCGTCGTCGGCAATGCGCCGGAGGAGATGGGCATCGGTCCCATCTATGCGATCCCCAAGCTTCTGGAGCTTCATGGCCTCAAAACCGACGACATCGGCTTGTGGGAGCTCAATGAGGCTTTTGCCTGCCAGGCGCTGTACTGCCGTGAGAAGCTGGGAATCGATCCCGCGCGATACAACGTCAACGGCGGCAGCATTTCTATCGGCCATCCGTACGGGATGACCGGCGCGCGCATGGTCGGTCATGCCCTGATCGAAGGCAAACGGCGCGGTGCACGCTACGTCGTTGTATCGATGTGTGTAGGCGGCGGAATGGGTGCGGCCGGCTTGTTCGAAGTTGTCTGAATCAATGCGTCTCATCCCGGGAACACGAACATGGCGTTGCGTTCCCGGGATGTTCGCAAAAAATGACTTTCAAATTCAGCTCATCAACCACGGAGGCTGATCATGGTGAAGCGCTTATTCATCGCAATCTCGCTTATCGCCGGGATATTTTTCGTATTGAGCCCGGGATTCATGGTTCTGTACCATATCGAGCATTACGACTCGACCCAATAAGGTTGGCCCACAGGACATGTGCGTTCCGTCTTGTTAGGTTCGAACCCGAAGCCCTTCGACACTGGGCCGCCCCGGCCGGCAAACAGCCGGAGTCCTGCTCACCATCCCACCATCGCCGTGATGCCGGGCAACGTCGCCCGGCATCCCGTAGCTCGAACTCGGCCCGCGACCGACCTGCGCCTCTCCTTCTCCATTGCATGAGGAATCAAGGCGCTTCGTCGGGCACGACAACTAGTTTGGATGTCGACGCATGGCACCAACGGCATAGCGTCGATTGAGCTTTATTTCATCCTCCTGGGCGCGCTCCAAAGCACAATAGGCGAAATACAGTGAGACGGACATGTACGACCAGGAGAACATGGCGAGTGTGTAGAAAATCATGTGGTCGCTATCTCCGGGTATGTGATAGAAGTCGTAGATACTCGCGATGATCTGCGTGGATACCAGTGCCAGCGTCACGCTCGCAGCGTTCCGGTTCTCTCCCGCGTCTATCAACTTCTTGATGACGTAGACCAGGTAGAGCGAGAACAAGGACCACATCACCAGATAGAAATACGGCTTGGGTCCGATCATGAAATCCGCTGCCCACAAAACAACAGTTCCCACCAGTGCGCCTACCACATACATCACGTCACCTAAAATCGACGGCTTGTATCGGTGCGTGACAGCCATCATCGCGGCAATGGTGATAACCGGCACACCGAATCCTCTGGAAAACGCGTCACAAAAAATAGAAATTTCAAAAAAATCGGGATTTCCCGTCAAGGCATTGATCATCAAATTCGTTGCGGAGAACGTCACGACCAGCGACTCGAACCCGAGCAGACCGTTTCTCTTAACGAGATACTTCACTCCACATATCAGCGAAGTCACTATCAAGGTGAGATCGGCAAGACAATAAAGATAAAATTTGATTTCCATGAAGAGATCCAGTGATAGTCGAGAACTTCATTAGCGCTTGAGCTCAACCGCGTTCACGCCATTTCCTGCATCGCCTCCCGGCGCGAAATGGTCCGACCGATACCGGACGGTTCCGCACTGCCGTGTCAGGCAGCAGCCCCGCTGCGTGGTGCGGTCGCAGCGTCTGTTGATGGCTCCGCCTCACGCGTCACGCGACAGCAGCTTCGGAATGTCTCGACTTGAACTGTCGGATCGCAACGCTGGTCAGCAGAATCGGCACCACCAGCAACCCGACGGAAAGCCAGCCAACCGCGCGCAAACCGGCCACACTGAACACCGTTCCGGCAATCGCGGGGCCGACTGCCAAGCCCAAATTGATTGCCGACGCACAGGTCGCGGTGCTTCTGCCGCTGGAATCCATTTTTGACAGCGCCGCCACCATATACGGCGCAACCAGCGTCGCACCGGCGCTGATCAGGGCCGTCGACACGAGAAACGCCCATTTACCGCCCACGCAATACATGCCCAGGCTGCATGCGATCAACACGATGAGCCCGAAGGCGATCGGCTTGAACAGTCCGCAACGATCACCCAACCAGGAAACCGCTACGCCCACCGGCAATTGAGCGGCAGCATTGATCATGAACAGAATGCCCAGTTGCTGCGCCTCGACGCCACGGGTTGCCGCGACCTCCGCGGCGAACCCCATGAGGGCCGTCTGCGAAACGTAGATGAAGAATGCGCTGACCAGAATCCCGCGGACATCGCTGGATCTGATCGCATCCTTCGCGACGCCTTCCTCGCTTGCGTTGATGGCGGGATGCATGAACGCGCCGAAAAACAGCGCTACCACGACAATGGCGAGCTGGACGGCATCCACGCCGATGCTCCCCACCTTCGCATTCACGACCGGCACGACATACATCGCGAGGGAAAATATGACGGCCATCGCCACAGCGACTTGAGCCGCGACCTTCTCCGGGTGCTTGACGTGCGCAATCACACCGTACGCACACACGCAACTCACACCCAAGGTGACGCCGAGAACCAGCCTGGCGGCGACAAAAACATAAAAATTGTTCGAAAACATCGCGCAGGTCGACAGAACGGCAAGCGCCGCCGCAATCAGTGCGCCCGCTCTCTTGTTCAACGTCGCCATGCGCCGTCCAAAAATGACGATGGAAAGCGAAAGACAGAGAAGCACCGCGGACGCGAGCCATCCAGCGCTGCTTTCGGACAGTCCGAACCGGGCCATCGATTCCTCGATGTTGAACGGAAGCAGGTAGGTTGGGGTCCATACCACGGCCCCCGTGTAAAGCAGGGCGATTTTACGGATCCCCTTGATTTCGTAACTCACGATGCGCTCCTTGTCGTTTGCACGAATGCGAGAGCGCGTCGAAGGATCTCGATCGCCCTGCTGCTCACACCCACACGTGGACTGTTTCGAAGATGTCTTCAACCAACCGATAAATCGCGATATCGAGCTCGTTCGCGCTTCGCCGGCCCTCATATCGACGGCCGAGGTGATTCTCGAAACGGGTCGAACTCGATATCTACGGGGCAACAGGTAGCAGGACGTGCCCACGATGCCGCATCCTGAATGCGCATGACCGGCAGCTCCAGCACGTTTTAAGCCACGATCCGCTTGCACTGAAGCCCGATTTCGCTCCACATACGCGCATCGCGTCGGCCCACTCGCACATGATGCCGACCAACGACGATGCCTTCTGCGATGGGGACCGCCCAATTTCTACGGGAAAAAGTGCGGTAATTCCAACGCCCATCACGTCCGTCAATCGAAATGCCCGACCTCGAGGAAATCCTTCATTTTCAGCAGATCGTTCGGGTCCGACATTTGCCCGTTACGCTCGACGAAGCCGGCAAACGTGGTGCCATAGGTCCAGCCGAGCAATCGCTGCAGTTCCTCCGGAAAGCGCTTCACCCGTTCAATCGGCAACGTGAGGTATTGGTTTTCTTCCTGACGAAGGATCGCCAGGTCATATGACATCGTCAGGCCGGTTCTCGGCGCATCGCTGACGTTCTTCCCGCCGCCGTGATAGGTCGAGCCGATGAAGAAAAGGGCATCGCCGGCGGACATCACCGCGGAAACCGCTTCCTCCTGCTTGGGCATGCGCTCGTCGTCCCACTTGTGACTGCCGGGAATGACGAGTGTGGCGCCGTTTTCCTCGGTGAAGTCCGATACCGCCACCATGACCTGGAACCGGGCTTCGCGACCGTAGTTCGGGTGTCGCCAGAGCCAGACAGAATCGTCGCGATGCAAGGGCTGCAGGCCTTGACCCGGTCGAATCTGAATGGCCTGCGTCACGCCCACCTGAATATCCGGTGCAATATCGACCTGGTTTTCGCCGCTCCAGATCTTGATCGGCGTCTGCAGAATGCTACGCGCGGCGCCCAGGTAGAGCGGATGCAAAGCGACCTCGGCCATCCAGTCGGTACGTGCGAAGAGCCGCGAAACTCGCCGCGTCTGTGTACCCGCGAAGTATTCGTCTACTCCGTTCGGAGCAGATTCGAGCGTGTCGAAAAGCGTACGCTGGATACGTGCGAGCAGGTCGGAACCGACAAAGTTCTTGACGATCGCACCGCCATCCTGGCGAACCGCATTCGCCAGGTCTTCAGGACTGCTATCACTTGAAAGGCGTTGCAACGACATGGTGTTTCCTCCAACAAGTTGTCAATGATTGAAAAGAGCAGCGTATCCGCGGTCACCATCGCCTTCCGCAATGGATGACAGGATTCGCTCGCGTAACGCCTTCAGGATTCGCGGCGGCAGCCCCGCGTCCTCCTGCGCCTGCTGGAACAGCGCGACTGCTCGCGCGTACACGTCCAGGTTCGCGCCCCGAGGTTGATAGTCGGAAGCCGCCACGGATTCGAACAGACCTTCGATAAAGTGCGCCTGACCGGCGATGTAGGTAGGAATCAAGTCACGAATCTCGTCGATCGACATGCCCGAATTCACGACGAACCGGAGACCTTCCAGGAACGCTGCGCCAGCACCAAACACGAAGGTTCCCGTCAACCCTGCATCGAGCACGTTCGGTACATCGGGGCGTGCGCCAATGTAGACGGATTGCGGCGCGATCTTTCTCACCAAGAGTTCGACTTCGTTCCAGACATTCATCTCGGCGCCAAAGAGGATGGTCGCGCTTTCGCTGCCGATATCAGGCGGAAAGCACTGGATGGTCCCGCTGATGAATTTCGCACCGACGCGACTCACCAGCTGATCCAGCGTCTGGACTTCGGATGGGCGCCCCGTTGCCAGATTGACGATCGTTTTTCCTTGCAACCCTTCGCCCAGTTTCTCGAAATCACTCGCAACGTCGATCGGCGTTGCGGTCACGACGACGATGACATCCGCCTGCGCACAGGCATCCGTCACACTGTCGGCCACTCGGGCGCCGAGCTCGGACACACGGTGAGCCTTTCCTGACGTCCTGTTCCAGACGACGACTTTCTCGCCATGCTCAATCAGGGAGATGGCGATCGCGGATCCCATCTCGCCCAAACCCAAGACAGCAATCAAGTTGCTCATTCGTACACCCTATCGTGTCGTCTACCGCGTTGCAGCAAGACAATCATCATTCACGTCGACCGATACAGTCATACGACTTGGTCGTATGCCCATAAAGCAAAACACATACCGAGTATTGATGTGCTCGCGGTCCCAGCGTTGCAGTTTGCGCACCCTGCAGCGGCACACATGCACCGGAGCAGGGAACTCGTCGCACCACGTAACGACTCAAGCCACGCTAGCGGTGCCGAGTGACTGACTTGATCAAATGACCATGTATCTACAGGCACGAGTCTTATGCGCCGAATTGACATTTGGAATACGGGGTTTCCACTAGCCGCGACATGAAAGCGCCGCCCCGGACTCACACGATCACGCCTGCCCCCAACGCGTGACCTGCATCTGTATCGACGCCGGCTCGCAGCTGTGCATCCCCGGGACGGAATCGCGTGCCGATCGATTGCCGTGTGGTGTACTGCCCCGCTCCCCGGCATGCCGCACCAAGATCACATCGAGCATGCGCCTGGGCGTCACGTTTCCCACGCAGCGCCAGACACATCGCATCCGTGCGCAGCAATGCCTTACGAGGCTTCCGGAATAGCGCTCATCGTCATGCTAATATCCAGCGATTCGACTACCCGGCGCGGGTAGCACCTTTGGACGAAGACATCAAACGGAGCACTGGCCTATGCAGAGAGTACGGGCTGAAGTCCGCCGCCAGGACCTCGTAGCGGCGACTGTCGCGGTTATTGCAGAGCACGGTGTAAAGGGCGCCACGACCCGTCGCATCGCCGAAGCTGCGGGTTGCCCGCTTGCTTCGCTGCACTACGTCTTTCACTCGAAGGACGAACTGTTGTTCGCGGTCTATGAGTCCTTGATCGACTTGATCCGCACAGATAGCCCGGAAGCACCCGAGCATGGCACCCTGTCTGACCTCGCGGAATTCAATCTGCGCTCGGTGATGGCCTGGTTCGAAGCAAACCCGGCATACGCAAAGACCCAGTCGGAACTCTATACATGGGCACTGCGACATCAGCCCGAAGTGGCCGTGGGGGCCCTTCGTATCTCGCTGGAAGGCGCGCGTGGCTACCTTTCCTCCGCCGAGCCACGTCCCAGTGCCAAGGCGTTGGATGCCGTCGCGCGGCTGACTGTTGTCCTGGTGGACGGGTTACTTTTTTCCTGGTTTGCTCAGGAAGACTCGAAACGCCTGGCGGCTGACGTCGACCATGCGAGCAAGATGCTGGCCGCCTATGCGGCAACGCTCTCGGACGCTCGTCCGCCAGCGAAGACCGCTCGCAAATCAGAACGGAAGCCGTAAGCAGTTTCTGCCCTCTAGACACCAATTGCATAGACCTCGCCGCGGCGAGGTTCGCATCACCTCTTTGCGAATGCCTGCTCGGCTCGCAACGCATCACGCTGATGGCTTCGTCGCGTGCGGCGCTACTCGGTGCGCACACCCTGCTCGAACGCCCGTTACGGAAACATGACGCTCGCCCCTTCCGCAACAAGCGCGACGCGATAATCAGCACCTCAGAGAATCCACCGGCGCCACTTCCGGCATTCCAGTTCAATTCCCATGCAAGCGCGACTCACCAGACTGCTTCTGGGCCGACGTCACGCCCCTCGTCCTCACGGGTTTACCTCCATCGACAGCAAATCTTCGGCTGCTTAATTTTCATAAAGGTCAAATGACCAAGTCAATCGAACATCTTTGTCGTCCATGACTCGATCGAGCAAGCGGGACATCCGGGGAATCATTGGCCAGCCCTTCCATGGACAAACTTTCAAGAAGCCGACATAATTCACGACCATTGTGGTCACTTGACCATGTATCACGAATGAAAGCTACACGCCCGCGAGACGTGAACGAACGAGGATTTTCGGGTACCGGAGTTTACCAATGACACGAGTTCGCGCTGCGATGCGGCGACAGGATTTTGTTGACGCCGCCGTGGAAGTCATCGCCGCGCATGGCGTCGCTGGCGCCACGACGAGACGCATCGCGCAAGCCGCATGCTGTCCTCTCGCGTCGCTCCACTATGTATTTCGGACCAAGGACGATCTGTTCGACGCAGTTTACGAATCCCTGTTCGATCTTCTCGCAACGGACATTCCAGCTCATGGTGAATTTCACTCGCTGGGCGAACTCGCCGGATGGCAGTTGCGCGAGACTGTCGAATGGCTTGTACGGAATCCGTCGTACGCCCGCGCGCAGTCCGAGCTGATCCAGTGGGCAGAGCGTCATCGTCCGGATTTCGCGTTGAAAACCTACATTCAGACTGTCGAGCGAACGATCGCTTACTTCGGCAAGCATGTGCCAAAAGTCAGCAATGACATGCTCGAGCCTGTCGCACGAATGAGCATTATCCTGATTGATGGTTTGCTGAATAGCTGGCAAAACGAAACCGACCTCGTCGAGCTCGAGGCCAACCTGGATAGTGCGAGTTCGGCGTTGGAGGCGTTTGCCGATTCGATCTCGAACTCAACCACACACGCTTGAGAATCGACGCAATGCCACGTTGTGCCGAAAGCCAACGACCTGACAGGGCCGATGCGATGCCGACCCGCGCCACATAGCGCTTGAACGCACGCCGTGATATCGTCGCCGCTCCGTCGACGGACGACGGCTGACAGCGGGGCGCCCACCCGAGATGAGCGCCCGTCGTCGATTCCACTCAGCTGACCGCACCCGGGGTCGCACCGAACATGGACTTCGTCTCGAGGAATTCCTCGATGCCGGCGTAGCCCCATTCGCGCCCATTTCCTGACTGCTTGTAACCGCCGAACGGCGCTGCGATATCGGCTGCGGCACCGTTCAAATGCACCATCCCGGTCCGCAATTTTCTTGCAACCCGTTCTGCCTGCTCGATCGATTCTCCATAGACGTATCCCGACAAACCGTACGGCGAGTCGTTGGCAATGGCAACA
The DNA here is from genome assembly GCF_020420125.1 of Burkholderia sp. AU30280. Classification (NCBI taxonomy): domain Bacteria; kingdom Pseudomonadati; phylum Pseudomonadota; class Betaproteobacteria; order Burkholderiales; family Burkholderiaceae; genus Burkholderia; species Burkholderia sp. AU30280. The sequence goes on from NZ_JAIZRY010000003.1 coordinate 184,386, forward strand.
GCGTCGGACTCATCCCGATAGGGAATGATCACCAGTACCGGACCGAAAATCTCCTCCGTCGCAATCCTCATCTGATTGTTCACGCGGCTGAAGACTGTCGGCTTGACGTAGTAACCTCTTTCGAGCCCAGGAGGACTGCCGAGTCCGCCCGACAGGAGCAGCGCGCCCTCGTCGATTCCCGCCTGGATCATCTCCTGCACCTTCCGATGCTGGCGCTGGTTCGCCATCGGGCCCATCGTCGTGCGCGGATCGCGCGGATCGCCGACGACGACCTGCGCGCATGCGGCCGCGGCAATTTTTTCCGCCTCCTCGAGGCGATGCGCCGGAACCAGCATTCGCGACGGCGCGGTACATGTCTGACCGGAATTGACCATCATCTGCAGCACGCCGTGCGTCACGGCCTGTTGAAAGTTTTCGCTGTCCAGAATGATGTTCGCCGATTTCCCCCCGAGCTCCAGCGTCACCCGCTTGATCGTCGTTGCCGCGGCCTGGGCAACCTCCACGCCAGCGCTCGTCGACCCCGTCAGCGACACCATGTCGAAGAGAGGACTGGAAGCGATCGCCCGCCCCAGGCGTTGCCCCGAGCCCTGTACGAGATTGAATACACCCGGCGGCACGCCTGCCTGTTCGAGGATCTCGGCGAGAACGATGGCCGAATAGGGTGCATTCTGACTGGGCTTCAACACAATCGTGCAACCCGTCACCAACGCCGGTGCGACCTTGCACATGACCTGGTTCATCGGCCAGTTCCACGGGGTAATCAACCCGCAAACCCCCACTGGCTCCTTCACGATCCGCGATGTGCCCTGGATTCGCTCGAACGGGTATTGCTTGGCGACTTCCAGCGTCGTGTGAAGGTGCCAGAGTCCCAGCGCCGCCTGGAGCGGACGGGAAATTGCTTCCATCGGGGCACCCATCTCGAGCGTGATGGCGTCCGCCATATCCTGCAACCGCTCGGTGTATACGGCGATCACGGCCTCGAGTATTTTGAGCCGCTCGACCAGCGGCGTGTTCGAGAACGTTGCGAAGGCATTGCTCGCCGCCTTCGCCGCAAGGTCCACATCCGCCTCGTCGGAGAACAGCAAGACTCCGGAGCCCTCCCCCGTCGCCGGATCGACAATTCCCTGTTCAATGCCACCGTTCACCGGCTCCACCCATCGCCCGCCGATGAACGCCCGGCGGAGATGATCTGTTTCAAAAATCGGCATCAGCTCGCTCCATGTCAGTTGGTCTCGGGGCACGTCATCAGTCATCGAAATCGCCCTGGACGATCCATACTAGCGTCTTTTTTGATCATTTGTCCAAGTCACACGACTACGTAATAATCAGCATTGCCATGAGCGAGACAAAGTAAGACGCTCGAAGGAACGGACCACAATGCGGCCGCGTCAAGGTCTACGGAAACTGCGGCCTGACGGCAGTGATGACGAGACGCCACGGGGCTTCCCGGCGAAACGGGCAACGCACCGAAGTCACCTTTTCCGGGCGGACCGGCGTGGCTTGCTGGCCGAACGGTGAGCTCAGATCTGCTCGGCGAGCGAGTCTTTGGCGAACATCACAGAGGGTTAACCTTCATCGACATGGAATTTTTCGAGCAATACTTTCTACTACACGGTCAATTGATCAAGTCATATGGCAGACTTTCTGCCGGATGGCCAAGAAGTAAGCAATCCGCAAAGTAGCGCACCGCGATCCGGTCGCTTTCTGACATCAACACCGAACGGCAACTCTCCCCCGGGAGCGAAAGGTAATTACCATGGCAATCATCCAAGTACAGCAGATCATGCATGAGAACCCGTTGCATGCTCGCGCTCCGCATGAACCCCGCTACGAAGATGGCAGTGCTTTCTGCGACGGAAACTATGTCCCCATCACCGAAGCGACCGTCCCGCTCGTCGACGCCGGATTCCTGCACGCCGACGCCGCCTACGATGTCGTCACCGTCTCGCGAGGCAATTTCTTCCGTCTCGATGATCACCTCACCCGCATGGAGGAATCGTCGGCGAAGTTCTTCCTCGAGAATCCGTTCAATCGCGACCAGGTTAAGGAGATTCTCCACAACCTCGTGCGAAACGCCGGACTGAAGGACGCGTACGTCTGGTGGTGCGTCACCCGCGGCCCTCTGAGTGTCGACCGCCGCGACCGCAGCGCGATGAAGAACGCCATGTTCGCATTTGCCGTGCCGTTCTTCTTCCAGTCGGATGACGAAGTCCGCACGCGAGGATCGAACCTGTTGATCAGCAAACGGTACAACCGCATCTCCGCAAAAGCTGTCGATCCCACGGCCAAGAACTTCCACTGGATGGACATGAAGCTCGCACTCTTCGAAGCCGCCGAACGGAAAAATGACTGGGCGATTCTCGTCGACGAGGACGACAACCTCACCGAAGCAGCCGGCGCGAATGTCTTTTTCGTCAAGAACGGGGAGCTCTACACGCCCGCTGAAGGCTGCCTGTTGGGTATTACGCGTCAAAGTGTGTTCGACATCGCCGCCGAGCTCGGCCTCAAGGTGAACATCGGCAAATACACCGCGACCCAGTTGCGCGAAGCCGATGAAGCATTCACGTCGTCGTCGGCAGGCGGGATCATGCCCATCAGCTCCGTCGACGATCAGCCGCTCGGCAATCGCAACGGCCCCGGCCCGATCTCCGAGAAGATTCACAACCTGTATTGGGAAAAGCGTTGGGCAGGATGGCACGCGCAGCCGGCCGAATACTTCTCGTCGATCCCGGCTTAAGCCAAGCCATTCGTAGGCGGCACGCGTAAAGAGCCGCTCCTGCCGAACAAACCGCAAGACCGCATCCGGCTTCTGTGAGTGACGGTCGGCTGCATGTAGTACGCACAGTCCGGCACGCCATCAGGTGTGCCGGACGACCCGATCATCAACGCAACAATGATGAACGGGGCAGTTGATTCACGCAAATTACAGTAAAACGCAGTTTATAAACTTCGCATTACGAATTAATTGAGGCGACGATCATTCGTTCGCATGCGTTCGCTTATACCCAACCCTTTGGGCGGATTCACGTTACCTGGTCAAGGTCAAGGAGATTGATGTGGTCAAGATGCCTTCTTTCAAGAAATACCCTTCGCTCGTACGATCGGCAGCGAAATCGTCACTTCTCGCTTCCGCGGTCGCGATGACTTTGACCAGCACGTTTGCCGAAGGTTTGGACTCGTCTCATACACCGTCCGGGGCGGAGGTCGCCGGCACCGTAAACGGGATTCCCGCATGGGCACCTGTTGGAAACGTAGGTTCGGGCTGGACTTACGGCAAGCGCCGCGCCGACTTCTTCAAGTACAAGTCCGACAAGCCGCTGTACACGATCGATGCCAGCAATGTCGACAAGTACGCGGACAAGCTCAATCCTGGCCAGATTGCGCTGTTGAAGAACCTGAAGGGCTTCACGATGCCGGTCTATCCGTCCCGGCGCACGTGCGGCGTCCCCGATTTCGTCGCAGAGAACACGAAGAACAACGTGGGTTTCGCCAAGATGACCGCGGACGGATCGGAGCTCGCCGATGCTCACCTGCCCGGCTACCCGTTCCCTGCGCCCAAGACCGGCGCGGAAGTGATGTGGAACGCGAAGGTGCACTACCGCGGCGCCGGCGTCGAGATGCGCGACATCATCACCGTCGTCTCCCCGCGCAAGGGCGCGTCCGACTGGATCAAGAACGTGTCCGACGCGTGGATCTACCAGCCCTGGGGTGACAAGGCCGGCACGACGTTCGCGAAGGTCAACCAGGTCGAAGGCAACGCCTACTACGCGTACAAGTCGCCGGCGGCCATTGCCGGCCAGGCCGCGATCTTTACCACTTATGCCGGCAAGCCGACCGAAGTCTTCTACTACTTCCCGGGGCAGCGCCGCACCCGTCGCATGCCGTCGTACGCCTACGATGCACCCCAGATCGGCTTCGACAACCAGTACAACATGGATGAAGCGCTGGTCTTCTCCGGACAGACGGACCGATTCTCGTGGAAGCTGCTCGGCAAGAAGGAAATGATCGTTACCTATAACGACCTGGGCATGTACGACTTCTCGGACAAATTTGAAGATGCCTACGGCCCCGACTTCGTCAACCCGTCGAAGCGTCGCTACGAACTCCACCGCGTGTGGGTCGTGGAAGCCACGGTCAAGCAGGGGATGCGCCATACCGCTCCGAAGCGCCTCTTCTATGTCGACGAAGACAGCTGGAGCTACCTCGGCGCGGTGGACTACGACGCGCAGGGCAACATCTCGAAGGTTCGCGAGGGTTACATCATTCCGGTGTACGAGACGGGGAGCTGCGACACGCTCGCATTCGCTCAATACAACCTCGTCGACGGCCGGTACCTCGTGGACGGTTCGATGCTTGCGGCCGGACGGGACGCGAAGTGGTCGGTCGACTCGTCGGCGGACCAACACTACAAGCCGAGCTTCTACAACGCCGATAATCTCCGCGCGTTGAGCGAGCGTTGACACGGGCCGAAACAAAATGGCTACCACCTCCTCATTACAGCCCCGCTCCAGCGTGGTGTTCGTGCGCGCGGCGATCGCGGCGCTTGTCGCCGTCGGGTGCGGCAGCGCGCACGCCTTCACGTTCACGATCGGGAACGTCGAAGGCAGTTTCGATTCGACGATATCGGCGGGCGTCGGCATTCGAACCGCGTCGCCGAGCAGCAATCTCGTATCGCCGACCTACAACGTGGCCACCGGTGCGCAGACAGGTGGCGGCCGACTCGGTCAGTTGAGCGGCCTCTCCGATCAGGGCGACATCAACTACGGCAAGGGAGATCCTTTCACGAGCTATCTCAAGGGCAACCACGAGTTGCTCCTGAAGATGCCGTCACAGGGGCTCACGTTCATGGCACGTGGCACCTGGCAATACGACTACTCCGGCACCCACACCACTGGTGCAACCAGCGGACAGGACCTTTTCTATAACCCTTCGCCGAACCTGAGCGGCGGGCTCCCGTCCGACGCCGAGAAAAACATCCGCTTCAAGCCACGCTTGCTCGACCTGTGGGTCAGCAAGCAGTTCAACATAGGCGACCAGATTGCACGCATCCGTGTGGGTAATCAGGTCGTCAGCTGGGGCGAAAGTATCTGGGAAATCGGTGGGATCAATGCGACGAATGCGATCGACGTGAATCGCGCGTCCCAGCCCGGGGCGCAGGTCAAGGAGATCATCCTGCCCGCGCCGATCGTGAGTGTCGCATCTGGCGTGGGTCACGGCGTGAACGTCGAAGGGTACTTCCAGAGCAACTGGAACCAGAATTACCTTCCGCCGGTTGGCAGCTATTGGTCCAATCAGATCGTCGGGCCCGGCAACAACGCGTATGGCGTCGCGACCGTCCATCCGAAAAACGGCGGGCAGTACGGTTTTTCCATTCGCTACCAGCCCGCGGGAACGGATCTGAATCTCGGTTTCTACACGATCGCGTACCACGACAAGTTCCCGGAAGTCTCGCTGAGTTCAACGGGCGGGACGGTCCTCAAATTCCCGGAAGACCGTCACATGATCGGTGTCAGCGCCAACTTCCCCGTTGGCGACTGGGCGATCGGCACCGAGCTCTCGTACCGCCCGCGAGACGCCGTTCCCCTGAATCCGGCTAGCGGATGCGTCGCGCAAGGTGGAAACTGCTGGGTCGACGAGAAGCGATTCCAGTGGCATCTGACTTCCCTCTACTCGCTCCAGCCGGGCAATTCCGGCGCATTCCTCAAGCTGCTCGGCGCCCAGACCGCCACGCTGACGACAGAGACGGTGATCATTGCGTATCCGGGGCTTCACAAGAGCTACGGCGGGTCGCCGATTTCGCCTGGCGCGCTTCTGTGGGGGAACGAATTCAACGACTTGTTCGCGACCGGCGCACTCAACACGCCGGGTAGTGCCCAGGGAACGAAATACTCCGGCGGGATCGACGTCGATTTCAACTGGGTTTACGACGGCACCGTCATCCCCGGGTGGCAGGTCAATCCGGGGATATTCGTCCGATACGGCCTCTTCGGCAATACGCCGAACGTGAATGCCCAGTTCATGCGCGGCGTGACGGCCATGAACCTGTATGTGAACTTCATACAGAACCCGGCGAACTGGCAGGTCGGATTGAACTACACCCGCTTCATGGGCCCGACCAACCCGCTGGCCAACCCGCTACGTGACAGGGACTTCGTGGCAATCGTCGCTTCTCGAAATTTCTGAGGTCAATATGAATCAAACGCCTGTTTCCGACGCAGCCCGACCCAGCAAGCTGCTAAGAATTCTTCATTCGCTGGAAAATGCGCTGTTCGGTCACAGGCGTCTCGTGCTGGGGCTCCTGGTTCTCTTCACCGTCGTCATGGCCTGCTTCGCGGTCAAGCTGCGCATGGATGCCGGGTTCGAGAAGCAGCTTCCGCTGGGCCACGAGTATACCCAGACGTTCAACGAGTATCGCGGTGACCTGCTCGGCGCCAACCGCCTGATCGTCGTCGTCAAAGCCCGCAAGGGCAGCATCTGGACGCCGGCAGCGTTGAAGCGCCTGTACGAAGTCACCCAGGCGGTCACCTTCCTGCCGAACGTGTCTCGCAGCAGCGTTCAATCCCTCTGGACTCCAAATTCATTCGTCAACGAGATCACCGAAGACGGATTCCGCGCAGACCCGCTCATTCCCGGCACCGTGACGCCCGATCAGCTCGACAGCAACACGGTCGGCGCCATTTCGCGCTCGACTGCCCAGGGCGGCTTCGTCGGCAGCCTCGTGTCGCGCGACCAGAGCAGCGCGATGGTCACCGCCGATCTCAACGAGCTGGATGCCAAAGGCGAGCGGGTCGACTATGTGGCATTCGATCAGGCGCTCGAATCGCAATTGCGCGCCAAGTTCGAGGATTCGAACTATGAAATCCAGATCATCGGTTTCGCGAAGCAGATTGGTGATATTGCAAACGGCGCGTCGTCCGTCCTGAAGTTCTGCGCGATCGCGCTGCTCCTGACCGCGTTGGCCGTCTACTGGTACTGCCGATCCGTTCGCCTGACGATCCTGCCGCTGACCTGCTCGCTGGTTTCGCTCGTCTGGCAGTTCGGCACGCTGCATCTCCTCGGCTACGGGCTCGACCCGTTGGGCGTGCTGGTGCCGTTCCTGGTGTTCGCGATCGGCGTTTCGCACGGCGTCCAGCAGATCAATTTCATCGTACGCGAAATCTCCCACGGGAAGTCGGTGGAGCAAGCCGCTCGATCGAGCTTCAGCGGGCTGCTGATTCCAGGCACGCTCGCCCTGGTGACCGCTTTCGTGTCCTTCGTCACGCTGATCCTGATTCCGATCCCGATGGTGCGCGAGCTTGCGATCACTGCTTCGCTCGGCGTGGCGTACAAGATCGTCACGAATCTGGTGATGCTTCCGCTGGCAGCGTCGTTGCTCAAGGTCGACGGCAATTACGCAAAGAATGCGGAACGGCATGCCGTTCGTCGTGGCCGCGTGCTCCGCGTGCTCGCAAAAGTCGCCATTCCGCGCAATGCAGCGATCGTCCTGCTGGCTGCCGTCGTGGTGTTCTGCGTGGCGGCCTGGGAAAGCCGGGACCGCGTGGTCGGCACCCTGCAGGCCGGTGCGCCCGAGCTTCGTGCCGATGCCCGGTTCAACAAGGATTCGGTTTCGATTGCGTCGAGCTACGACGTCGGCCTGGACTGGATTTCCATCGTCTTCGAAGCGCCGCCGCAGTCGTGCAACAACGTGGAGATCGGTGCGTATCAGGATCGCTTCGTGTGGTCGATGCGTGCCGTCCCCGGCGTGTTGTCGGTCGTTTCGTTCTCGTCGTTGCTGCGGCAGTACAACGAGGGATACAACGAAGGCAATCCGAAGATGTCCGCGATCCCCATCGATCCCGACAACTATTCATCGCTGGCCGGCGAGGTGGCCCGCACGCCCGGCGTCATGCGCAAGGACTGCAGCATGACCGCGGTGAACATCTATCTGGCCGACCACAAGGCGACCACGATCACCCAGGTGATCAACGCCGCGAAGCATTTCCGCGATACGAACAAGCTGCCGGGCGTGAAGATCCGGCTCGCCTCCGGCAACGCCGGCGTGCTGGCTGCGGTCAACGACGAAATCGAGCGCAGCGAATTGCCGATGATGCTTTACGTCTATACGACCATCGTCCTGCTCGTCCTCGTCACGTACCGCGACCTGCGCGCGGTCCTCGCCTGCTGCTTGCCGCTGACGATCGGCACGTTCATCGGATATTGGTTCATGAAGGAACTGCAGATCGGCCTGACCGTCGCCACGTTGCCCGTGATGGTGCTGGCGGTGGGCATCGGCGTGGACTATGCGTTCTATATCTACAACCGGCTGCAACTGCATCTCGCCAACGGCGTCGGCATCGTCAAGGCGCTCGAACAATCGATCCTCGAGATCGGGACGGCCACCATCTTTACGGCGATCACGCTCGCGATCGGCGTCGCCACCTGGTCGTTCTCCGAGCTCAAGTTCCAGGCCGACATGGGCAAGCTGCTGGCGTTCATGTTCATCGTCAACATGGTCATGGCCATGACGGTTCTGCCTGCCTTCGCCGTCTGGCTCGAGCGCGTCTTCCCGCGGCGCAAGCCCGCCCGTGCCCCCGGCCTGCTCGCCCATTGAAGAAAAAGAGGATTCCATGACCCTGTATCGCAAGGTTTTCTCCCTGTCGGCCGGTGCCGTCGTCTTTGGCGCGCTGCTGGGCAGCACGCCAAGCGCCGTATCCGCATCGGAACTCCGGCCCGTTCCGGCCGTCCAGTCGAGCATCGCGACCCAGTCCGCCGTGCTGGATGCCACCTGGGCCGGCCAGCGGGTCGTGAGTGTCGGCGCGAACGGCATCGTCCTGCTGTCCGACAACCGCGGTGCGACGTACCGCCAGGCCAAGTCCGTGCCCGTGAGCTCGACGTTGACGTCCGTCAGTTTCATCGACGCCAGGACAGGGTGGGCAGTCGGCCACTGGGGCGCGATCCTGAAGACGACCGACGGCGGCGAGACGTGGGAGGTTCAACGACTCGCGACCAGCGAGGATCGCCCGCTGTTCGGCGTGCACTTCATCGATGCCAACCACGGCGTGGCCGTCGGACTCTGGTCGCTCATCCTCGTCACCGATGACGGCGGCAAGACCTGGACCAAAAGGGAAGCTGCTCTCCCGAACGGCAAGAAGTCGGACCTGAATCTGTTCGGCCTCTTCTCGAACGGCAATGGCGAGATCTTTGCCCCGGCCGAGAAGGGGCAACTCCTGATTTCCAGGGACAAGGGCAACACGTGGGAAAGCGTGGAGACCGGATACAAGGGCTCGTTCTGGTGCGGCGTGGCGCTGCCCAACGGTGTGCTGCTGGTCGGCGGGCTGCGTGGCACGTTGATGCGAAGCGAGGACAACGGCCATACCTGGACACGCGCGACGCTCGACACCAGGAATTCCATTACCGCGCTAGCGTCCCGAGGCTCCACGGTATTGGCGGTAGGTATCGACGGGTTGCAGGCTCAAAGCACCGATGACGGAAAGACATTCAAGCGCCTGCATACCGAGACCGGGACGAGTTATACGGCCGCGCTACCCTCGCCTGGCGACAAATGGCTGATTTTCTCCCGCGACGGAGTCGTCTCGCGGTAACGATTCGATGTACGTGTGGCGCGGCAGGCCGTGATCGAGAAACACGGCCCGCTGCGTCGCAGTCGATACGATTGGCCGTCATCTCCCCTGGTAGCAGGGTTTTCGAAGTCGATAGCCGACGCCGCGCACACTCTCCAATACGTCCGATACCCCGCGTCCATCAGCTTTCTGCGCAGGCGGCTCATGTGATCGTCGATAGTGCGTGTAGACGCACTCGCGTCTGTCACGCACGCGTTGAGCAATTCGATGCGCGTAAACGCATGGTTCGGTACCTTGGCCATGTAAGCGAGCAGGCGGAATTCGGCGAGTGTCACCGATATGGGCTCAACACCGAAGGATGTCCGAACGCACGCGATACGGTGTTCAGTGTCGATCCCGAGCATTCCAACCCGCAGGCGGCGCGCCGGGGCGAACGCGCATGAGCGCCGAAGAATTGCGAGCAATCGCACGACGACCACTTCCGGGTTGAAGGGTCTGACAATGTAGTCATCAGCCCCGGCATGCAGTGCTCGCACCCACTCCCGATCCAGATCACACTCCGAAACGACCACGACCGGGGTATCGCACTGTCTTCGAAGGTTGGCGAGTATTTCGAGGGTATCCGCACGTAGTTGACGCACGTCGAGAATGACCAGGTCGGGTTTCAAGTTCAGTCGTGCGGCGAGCACCGGTTGAGCCGTCGCGGTCTGAAATGTTCGGAACCCGTTGCGGATCAGGCAAGTGTCGAGCATAGACGACATGTCCGGCGTGTCATCCACGATGAGTATCAGGGAGTGCATGATCGAAGTTCAGAGTCGCGGTCTTGCCGACGTGTGAACATGTTCGGATCGCATTCCAGGTTCACAGACATGACGTGACCCATTGGCGACGATGCTCATCACGGCGCATACCGACGCCCTTCAGGGAGAGAAGCTGATGACTGACCCATTCCGGTATGCACGCGGGACCGGATACGGAACCGGGGGCGATCAGCTAGCGGCGCGTTGATTGGCCTTCCTGCAGCGGACGTTGCAGCGCATACGATGCTCCCTCAACGTCCGTGTACGATCGCGGCGTTCGCGCCGACGAATGCCGGCGCGAGAAAACACACGTCAAACCGCGAACCCGGCTTTCACATCGGCACCAGCCGGGAATCTCGAGATCCCGCGAATCAGATCCGAGGCTTTCTCTCCAATCATGATCGTCGGCGCGTTGGTATTTGCTCCCACCAACGTCGGCATGATCGACGCGTCGACGACACGCAGGCCTTCCGTCCCCCGTACGCGCAATTGAGCGTCGACGACGGCAAGCTCGTCGTTCCCCATCCGACACGTTCCCACCGGATGGTAGACAGTGTCGGTCCGCTCGCGCAGCAGCGCGCGTATGTCTTCGTCCGTACGCGATCGGGATGCGTACAGATCCTTCGTCACGAACGCCGACATCGCCGGAGTCGCCATCAACCGTCGCGTAAGCTTGTATCCTTCGACGAGGACATCCAGATCGTCCGCGTGCTCGAGGAAGGCCGGGTCGATCAGCGGCGCATCCAGCGGATCCGCGCTTCGCAGCTTCACCGATCCCCGGCTTTTCGGCCTCAACACGCATACGTGACACGAAATACCATGTCCGAGCTGCACCTTCCGGCCATGATCGCTGACCGGTCCCACGACAAAGTGCATCTGGACGTCCGGCCGATCCAGATCGGGACGTGTCTTCAGGAAGGCGCCGCCTTCGGCAAAATTGGTTGTCAGCGTACCGCTGCGCGACTTGCGGTATTGCCTGATGTCGGCCAGTGTCTTGATCCCTCCGCGTATCGATACGCCGAGCGCATCGAGGCTATTCGTCTTGTAGCTGACGACGAAGTCCGGGTGGTCCTGCAAGTTCTGACCGACACCCGGGAGATCGACTACGACCTCGATTCCGTGACGCTGAAGCTCGTCCTTCGGACCGACACCCGACAGCATGAGCAACTGCGGCGACTGAAACGCGCCAGCGCAAAGGATCACCTCTTTCTTCGCCCAAACTGTCTCGACATTCCCCGCACGCGTGACTTCGACACCGACGGCCTTGTTGCCGTCGAACACAATGCGTCTGACCTGCGCACTGGTTTCCACCGTCAGATTCCCGCGCGTCTTCATATGCGGAAAAAGATATGCACGTGCGGCACTCCAACGCTCGCCATCCTTCTGGGTCACCTGGTAGATGCCGACGCCTTCCTGCTCCGCACCGTTGAAATCGTCAGTGACGGGCAGGCCGCACTGCCGTCCGGCCTCCAGCCAACGCGCCTGAAACGGATTGTCCGTCCTCAGATCGCTGACCCAAAGCGGGCCATCGCGCCCGTGCCAGTCATTGCTCAGACGCTCGTTATGCTCGCTTCGCTTGAAATAGGGAAAGACATCGTTCCAGGCCCAGCCTTCGTTGCCGAGCGCGGCCCAGTCATCGTAGTCGGCATGATGGCCGCGCGTATACACCATCGCATTGATCGCGGACGATCCACCCAATGCCTTGCCGCGCGGCTGATAGCCGCGCCGGCCCAGCAGCCCTTTCTGCGGCACGGTCTCGAACGCCCAATTGTTCAGCCGGGACGGAATCATCAGCACCAAGGCAGCCGGAACGTTGATTGGCCATCCGTCGCCGGTACCGCCGGCCTCGAACAGGCACAGCGTCGCGTCGGGGTCTTCGGTCAAACGCGAAGCCAGCACACTGCCGGCCGAGCCACCGCCTACAACAAGATAATCGAATGAATTGTTCACGGGTCTGTGTCCTGGATAGTGCTTGAGCGCTTCGCAAGCAACTTCCTGATGTATCGATTCCACCGCTCACGTAGCGCCACCGAGCCGCTGCGCAATCGGCTTCGTTCCGTCATGCATCAGCACCGCGTGGCCGCATCGGCAACGTTGGAGATCGTCCATCGGGCCGCATGCAGCCACTAAATGGCGCAATGCACGATCAAGTCGCAACCGCCAACGTGTCAATGGTGCTGCGCGCTCTCGAGGATCATTCGAAAGCTTGCGACGCCCTTCTCGATCCATGCCTGAGCGCCTGGCGAGATCGCGCCCATGTCGTAGAAGCCGTGCAGCATGCCATCACACCGAATCGTCTCGACCTTGACTCCGCTTGCGTGAAGCAGGCGACCGTATGCCTCGCCCTCGTCGCGCAGGGGATCGTATTCCGCGGTCACGATGACGGCCGGCGGCAACCCCGCGAAGTCCTTCGCATGGATCGGCGCCAGTCGCAAATCCTCCGGGTTCGTGCCGTCGGGAACGTAATGCCCTTCAAACCACGCAATCGACTCGAGGTCGAGCAGATAGCCTTCACCGTTTTCCTTGAAGGACGGAAAGCCTGAACGGTCCTGTGCCACCGCGGGATAGATCAGGAGCTGCGCCGCAAGCGAAATTCCCTCGGCATGCAATTGCTGGGTCACGACGGCCGCAAGATTGCCGCCTGCGCTATCCCCGGCCACCGCCACGACGTCGTTTCCGCCCAATTCGCCTGCGTTTGCGATGACCCATTTGGTCGCAGCCACCGCGTCGTCCGCCGCGGCCGGAAACCGGTGTTCGGGAGCCAATCGGTAGTCCACCGAGACCACCACCGCGTTCGCGCCGCGCGCCAGCTCCCGGCAAATGTTGTCGTGGGTGTCCAGATCGCCAATGACGAACCCGCCGCCGTGGAGAAAAACGACTGTCGCCAGACGGGTCTCTGCGCTCGGACGATAGCTCCGCGCCCGCAGCGATCCAGATGCGCCGGGGATGGTCAGGTCTTCCACGCTGTGGAGATCGACAATGGTCTCCGGCGCACGAACGGCCTGGGCCAGATGCAGCATCAGTCCGCGCGCTTCTTCCGGCGTTGACTGCGGCAATGGTTTCGCGCCGGACCCGGCCAAGGATTCGAGAAAACCAGCGAGGTGCAAATCGAGTGCCATAACATCACCTTGTAATCGAACGTTGCATGGGATCAGCGGTACACCAGGACCTCGGCATCGGGGCTCAACTCCGGAATGGTCTTGCGCTCCTCCTCGTACTCGAAGTGGTGCTGCCACGGCATGCGATCGCCCCGCATGTGCATCTGGTGTTGCGACCGCATGACGTATCCCGCATTGAAATTGTTCGGGTCCGTCCAGGGCAGCCGCTGCATGTCGGCGTCCTCGTCTCTCAGGCGCGGTTCCACCGTCTTCGCACCGACCTTTTCCATATGCGCAAGGACCCGACAGGTGAATTCGCAGACGAGATCGGCGCGGAGCGTCCAGCTCGAACGGTAGTAGCCGTAGATGAACGCCATGTTCGGGATACCCTCGATCATCAGCCCTCGATACGAGACCCGCTTGGTCATGTCGACCGAGTCTCCATCGATCTGAAACGCGATCTGGCCGAACGCGCTCATGTCGAAGCCGGTCGCCGTCACGACGATGTCCGCCTGCAGGTGCTCACCCGACGCCAGCGTGATACCGCTTTCGTCGAACGATTCGATGGTGTCCGTCACGACGGACGCTTTCCCGTCCCGGATCGCCGCGAAGAGATCCCCCTCCGGGACCGCAGCCACGCGCTGCTGCCACGGGCGATAGCTGGGATTGAAGTGCTTGTCGACGTCGAAGCCTTCGGGCAGTTGTTGCCGGATCTCGTTGATCAGCCAGTCGCGAACCGCGTCCGGGTTCGCCGAGGACAGATTGATCAGGTCGAACGTCTGCTTCAGGTGGGCTCGCCGCAGAATCTCTGCGCGCCATTCTTCGGGAAGGTTCAGTTCGCGAAGGGTGGTGTCCAGCTGATGCGTCCACGGTACCGACGTGAAGAACGTCGGCGATCGTTGAAGCATCGTCACATGCGCCGCGGTTCCGGCGAGCGCCGGGATCAGCGTCGCGGCCGTCGCCCCCGAGCCGATCACGATCACCCGCTTTCCGGCATAGTCCAGATCTTTCGGCCAGTGCTGCGGATGAACGACCGTTCCCTTGTAGCGATCGAACCCGTTCCACTTCGGGGTGAAACCCTGACGATGGTCGTAGTATCCCGCCCCCAACCACAGGAAGTCGGTGGTCATCGAAAAGCGCTCGCCTGTATCGCTGCGCAATACCTCGACCGTCCAGCGCTTTTGTTCGCTCGACCAGTTCACCGTTTGAACACGATGCCCGTAGCGGATCTTCGAATCGAGGCCGTATTCCTTGATGACGTCTCCCAGATAGCTGTGGATCTCCTCCGCCGTAGCGATCGAGCGCCCCTGCCACGGGCGGAATCCGAACGCATACGTGTACAGATCGCTGTCGGAACGTGCGCCGGGGTAGCGGTGGGTCCACCAGGTACCGCCGAATCCGTCCATGGCTTCCAGAATGGCCAACGAGCGCCCTGGCAGATTCATGCGGAGATGGCACGCGGCGTCAATCCCCGAGATTCCGGCCCCTACAATTAGTACTTCTACGTGCTCTGGCGAGCGCGAATCTGTTTGTTTCTCAGTCATGAGATCCCTCCGATGACCAGTTATTGAAGATTTTCGTCAGGCCACGCGACCATATCGCCCGACTCAGTCATTTGACTATCTAGATTTGAGACGCTCAACCGTGCTGGTAGTGATAACCCGTGAGACTTGAGTAAGATCGTCTACATCCTGCCCGACATGCAAGCAGGTCATTGCAATACGACCCCGACGTGAGCGGTCATCCCGAACATGATCAAATGACCAAGTCCAATGGCTCCCAGTCTTATGCAGCGGAAGGACAATTTGAATCAGGGCTTTCCATTACACGGTCGGTTGAGAAGGAGTCTTCGCGAATCGACCTCCCCCGGTGATGTCAATCCCTTGCCGCCCGCAGCTCTCGCCGAAGGATCTTCCCTACGTTGCTCTTTGGCAGGCTGTCGCGAAACTCAATGCTTTTCGGACGCTTGTAGCCCGTCAGTTGATCTTTGCAGAAGGCCATCAGATCTTCGACCGTCAGCTCCGGCGCTTTCCTGACCACGAACAGCTTGACTGCCTCTCCAGAGTGCTCGTCGGGTACGCCGATCGCCGCGACCTCGTAAACGCCGGGGTGTTTGGCCATGACCTCTTCGATCTCGTTCGGGTAGACGTTGAAGCCGGACACCAGGACCATGTCCTTCTTGCGGTCGACGATTCGGACGAAGCCGTCCGCGGAGATCGATGCAATGTCGCCCGATCGGAAGAAGCCGTCGGCGGTCATCACTTTCGAGGTCTCGTCCGGTCTCTGCCAGTAACCCGCCATCACCTGGGGGCCGCGGATGCACAGCTCGCCGGCTTGTCCAGGCGGCAGTTCCTTGCCGTCGTCGTCCCGGATCGACACTTCGGTGGAAGGCAATGGCAGGCCAATCGTGCCATTGAACTCGTGACGATCAACGGGGTTGACCGTCACGCATGGCGATGTCTCGGACAGTCCATATCCCTCGATGATCGGTGCGCCGGTCATCTCTTTCCAGCGCTTTGCGACAGCTTCCTGAGTAGCCATCCCGCCGCCGTTGGCCAGCAGCAGATTGGAGAAGTCGAGGCGCAGGAAATCGGGATGGTGAAGCATCGCGTTATACAGCGTGTTCACGCCCGGAAAGCTCGTGATCTTGTATCCGGCGAGCGACACGATCATCCCGCCAATGTCACGCGGGTTCGGAACCAGTACACACATCCCGCCCGTATGCATCGTCAGCAGGCAGCAGACGTTGAGCGCAAAGATGTGATAGATCGGAAGGGCTGCCACCGTGATGAACTGCTTCACGTCGGGACGCCAACTTCGAGCGGGCTTGAGCCAGACGTCCGTCTGCAATACATTCGCGACGATGTTCCGATGCAACAGCGTCGCCCCTTTGGACACGCCGGTCGTCCCCCCCGTATATTGGAGAAAGGCAATGTCGTCCGGTGACGGGCAGGCCGGCACGAATGTGCTCCGACGGCCCTCTGCAATCGCGTTGTCAAACGTCTTATGCGCACTCGGGATCTGCGCCGTGGCGGACGCGCCGTCCTGCGAGGCAATCAGAACATGCTTCACCTGCGTGCGCGCAATGATGGCGTCTAGCGTTGCGGCACAACTGTCGAGTACGACGATCGCCTCGGCACCGCTGTCGCTCAACTGATGTTCCAGCTCGCGCGGGGTATAAAGCGGGTTGACATTGACGACAACGTAGCCGGCGCGCAGGACTGCACAGATCGAGATCGGGTATGGCAACACATTCGGCATCATGATCGCAACGCGCGCACCGCGTTCGAGCCCCCGCGATTGCAGCCACGCAGCCAGTGAGCGCGACATCACGTCGAGTTCGCCATACGTCATCAGCGTGCCGTTACACGCAAACGCGGGCCTGTCCTGGAACTGGGCGAAGCTTGCCTCGATTAACTCACTGACGGATCGATACGCGCTCCAATCGATCTCTGCCGGAACCTCTGGCGGATAGGAAGCCAGCCAGATCTTTTCCATACCCAATCTCCTCTGTCCTGTTTGAATGATCGCGCAACGCCCGTCGCCTCATCACGATCGCAGCAAGCTCGATGACCTCGACCGACGCGAAAACACTGTCCCGCATACCCGCCGCAAACGGTGTCGCACGGACGGTGGGGCGCCAGCTCGCGCGAAGGTCGAAGCGTCAGATATTGACGCCATCTTTTTCGGCAAGCCGCCGAACGAAGGAAGCGGCGCGCTCCAGCAGATATCTCGCGGTCGCGATATTGCGGGCCGCGGTAACGATGCCGTGATGATGCCCGGGCAGATGGTGATGCTCGACTTCGCTTCCAGCGCGCGCCGCGCATGACGCGTAGGCAACGCCCTCGTCACACAGCGGGTCGAGCCCGACCGTTGCGATGAACATCGGCGGCTGCCGCCGGCCCTCTGCATGCAGCAGCGGAGACAGGCGTAGAAGGTCGAGCGGCGTGCCGGCCGGCACGTAGTGATCGCGGAACCAGTGCATCGATTCGGCTACGAGCGGGAATCCGCCTTCAATACGTCGATACGACGGCAGCGACGCTGTCAGGTCCGTCACCGGATAAAACAGGATTTGTCCGACGATCGAGGATGCTGACGCCGACGGCGCATTCGCGATGATGGTCGCCATGTTGCCGCCAGCGCTGTCCCCTGCCAGCACCACGCGCGATGCGTCGATGGAGAGCGCAGTGGCATGAGCAACCAGATAGTTCAATGCCTGCTCACAATCCTCGAGCGGGACTGGCCACCGGTGCTCCGGCGATCGCCGGTACTCCACCGACGCGACCGGGCACCCGCTATGACGTGCGAGATGACGGCAAATGCCGTCATGCGTGTCCACGCTCCCGATCACCCAGCCGCCTCCGTGAATGAAGACGACCAGCGGATTACCGACGACAGCTTCCGCATTGCCTGTGCGATAGAGCCGTACCCGAATGCTGCCGCCCGTTACAGGAACCGCTACGTCGTCGTGGACAACAGCGTCGTCAGCAGCGATGCCGTTCAGTTCGCACGCACGCACGAAGTTCACGCGCGACTGATCCACGGAAAGACTGCCGTAGTGCCGTCCGCCCAGTTCGCGGAACGCCCGTACGGCGTCCCGGGCATCGTCAGCAACTTCCGTCAGCGGTAACCAGAGCACCGATGTCATGCGCATCCCCGCTCAGAGCGTACCGAATACGCTTTGATCCCATTGCGTGACGGCACGATATTCATCGACCGTTCCCGGCCAGTTGTTGATCACTTTGCCCTGCGCGTTCTTGTACCAGCTCGAGCAACCCGCGGAAAATGCCGAGCCGGCCATCGCTGCCTGCAGCTTGCTGTTGTATTCGTCAAACACCGCCCTGTCGACGTCCACTGCGTCGACACCCGCCGCCGCCATGCCACCGATCGCATCGATGATGTAGTTCTGCTGGATCTCGAGCATCGACACGATGGAATTGTGGTTCAGGTTCGTGTTCGGCCCGTACAGCATGAACATGTTGGGAAAGCCCGGCACCGTGATACCCAGATAGGCTTCCGGGCCGTGTTCCCACGCCTGCGCCAGCGTGCCGCTCGTCCCGCGGACCTGCAGACTGCCCTGGAAAGCCTGGCTCTCGAATCCCGTTCCGAACACGACCACGTCGAACGGCAGAACGCGACCGTCACGGGTCTCGATACCGTCTTCGACAAACGCCTCGACGCCTGCCGTCTCCAGCGAGACGTTGTCACGCATGAGCGCCGGATAGTAGTCGTCCGAACGCAGTATCCGCTTGCAAGCGTATTCGTAGTCCGGCGTCAGCTTCTCGCGCAGTACCGGATCGGACACCTGCCGGTGAAGGTGGGCCAACGCCAGACTCTTGCCTTCCATTTGCGCACTGGAGCCGATCCGCGTGCGCTCGAACCCCGACTCGCGGAAGGCGTGCAGCGATTTCCGGCTTTCCTCGAAGAGATGAGGTTCTTCCTCGTACAGATCGAGTTGCTCTTTCTGGAAGATGACCTGGTTGCGCGGCATGATCCAGTTTGCGCTTCGCTGGAACACCGTGAGCTGCGCGACCTTGGGCGCGATGGCCGGCACGTACTGCACGGCGCTTGCAGCATTGCCGATGCTCGCCACACGCTTGGCGCTCAGATCGACATCGTGCCGCCACTCCGCGGAGTGGAAGTAATCTCCCTTGAAACTCTCCAGGCCGCGAACCGCGGGAATCATCGGCCGGTTCAATTGCCCCCACGCCGGCACAAAGAAGCGAGCGGTCAACCGCGAGCCGTCGTTCAGCTCGAACCGCCAGAGACGTGCAGCCGCATCCCATTCTGCGCTGCGAATCTCGCGATTGAACCGCAGGTGTTCTGCCAGACCGAACCGCGAGGCAAGCGATTTCAGGTAATTGAGCAGTTCGTTTCTTCCGGCATACATCGCGCTGACGCGCAAATGCGGATGGAAGCTGTAGCAATACAGGTGCGACTCGGTATCGCATGCCGCGCCGGGATACGAATTGTCGAGCCAGACGCCGCCAAGCTCCGGACGCTTCTCAAGCACAACGAAGTCGTCGATACCCGTGATTTTCATGCGGGCCGCCATTCCGAGGCCGCCGAAGCCGGCACCCAAAATGACGACCTCGTGATGCTCAATCCTTTCTACAGTATTCACGGTGCACTCTCTCTATTAACGTTACGGCGACAACGGATTGGCCAGCGTCGGTTCAATAGGCCTGTTCATACAGGCGCAAAGCATCGGCATCCGTAACAACAACCGGATTGTTCTGCAGCAGACGCTGCTGCTTCATGGCATCTGCCGCCAGTGTCGCCAGACTCGAACGCGTGACGCCAACGTCGCGCAGGCGTCGCGGCGCGCCGGATCGTTCGATCAGGTCATCCAGGAATCCGATGAATGCGGCGGTGCGCGCGTGGGCGTCGCCCCCGCCGCCCGCTCCTACGAGGTCTGCCAGTTCCGAATATTGCGGAGCAGCTGCTTCGGCGTTGAAACGCAGTACGGGGGCGAGCATCAATGCGTTGGACAAACCATGCGGGATGTGAAAATGGCCGCCCAACGGATAAGCCAGTGCATGGACCGCGGCCACCGGGGCATTGGCGAACGCTTGGCCCGCCAGGGTAGCGCCGAGGAGCATGGCCTCCCTCGCGCGCTGATCTTCCCCATTCTCGCAAGCGGGGATCAGGTTGCTTGCCAGCAAACGCAGTGCTTCACGTGCCAGAGCATCGGAAATGGCATTCTTCTTGTGCTTGCTGGTATACGCCTCGATGGCGTGAACCATCGCGTCGATGCCGGTTGCAGCCGTATGACTACGTGGCAGACCAACGGTCAGTTCGGCGTCCAGGATCACTCTGTCGGCATACAGTTGACGGGCGACGATTCCCATTTTGTTCGTTTCGCCTACCGAAACGATGGAAATATTCGTCACTTCCGAGCCGGTGCCGGCGGTCGTCGGGATCTGCACTAACGGCAGGCGCTCGCCCTGAACGTTGCCGATACCGTACATTTCGGCGAGCGATTGCTGCGACACGGTCAGAATGGCGGCCAGTTTCGCAATGTCCATCGATGAGCCGCCGCCCAGGCCGATGACGACGTCCGCCTCGGCACTGCGGGCGAACGCCACGCAACGCGATACCACGCTCTCCGGCGGATCGGCCACGACCTCGTCGAAAACCGCCGCACGAAATCCCGAGGCTGCCAACGATGCTTTCGCCAGCTCCAGTACGCCGGCCTTGTGCAGCCCTGCGTCAGTAACGATCAGCACATTCCGACGATCCGTCCATCGCGCCATCACTTCGCCCAGGCGGCGCACGCAGCCCCATTCCTGGAGGATCGACGGAACGGTTTCGAAGAGCAGCGACTTCGGGGGCATTTCCATTGACGTTTCCTTCATGCCGACATTTGCAGTTAGATCTGGGTACACATGTACTTGATTTCCAGATATTCCTCGATCCCGTAACGGGAGCCCTCGCGGCCGAGGCCGGATTGCTTCACCCCACCGAACGGCGCGACCTCGTTGGAAATCACCCCGGTATTCAGGCCAACCATGCCGTATTCGAGCGCCTCGCCTACCCGCCAGATGCGGCCGTGGTCGCGTGTATAGAGATAGGCTGCCAGGCCATACTCGGTGTCGTTGGCCATCGCAATCGCCTCCGCCTCATCCTCGAAGCGGAACACCGGACCGACGGGCCCGAAGAGTTCCTCGCGCGCCAAACGCATGGCCGGCGTCGCATCCGTGATGACCGTCGGCTCGAAAAACGTACCGCCGAGCGGATGGCGTTTCCCGCCAGTGACGATTCGTGCGCCCTTGCTTACCGCATCGTCGATGAGTTCGTCCAGGTGATCGCAGGCGGACTTCTGGATTAGCGGCCCCTGCTGCACGCCCGGCTCCGTTCCGTTTCCTACCCTGAGCGCCTGGACTCGCCGGGCGAGCGCATCGACGAAGCGGTCGTGAATGCCAGCCTGCACGAGAAAGCGATTGGCGCACACACAGGTCTGGCCGCTATTTCGGTACTTCGATGCCATCGCGCCTTCAATCGCTGCGTCGAGGTCCGCATCGTCGAACACGATGAAAGGTGCATTGCCGCCGAGTTCGAGAGAAAGCCGCTTGATCGTCGCCGAGGATTGGCTCATGAGCACGCGACCCACTTCGGTCGAACCGGTAAACGAAAGCTTGCGCACAATGGGGCTGGCCGTGAGGACCGCGCCGATCTCGCGCGACGGGCCACACACCACTTGAAGGACACCGGCGGGAATACCCGCTCGCTCGGCAAGCACGGCAAGCGCAAGCGCCGTCAATGGAGTCAGGTCCGCCGGGCGCACGATGATCGAACAGCCGGCAGCCAGCGCCGGGGCCACCTTGCGTGTAATCATCGCGGCGGGAAAATTCCACGGCGTGATCGCGGCGCAGACGCCGATTGGCTGACGAATGACGCAGATGCGCTTGTCGGATTGCGGGTGGGGAATGACGTCGCCATATACCCGCTTCGCTTCTTCGGCAAACCACTCCACGAAAGAAGCGGCATACATGATTTCGCCGCGCGCCTCGGCGAGCGGCTTGCCCTGCTCCGACGTCATGATGAAGGCGAGGTCGTCCGCATGCTCGACGATCAGGTCATACCATGCGCGCAGTATCCTTGCACGCTCGTGGCTAGTCCGTGTGCGCCATGCTTCTTGTGCCGCAGCCGACGCTGCAATGGCCTTCTCCACCTCTGCAGCACCGAGACTCGTCACGCGCGCCAGAACTTCACCCGTAGCCGGATCCGTGACCGGAAACGAACGACCCTCGTCGCCTTTTTCCCATCCCGATGCAAGCCAGACCCGCGTCTCCAGTAAGGAGGCATCTCGCAGTCGGGCGCTCAGCGCCGAAGATACAGTCGATTGGTTCATCCTTTCGTGCTCTGTCTAGTGAAAATTGAATGGATTAGCAGTCCGAAGTCCTGATGGCGCTAGACGCCCGCTTCCTGGTCCGCATGGGCAATCTGTCGTGCATGCAGCGACATCCACCCCCAATACTCAGTCTTGCTCGACCCCGCCCAGCCGCCTCGTCAACGAAGCGTCGTTCTGGCGTCGCAAGCAAAAACGACTTCCTTCTTTCCAGCCTTTCCCGGCCTCCGTCTGACACCGCGCCGCAGGCGAAAGCCCATCCCTGAAAACGCGACATCCTATTTTGGGATAGACTACGCGCCATTGGTCAATTGACATGGTCATTTGACCATATTGAGAAATTTGCAGCAACTTAGTAGTTGCACGGAGCTGCGGCACCGGAACCGTTTATGCCATCCTCGAACACAGAATGAGGCCGACGAACTAAAGTTGCGCTCCTTTTAGCCGATTTCGGCGCTTCCTTCCAACATGCAGAATCGGGGCAGTTTCCCGGCTCGCTTTCTTCGCATTTGCATGGGAACTCGCTACCGAACTGCCCTCCGCCATTTTGATCCCGGCGTCACTGCGTCGGACCGTGCAGCCTTGCTTCGGCACCACACCCATTCAAGACAACAGCTCGCCAGCCCGGAGCAAAGCCGTCCAGCGACAATTCCCGTGACTCCAATCCTGAAGCGATATTTCGTTGAATGTCACCGCGTGGAACCCGCGCACCTGCCCCCCCGGCGCGGTGATCCGGCCTGACCGCACGATCGTCCATGCGGACGCCGGGGACGACGCCAAGGCGCCGGGGGCAACCGCGCCCCCGAACGCATGGCGCGGCGCCCCGT
Organism: Burkholderia sp. AU30280; assembly: GCF_020420125.1. NCBI lineage: Bacteria > Pseudomonadati > Pseudomonadota > Betaproteobacteria > Burkholderiales > Burkholderiaceae > Burkholderia > Burkholderia sp. AU30280. The sequence goes on from NZ_JAIZRY010000003.1 coordinate 207,522, forward strand.
TCGATTGCTCGGCCGGCAGCGCGTCGCGAACATCGTCAGTTCCGCGCCGATGCGGGCACGCCATTCGCCTGCATCAGGCTCGTGCGCACCGCCGGCATCCCCGACGTCACCGCGCCGCCGGCCGGAATCGTTCCGGACGGGGAAGCGCCGACCGGCGGCGCCAGCGCAACACCGCCCAGCGAGTTACCGTACGCGACGATATCGGCGGCCGGGCAGTTGTTCGTCAGCAACGACACCGGCGTGCCGGCGATCGACGCGAGCGTCGTGTCGTCCACCGCGAAATGGCAGACGTTCCCCAACGCCCGGAAGCCGGCATAGCCCGAGCCCGATACACGGTTGCCCTTCACCACGACGTACGACACCGTCCCCGACCAGGTATCGAGTTCGATCGCGCCCTGCTGAGTTGGCTGCAAGCCGTTGTTCGCATTCGTGCCGTCCTGGATCGCGCCGACGGCGTTGCTCTCGATCAGCACGTCCGACACGCCGTAGGTCTTCCAGCTATCCTCCTGCGCGACCAGGATGCCTGCCGCCTTCTGAACGCCATTGACAGAGTTGTTCGAAATCGTCACGGTCCGCCCGCCGACCACGGCGATGCCACGCCCCCAATAGTTTCCCGACACCGTATTCCCGTCGATCAGCACATTGGCGCTGAGGCGGCCGTCGCCCTGGTAGCTGACGACGGCGATCAGGTCATCGCCGGTGTCCTTCACCGTGTTGCCGCGCACCAGCACGTTGGTCGAGCCATGGGTGGTGTGGATGCCGTCGGCCAGCGTCGCCTGCACGGTGTTGCCCACGATCGCCACGTTGCTGCCGCCGTATACAAAGATCCCGGCGCTGGCGCCGCCCTGGATCGTCACGCCGAGCACCTGGACGTCCGTGCCCGTCACCTCGACCTTCGTCGATTCGCGCGTCGCCAGCCGCGTCGTGCCCGTGCCGACCAGCGTGACGCCGACGAGCGTCGAACCGCTGCCGCTCATCACAATGGTCTGATCGGCCGGGTTGGTCGCAACCAGCGTCGCGCCATACCCCGAGATCACGGCGTCCGCCTTGGACACCGTCAGCGACCGGCCGACGGCATAGCGTCCCGGCGCGAGCACGAGGCGCTGGCCCGGCTGCAATGCATCGAACGCGGCCTGCAGCGCGTCGGCCTGGTCGCCGCCGTTCGCCGTCGGCTGGATAGTCACGGTCGGAAGTGCCGGCGCGCTGCGCGACGGATGCGCGTGACGCGTACCGCCCGGCGTGTAGGCGGCCGCCGGCGATGCGGCGAAACATGCGGTGCAGATCAGGCAGACGGCCGTACCCGAGCCGATCCCGTGCAACGACTTTCTCATGGTTGTTCTCTCACGCCCGTTCGCCCGCGACGAGCGGCCAGCGGCTGACGATCGCGAGGCGTTCGAGCAACTGCGATCGTACGGCGCGCGACACACGCGCCGTACCACCCCGACTGCGACATTCATTTGCTCCGCCGATACGGCGGAGCAACGGCAACGAAGCGCGGTCGCGTGGCTGCGATCGACACCCGGTCGCCTGTTCGCCCGCCGGCGCACATGTGTGTCCCCCAGGAAAAGGCGCTCCGATTCCGACGCGCCGGCACCGCGTGGCCGGAATCGACCCCGTCAACAGGAACCGCGTCCCCGAGCCCCCGGGCGCCGGCTGCCCTCAACCCTGCCGGTACTTTCCCGCTGCTCATCAACCAGTCTATTGCGCGCGCATCGTTCGACAACCCGACATTGGCCGCGCGACGTCGTAAGGCCGCCCGTCCACCCGCCCGGGCCGTCATCGACCTTGGTCATGGGCGGTCCGGCACCGTCGCCCGCGCCGGCCAGGAAGGCCCGCAACGACACCGCAATCGCAAAGGTTCACGCCGCCTCCGGTCCTGCATTACCATCGTGCGTTCGCCCGAACCTGCCCGCTTCCGGCAGGCGAGGCCCGTCACCTTCCGCTTCCGCTCCGATGCTCGCTCTCGTCATCCTCGCCGGCCTGTGGGCCGGACTGCAGAACACCCTCGCCGGCGGCGGCTCGTTCGTCACGCTGCCCGCGCTGATCGTGTCGGGCATGTCGCCGCTCTCGGCAAACATCACGTCGACGGTCGCGCTGTTTCCCGCGCAGGTCACGACCGGCTGGGCGAGCCGCAACATGGTGCGCGGCGTGGGCAAGCTGTCGTTTCGCGCGATGTTCTTCATCAGCGTGGTCGGCGGTGCGCTCGGCGGGTTGCTGTTGCTGAAGACTCCGTCGTCGATCTTCTCGCGCCTCGTGCCGTGGCTCGTGCTGTTCGCGACGATCGTGTTCGCGTGGGGCAGCTTCTTCCGCAAGCCGAGCGAAGGCACGGCCCACCTCGGCACCGTCCCCGCCGCGCTCTCGCAGTTCATGATCGCGATCTACGGCGGCTACTTCGGCGGCGGGCTCGGCTTCCTGATGATGGCCGTGCTGACGATGGCCGGGCTCTCGCCGCGCCACGCGATGTCGACGAAGAACGCGCTCGCGGGCGTGATGAACGCATCGGCCGTCGTGCTGTTCCTGACGTCGCCGCACCTGCACTGGGGCAAGGCGCTCGCGCTCGGCGGCGGCGCGATCGTCGGCGGGCTGCTCGGCACATGGGCGCTGCATCGCGTGAACGAACGCGTGCTGCGGATCGGGATCGTCTGCATCGGCGCGGCGCTGACCGTCGGGTTGTTCGTCAAGCCGATCTGACGCGAATGCGCGTGCCGCCGCTGCGGAAATTGATGAGCAAACGGCAAGGCGTCTTTCGCATATCTCGTTTGCCGTGACGACGGTGTCCGCCCACAATCCGGGGTTGTCGTCGTCATCGCTCTCTCGCCGGCGCCGACCGGCACTTCGCAGCCGCCATTCCGATTCGCCGCCGGCGGCCCGGCACATCGCGTCACACACGCTCCCTCGACATCGGCGCCCTTTGCGGCGGCAGCACGCTTGCCGCCGCGCCGCCCGATGCGCTAACGGCCGACGGGCCAACAATTACTAGCGGCAGGAGATGCAGGACAACTCATTGAGGCAAAGCCTCAAGCAACGGCACATCACGATGATCGCGCTCGGCGGCGTGATCGGCGCGGGCCTGTTCGTCGGCTCCGGCGCCATCATCGCGACCGTCGGCCCCGCCGCCATCCTGTCGTACCTGATCGGCGGCGTGATCGTCACGCTGGTCATGTTCATGCTCGGCGAAATGGCGTCGCGCAATCCCGACAGCGGGTCGTTCTCCACCTACGCAAGCAGCTATCTCGGCGAATGGGCCGGCTTCGCGGTCGGCTGGCTGTACTGGTTCAAGTCGATGATGACGATCACCGTCGAGGCGATCCTGCTCGGCTCGACCGCTCAGCCGAACGGCCGCACGCCGATCAGCCAGCCGTGCAGGAACCGCGCGAAGATGGCCCACACGACGAGCCCGGCCACGATCGCCACGACGTCGCCCGACAGCTTGCCCGCCGGATAGCGAACGCCGTCACGGCGGTCACGCGCGCGCCACACGACGAAATCGACGAGCGACCACACGAAGAACGCGCCGAACAACACGACGGCATGCAGCGTGCCGTTCGCGAGCAGGTGCGCGATCGCCCATACCGCGACGCCGGCCACCATCGGATGGCCGACGAGCGTCTTGATGCGGTTGCCGGGCACGTAGGACGCGGCGATCAGCACGAATGCGATCGCGGTCAGCATGCCGGTGAGGTGGCGCACGCCGACCGGCGACACCCACAGCAGCGTCGCGCCCTGGCGCGCGATGCCGTAACCCCAGACGATCAGCACGAAGCCGATGATCGACGCGATCGAATAGAGGCCCTTCCAGCCTTTCTCGCCGATCCGCTCGATCGCCGCTGACCGCCAGCCGTCCGCGACGATCCGGATCGAGTGCACACCGAGGAAGATCGCTAAACCGAGAATCAGGACGAGCATCGGCTGTCTCCGTCTGGAATGATGAGTGGGGAAGCGTCCCGCGCGGCGTACGATGCGCCGTTCGCGGGGCCGGCGGCGAGGCCGGCGCGGGTCGCACCAGGCACGAGTGCAACCCGCGCCGATCATAAACGCCGAGGCCGCCGTTGTGAAGCATGGGGGATGTGCGGTGCGGCAAGGTGGATGATTTTGCGCACCCGTGCGGGTGCGCCGCCGGGTACCCACCACACGCCGCGCGCGACGCGAATCGCCCGACACGGCCGAGATCGAAAGAAAGGAAAGCGAAATTCGCGAAGTTTTCGCTTCCCTCGATCGGCATCAAGTTTGCTTGCGCTTTGCCGCTGGTTTCGCTGTTGGTTTCGCTGTTGGTTTCGCTGTTGGTTTCGCTGTTGGTTTCGCTGTTGGTTTCACCGCCGGTTTCGCTGCCGGTTTCGCTGCCGGTTTCGCTGCCGAATTCGCCACCGGTTTCGCTGCTCGCTTCGCCGCCGCCGTCCCTTCCGCCCCCGGCCTCGCCACCGCCCGTGCCTTGCGCTTCGGCGGCCCCGCCAGCAACGCCGCGCGATACGCACTGCGGCACCAGTCGAACAGCGCGCCTGCGTCCTCGAGCACGTCGGCCGGCGTTTCGTAATAGCCTTCGAGCGACACCGTGCGCGTGGGCCGCTCGTACAAGAACGCCCCCATCCCCGCCGCGACGAACGCCGGACGGTTCACGTCATCCACACGCAGGAACAGCGACCCGCGCGACATGAAGCCGAACATCACGCCGTCGAGCCGCATCGCCGCACCGCTGAAGAACCGCACGACCGTCACGTTGCCGAGCGGCGCGAGCTGATACGCGATCTCCTCACCGCGCGCCTTTTCCGATTGCCAGCTCATGCGGATGCCGTGCAGCGCTGCGTCCACGCATCAAGCTCGGCTACGTCGAAGCCGACCGCCGCCGCGCTCTCGCGAATCTGCCGCCACGTCGCGCGATCGACCGGAATGCCGCCGGCACCGCGTGCCGCGCGGCTGGCCTCTTCCGGCTCGCCCGGCACCTGCACCGGCGCGTCGCCGGCCTGCGGCGACGCCTTCGCCCATGCGACGAACGCATCGGCTTCGCGTTCCGCGTCGGCCGCATCGAACGCGTTCGGATCGATCAGCACCGACAGCATTCCGTTCACGATCGCGCTCGTCTTCTGCAACGTGTCGCCGTAGGTCGTGTGCCCGCCGACGAGCGCGCCGCCGAAAATCTCGCACATCGCCGCCAGCGCGTACCCTTTATGCATCCCGAACGGCAGCAGCGCACCGAACGGCTGCTCGTGCATCACGACCGGATCGTCGGTCGGCTGGCCGCGATGGTCGATCAGCGAGCCGGCCGGCACGCGCTTGCCCTGGTTGTACGCGACGCGCGTCTTGCCGTACGCGATCGCGCTGGTCGCAAAATCGAGCAGCAGCGGTGGCCTGCCCGCACGCGGATACGCGGCGCAGAACGGGTTCGTGCCGAAGCGCGGATCGGTACCGTGCAGCGGCGCGACCAGCAGGTCGCCCGGCACGTTGACGAAATGGAACGATACGAGCCCCGAGCGCGCGCACTGCTCGGCCCAGTGCCCGATACGGCCGAGATGATGCACGTCGCGCAGCCCGATCGCGCAGATGCCCATGCGTCGCGCGCGGTCGATCCCTTCGACCATCGCCTCGAACGCGATCACCTGGCCGAAGCCGCGCCCGCCGTCGATCGTCAGCACCGCACCGCCGTCGCGGACGATCGACGCGTGCCCGTTCAATTGCAACTGCCCTTCCCGCCACGACGCGACGTAGTTCGGAATCATCCCGATCCCGTGCGAATCGTGGCCCGCGAGATTCGCGCCGACCAGATGATCGGCGACGAGCCTTGCCTCCCGCTCGCTGCTGCCGGCCCGTTTCCAGAGCGCCGCGACGAATGCATGCAGCGGCTCGGCGCGCATGCGCAGCGGTTCGGTATCGGGCGTCGGCAGTGCGGTCATCGGCAAGGTTCCGTCAGGTCGGGTCGGGCAGTTGTCACGCTAAGCGCTAAACACTCGGCACCAGACGATCAGCGCGCGGTCGCGATCACGTCCGCGACCGCCGCCGTCAGCTTCTTCGCATACGGCACGTGCAGGAATTCGTTCGGGCCGTGCGCGTTCGACTTCGGCCCGAGCACGCCGCACACCATGAACTGGGCGGACGGGAATCCTTCCTGCAGCACGTTCATCAGCGGGATCGTGCCGCCGAGGCCCATGTACGCACAGTCGGCGCCGAAGTGGCGGCGTGACGCGGCATCGAGCGACGACGCGAGCCACGGCGCGAGATCCGGCGCGCTCCAGCCCGTCGCGGCACCCGCGTCCGGCTTGAACGTGACCTTCGCGTTGTACGGCGGATCGAGTTCAAGCAGTGCCTTCAATTGCTGCACGGCCTGCGCGGCGTCGACGAGCGGCGGCAGGCGCAGCGACAGCTTGAACGCGGTACGCGGACGCAGCACGTTGCCCGCATCGGCGAGCGCCGGCATGCCGGCCGCGCCGGTGACCGACAGCGACGGACGCCACGTCGAATTCAGCAGCGCCTCGCGCGGATCGGTCGTGGTCGGCAGCACCGGCTTGCCATCCGCGCCGCAGGCCCACGGCAGCCCCTTCCACACGGCGTCGCCGAGAATCGAGGCGGCCGCTTCGGCTTCGCGCACGCGGCTGTCGGGAATCTCGCAATGGAATACGCCCGGCAGCAGGTTGCCGTTCTTCGCATCCTCGAGGCGCTCGAACAGCTGGCGCATCACGCGGAAGCTCGACGGCGCGATGCCGCCGAACACGCCCGAGTGCACACCTTCCTCGAGCACCTCGACCTGCAGGTCGCCGGACACGAGCCCGCGCAGCGACGTGGTGAGCCACATCTGGTCGTAGTTGCCGGCGCCCGAATCGAGGCAGACGACGAGCGACACCTGGCCGAGCCGGTCGCGCAGCGCATCGACGTACGGCAGCAGGTCGTAGCTGCCCGATTCCTCGCAGGTCTCGATCAGGCCGACGCAGCGCGGCCGCTCGATGCCCTGCTCGTCGAGCGCGCCGAGCGCCGCGAGGCTCGCGTAGATCGCATAGCCGTCGTCCGCGCCGCCGCGGCCGTACAGCTTGCCGTTCTCGTACTTCGGCGTCCACGGGCCGAGGTCCGCGCGCCAGCCGTCGAATTCGGGCTGCTTGTCGAGGTGGCCGTACAGCAGGATCGTGTCGGTGCTGCCCGAACGCGTGGCGGGCGATTCGAAGAAGATCACCGGCGTGCGGCCGGGCAAACGCACGATCTCGAGCTTCAGGCCCTTCACGGGCTGCCGCTCGGCCCACTGCGCGGCATCGGTGACGACGCGCTCGAGATAGCCGCGTTTCGCCCAGTCGGGGTCGAATGCGGGGCTCTTCGCGGGGATCGCGATGTAGTCGGTCAGGGCGTGGAGGATTTCATCGTTCCACTTGCGCTCGATGAAGGTAACGAGCTTGTCATGGTCGAGGACGGGGGTAGTGTCGACGGAGGTCATGGTGGGGGTGCCTGGATCGGGCTGACGAAAACCCAGATGATACGCCGATGCTCCCGCGCCAGCGCCCCCTTCCCGGTGGTTCAGGCCGCCTGCGGGAACGCGTCGCGCAGCCCCGCCGCGCACGCCAGTGCGTCGCGCCACAGGCGCTGCGTCAGTTCGCCCGCATCCTCTTCACGTGCAAGCGCCGCGGCCTCGCCCGCCCACAGCAGCGAGAAGTCGTCGCGGCCTTGCCGCTCGAACGCGCCGCGCAGCGGATCGACCGCGGCCGTCGCGAGCGGAAACGCCGGCGCGAGCGCGCTCATCGGCCCCTGCTCGCGCATGAAGCGCGTCAGCAGCCCGCGCGCGGGGCGGCCCGTGTACAGGTTGGTCATGCGCGTGCCGTCGTCGCGCGCGGCGCGCACCGCCGCGCGATGTTGCGCCGAACGGCCCGCTTGCGGCGTCAGCAGGTAGCCCGTGCCGATCTGCACGGCGCGCGCGCCGAGCGCGAACGCTGCCGCGATGCCGCGCCCGTCGGCGATCGCGCCGGCCGCGATCACCGGGGCGCGCACCGCGTCGACGATCTGCGGCAGCAACGCGAACAGGCCCGGCTGCGCGTGGATGTCGTCGGTCAGGAACATCCCGCGATGGCCGCCGGCCTCCGCGCCCTGCGCAACGATCGCGTCGACGCCGCGCGCATCCAGCCAGCGCGCTTCCTCGACGGTCGTCGCGGACGACACCACCTGCGCGCCCGTGCGCCGCACGCGCTCGAGCAGCGTGTCGTCCGGCAACCCGAAATGGAAGCTGACGACGGCCGGCCGCAATTCCTCGACGACCGCGCACATCGCGTCGTCGAACGGCGCGCGGCCGGGGCCGCCCTTCACGTCGGCCGGATCGAGCCCGGCTTGCGCGTAGTAGCCGGCGAGCGCCGCGCGCCAGCGTGCGTCGACCTCGGCATCGGGCGCCGGCGGCGCATGGCAGAAGAAGTTCACGTTGAACGGCGCGGGCGTGCGCGCGCGAATCGCCGCGATCTCGTCGCGCAGTTGCTGCGGGCCGAGCGCCGCGCATGCGAGCGAGCCGAGCCCGCCGGCTTCGCACACCGCGATCGCGAGCGGGCTCAGCGAACCGACCATCGGGGCCTGGATCAGCGGCAAGCGGGAAGGCAGCGTCGTCATCGGAATCGTCCTCGGGGAAGAAGCGAAGCGTGCGCGCGCAGGCAGCGCGCATCCATTGCGCTCGATATTAACCGACAAACCCGCACCCCATTGCTGCGCCATTTACACCACCAATCGATTCAATCGATTCGGAGAAACGATTATTCACGGCAGCGTCGGCGCCGTGATCCCGGCATCCGGATTCGAGACCGACAGAAACGCCTTCCAGCGTTGCCGCACGGACCACCTCCCCCCGCCTTCAAACGCCGATTTACCGGTTTCAATGACATTCATCAATCTTCAATTTATTAAATACCGGCGTTTACCCTTATTCGAAACCATCCAGGCGATAACATGAACACGTTAATTAAATCGACGATCCGCACCGGAATCGCCGACCGGCGCCCCGCCGCGCCACCTCAACCGCAACACGTCTCGTCAAGGAGCGTCGCATGTCCGATGCCAGCTCGTCCTCCTCCCGCTCCGCCGCCACGCCGGCAGCGACTTCCGCGCCGAAAATCGGCGTCATTCCCGCCACGCTGATGGTCGCTGGCAACATGATGGGCTCCGGCGTCTTCATGCTGCCCGCGAACCTCGCCGCCACCGGCGGCATCGCGATCTTCGGCTGGCTGATCACCGTCGTCGGGGCCGTGTCGCTTGCGCTGGTGTTCGCGAAGCTCGCGGCGATCGACCCGGCCGCCGGCGGCCCGTACGCGTATGCGCGCAAGTCGTTCGGCCCGTACATGGGCTACCAGACCAACCTGATCTACTGGCTCGCGAACGTGCTCGGCAACGTCGGCCTCGCGGTCGCCGGCCTCGGCTACCTCACGCATTTCTTCCCGGTCCTGAAGGATCCGCTCGTGTTCGCGCTCGCGCAGATCTTCGTGATCTGGCTGTTCACGTACGCGAACATCCTCGGGCCGAACGTCGTCGGCCGCGTGCAGTCGGTCACGACGGTCTTCGCGCTGGTGCCGATCCTCGGGATGGCCGTGTTCGGCTGGTTCTGGTTCAGCAAGGATGTGTATTTCGCCGGCTGGAACGTGTCCGGCACCAACAGCTTCAGCGCGATCGGCGCGACGCTGAACTTCACGCTGTGGGCGTTCATCGGCGTCGAGAGCGCATCGGTATCGGCCGGCGTCGTCGAGAACCCGTCGCGCAACGTGCCGATCGCGACCGTCGGCGGCGTCGTGCTTGCGGCCGTCTGCTACGTGCTCAGCTCGACCGTGATCATGGGGATGATCCCGAACAAGGCGCTGCTCGCATCGAGCGCGCCGTTCGCGGATGCCGCGCGGCTCGCGCTCGGCGACACCGCCGCGAACGCGGTCGCGCTGTGCGCCGCACTGGGCTGCCTCGGCTCGCTCGCGGGCTGGACGCTGCTGGTCGGCCAGACCGCGAAGGCGGCCGCCGACGACGGCCTGTTCGCCAGCGTGTTCGCCCGCGTGAACTCGAAGAACGTGCCGTCGGCCGGCCTTGCCATCGTCGCGCTGATCATGTCGGTGCAGGTGCTCGCGACGATGTCGCCGAGCGCCAGCGAGCAGTTCGGCAAGATCGCGTCGATCGCCGTGATCATGACGCTGCTGCCGTACATCTACTCGTGCATCGCGATCAAGGTGCTCGGCTACGGCAAGATGCCGTCGCACCAGTTCACGTTCTACACGATCGTCGGCTTGATCGGCGCCATCTACGCGCTGTGGGCGATGGTCGGCTCCGACGGCCAGCAAACGCGCTGGTCGCTGATCTTCGTCGTCGCGACGATCGTCTTCTACGAGCTGTCGATCAACCGCCAGCGCGAGATCGAGGAAACCCATATCCATCCGGGCGGCCGCTCGCCGCGCTGGGTCCGCTATCTCGCGCTCGGCGTGACCATCGCCGCGCTCGCCGCCACCTTCTGGATCTCCGTGGGCCGTCACCAGGCCGACACCCTTCACGCGCGCTCGCCGGCCGTTGCCGCGAGCGTCCAGGCAACCCAGCAAACGGGGGAATGACACATGACCGCTTCCTTGACCCAACCGGCCTTCCGCCGCCTCGGCATGAAGGCGCTGCTCGTGCAGCACGACATCGATGAACGCACGGCCACCGGGCGCGCCGCAACGGCGCTTGCCGAGGAGCTGCGCACGCGGCTCGTCGACGTCGTGATCGCGACGTCCGCCGACGATGCGTGCGCGGTGGTCGCCGCCGATCCGGCGATCCAGTGCCTGCTGCTCAACTGGGAACTCGGCAACGATGCCGGGCACGCACCCGCGCGGGCCGTGCTCGACGCGATGCGCGCGCGCAACGCGACCGTGCCCGTGTTCCTGCTGGCGAGCCGCGCGAGCGCGTCCGCGATTCCCGTCGACGCGATGCGCAAGGCCGACGACTTCATCTGGATGCTGGAGGACACCACCGCGTTCATCGGCGGCCGGATCGTCGCCGCGATCGAGCGCTACCGCGAGACGGTGCTGCCGCCGATGTTCCGCGCGCTCGCGCAGTTCTCGCGCGTGTACGAATATTCGTGGCACACGCCCGGCCACACCGGCGGCACCGCGTTCCTGAAATCGCCGGTCGGCCGCGCGTACTTCGAATTCTTCGGCGAATCGCTGTTCCGCTCCGACCTGTCGATCTCGGTCGGCGAACTCGGCTCGCTGCTCGATCACTCGGGCCCGATCGGCGACAGCGAACGCTATGCGGCGCGCGTGTTCGGCGCGCATCGCACGTATCACGTGACGAACGGCTCGTCGATGTCGAACCGCGTGATCCTGATGGCGAGCGTCACGCGCAACCAGGTCGCGCTGTGCGACCGCAACTGCCACAAGTCGGCCGAGCACGCGATGACGATGTCGGGCGCGATTCCGACCTACCTGATTCCGTCGCGCAACCACTACGGGATCATCGGCCCGATCATGCCCGAGCGGCTGACGGCCGCCGCCGTGCGGCTCGCGATCGACGCGAACCCGCTCGTGCGCGGCCGCGACGGCATCGACCCGACGCCCGTGCATGCGCTGATCACGAACTCGACGTACGACGGCCTCTGCTACAACGTCGCGCGCGTCGAGGAGCTGCTCGGCCAGAGCGTCGATCGATTGCATTTCGACGAGGCATGGTACGGCTACGCGCGCTTCAACCCGATCTACCGCGACCGTCACGCGATGCACGGCGATCCCGCGCAACACGACGCGAGCAAGCCGACCGTGTTCGCGACGCAATCGACGCACAAGCTGCTCGCCGCGCTGTCGCAGGCATCGTTCATTCATGTCCGCGACGGCCGCAACCCGATCGAGCACGCACGCTTCAACGAGGCGTACATGATGCATGCGTCGACGTCGCCGAACTACGCGATCATCGCGTCGAACGACGTGAGCGCCGCGATGATGGACGGCCCCGGCGGCGAGGCGCTGACGACCGACGCGATCCGCGAGGCCGTCGCGTTCCGCCAGATGCTGGCGCGCCTGCATGCGGAATGTGCGGAGAACAACGACTGGTTCTTCAATGGCTGGCAGCCCGATAGCGTCGTCGATCGCAAGACGGGCCGGCGCGTGCGCTTTCACGAAGCGGACGAGACGCTGCTCGCCACCGACCCGTCGTGCTGGGTGCTGCATCCGGGCGACACGTGGCACGGCTTCGGCGATATCGAGGACGACTACTGCATGCTCGACCCGATCAAGGTGTCGATCGTCACGCCGGGCGTCGCATCGCACGGCGGGCTGATGCCGGTCGGCATTCCGGCATCGGTCGTCACCGCGTATCTCGACCGGCACGGGATCGTCGTCGAGAAGACGACCGACTTCACGATCCTGTTCCTGTTCTCGCTCGGCGTGACGAAGGGCAAGTGGGGCACGCTCGTCAACACGCTGCTCGACTTCAAGCGCGACTACGATGCGAACGCGCCGCTCGAACAGGCATTGCCCGAACTCGTCGCGCGCTATCCGCAACGCTACGGCAAGCTCGGCCTGCGCGACCTGTGCGACCTGATGTTCAGCGCGATGAGCGACCTGAAGACGACCGAGATGATGTCGCGCGGCTTCTCCACGCTGCCGAAGCCCGATTACAGCCCGGCCGAGGCGTTCGAGCACCTGGTGCACAACGACATCGAGATGCTGGAGCTCTCGGAGATGGAAGGCCGCACCGTCGCGACGGGCGTCGTGCCTTATCCGCCCGGCATTCCGCTACTGATGCCCGGCGAGAACGCGGGGCCGGCCGACGGCCCGCTGCTCGGCTACCTGAAGGCGCTCGAGCAGTACGACCTGCGCTTCCCGGGCTTCACGCACGACACGCACGGTGTCGAAGTCGAGGATGGCGTGTACCGGATCGCGTGCATCAAGCAGAAGCCGCGCGATACCCGCACGCGCTGAGTGCACCGAGCGTGCACGGCGACGCCGCGCCGCCGCCCGGCGGCGGGCGTCGTCGCTCGCAGCCGGCGCCGGACGTTCAGGCCGCCGGCTGCCCCTTCAGTTGGCCGACCCACTCGGCGAGCTGCGCCGCCCCCTCTTCGTCGAGCTTGCCATCGAGTTCGCCGTACCACGACGCGATCGCGTCGGCCGGCTGCGTGGCCTTCAGGATCTCGAGGCTCTTCTCCAGGAACGACGAGAAGAACGGAATGCCGCGCATGGAGAGGAAGGTCGAATCGGTGATGCGCACCTGCGCATAGACGTCGCGCATCCATGCGAGATGCGGCAGCGCCTCGCGCAGGTGGCCGCTCTGCATCAATGCGGAAATGAAATTCACGCACGCGGCGACGTCGGACTGCTCGCGCGTGTCGTGATTGACCTGGGCGGCCTTCAGCAGCCACGCTTCGCCGCGCTCCACTTCGCCGCACATCACCGACGTCGTCGCGAGCTGCAGCGCGTTGTGCGCGCTCGGCTCCTGCTCGAACAGCTTGAGCCAGTACGGGAAGGCTTCCGGGTAGCGCTTCATCTCCGAGTACGCGAGCGCGCACAAGCGCGCCGCATCGGCCAGCCGCTCCACGTGCGGCATGGCGCCCGCGATCGCGTCCTTGGGCCGACCCGCCTGGAACGCGGCCAGCGCGGGGGCGAGTTCGGGGGCGATGTCGGGCTCGCGCGACGCGCCCGGTTCGCCCGGTTCGCCAGCGTCTTGCGTCGACGGCGCGGGCGGCGACGCCTCAGCGCACGGTTTCTTTCCGAACAGCTTTCCCAGCAGGCCCATGATGGTGTCCTTGTCGTTTTCGTCGTGCCGCGTGAACGGCGCAAGCCGGCGACCACGCGACCGGCTTCTCTCAGTGATGCGCGATCTTACGCCACCGCGGTGTCACCCGAGGAAAGCGTCGACAGGAACCGGTACCGCGCTCAAGCGTCCCGCGTGCCTTCGCCGCGACTCATCCCGCGCCGGTACGCGGCCGGGCTCGTCGCCGCGACGCGCCGGAAATGCCGGCGCAGCGATTCCTCGGAACCGAACCCCGCTCGCGCCGCAACCTGCGCGAGCGACAACCCGGGATGGGCTTCGAGCATGTCCTTCGCGACGTTCACGCGTTCGCGGATCAGCCATGCGAGCGGCGACATTCCCGTCGCGTCCGCGAACTGACGCTGCAGCGTGCGCGTGCTCATCGCGGCCTGCGCGGCAAGCGACGCGAGCGTGTGCGGCTCGGCCGCGTGCGCGCGCATCCAGTCGATCAGCTTCGCGAGCCGGTCGGTGCCGCCCGGCGCGACCGGGCGCGGCACGAACTGCGCCTGGCCGCCGTCCCGATGCGGCGGCAGCACGAGGCGCTGCGCGACCCGGTTCGCGATCGCGCCGCCGTGATCGCGGCGCACGAGATGCAGCAGCATGTCGAGCCCCGCCGCCGATCCGGCCGATGTGATCACCTGCCCTTCGTCGACGTACAGCGCATCGGGATTCACGCGCAGCGCCGGATAGCGCGCCTGCAGTTTCTCCGCATAACGCCAGTGGGTCGTCACCGTGAGGCCGTCGAGCACGCCGGCCGCGGCCAGCACGAACACGCCCGAGCAGATCGAGCAGAGCCGCGCGCCGCGGCGATGCGCGGCCCGCAGTTTCTTCAGCAGCGGTTCCGGCGGCGGTTCGTCCGGATCGCGCCAGCCGGGAATCACGATGGTATCGGCGCGATCGAGCGTCGCGAGCCGATACGGCGCGGCGACCGTGATACCGCCCGCCGCGCGCACGGGCCCCGGCTCGCTCGCGCAGACCGCGAAGCGATACCAGTCGACCCCGAGCTCGGGGCGTTCGAGGGCGAACAGTTCGACCACGCAGCCGAATTCGAACGTGCAGAGGCGATCGTAGGCGAGCGCGACGACGAGATGATTGTGCATGGCGTGATGTTACCGGAACTTGTCGATCGCGCCACTGCCGCGAAACGTGCGGAACCGCGATACTGCCCCTCATTCCACCGCGTTTTGTGCAACCTTCAGGAGAACTTTCCCATGTCCTACGTTACCGACGTACCCGCCGCCGACAGCCCCGCCGCCCTCGCGCATTTCGAGGCATCGCTGCGCTTCGAGACCGATTGCTGGGACGTGCACGACGCGCTCGCGTCGGGTACGCCCGATTTCGTGCTGCTCGACGTACGCGGCCCCGACCAGTTCGCCGCCGGCCACGTACCCGGCGCGCGCAACCTGCCGCGCCGCAAGATCATCGAGAGCAAGCTCGCCGGCTATCCGGCCGGCACGCTGTTCGTCGTCTATTGCGCGGGCCCGCACTGCAACGGCGCCGCGCGCGCGGCGATCCGGCTCGCGCGCCTCGGCCGGCCGGTCAAGCTGATGATCGGCGGCGTGACGGGCTGGCTCGACGAAGGTTTCGCGCTGAGCAACGAAGTGCAGCCGGCCGACGCCGAAGCCGGCTGATCGTCATTAAAAGCGCAACAATCAATTGCCTGGGCACGGCCTGCACGCAGACGGAAAAAGCGCGACAATCAGTCCCATTGCAGTTCGGATGGAGCAGCAACATGCAGAACGCAGTCCTGATTCAAGTGGCCGGTTCGGTCGCCGCGATCGCGATCTATTTCCTGCCGGCGGTCATTGCCGACCGGCGTGGCCGGCACGACAAGCTGACGGTCGCGATGTTCAACGCGCTGTTCGGTTGGACCGGCATCGGCTGGCTGATGACGCTGTACTGGGCCTGCCAGCCGAACCCGCGCACCGATGTCGCGCAGACGATCCTCGCGAAGCGCCGCGGTATCAGCATGCGAACCTTCTCGACCGGTCTCGTCGAACGCGTGCAACGCCGCGTCGCCGCCCAGGAACGATGGGCGGAGAAGCAAGGCTGCCGTTAAGTCCCTCTTTCCCCTTCACCGCGCCGCGTCGAACTTCGGCATCCTGACGTTGGTCGACGCACGGTAATGCCACGCCAGCCCGTCGTGCGGCGCTCCGCCGCCCGTACGCAGCCACGCCCCGAACGCCCCCGCCGTCACCGCCCGCGCGATCCGCTCGCCCGGGCAACCATGCGGCCCCGTGCCGAAGCCGAAATTCGGCCCGGCCGCGCGGTCAGGCACGAACCGGTGCGGATCGCGATGCACGGCCGGGTCGCGATTCGCCGCGGCAAGCACGACGAGAATCGCGTCACCGGCTTCGACGGTCACGCCTTCGATCGTCGTGCGCGATGCGACGAAGCGGCGCGTGTTCTGCACCGGCGAATCGAAGCGCCCGACTTCGGCAACGAATGCGTCGAGCGCGGCATCGTCCGGAACGCCGCGCGCCGCGCTCGCTCCCGCTTCCCCGTTCCACGCCACCAGCGTATTGCCGAGCCACGCGGCGGTCGCCTCGCAGGTCTGCGACAGCAGGCCGACCAGATTCGCGACCAGCGCGCCACTTGCCTGCCAGCCTGACGCACGGGCCGCCTGCTGCACCGCGGCCACGAGCGTGCCGTCATGGGCATGCGTGTGCGCGACGCGCTCCGTCATCCGGTCGAGCAGCTGCCGCGCGGCGGCGCTCGCACGAGCCAGTGCCCGGGCATCCGACAACGGCGAAAGCGCGGCGACGAAGTCGACGACCTGCGCCGCGATATCGTCGAGCTGCGTCTCGTCGAAGCCGAGCAGATCGGCGACCGCGCAGACGGGCACCGTCATGCACCACGCGTTCAGTGCGCCGGCATCGCCCGGCGCCGGCAAGCGCCGCGCGGCAATCCGCGTGGCACGGCCGCCCAATGCAACCGTGTCGATCGGCGCGAACGCCGTGCGCAGCGCCTGCTTCGGCACGTCGTGCCGCAACGCGCCGTCGTTCATGCGCACCAGCTCGCCGAACAGCGCGCCGGCCGTCGTGCCGCGCAACGCGGGCGGCACGGGTGCGTCCAGCGGGCGAACACGGCAGGCCGGATGGCCCAGCACGGCCGTCACGGCGGCCGCGCGGCTCGCGACCCACAGGCCGAGCGTGGCGTCGAACGCGAGCGGCGGCCCGTCGACGAGCGCCGCATAGTAGGGATAGGGATCGCGGTGCGTGACCGCTGCGATAGGATCGGTCGGGTTCATGCGAACAGTATCGGCGCCGCGCACCGCCGCATGTTTCGGGCCGACGTGAAATGTCGCGGCGCGGGTACCGGGCGCGGCTGCATCGCGACAACAGGTGATTGTCAGGCAGCCGAGCGGCAGCGATGCGACTGCATGCGCATGCGTACGCGCCCGGCCGAAATCGCGCGCGGCTCGGGCACCACCGTGTCGTGAGGGAACATTTCCTGCCGGAATTCGCCGTTTTCGTCGAACCACTGGCAGATCAGCCAGTCGCCGTCGTCGAATACGACCGGCCCGGCATAGGTGATGGTCATGCGCGGCCCGCCCGTCTTCAGCGTCACGACATCGCCGACACGAAACCTGACGCGTTGATTTTCTCGGTTCGTCATCGCTCTCTCAACATTCTTATATATCGATATTACCGGCGGCTTACCAATCGTTCATTCGAACGTGCCGCAGATTATCAATCAAAAAACCGGCCTGCAACTCCCGCGTTCAAAAAACATCCTGAACGGGGAAATGCAACAATGCGCGGCATCGACCCGCACGGCGGGCGCCCGATCGCCCGATCCGGCGCGGCTTGCGCGCCGGCGAAGGTCGAACGGGATGAATGCGGAGAATAGACGATGTATTTTACGCCGTCACCGATGTTTAATCTTGACGCGAAATCGGTTGATTATAGTCAATTGAAAGTTTCGGCTGGAAACGATCCCACGGTTTATTTACACTTATTCTCCGAACAAAACCGGTGAATTATCGGGTGATGCAAACCAGCGGTTGATATCGCGCCCCGGTACGGCAGCTTGCGCAAACGTAAACGTGCCGTACTGCGCCATCTCCTTCGCCGCGCGCAGGAATGCGCCGAGCGCGGCCCGCGCCAGCGCGCCGCCGACGCTCACGCGCTTCACGCCGAGCGCCGCCAGCGCGTCGAGGCTCAGCAAGCCGCCCTGCAGCCCCATCACGACGTTCACGGGCGCGCCGACCGCCTGCGTTACCGCCGCGATTTCGTCCGCATCGGTGATACCCGGCGCGTACAGCACGTCGGCGCCCGCGTCGCGATAGGCAACGAGCCGCGCGATCGTGTCGGCGAGGTCGTGGCGGCCATGCAGGTAGTTTTCGCAGCGCGCGGTCAGCGTGAATGGGAACGGCAGCGCGCGCGCCGCGTCGACGGCGGCCGCGATACGCTCGATCGCCGCTTCGCGCGCGTAGATCGGCGCGTCGGCGCGGCCCGTCGCGTCCTCGATCGAGCCGCCGACCGCGCCGGCCTCGGCCGCGAGCCGGATCGTTTCGGCCACCGTGCCGGGCGCGTCGCCGAAGCCGTTCTCCAGATCGGCGCTCACGGGCAGGCCGCCCGCGGCGACGATCTCGACGATGTGATCGAGCATCGCGTCGCGGTCGATCGCATTGTCGGGCTGCCCCTTCGAAAACGCGTAGCCGGCACTCGTGGTCGCGAGCGCCTCGAAGCCGGCCATCGCGAGCAGGCGCGCGGTGCCGGCGTCCCACGGGTTCGGGATGATGAAGGCGCCGGGGCGCGCATGCAGTGCGCGGAAGGCTTCGGCTTGGCGGGCTTGCAGGTCGGAAAGGGTCATCGCGGACTCCGGAGGGAAGTTGACGACCGAGCTTACGCCGCTCGTGCACGCGACGTTTCAGCGTTCGCCGAAATGTCGTCGTGCGACTGAAACACCCGGCACGCCGGCAGCCGCCGACGAGCGGGCCGCCGCGTACCCGTCGCCGGCCCACGGTCATTCAGATCGATGCGGTCGGCCCGTCGTCGATGCCGAGCAACACGTCGGTCACGGCCTCCGAGAAGCGCATCGCGCGACCGTCGATCAGCACGCCGTCCGGATTCGACGGATCCCGCGTGGCATGCGGCACGCCGTGCGCGAGCAGCACTCGCGCGCAAGCCTCCCAGTCGGACACACCGACATGCTCCGGTTCGTTGACGGATGCCCACGACAACGTGCCGAGCGCGTCGCTCCCGAACCCGTGCACGTCGCGCCAGCTCGCGCCGTGCGCGAGCAGGAACGCGAGCAAGTCCGCATCGCCGCGGAACACCGCGTGATTCAGCGCGCTCGCATCCCAGTCGCCGCCCCGCGCGGCGATCGGCCAGCCCAGTTCGACCATGACCTTCACGGCGTCGCGCGAACCCCACGCGGCGGCGTCCGGCAGCAACCGCAGCCGCTCGCCCGACAGCGCACCGGGCAGGTCGGGATGGCGCGCCTGGATGCGCCGCGCATCGTCGGCGTCGGCGCGCGCGCAGGCCGCCACGAATGCGTCCTGCGCATCGAGCGCCTCTTCCGCGCCGGCCGCGCGCAACAACGCCGCGACGTCGGGCAGCCCGGTCTGCATCGCCAGCCGGTACGCACTGACGCCTGCCGGCGTCCGCGCGCCCGGATCGGCGCCGGCCGCCAGCAGTGCGGCGATGTGGCGCGCCGAGCAGCGCACGCCGATCGCCCGCAACAACGGCGCGCCCCAGGTTTGCGCCAGCCCCGCTCCGGGCGGCTCGTTCGGGTCGCCGCCATGCGCGAGCAGCAGTTCGAGCGCCTCTGCGTCACGCATGTCGAACGCACGCCGCAACGCATTCGTCCCGCCCACCCGCGCGCCGTGTTCGAGCAGCAGGCGCGTACAGGTCGGGTTCTCCACCGAGTGATACAGCGATTCGCCGTCGTTCGGATCGGCGCCGGCTTCCAGCAGCATGGCGGTGAGAACCGGATCGCGATTGACGCCCGCTGCGCCGTACAGGGCCGACAACGGGCCCGCTTCGTCGGGCTCGGCGAGCGAAGCCGGCGGAAAGCGGTTGCCGATCCGCTGGTTCGGATCGGCGCCGGCATCGAGCAGAAGACGCGCGCAGGCGCGCAGCCTGGCGGCAAACCCGGGAAGCTGCCCGAGCCGCGAATGCGTGACGGCGACCAGCGGCGGCAGCTTCAGCACGCCGCCGGCGCGCGCGATCCAGCCGGGATCGGCGGCCAGTGCCGCCTTCACCGCGTCGAGGTCGCCGGCCGCGCATGCGACGGTCGGATCGCCCGCAACGAGATCGGGATGGTCGAGCAGCAATTGTGCGGCGACGCGCGGCCGGGGTGCGTCGAAGCCGCCGGTCACGTCGCCGCCGTACGCCAGGTCGAGCCAGCGCCGGATCAGCTGCGACCGCGGTTGCCCCGCCAGCGCATGCGTTTCGACGAATGCGCCGAGATCGGCCCATGAGGCAAAGCCGTACTCGCGCGCAATGCAGGATTGCGCGTCATGCAGGCGAAGCCCGAGCGCGCGCGCTTCATCGTGCGTGCGGTTCGCGGCGGCAGGGAGAAACCGGACAAAGCGCGCGACGGCATCGGCGTCGCCTTGCCGGTACAGGCGCAACAATGCCTTGGCCTGCTTTTTCAGATGATCGGGATTGGCCTTGGGCGGCAGCTTTTTCATGCGAATCCTCGTGCAGTCGTGGCCGAAGGTCCGCAATACCGCCAGCACAAAGGACAGGGAGAAAGTGAATTTGCTGCGACAGGTGGGTTCAACCCTTTCCGCGGACCCGGAAGCGACCTGCATCGCTGCCCGGTATCGTAGGCGAGCGCCGGCGACCTCGTCAACCGTGCCGCGCCATGCGGCGGCGAGGCTCAGCCCGCGAGCTTCTTCGTCAGGAAAATGCGCGCGTGTCCGACCGGATAATCCGGCAATTCGCCGAAGCGGACATAGCCGCGCTTCTCGTAGAACGGCCGCGCCTGGAAGTCGAAGGTGTCGAGCCACGCGCTGTGGCAGCCGCGCGCGGCGGCTTCCGCCTCGGCCAGATCCATGATGCGCGTGCCCGCACCCTGGCCGCGCGCGGCCTCGGGCACCACGAGCAGGTCGACATGCAGCCAGCCGTACGCCGTGCTGCCCCACAGGCCACCGACCACCGCGCCGTCGCCATCGGTCACGACCACGGCCAGCGGACGGGCATCATTCGGGCCAGCCTGGCTTTCGTTGAACCGGACGAGCGGCGCGACGATCTGCTTGCGCACGTTCGCGTCGCCCGCGTCCGTCACCTCGTATGTGAACGTCATCGGTTGAGTCCGCCTGAATCGAAAACAAGAAACGGTTGAAGCCGTGCGTACCGCGTCAAACGACGTAGGCACCCTTCGCGTGCAGTTCCGCTTCCGTGCGCTCGAGCGCGGCGACCGCATCGCTGCCTTCGAGCGCCAGCAACTGCGCGACCAGCGTTTCGGCGATCGCGTGCGCGGCCACCAGTGACGGAAAGAACGACGGGCTGTCGTGCGTGAAGATCAGTTGCGCATCCGCGTGCAGCGCGATCGGCGACACCGCACTGTCGGTAATCGCGACGATCCGGCTGCCCTGCGCCTTCGCGGCCTGTGCGACGCGCGTCGCTTCCGCCGAATACGGTGCAAAGCTGACGACGACGGTCACGCTCTGCTTCGCGATCGTCCGCAGCTCCATTTCGAGCGACCCGGCGACGCCGTTGAGCAGCGACACGGTCGGACGGAACAGCCGATAGCCGTACACGAAGCCGAACGCGACCGGATAGCACGAGCGAAACCCCGCGACATGCACATGCGACGCCTTGCGGATCAGTTTCGCGGCATCGGCGAGCGTGTGCTCGTTCTGCGCGGCGGTGGCCGACAGGTTGTGTTGTTGCGCGGCGAGCAGGTCGTGCGCGAGCGACGCCTTCGCGTCGGGCCGCACGAGCGAGCGCGCCCGCTGCGTGAGCGGCTCGGGGCGCGTGCGCACGCGTGCGACGCACAGGTCGCGCAACTCGTTCCAGCCGGGGAAGCCGAATTGCTGCGCGAGCCGCACGAGCGATGCGGGCTGCACCTGCGCGCGCTGAGCGACCTTGCGCATCGACGAGGTGGCGACTTCGTCGGGATGATCGAGCAGGAAGGCAGCGCCCGCCTGGAATTGCGGGCTCAGCTCGGAAAATTGCGCCCGGATCCGGGACGCGAGTTCGTCGAAATTGGCGGCCATCTTGGTGGGAACGGGAACCGGTCGTCCATGGTATCACCGGCCCCGCGCGCACCGGTCAGCGCAGCACTTCGACGTGATCGGCGTCGACCTTCACGCTACCCGACCATTTGCGCTCGAATTCGCCGGTCACCTTCACTTCGTTCTTGTCACTGACGGGCTGGCCGGCCGCCCACAGCTTGTGGTCGATCTCGACGCGGATCGTGCCGGTCGCATCGGCGAATTCGTAATCCTCGCCGCCGACATGCTTGACGATGCGGCCCTGCAACTGCACGTGCTGGTCGTCCTTGCCGTTCGCGAGCAGTTCCTTCACGGTCGTCGGGGTCAGCGCGGACGGCCCCGTGTATTGCGCGTAGACGGCGGCGGGCAGCGTGGCGAGCGCAACCGTCAGGATTCTGGCCAGGTGTTTCATGATCGTGGTCCTCTTCTTCGATGTGGCGCCGCGCCCCGTTGAACGCGACGGCCCCAGATTACGGACCGTAAGATTAAGCAAACCTGAAGGCCGCACCGAAGCGACACGGTGCCGCATCGGACGCCCGCCAACGCCCGCCGCGCGCCGCCCGCATTTAACGTGCGCCTAAGACACCGGCGCTTATCATGGGAACCCCGGGTGCCACGGCGCCCCATTGAAGAGACACCAATTCATGCGCGTATTGCTCGTCGAGGACGATCCGCTGATCGGCAGCGGGCTCGAACAGGGCCTCAAACAGGAAGGCTTCGCGGTCGACTGGGTGAAAGACGGCGACGCGGCGTCGCTCGCGCTGCGCGCGACCGGCTACGGCCTGCTGCTGCTCGATCTCGGGCTGCCGAACCGCGACGGCCTGTCGGTGCTCGCCGCGCTGCGCCGCCGCGACGAAAACCTCCCCGCGATCATCATCACCGCGCGCGACGGCGTGCCCGAGCGCATCGCAGGCCTCGACAGCGGTGCGGACGACTATCTCGTCAAGCCGTTCGAACTCGACGAACTGCTCGCCCGTATCCGCGCCGTGAACCGCCGCCATGCGGGCCGCGCGCAGACGACGCTCGCGATCGGCCCGCTGCGGCTCGATCCCGTCAAGCACCTCGTCTGGCTCAACGACGACGAAGTGCCGCTGTCGCCGAAGGAGTTCGTGCTGCTGCACGAGCTGATGCGCGACCCGGGCGCGGTGATTTCGCGCGAGCAGTTCGAGGAGCGGCTGTACAGCTGGGGCGAGGAAATCGAGAGCAACGCCGTACAAGTGCACATCCACAACCTGCGCAAGAAACTCGGCCACGACACGATCCGCACGGTGCGCGGCGTCGGCTACCGGATCGGTGACGGCCCGTGACGCGCATGCAACGCGCGATCGCGCGCTGGCGCAACGCATCGCTGCGGCGGCGCCTGCTGACGTGGTTGCTGCCGGCCGCGTGCGTGATCGGCCTCGTCGCGAGCGCGGGCACCTACTGGGGCGCGCTGCGCGAGCTCGACGACCTGCTCGACGACCAGATGCGCAGCATGTCGAAGCAGATCGTCGTCGGTCCGAACGGCGAGCTGTCGTTCAGCAACCACGCCAACGGCAAGCACGGTTTCGAAGCGAGCGACCCCGACGCCGTGCTGCTGCAGGTCTGGCGCAACGGCACGCTCGTGTATTCGACCGACCGCGATTCGAAACTGCCGCCGCCCGAGCAGAAGGGCATCGCAAGTGTCGACGTTGCCGGCCAGCCATGGCGCACCTATGTGACCCAGCGCGGCGGCACGACGATCCGGCTCGCGCAGGCACGCCATGCACGATGGGAAGCGATCGCGGGCATCGCCGTGCACCTGCTGTGGCCGGTGTTCTCGATGCTGCCGCTGCTCGCGATCGGCCTGTGGTTCGGCATCGGCGCCGGGTTGCGGCCGCTGCGTACGATTGCATCCGGCCTCAAGCGCAGGAATGCGAACAATCTGGAACCGGTCGACGTCGGCTCGATGCCGAACGAAGTCCGGCCGCTCGCCGAAGCGATCAACGACCTGCTCGCGCGCCTCGACCGCTCGTTCACGCTGCAGCGTCACTTCATCGCCGATGCCGCACACGAGTTGCGCACGCCGATCATGGGCCTGTCGATCCAGTCGCAATTGCTGCGGCGCGCGGCGACCGCCGAAGAACGCGAGCACATCCTCGCGCAGATCCATGCAGGCACGACGCGCCTCGGCCACCTCGCCGAGCAGTTGCTGACGCTCGCGCGCCTCGAACCCGATGCGCAGGCGGCCGCCGCCGTGTCGGCCCCCGTCGATCTCGCCGCGCTGTGCCGGTCGGTGGTTTCGGATCGCACGCGCGTCGCCGACGCACACCGGATCGATCTCGGCGCGATCGTGTCGACGCCCGTGATGACGTCGGGCAATGCGGACACGCTGCGCGTACTGCTGAACAACCTCGTCGACAACGCGATCCGCTATGCGGGCGACGGCGCGCGTGTCGATGTGTCTGCACGCATCGACGGCGCGACGCCCGTGCTCGAAGTCGCCGACGACGGCCCGGGGATTCCGGAGGCCGAACGCACCGACGTGTGGGAGCGCTTCTATCGCGGCGCGGGCGCGCAGGCCGTCACGTCGTCGGGCAGCGGGCTCGGGCTGTCGATCGTCAAGCGGATCGCCGAACAGCATCGCGCAACGGTTGCGCTCGGCACCACGCGCGGCGGGCACGGGCTGACCGTCACGGTGCGCTTTCCGCTGCCGGCCTGACCCGCGCACATCGCGCGGCTTGTCCACAGATTGTGTTGGCAAGCTTGTGGACAACCGTCCATTAACAGCACCAAGCCATTGATCGGAAAGGGTTTGCCAGGCGTGCGCGGCAAATGCGCCAGCCCGGGTCAACCACGCATCCCGCTCAGCTGTCGTTGACGATTCGCTCGATCCGCAGGCCGGTCGAGGTTTCGAGGATGCTGGCGTGACGCGTCAC
The DNA here is from genome assembly GCF_020420125.1 of Burkholderia sp. AU30280. Taxonomy (NCBI): domain Bacteria; kingdom Pseudomonadati; phylum Pseudomonadota; class Betaproteobacteria; order Burkholderiales; family Burkholderiaceae; genus Burkholderia; species Burkholderia sp. AU30280. The sequence continues at coordinate 232,284 of NZ_JAIZRY010000003.1, forward strand.
GACGCAAAACAGCCGGCCCTTGGGATAGTCATCCGGCCTTTGCCGGGTCCGATCCTCGGTGTGCACGACCACGGTTCCGTTGAGCGGATACGCACCGACATGTTCACCCAGGAAATAGATCTGGCCGTTCAACTGGTAATAGCCATTCCCGAGGTACCAGAACGAATCGTTCCCCGTCGCGATCCGGTCAGTGCCCAGATAGATCCCGTCGCCCTTCCTGACGATCGCATAGAACAGCAAGCCGATTTGCGGTTCGATGACGGTGTAGTGATTGGCACGGATGTCGTCGAGCACCTTGTCGCGAACTTCGTCACTCAGGTAGGTGCTTTCGCCGAAATACTCGGTGTGATGGTAGGGCGGCGTACAGGCATGCGCACTCGTGCCGCATGCCAGCGCCACCAACGGTACGGCGATCGCTTTCCGGATCGTTCTCACTGATTTCTCTCCAGGTTCTTTATTGTCGGCCCGCCATCCGGCGCGGCAAATGTTACCGGTGCCGGATCGCGTCGCCAGTTTACCGAACCGCTCTCGTTCAGGAAGATGCATTCGCCTAATTGACAACCAGTTGTCCAATACGTAAAGTAGTTGTCAATTCATCCCGCGTATCGAACATGACGAAATCCGCGAAGTTGACCGCCGTCGCGCTGTCCGTATTCCGCTTGAACGGCCTGCTGATCGAATGGGGCAACACCTTTGCCGGGCCGCACGGCCTGACCAGCGCGCGCTGGCAGGTGCTGGGCGCCATCTCGCTGGCGCCGGAAGCCCCGAACATCCCGCAGATCGCCGACGCGATGGGCATCACGCGGCAGGCGGTGCTGAAACAGATCAACGTGCTGACCGACGAAGGGCTGGTTCAGTCGCTGCCCAACCCGGCGCACAAGCGCTCGCCCCTGTACGCGCTGACGCCTCGCGGCGAGGCGGCCTATCAGGCCGTGGTCGAGCAATGGCAACAGCATGTCCACGACATCGCCGGCGACTTCAGTTCGGCCGATCTGGATGCGGCGATCCGCGTGCTGTCAGCGATGTCCAGCGCGCATGGCGCCGCTACACCGACGTGAGCGCTCAATCGCCCCGTCCCCCTCATCCGAAGGAATTCCCATGCCTCATTTCAAGCCGCTGGATCCGGCGTTTCCGATCCAGCAACAGATCGCCATCGACGCGAAGCCGATCGTCCTCGTCAACGTGTTCACGTTGGCCGCCGCCGACGAAGCCGACTTTCTCGCCGTGTGGAAGGACGACGCCGAATTCATGAAGCGGCAGCCGGGATTCATCTCGACCCAGTTGCATCGCGCGCTCGGCGACAGTCCGACCTACCTGAACTACGCGATCTGGGAATCGACCGAAGCGTTTCGCGCGGCCTTCACGCATCCGGCGTTCGTCGCCAAGCTGTCGGCCTATCCGTCGTCCGCCGTCGCGAGCCCTCACCTGTTCCAGAAAGTCGGTGTGGCCGGTATCTGCACTGCGTGAGGGCATGACCTGCCCGGCAAAGCTTAAGAAAACGTCCTGACGGCTGGTTGTCCGGTCCAGTAATCAATCGTTCCTGGCGGGCGGCCCGACCCGTTTGCAGAAGCACGTTGTACCCATCCCGGTTGGATGGCTGGATCGTCCCCGGCGGCAAATGCCCTATCCCCAAACACCGATGCGGCTGTTCGGCGTAGCCAAGTGCGTTGCTCTGATCATCGCGTCAAAGTAAGACGCGAAAGCGTGAAGAACTTTGCCTGCCGCCACACAAACGGTAGCCCCCCGCTCTGTCTACTATTGAGAGGCATGCGAACAGCGACAAGCTGCGGTGATTCGGCGGACGCCGATGCGTCGCCCGGTGCATGTCTGCCTGGAAGTTGAATCATGGCGTGCTTTCCCTGTTCCGCTCAATCAAGCAACCAGCCGTTATCGCCCTCGACCAGCGTGCCGCCGTGGCTGGTGGTGTCACCCTCGCGGGCGACCGCCCGGCCACCAAACGTGGTTACGCCCCCGGTGACGATGACAGCACCGCAACTCGTAGAGTCACCGACACAGGCCGCTTTTCTCCCCCCGACTGTCACGCCGTCCGTGCCGCTGATAACAGTCCCAGGTCCGTGCAATGGACAGACATGGCGATGGCCGACAAGCACAACGGGTCGCATGAAAATCTCCGATGGTGATATTGATCAGCCGTTACTTTCCGACGGCGGCACTCTGTTCGCCCACGTACTTCCACTGGAAGCTGAAGGGGTCCACGCCCCGGTCCCCCGGCAGGTTCGGCAGTGAATCCCCTTCCTTGGCGAACACTTCGTGATAGCCGCCGAGCCTTTCGATGCTCTTGCCCGTCGCGGCCCAATAGCCGGTCTTTGTCGCGTAGTCGCCCGGACGGGCGTACGGCAGCGCGGGAACCTGCGTACGGGCATCCACTTCGCCAAGGAATTCAATGTGCCGCCCTTCACGCGCTTCTTCATCGGTCGGCTTATAGACCCTGAAATAGAGGCGGTTCGACGGTGCGTTATCCGTGATCGAGTACCTCATCCTGCCCCTGCCCTGCGAATCCGGACGTTCCTGAGCCTTGCGGATCTCAGCCCAGTCGTGCTTCGGATGCCAGTAGACGATTTCATAAACGTGATTGCCTGGAAGGAACTGGGTGTTCACGATCACAAACTCACTAGGTATATCTGAAATCCATTGGCTTTTTGCTTTTAGGACACGAGGATTCGCCTCTCTCTCTTCATCCCTAGGGGCCGGCCTGATAGCCATAATGCCGTCATCCTTGGGTGGTGGCGCGGGATCGATGCGCTTGCCTTCTGAATACAATTGTATTCGGGGAACATTCGGTGCTGGCCCATCAGTCCATTTAAAGTCCCTGTCGCTCGAATTGATGTAAGACAGGTAATAATGGATTTCGACGTAGTTGCTGCCAAGCTTTCCGTCATGAAACCTGATCTGCGTAATCAGCGGATTCTTGACCCAGCCAACGCGCTCATCCGGGACGACGTCGGTCTGGTTGGCACTTTGCTTGTCAGTCAAGGGACTGGTCGGTAACGGAAAGGCTTGCGATACTGGCGAGGCAAAGCAGGCCGACGCCGCTACAAGCCCCGCTGTCAGAACAACCACTCCGGTACCGCGCATCGTCCGATGGTGATGTCTCATCTTTCGCGCTCTTAATAGAAATGCGATTTCTTTGGTATACACCGGTTCACGATTGGGCATGAATACATCCTGGAAGTAATCTGCTGTCATTGCCCGCTAGCCTGACTGTGGTCGCCCACGTACTTCCACTGGAAGCTGAAGGGGTCCACGCCCCGGTCCCCTGGCAGGTTCGGCAGTGAATCTCCTTCCTTGACGAACACTTCGTGATAGCCGCCGAGCCTTCCGATGCTCTTGCCCGTCGCGGCCCAATAGCCGGTCTTTGGCGCGTAGTCGCCCGGACGGGCGTACGGCAGCGCGGGGACCTGCGTACTGGCATCCACTTCGCCAAGGAATTCAATGTGCCGCCCCTCACGCGCTTCTTCATCGGTCGGCTTGTAGACCCTGAAATAGAGGCGGTTCGACGGCGCGTTATCCGTGATCGGGTACATCATCCTGCCCTTGCTCGTATCGGTACGGTCCAGAACCTCGCGCACGTCAATCCAGTCGAGTTGCGTATGCCAGTAGACCATCTCGTAGACGTGCGTGCCAGGAAGGAACTGGCTGTTCATAATCACAAATTGACCGGGTCCATCTGAAGTCCATTTGCTTTCAGCCTTAACCTTGTTGGCGTACAGTTTTATTTCCTCATCCCGGGGAGCCGCGACATAAGGCTCAATGCCACGATGCTTAGGTGGGGCAGGCTTGATCTCATTGCCCCCCGAATACAGCCGCATTGCAGGACCATCAGGTGTCGGTTTACCGGTCCACTTAACGTCCTGTTTACTTGGATTGATATAGGAAAGGTAGTACCGCATTTTAATGCTGTCGTCACGTACGATTGCGTCATGGAACCTGATCTGTGTGATCAGCGGATTCTTGACCCAGGTTACCCGCTCATTCGGCACGACGCCCGTCTGGTTTCCACTTTGCTTGTCGGTCATAGAAATTTTCGTAGTTTGGTTCGAAGGCGGCGCCGCTTGCTGTTCCGCAAGGGACGAGCAGCCGACCAGTGCGATCATCCCTCCAATCGAAATAATGGCGCGAACGCCGTTCATTGTCAGACGGTCAGGCTTCATCCTTCGCGCTCTCGATAAAAATGCAATACTTTCGGCATTAGCTAACGCCCTGTTGGGCGTGAACTCGGCGAGTACCCGTTACTTTCCAGCGGCGGCACTCTGTTCGCCCACGTACTTCCACTGGAAGCTGAAGGGGTCCACGCCCCGGTCCCCCGGCAGGTTCGGCAGTGAATCTCCTTCCTTGACGAACACTTCGTAATAGCCTCCGAGCCGTTCGATGCTCTTGCCCGTCGCAGCCCAATAGCCGGTCTTTGGCGCGTAGTCGCCCGGACGGGCGTACGGCAGCGCGGGGACCTGCGTACTGGCATCCACTTCGCCAAGGAATTCAATGTGCCGCCCCTCACGCGCTTCTTCATCGGTCGGCTTGTAGACCCTGAAATAGAGGCGGTTCGACGGCGCGTTATCCGTGATCGGATACATCATCCTGCCTTTGCCCGTATCGGTACGGTCCAGAACCTCGCGCACGTCTATCCAGTCGAGTTGCGTATGCCAGTAGACCATCTCGTAGACGTGCGTGCCGGTGAGGAACTGGCTATTCGCGATTACAAATTCACCCGGCCCATCTGAAGTCCATTTGCTTTTTGCTTTTACTACGCTAGCGTTCGCCTTTATCTCGTCATCTCTGGGGGGAGCCTTGAGAGCTATAATGCCGTCATCCTTACGCAGGGGCTCGGGATTAATGCGCTTGCCTTCTGAATACAACCGAATGACAGGATCATCCGGTGTCGGCATGTCAGTCCATTTAGCATCTTTCTCACTTGGATTGATGCATGAAAATCCGTACCGTATCTTGATGCTGCTGGCACGTACGATGGCGTCATGAAAACTAATCTGCGTAATCAGCGGACTCTTGACCCAGGTTACCCGCTCATTCGGCACGACACCCGTCTGGTTTCCACTTTGCTTGTCGGTCATAGAACTTTTCGTAGTTTGGTTCGAAGGCGGCGCCGCTTGCTGTTCCGCAAGGGACGAGCAGCCGAGCAGCGCCACCATCCCTCCAATCGAAATAATGGCGCGAACGCCGTTCATTGTCAGACGGTCAGGCTTCATCCTTCGCACTCTCGATAAAAAATGCAATACTTTCGGCATTAGCTAACGCCCTGTTGGGCGTGAACTCGGCGAGCACCCGTGCCGCGCGTGCCCCATAGGCAGTCTTTCCGTTGTATCCGTCAGGGTCATGTGCCCCGTTAACATCGACCTTCTGGTCCTTTGCATGAGCGGTATTCTGCAAATGCGCCACCTCGTGCAACTGGATTTCCATACGGTTCTGATCGACCGGATCCCTGTTATTAAAGCTTCGAAAGAATGGACCATACTGGCAAGCGATATTGACGTATTCCATCCGGAAGCCTGATTGGGCAGGCTTGAGCGCCTTGGCCGGATACACCCCCGGCTGCACATAGGCACCTGCCTCAAAACCCAGTGCGCCCTTGACCACCCGTTGCATGGATATATGGCGGAAGAACTCCCGCATGCCTTTCAGGTAGTTATGGACGTGATGCCCGGCAGGCGCGGCCGCAAGCTGGCCGTGCAACGTCTCCGGGGCAGCGATGTCATTGGGCGTTACGCCAAACCAGTATTCGAAGTTTGACCAGAGATCGTGATGGGCAACATTGTGAATCGTTTGCAGAGTCGCATATTCCCTGACGACTGGCGCCCGCGCCGAGGGCGCATCAGGCATGGCGGCATTGGCGTCCGCCCAGGGTTCGAGTTGTTCGAGGCGCTTCTCGATCAGCTTCAGGCAGGTTATCCAGCTCTGCCGGATTTCCAGTTCGAACGCCTCCTCGGACAGCGTTGCGTCCGTTGCGAGGCATTCCCGCATCTGGGCCAGAAAGCCCACAGGGTGGAAATGCCAGTTCTTCGTATCCATCGGCGTGGATAGCGGCTTCATGGCATTGTTCACACCGTCCTGCTGTACCTTCGCGTCGCTCCAGAACTGCTGACGCTGAATATCCTGCAAGAACGCCTTGAACTGGCTGTCGGATAATTGCGGAAGCGGCGGATGGCCACCTTGCTGAAGTTTGTCGTATCGCTTGCTGTTGTTACTGCTGTCCCATTCAGTGTGGAACCGGACAGCGGCGGTGCGCAAGATCGCGTCAACGCCATCGGCATGAAGATCATCGAGACTCAGGCTCGCAGAAGACTTGTGTGCGGCGGACAGGATTTTCTGCATGACCGCATCGTCGTCCTCAACGAATCCATCGTCTGTCGTATTCAGTTCGCTATCCTCATAGGTCTGCCATCCCCGCGCTACCCAGTCACTGTCAGTAGTCAACGTCACCCACGCGTCGCGGACAAATTCCCGCCCATCGGCTGCTGCGCTCACTTGATCGGCGTACGCGTAGTAGGTGCTTCCATCCATGCCAAAGAGTTTGAAACATATCAATTCCTCAACTTGAGTTGGCACCGTTCCATCCACCCCGCAGGGTATCGCTCCCAAAAAACACGAACCTGAAGGAAACTGTTGCATATTTGAAGCAGCCAACCTACCCGGTTTAACCAGGCTTTGAAATCGTGCGAGATTGGCATTTCTCGTTAGCCACACCTTCCCCATACCATCGCTTTTCTGTCCATCCGCATATTCCTGGTACGACGAACTTGGGTTGATAATGTTCAGCGGAACAAGCGGCTTCATCTGCCTCACCAACTTATTCTCACCCGTAAAAATCTCGAAGTGGAAGCTGTCCGCCACCGGGCCAAGATCGCCGTCCGTTATCCCGGCGTAACCAATCACCTGTCCGGCCCTGACCGGATACTCCAATGAGAAGGTGCAGTCCAACGGCATCCACCGCTTTTCCGTCGGATGGCAGCAATACATGAACGAAATGGGGTAGCCCAGCCGGATTTTCTGCTCGGGCCTCAGTGGAGCGCCTGGCTCCACGTCCAGATACATGCGCTCGACCCATCCCTCGCCACTGTTGCGGGTATTGATGTCAGTAATCCTGATCTTGACCATGTGGTGCGCATCATCAATCACCGCGCTTACCGTTACTTCGTCGCCGCGCAACGCGGCAACCGGAACAATTGTATTGGTGGTCGTGAGAAACGGCGGCAGGACTGCCTTGTTCTGCAACTGCTTCTGCGGCAGCAGATTCGCGTAGAGCGAGTAGAAGTGCGCCCCGATGTATCTGGGGATGCTCGCGCTGACACCCTGCGAAACGCCCTCCACGGGCTGCATTTCACCGCCCCCTCTATTGACCTCGCACTCGTGCCGTATCAGTACAAAGCTGCTACTGAACTGCCGGGGCGGTGACGGCTGCGGCTTGGCTTTCGACGCTGACGCCTTCACGGGTGCGGCCGCTTTGATCTGCCGGTCAAGTTCGCTGTCGATATAGTCCCGATCCAGTCGGAATGCGACGATGGTGCCGTCTGCGACCGCGCGCACCGGCTTTTTTCCGCTCAAGTGTACGCCGCCGTGCCAGAAGCGGTTGCGCCCTACCGGGAATACCCCTCCCGCGACGTGCTTCGCGAGATCAATATATTTGCGGGCAAGTGCTGGCGTACTCAGCGCGGCACTGGCTGATCGCGGGTAAGACGCTGGCTGCGGGGCGCTGTAATAGGGATCGTCTTCAAATGGGAAAGTCACAATCACGAGGCACGGTTCCTTGGTGGAATAAACGGCAGGCGTCAGCCTGAAAACGGGAAGTAGTCCGGTGTGAACGGGTCGCCCTTGTTCACGTCTGAGCGCATGTCCAGGGCATTCTTGACCCAGCCGGTCTCGGTCTGGACCGGCCCCTTCAGCTTGATCCGGACTCCTTCAATCGTGACGCCCTCACCGTCGAGCGTGATCTTTCCGGCCGGGCCGATGATTTCAGCCTTGTCGCCCGCCTGTAGCTGGTAGATACGGGTCTTGCGCTCACTAGCCTGCCCCGCCTCGACCTGGTGGCGCCCCTGCACCTTGTGTTCGGCGTTGCCGCCAGTCGTGACCTGGAAGTTGGCCGCAATGGTGTCCTTGCGATTGTTGCCGGTTTCCTCGATTCGATCCTTGCCGATCTGGATGCGGTGATCGCGTCCAACCGAAAGAAACGCATCCTGGCCTATGGTGTGACGACGATCGACACCAATCTCGACCTGTTCGCCTCGGCCGACTTTTTCCGTACGATCATTGTCAATCGTCACCGATTCGTCATGTCCGACCGTCTTCGCGCGATCATGTGCAACCGTAAGCGATTCATCGTTTTCAACTTCGGTTCGCATATCCCTTTCGGCATGGAACCATATTTCCTCCCTGCCTTTCCTGTCCTCGAACCGCAGCGCGTTGGCGGTTTCGTAGCCGCCTTTATCGGTGGAGCGCGTCAGCGTGCCGCTCTGGGTCGCATTGGCGGGCAACTCCCACGGCGGCATGTTGTGTGCGTTGTAGTGCCGCCCCGTCACAAATGGCCGGTCAGGGTCGCCATTCTCGAAGTCCACTATCACTTCCGAGCCCACCCGCGGAATGCTGATGGTCCCGTAGTTGTTGCCTGCCCACGGATAGGAGACCCGCAGCCAGCAGGATGATGTCTGATCATGTACTGGCGAGCGGTCCCAGTGGAACTTCACCTTCACCCGGCCGTACTGGTCCGTGTAGATTTCGCTCCCGTCGGCCCCCGTAACAATGGCCGTCTGCGGGCCGGTTGTACGCGGCTTGCTGACCGTGCGCGGTGGACGGAAAACGGTCGTGGCCGGCTGCACTTCAAACTGTGTCCGAATCCGGTATTCGCCGGTATCGGTTGCCTCGTCGAGTTCAGCCGCATCCAGCCGAGCCCGGATAACAAGGAATTCGCGGTTTGCATCGGCTTGCGGAAAACCCGCCAGCGTAAAAGTCGTCCCACACACGACGTTCCGCACATTCCCACCGCCAGTGCCCCGCTCGCCCAAGGCACGCATTTCCTGCATGCGTATCCGTGCAAACTGCTCACCGGCCTTCTGTTCGGTGTAGTCGCCGGGCCACTCGTAACGTTCAAGCGTATTGTGCGAGGTGTTCTGCGGCAACTGAATCTGTGCCTCGAGATTTGCCCTTGGCCGGGTAAAGTCGAAATCGTTCGTGGTCCACTGACCTGACTGGATACGCGCAGTCGTATCAAAGTTGTCGATGTGCTCCATGTCAACCCTGCGGCCTGGCGGATAGTACGACAGCGTCTGATAGGCTTCACTGTCAACCGGCTTGTGCGCCCCCAACTGGTCCACCAGGACCATGCGATGCACGGTATCTGAATGCTCGAAGAACCAATAAATCCCGTTTTCTTCCATTAGACGCTGGATAAAATGAAAGTCGGTTTCGCCATACTGGACCTGATAGACCAGCTTCGGATAGGACTCGCTTAGCCGCATGTCCCACGAGTAGAGGTAGTGGTCGCTCAGCACTTCGTGAATGATTTCAATAACAGACTTATTCTGGAAAATCCTGTAATCCGAGCGTTTCTCAGCCAGCGCGATCCACGGTTGCAATTTGAGTCGATACCTACTCTGGCGGTTTGACTGCCCGGCAAAACTCACTGCCGTGATAATCCCGCTGATTTCGCGTAACCCGCGTCCGATGTTTGCTGCACCGGTCGCCCCTGGCATTCCACGGACAAAAGTGCCCATCCCGTCAAGCTGGATGGTGACGGTCAGTTCCTTCCCAATCATGTCGAGTGTATTGAGATTCGCTGCCTCTTCATCACTCAATCCCGCGTCGAGCGAGGTTTTAACCTCCAAATCGTAGGTGTAGATTTTGGAAAGTTCTTCCTCGCCTTCGATCGCAACCAGTTGCAATACAGGTTCGCCATTGGGCGATAACGGAACGGCAGCCCCACTGATAGAGAGCGTTCGGGGCCGGCTGAATTTCTGGATAACCGGATATAGCTTCTGAACATCAAACGCGTTGGACATGGCGATTCCGACAATAAGATGGATCGTATTGGGCTACTCGGCGAACGTATGCAGACTGCCCCGTCAGGATGTTTCGCTATCAGGCAACAACCCGACCGGCAGGGACACGGGGCTATCCATTGCGACCATATGATGTTCACGTCGCGTCAGTTCGGGTGGCCGCTGGGCAGCACGGAGTGATGCGGCAGCAAGGAATTCGGCAGGCGCGAACAGACCCAGCACGTCGTTCCATTGCTCCGGTTCACAGAGGTCCGGTGCCCCACTGAGGTCGCCGAACAGCTGTTCAAGTTTGACCGGAGGCCTGAGTAGCTCCATGATCCCCTCGGGCTTGGCAACCGGCTTAACCGGTTGCGGTGGCAACTCCACCATAGTGAGCAAACCCAATCCCGGTTCAGCCTGCACGGGCAACGCAGATGGAGTGGCTTCCTGTGTATAAGAGATTGCCCGCTCGGCCAATGAAAGCGGATCATCGAGAAATCCAAGGTATTGACTGTACAGCGACGCAATAATATTTGCGTCCTCTACAGCAACGTTATTGTCATCGCGCTCGCGAAGGGCCTCGCCGCCACGAAGGGGCGCTGATGATCCAAGCAGGCCAAATACTGCCCCACCGCCGCATTCGTCACCAATGGACAGCGCCCGAAATCCCCCGCGCATAACATTGCCTGCGACGTGAACAACCGTGCCGCCGTGATCCGTTGAATCGCCAAAGCGAGCGACATCCTTGTCTGAGGTATTGTCTTTCACGATTCATCTCCGTTGAACGGAATTTCTCCTGCGTCGAATTTACCGAACGCATCGGTAAAATCACATAAGACGCGTCCGAAATTGACAAAACCTGGCAAAAATCACAGGGTGTGATTTTTTGTTGAGACAATGGACATGCCCCGCGTATAAGTTGCACACACAACGTCTTCACAACCGAGGCTGGCTCAAGCGGACAACGGCAAGTGACTTGCTGCCTCACACGAACCCAATCGGGCGGCTCGGACATATTGCAACCTTCTGGACGCTCCTCCATCATGGCTTGCGCCGTCTGCCGAAGCAAATTCACACCAGCAGAACAACAACCAGCAGACCGAATCAACTACACGACAATTCGATATAGATACTATCCATATCCATAGGTATCCTCACTTCTCGAGATAACAAGACACATTGCCGGCACATCGGATTCAGTGCTGGACGCCTGGAGCAGCCCCCTGAAACGCCGGACACAGTCACCCACTTACAATAACGGGCAGGCATAAGACTGTGTCTTTGACTAACACCTGGCAGGAAGTGATGAAAGTGTTGACGGGCCCGGAGCGCCGGCGGCGCCGGACGGCGGAGCAGAAGCTGGCGATGGTTCGCGAGAGTTTCGAGCCGGGGAAATCGGTTTCGATGGTCGCGCGCCAGCACGGCGTGAATCCGAACCAGCTGTTCCACTGGCGCAAGCTGTATCAGGATGGGAGCCTGTCAGCGGTCAAGGCTGGCGAGGAAGTGGTTCCGGCCTCGGAACTGGCCGACGCGCTCAAGCAGATTCGTGAGCTGCAACGGATGCTCGCCAAGAAGACCCTGGAGAACGAGATTCTCCGAGAAGCAGTCGAGTACGGCCGGGCAAAAAATGGATAGCGCACTCGCCCTCGCTGCCGGAGGACGACCAGTGAAACTGGTTTGTGAAGTTCTCGGCGTGTCGCGCTCGAACGTATCGGCACGGCTGTCGCGTCCGGCGACGTGGCTCGATGGCCGTCAATCGAGGCAGACTGACGACGCGGTCGCTGTCGAGGAAATCCGCCGGGTCGTCGGCGATTTGCCCAGCTATGGCTATCGCCGGGTTTGGGGCATATTGCGCAACGAGCGCGTCGCGATTGGGCTAGTGCCGTTCAACGCCAAGCGCATCTATCGTGTCATGCGCACGCATGGGTTGCTGATGCAGCGTCGACCGATTCCGCCCCGCCCCCAACGTCGACACGACGGCAAGGTGGCCGTCGCGCGCAGCAATCAGCGGTGGTGCTCGGACGGCTTTGAGTTCCGCTGCGACAATGGCGAGCCACTGCACGTAACGTTCGCGCTGGATTGCTGTGGCCGTGAGGCGATGAGCTGGGCGGCCACGACGGCAGGCCACAGCGGTGACATTGTGCGCGACGTGATGCTGGCTGCAGTGGAAAATCGGTTTGGCAACGACTTGCATACCCCGTCCGAAATCGAGTGGCTGAGCGACAACGGTTCGGGCTACACGGCTGACGACACGCGCCGGTTCGCAGTGCCCATCGGCCTGAAGCCATTGACCACGCCGGTGTGCGGCCCGCAAAGTAACGGGATGGCCAAGAGCTTCGTGAAGACGATGAAACGCGACTACGTCGCCTTCATGCCGACGCCGGACGCAGCGACTGCTGCACGCAATTTGGCCATCGCGTTCGAGCACTACAACGAGAAGCATTCCCGTAGCGCGCTGAAACATCGCCCGCCTCGCGAGTTCCGGCGCTCGATGGATTCAGCAATCCTTAGTGTGATGCCGCGTCCGGTATTACAGAGGCAACTCCAGCGGGGTGTCATGTCAATTCGTCATGCGGGATGGGGGATCGTGTGGGAATGGCCTGAAGCAGCCACACCCCGTTTCGCCACATCGTCTATCTTGCCCGCCTGACAAGGGTTCGCTGCCACCGCCAAAGTTCTCCACAGAAAATGTTGGCAAGCTTGTGGATATCCTGCGCACCGCGACGCTAAGCCCTTGATCCGATGGACTTTGGCACGCGTGATGCAGACAAGCCCCCGGGGATGGCCATCGCATCCCCCGCGTCGCCGCACGACGCATCACAACGCCACGACGATGCACGCCGCAGTCGGTTCTCGCACGTGCCCGCCATGCGCGGCGCACTTACCCACAGATTGTGTTGGCAAGCTTGTGGATATCCTGCGCAAGCCTGCGCTAACCCGTTGATCGGGCTACGGTTCATGCGCGGCGTCACGGTTGCGGCACCATGCCGCCCGGGCATGCACGCAGGCGGCCGATCCCGCGCAACGACAGTGCATCGCCGTCGCCTTGACGCTCGCACCTGCCTCGCGTCAAGATCACGCGAGCCGCAGGCACACGCGCATCGCCGGCTTCGCGCGCCGGCTCGACGGCCCGGCCGTTCCGCCGGCGCCGCACCACGACACTTCACTCCGAGGAAGACCATGGAACACTTCACCGCGTGGCAGTTGGTCGTCTCACTCGTGCTCGTCGCCGTCGTCATCTATCCGTACGTCCGCATCGTTCGGCGTACCGGGCATTCGGGCTGGTGGATCCTGACGATGTTCGTCCCGATCCTGAACTTCATCATGTTGTGGGTGTTCGCGTTCGCACGCTGGCCCACCGTCGACGATCGGCAGCCCTGACCGTCGCCACCACGGCCGCGCGGCTTGTCCACAGATTTTGTTGGCAAGCATGTGGATAGCCTGCGCATACCGCGACCAAGCACTTGATCCGAAAGACTTTGTCCGTGCCGCTTCAAATGCGGCACGCGGCCGGGAAAGTGCCGCTCACACGCCCATTCGCCACGTGACGGGGTGCCTTCCGCGCGTGCGAACCGGCTTGTCCACAGATTGTGTTGGCAAGCGTGTGGATAGCCTGCGCATACCGAGGCCAAGCGCTTGATCCGAAAGACTTTGTCCGCGCCGCTTCAAACGCGGCACGGCGGCCCGCGCCACGCCGGATGCGGCCACGCGCGGGCTTGTCCACACTTTTTGTTGGCAAGCATGTGGATATCCTGAGCATGCGTGACCTAAGTCGTTGATCGCACAACGTTTGATCACGCAGGTCACGGCCGAGGCACGGCATGCATGCGGATCACACACGCACGCCGTGCCGCCCGCCTCAACCGAATGCCCGGACCACGATGCGTGCGACCGACGCGATCACGTCTTCCTTTGCGCGTGCATCGGCACTGGCTTGCGTGTAGTACACGACCAGCACGATCGGCGCACCCGACGGCGACCACACGGCACCCGCGTCGTTGGTCGTGCCGTAGTCGCCGGTGCCCGTCTTGTCGGCGACCGTCCACCCGGCCGGCACGCCCGCACGGAACCGCTTGTCGCCGACCTTGTTGCCGCGCATCCACGCGACGAGCTGCGCACGCTGCGCGGCCGGCAGCGCATCGCCGAGCATCAGCGCGTTCAGGCTCGCGGTCATCGCGGCCGGCGTCGTCGTGTCGCGCAGGTCGCCCGGCACCGCGTCATTCAATTCGGTCTCCCATCGATCGAGCCGGAACGTGTCGTCGCCGATCGAGCGCGCGTAGGCCGTCACCGCCTGCGGGCCGCCGAGCAGCTTGATCAGCAGGTTCGCGGCCGAGTTGTCGCTGTACTGGATCGCGGCCTCGCACAGCGCGGCAACCGTCATGCCCTCACCGACATGCTGTTTCGACACCGGCGAATAGTTGACGAGGTCGGCCTGGGTATACGTCACGCGCTGTTGCAGCAACGCGGGCCGCTCGACGCTCTGCGCCAACACCGCCGCGCTCAGCATCGCCTTGAACGTGCTGCAGAACGGGAAGCGCTCGTCCTGGCGATGTGCTACGCGCCGGCCGCTTGCGATGTCGATCGCGCACACGCCGAGGCGACCGCCCGCACTGCGTTCGAGCGCCGCCAGCGCATCGAACGTCGCCGCGTCGAGCGAGGCCGCCGTGGCCGCCCCGCCCGCGACGGCGGCCTCGCTCGACGACGGATCCGGTGCAGCAGTCTGCCGCGACGCGCAGGCGGCGACGGTCAGGGCGAGCGGCGCTGTCGCAGCGGCCAGCAACAAGGTTCGACGTTTCGATGAGTGGGTCATGTCGGTTGTCTCGTGGAGGAATGTGAGCGAAAGGGGGTTGAACGCGCCCGGCCGGCGAGACAGCACTATCGGGACTTTACGGTTGCCTGACAAGCAACGATAATTGAGCGCTGACAAAAGAAATCCTTATGACTAAGCTCCGCCCTCATCTTCCGCTCAATGCGCTGCGCGCGTTCGAATCGTCGGCGCGCCACCTGAACTTCACACGCGCCGGCCTCGAGCTGAGCGTGACCCAGGCCGCGGTCAGCCAGCAGGTGCGTTCGCTGGAGGAGCGGCTCGGCTGCACGCTGTTCACGCGGCTGCCGCGCGGCCTCGGGCTCACCGACGAGGGGCGCGCGCTGCTGCCCGTGCTGAGCGACGCATTCAGCCGCATCGAGACGGTGCTCAAGCAGTTCGACGGCGGGCGCTTCCGCGAGGTGCTGACGCTCGGCGTGGTCGGCACCTTTGCCATAGGCTGGCTAATGCCGCGCCTGAAACAGTTCGGCGATACGCACCCGTTCGTCGAGTTGCGGATGCGGACCAACAACAACGTCGTCGACCTCGCCGCCGAGGGCCTCGACTTCGCGATCCGCTTCGGAGAAGGCAACTGGCCGACCACGCGCAACGAGCGCCTGCTCGATGCGCCGCTGACCGCGCTGTGCGCGCCGGACATCGCGCGGCGCCTCGCACAACCGGCCGATCTCGCGAACGAAACGCTGCTGCGCTCGTACCGCACCGACGAATGGCACGGCTGGTTCGATGCCGCGCAGCTCGCGCCGTGGGCGGTCAACGGGCCCGTGTTCGATTCGTCGCGGCTGATGGTCGAGGCTGCGATGCAGGGCGCGGGCATCGCACTTGCGCCGGCGTGCATGTTCGCGCGCGAACTGCAGCTCGGCCTGCTCGTGCGACCGCTCGACATCGACGTGCGCGCCGGCGGCTACTGGCTCACCTCGCTGAAGTCGAAGCCGCTCACGCCGGCGATGACGCTCTTTCGCGACTGGATCGTGGCCGAAGCGGCCGCCACGGCGCCGGCCGAATGACGCGGCCCTGCTTGTCCACAGAAAGTGTTGGCAAGGATGTGGATATCCTGGGTACCCGGGACCTAAGCCCTTGATCGCGCACGAATTAGCGTGACGACTTAGACATCGGGCAGCCTGTATTCACGGGCTTCACGCGCCGGCCCCGGACGGCCCGATCCTCAACTGTCGCGACGCAATCGATTGCAAGTTGTCCACAGAATATGTTGGCAAGCCTGTGGATATCCCTCCGATGCGGCGCGTAACGCCCTGATGCAAAAGGGGATTCAATTCACGGACCTTGCGAGGTCAAGCCTGTGGCAGCGCCGGTGCTTTCGCACGGGCCTCGCCGCACCGGGCCCGGGGCCGGACGGTTCTCCACAGATTGTGTTGGCAAGCTTGTGGATATCCTGCGTATCGGCCACCTAACTCATTGAGCGCACGGGGTTTTGTGCTTCGTCTGCAGAATCGGGCAGCACCGGCGCGGCCCGTGCGGCGAGCGCCGGCGCCACCGGGGATCAATGCCGGTCGAGCCCGCCGCGCAATTCGCTCGCCTTGTCGCGCAGCGCCTCGTAGCCCGAACGCGCATGCTCGGGCAGGTCGGGATCGCCGATCAGCGCGCCGAGCGTTTCGATCAGGCTGAACAGGATGCCCTTCGCCGCGCCGACCGCGATGCTCTGCGATTCGATCGACTTGTGCAGGTGGTCGACCGCCGCTTCCAGATTCTCGAGCTTGTGCTCGCTGTCGTCGGGCCGGTTGTCGGTCGTCATCGTCTACCTCCGCCATTGTTCAAGGGTCATGTCACGATTCTATGCCGCTGCGCGCGAACGTGGCGCGACATCGCGCAACATTCGCGCCGCGCCGCGCTACAGCACCGCGACCACCTTCACGGCGCCCGGCTGCTCCGCCGACGCGACGACCTGGCCGTCGACGCGGCGGAACGTGAGCGACACGGTTTCGTCGCCGACGCGCAACGCGTCGATCCGCAGCCAGTCGACGCCTTCCGGCAGCGCCGGGCGCTCGACGCGCACCTCGTGGCGCGACGCGTCGATGCTCACGCCGAGGCAGGCCTGCAGCATCATGAACGGCGCACCGGCCGCCCACGCCTGCGGCAGGCAAGCCACCGGATACGCGGTCGGGGGTTCGCCGCGCCGGCGCGGGAACCCGCAGAACAGTTCGGGCAGGCGCATCTCGAAGCTCACCGCCGCCTCGAACAGCGCGCGCAGCAGGTTCACCGCGGCGGTCTTGTCCCCGTAGCGCGCCAGCCCGCGCGCGATCAGCGCATTGTCGTGCGGCCACACCGAACCGTTGTGATACGCCATCGGGTTGAAGCGCGGCTGGCCGGCCGCCAGCGTGCGGATGCCCCAGCCCGTCTGGAACAGCGTCGAGCCGAGCACGCCGGCGACCGCCGCGCCGCGCTCGGCGTCGGGCAGCCCGAACGCGAGCAGGTGGCCCGCGTTCGACGCGAACACGCGGCAGAGGTCGCCGTGACCATCGAGCGCGATGCCGTAGAAATCGCCTTCCGGCATCCAGAACAGCGCGTCGACCTGCTCGCGCAGCGTCTTCGCGCGCAACGCATAGCGGGTCGCATCGGCCGCGTGGCCACGCCGGTGCGAGCATACCGACATCGCATCGAGCGCCGCGCACGCATACGCCTGCACTTCGACGAGCGCGATCGGCCCATCCGGGAAGCGGCCGTCCGCGTGGAACACCGAATCGTGGCTGTCCTTCCAGCCCTGGTTCGCGAGGCCGCGCTCCGACGTACGCTGATAATCAAGCAGTCCGTAAGGATTGCGGTCGCACTTGTCGATCACCCATTGCGCGGCGCGCTCGAGCGCGGGCCACAGCTCGTCGATCAGCGCATCGTCGCCGGTGCGCTCGACATACGCGCCCGCGAGCACGATGAACAGCGGCGTCGTGTCGACCCCGCCGTAGTACAGCGCGAACGGCACTTCACCCGTCGCGGCCATCTCGCTGCGACGGAACTCGTGCATGATCTTGCCGGGCTCCGCATCGCGGAACGCGGACGTCTCGCGCGCCTGATGCTCGGCCAGGAAGCGCAGCACGCCGCGCGCGAGCGACGGCTGCAGCCACAGCATCTGCAGCGACGTGATCACCGCGTCGCGGCCGAACGGCGTCGAGAACCACGGAATGCCCGCATACGGGTACGGCCCCGTGTCGAGCTGCGTCGTGAGCAGCCCGAGATCCGCGAGCGAGCGGTCGAGCCACGCGTCGAACAGCGGATTGCCGGTGTTCACGCGCGCCATCGATTCGCGCCGCGCGCGCATCTCGCGGTGCACGCCGACGAGCGCGGTGCGCAGCACGACGCGGCCACATCCAGGCCCTTCCGCATGCGCCGGGCCGAGCGTCGCATCGACGGTCAGGTAGATCGACACGCAGGCCTGCGCGGCGATCGTCAGCGTGTAGTCGGCACGATCGACCGACAGCGCATCGGGCGCCGGCGAGAAATGCACGGTCACGTTGCGCTCGACGCCGTCGAGGCCGTCATAGCGCAACCGCACCGCGCCCGCGTCGACGCGCGGCGCCGCCACGGTGCCCCGCTTCGGGCGCTGCGTACCGCGCACTTCGAACATGTCCTTGAAATCGGCCGCGAACGACAGCGACAGCGGCACCTCGGCTTCGCTCGCGCCGTAGTTCGTCAGCGTCAGCGCTTCGTAAAGCACGTCGCCCGCGAGCACACGCATCCGCTCGATATGGATCACGCCCTCCGGCGTTTCGCGGCCTCCGAGCGGCGGCAGCGGGCGATTCGTCAGGTGCGCGGTGAACGACGCGTTGTCGGCGCTCGTCGCACCCGACAGCAGCGACGGCGCACGGCCGCCGAAGGTCAGGCGCCACTTCGACAGCACGCGCATGTCGTCGACGAACAGGCCGTCGTCATGACCGCCGATGTCGCCGAGCGCGTCGCTGACCACGAACGCATCACCGGATTTCAGGACGTACTGGTTGTTGCGCGCCAGTCCCTGCGGATCGGCTTCGGGCGCGATGAATGCGGGGCCTGACGTCGGGTTCGGGGCAACAGGCGCGACTTGCGGCGCCTGGGTCGTCGTGGCTTCAGCGTGATTCGGCATCGATGCTCCTGTGTCGGGTCGCAACGCGCGGCGCGTCGCGTGTTTCGCACAGGATAGGACAGAACGGGGGACGCGCGCAGCGACGAAACCGACGCGATGGCCTGCGACGTTGCCGTCGCCGCATGCCATCGCGCGCGTCAGGCGCCGGTCAGAACTTCCACAGGATGTTGCCGAGAACGGCGTTGTCGCGCACGCCGCTGCCGTACTGGCCGCTGTACGTGAGGCCGAGCGTCAGGCGCTTCGTGATGTTCGCGTCGATGCCGGCCTCGAGCACGGCGCTGTCGCGGGCAATCGGCACGCCCGATACCTGGAACGACGTGCCGCCATTCGCGAACGTGAACGCCGACGACGGACTCGCGTTGCCGAACGCATGCCGCCAGCCGACCGTCCCGCGCGCGGTGAACGTGCCGCTCGCGATCGAGCCGAGTTGCGACGCCGCGCGCAAGCCGAGGGTCGAGAAGCCGACGTGCGTCGTCTCGCCGCCGGCGCGCAGCGCGGCCGCGCCCCCGGTCTCCGTATAGCCGTCGGTATGCAGGTTCACATACGCGAGGCCCGCGAACGGCTCGATCGCCACGGGCCCGACCGGCAGCGCGTAGCCGATTTCGCCGAACACCTGCGCCGAATTCGCGTCGTAGCCGGCCGAATCGTGGTCGGAGAAGCCCGCGAAGCTCGGCGAACGGTCGCTGTTGATCCGGTACCACGTGTACGACGCACCGCCGCGCACGCCGAGTGCACCGTACTGCGCACCGCCGTACAGCGACAGGTAGTAGCTGTTCACCGACGCCGACGAACTCTGGTCGTTGTCGAGCGAGCTGTGCGTGACACCCGCGGCCAGGCCCGCACGCCACTTGTCGTTGAGCGCCATGTCGGCACCGGCGATGAAGCCCGTCATGCTGCGGTTGATCGTCGACGCGTTGCCGTCGCCGGTGAGCCGGCTGCGGCCGCCGAACGCCTGCCCCCAGACGACCGGCTGGTAAGGCGTGCCGCCGTAGCAGCCGTCGCGCGAGCCGATCCGGCGTTCCGGCGGCAGCGTCGGGTCGACCGCCCCAGCCGTGTTGTCGCCGCACAAGGCCGCGCCACCCGACGACAGCGCGGCGAGCGGGCCCGCTCCGGGCGCGAGGCCCTGGCGGACACGATCGGTCACCGCGTCGCGCACATAGCGGCTGTCGAGCAGCAGCATGCTCTTCAGGCTTGCCTGCAGTTCGCCGTCGAGCAGCCCGTATGCGCGGCGCGCGGTCGCCGCGTCGGTCGTCATCACGGCGTCGTACAGCGGGTTGCCGGCGCCGAGCCCGCCGAGCGCGGCCGCGACGGAGCGCTGGTTCGGCGTCGTCGCGACATCGGGCAGCGACGTGCCATTCGCGACCAGTTGCAGGTAAACGTGGTTCGGATCGTAGCTGAGCTTCGGCATCAGGAACGCGTAGTTCGCGCTCACCTGGCTGAACGCACCCTGCACGCCCGACGCGGCGGTCAGGATCGTGTAGGTCGTGCTCGGCTGGTAGCTGCCCTGGTTCGCGAGCACCTGCACGTTGCCGCCGTTCAGCGTCGCCGTGCCGCCCGCCGCGAGGCTGCCGCTTTGCTGCGGCGTGGCCGCGACCTGGAACGTCGACCCCGGCTGGAACGTGACGTTGCCGCCCACGTTCAGCGCCGCGCCCGGCTGCGACGCGGCCGCCGTCGCGCCGCCCTGCACCACGAGGCCGCCGATCGTGCCGGTGCCCGTGACCGTCGCGCCGCTCTGCACGGTCACGGTCGACTGGCCGAGCGAACCGTTGACGGCGAGCGTGCCCGCGCTGACCGTGGTCGGGCCGCTCAGCGTGCTGGTGCCCGTCAGCGTCAGTTGCCCGCTGCCGGCCTGCGTCAGCGAACCGGCGCCCGAGATCGCACCGCCGAACGACGTGTTGTCCGAACGGTTGAAGATCAGCGATCCCGCATCCGCGATGTTGCCCGCGAGGCTGCCCGTGGTGCCGCCGCTGCCGATCTGCAGCGCGCCGCCGCTGATGGTCGTGCCGCCGGCATACGTGTTCGCGCCGGACAGGATCAGCGTGCCGCTGCCGCTCTTGGTCAGCGAGCCGCCGCCCGCCAGCGTGCCGCCGTAGGCGCCGCTGCCCGTGACCGTGAGGCCGCCCGTGCCGGTGTCGAGCGTGCCGCCCGCTCCCCCGCTCAGCGTGGGCAACGTCAACTGGGTATTGCCGAGTGCGATGCTGCCGCCGTTCAGCGTGAGCCCGCCCGTGCCGAGCGCGCTGCCGTTGCCGAGCACCAGCGAGCCGCTGTTGAGCACCGTGCCGCCCTGGAAGGTGTTGCTGTTGTTCAGCGTCAGCGTGCTCTGGCCGTTCTTGACAAGACCGCCCGCGCCCGATACCACGCCCGACAGCGTCAGGTCCGCGGTGCCGCCGATCGTCGCGCCGGCATTCAGCGTCACCGGGTTCGCGACGGTCACCGCGGTCGTCGTGTCGATCGTGCTCGACGCGCCGACCGTCAACCCGCCGGTGCCGAGCGCACCGTTGCTGCCGAGCACGAGCGTGCCGCCCGTGACCGAGGTGCCGCCCGCATACGTGTTGTTGCCCGACAGCGTCTGCGTGCCGGTGCCGCTCTTCACGAGGCCGCCGGCGCCGCCGAGCGTGCCGCCGAACGACGTGTTGCCCGAACCCGCGAGCGTCAGCGTATTCGTCCCGAGCGAAACGTTGCTGCCCGCGACGCCGGCCAGCCCGCCGATCGTCTGCGCGCCGGCGCCGTTGCCGAGCGTGAATCCCGTGCCCGCCGCGCCGAGATTGACGGTGGTCGCGTTCGACAGGCTGCCGCCCGAGCCGATCACCAGATTGCCCGCGTTGATCGTCGTCGCGCCGGTATAGGTGTTCGCGCCCGTCAGCGTCTCAGTGCCGCTGCCCTGCTTCACGATCCCGCCCGTGCCGCCGAGCGCGCCGCCGAAAGTCGCGTTCGTGCTGTCGCCGAACGTGAGCGTGTTGCTCCCAAGCGTGACGTTCGTGCCGCCGATGCCGGACAGCGAGCCGATCGTCTGGTTCGCCCCCGACGCGCCGATGTCGAGCGACGCGCCCGAGCCGGCCAGGTTCACCGCGCCCGTCGCCGCGAGACTGCCGCCCGCGCCGATCACCAGCTTGCCGGCGTCGATCGTCGTGCCGCCGGTATAGCTGTTGGTCCCCGTCAGCGTCTGCGTGCCGGCGCCGACCTTCGTCAGCGAACCGTTGCCCGTCAGCGTGCCGCCGAAGGTCGCGCTGCCGCCGCCGTTGCCGAGCGCCAGCGCGTTCGCGCCGAGATCGACCGTCGTACCGCCCGTGCCTGACAGCGCGCCGATCATCTGCGCCCCGCCGGCGCCGCTCAGGTCGAGCGTCGAACCGTTGCCCGTGAGGTTCACCGCACCCGTCGCCGCGAGACTGCCGCTCCCGCCGATCGCCAGCGTGCCGCCTGCGATCGTCGTCCCGCCCGTGTAGGTATTCGCGCCCGTCAGCGTCTCCGTGCCCGCGCCCGCCTTCGTGATGCCGCCCGAGCCGCCGATTGCGCCGCCGAACGTGCCGTTCGTGGTCCCGCCCAAAGTCAGCGAGTTGCCGCCCAGGTTCAGGTTCGACCCGCCCGCGCCGTTCAGCGCGCCGATCGTCTGCGCGCCACTGGCCCCGCTGATGTCGAAGGTCGTGCCCAGGTTCGCGAGCGTCACCGTGCCGGTCGACGCAAGGCTGCCGTTGCCGCCGATCGCCAGCGTGCCCGCGTTGATGGTTGTCCCGCCCGTGTAGGTGTTCGCCCCCGTCAGCGTTTCCGTGCCCGTGCCCGCCTTCGTGATCCCGCCCGAGCCCGTGATCGCGCCGCCAAAGGTCTGGTTCGTGCCGTCGCCGAACGTCAGGCCGTTGCCGCCCAGGGTCACGTTCGACTCGCCCACGCCGCTCAATGCGCCGATCGCCTGGTTCCCATTCGCGCCGCTGATGTCGAACGTCGTACCCGAGTTCGCGAGCGTCACCGTACCCGTCGCCGCGAGGCTGCCGCTGCCGACGATCGCCAGCGTGCCCGCGTTGATGGTCGTCCCGCCCGTGTAGGTGTTCGCCCCCGTCAGCGTTTCCGTGCCGCCGCCTTGCTTCGTGATCCCGCCCGAGCCCGCAATTACGCCGCCGAACGTGCCGTTCGTCGTCCCGCCGAGGGTCAGCGATTTGCCGCCGAGACTCACGTTCGATCCGCCCACGCCGTTCAGCACGCCGATCGTCTGGTTCCCGTTCGCGCCGCTGACGTCGAACGTCGTACCCGAGTTCGCGAGCGTCACCGTCCCCGTCGCCGCGAGACTGCCGCTGCCGACGATCGACAGCGTGCCCGCGTTGATGGTCGTGCCACCCGTGTACGTGTTCGCGCCCGTCAGCGTTTCCGTGCCCGTGCCCGCCTTCGTGATCCCGCCCGTGCCCGCGATCGCGCCGCCGAAGGTCTGGTTCGTGCCGTCGCCGAACGTCAGCCCGTTGCCGCCCAGGGTCACGTTCGACCCGCCCGCGCCGCTCAACGCGCCGATCGTCTGGTTCCCGTTCGCGCCGCTCAGGTCGAGCGTCGCGCCGATGCCCGTCAGGCTCACCGCGCCCGTCGACGCAAGGCTGCCGCTCCCGCTGAGCGCCAGCGTGCCGTTCGCGATCGTCGTGCCGCCCGTGTAGGTGTTCGCGCCCGTCAGCGTCTCCGTGCCGCTGCCCTGCTTCGTGATTCCGCCCGTGCCCGCAATCGCGCCGCCGAAGGTCTGGTTCGTACCGTCGCCGAATGTCAGCCCGTTGCCGCCCAAGGTCACGTTCGACCCGCCCGCGCCGCTCAATGCGCCGATCGTCTGGTTCCCGTTCGCGCCGCTCAGGTCGAGTGTCGCGCCGTTGCCCGTCAGGCTCACCGCCCCCGTCGACGCAAGACTGCCGCTGCCGCTGAGCGCCAGCGTGCCGTTCGCGATCGTCGTCCCGCCCGTGTAGGTGTTCGCCCCCGTCAGCGTTTCAGTGCCGCTGCCCGCCTTCGTGATCCCGCCCGTACCCGTGATCGCGCCGCCGAAGGTCTGGTTCGTCCCGTCGCCGAACGTCAGCCCGTTGCCGCCCAGGGTCACGTTCGACCCGCCCGCGCCGCTCAATGCGCCGATCGTCTGGTTCCCGTTCGCGCCGCTCAGGTCGAGCGTCGCGCCGATGCCCGTCAGGCTCACCGCCCCCGTCGACGCAAGGCTGCCGCTGCCGCTGAGCGCCAGCGTGCCGTTCGCGATCGTCGTGCCGCCCGTATAGGTGTTCGCCCCCGTCAGCGTTTCCGTGCCCGTGCCCTGCTTCGTGATCCCGCCCGTACCCGTGATCGCGCCGCCGAAGGTCTGGTTCGTGCCGTCGCCGAACGTCAGCCCGTTGCCGCCCAGGCTCACGTTCGACTCGCTCACGCCGCTCAATGCGCCGATCGTCTGGTTCCCGTTCGCGCCGCTCAGGTCAAGCGTCGCGCCGTTGCCCGTCAGGCTCACCGCACCTGTCGACGCAAGACTGCCGCCGCCGCTGAGCGCCAGCGTGCCGTTCGCGATCGTCGTGCCGCCCGTATAGGTGTTCGCGCCCGTCAGCGTCTCCGTGCCGCTGCCCTGCTTCGTGATGCCGCCCGAGCCCGCGATCACGCCGCCAAACGTGCCGTTCGTCGTCCCGCCGAGGGTCAGCGATTTGCCGCCGAGACTCACGTTCGATCCGCCCACGCCGTTCAGCACGCCGATCGTCTGGTTCCCGTTCGCGCCGCTGACGTCGAACGTCGTACCCGAGTTCGCGAGCGTCACCGTCCCCGTCGCTGCGAGACTGCCGCTGCCGACGATCGACAGCGTGCCCGCGTTGATGGTCGTGCCACCCGTGTACGTGTTCGCGCCCGTCAGCGTTTCCGTGCCCGTGCCCGCCTTCGTGATCCCGCCCGTACCGGTGATCGCACCGCCGAAGGTCTGGTTCGTACCGTCGCCGAATGTCAGCCCGTTGCCGCCCAGGCTCACGTTCGACCCACCCGCGCCGCTCAGCGCGCCGATCGTCTGGTTCCCGTTCGCGCCGCTGATGTCGAGCGTCGTACCCGAGTTCGCGAGCGTCACCGTACCCGTCGCCGCGAGACTGCCGCCCCCGACGATCGACAGCGTGCCCGCGTTGATCGTCGTGCCACCCGTGTACGTGTTCGCGCCCGTCAGCGTTTCCGTGCCGCTGCCCTGCTTCGTGACCCCGCCCGTACCGGTGATCGCGCCGCCGAAGGTCTGGTTCGTGCCGTCGCCGAACGTCAGGCCGTTACCGCCCAGCGACACCGTCGAGCCGGCCCCGCCGCTCAACGCGCCGATGATCTGGTTGGTCCCCGCGCCGCTGATATCGAAGGTCGCGC
Source organism: Burkholderia sp. AU30280 (assembly GCF_020420125.1). NCBI lineage: Bacteria > Pseudomonadati > Pseudomonadota > Betaproteobacteria > Burkholderiales > Burkholderiaceae > Burkholderia > Burkholderia sp. AU30280. The sequence continues at coordinate 257,497 of NZ_JAIZRY010000003.1, forward strand.
CCGCGCCCGCCACGTTGACCGCGCCCGTTGCCGCGAGACTGCCGCCCACGCCGATCGCCAGCTTGCCGCTCGCGATCGTCGTGCCGCCCGTATAGGTGTTCGCGCCTGTCAGCGTTTCCGTGCCCGTACCCGCTTTCGTGATCCCGCCCGTACCCGTGATCGCGCCGCCGAAGGTCTGGTTCGTGCTGTCGCCGAACGTCAGGCCGTTGCCGCCGAGGGTCACCGTCGAGCCGGCCACCCCGCTCAACGCGCCGATGGTCTGGTTCGTCCCCGCGCCGCTGATATCGAAGGCCGCGCCCGCGCCCGCCACGTTGACCGCGCCCGTCGCCGCGAGGCTGCCGCCGGCGCCGATCGACACGATCCCGCTGTTGATCGTCGTGCCGCCCGTATAGGTGTTCGCGCCGGTCAGGGTGGTCGTGCCCGGGCCGTTCTGCACCATTCCGCCCCCGCCCGAGATCGCCCCCGACAACCCGAGATTGTTGCTGCCGCCGAGCGTCAGGGTCGTGCCGCCGTTGATCACGACGTTGTTGGCGACCGTCATGTTGGCGGTCGTGTCGAGGGTGCCCGCCCCGCCGACGGTCAGGGTGCCCGTGCCCAGCGCGCCGCCGTTGCCCAGCACGATCTCGCCGCTGTTCAGCCCGGTGCCGCCCGAATAGGTGTTCGCGCCCGACAGCGTGAGCGTGCCCGTACCGTTCTGCGTGAGGCCGCCGCTGCCGCTGATCGCCCCCGACAGCGCGAGATTGTTGCCGCCCTGCACCGTCAGCCCGCCCGCGCCAAGCGTCACGTCGTTGCTCAGGTTGACGCCGGAATTCGCGCTCTCGATCCCGCCGCCGTTGCTCGTGATGGTGCCGGTGCCGAGCCCCGCATTGTTGTCGATACTCACCACGCCGCCGTTCAGCGTGGCGTTCTGCGCGCTCGACGCGCCGGTCGTGGTCCAGTTGCCGCTGTTGACCTGCAGGTTCTGGAAGTTGATGTAGTTGTTGTTGTTGATCGAGCCGGCCGCCGGGCCGCCGCCGTTCTGACGTAGCACCAGCGTGTTGTTGCCGCCCGCGCCGCCGTCCACCGTGCCGGTTGCCGCGATGCCGATCGTGACCGCGCCGACCCCGAGGTTCAGCGCAACCCCGGTGCCGCCGTTCGCATTGACCGACGAGCCGGTGGTCGCGGTGAAGGTATTGACGCTGTTCCCGCCCATCGAGACGCTGCCGTTGATGGTGCCCGAGTTGGTGAAGGTATTGCCGGCCCCCGGCGTGCCGGATGCCTCGAACGCGACGCGACCGTTGATCGTTCCACTGTTGTTGAAGTTGACCTGCGCGCCGCCGTAGGCGACCACGACCGGCGCGTCCGAGCCGATCAGGGTCGCGCCGATCAGGCCATTCGAGCTGATGGTGCCGGTGTTGGTGATGTTGGTGGTGCCGCCCGTGCCGTTCTGCGCGGCGAGCGCCATCCCGGTCACGCCGGACAGCGCGACGCCCGTCGAGCCTTTCATCGTGCCGTTGTTGGTGATGGTGGTCGTGCTCGCCAGGTTGTTGCCGACCAGCGCGCCGCTCGACAGCACGCCGAGCCCGGTGCCGAGCGCGGACGGATCGATGGTGCCGTTGTTGGTCAGCGTGGTGCCGCTGCCCTGCAGCGACAGCGCGGTGCCGCCAACGCCGAGCAGCACGCCGAGGCTCGCGCCGGCGTTGACCGTCACGTTCAGGTTGTTGCCGCTGTTCGAATAGCTGGGCGCAAGCGGATTCGCGACGCCCGAGCAGGACACGTTGGACCCCGCCGCACTACAGGCCGCATACGCCGGGACGATGCCCGCGCCGGACAGCGCCAGGAACACCCCGGTCGGCAACAGCAATCTCGGAAACGGCTCGCCGGCTTTTTTCGAACGCGCAAGATTCATGCTTTTCCTCGTTATTGGAATTGGCATTGCAATGAAATCGAACGGCCGGCAGCAGAAAATCACGGACGAAAGGATTCGCCCCGGCCGTCGCGACGCGACGTCGGTTGATTCTCGGATCAGTCTTTAATTGGCCCTTGAAGGCAGGTGTGAAACTAGGTTGACGACATGACGATGGCCCCTGTTTTTTTACGCAGCGACTTTCTGGTTGATTTGATTCCCGCCCCGCTTTTGTCAGACAAGGCTATATCAAAAAAACAGGGTTTTCCAGTCGATCTTTTTCTTTTTGGATCAGGGGAAAATTGGCGCGTATTTTTTACTTATTGGAGCACTTAATGCGTGAAATTTTGCATACCTTCTGCCGGGCAATTTTAATTTCCCGAATAAACACAATATCCACATCAGCGAGAAAATGATATTCCGCGACGATTATCACGATAATTTCTCGCGGCGCAATACTTACACCCCGTCAAGCACCGCGGCAATATAATTCGCACCTGATCACTCGCCAGACCGGAATCGGTATGCCCCGGATTCGGCGGATCGCGGCAATTTCCGCCGCGCCTCGATCGGACAACCCGTGCCGCCATCGATTGCTTCGCATCGAAAGCGTCGACACGCTCACGGGAAAAGCGCGCCCTGCTACGAAAACAGGCGCATCAGATAAAGCATCGGCCGGAACGAAACCGGCCGCGCATCGGGATTCACCCACAGCCGCGCCGCATACACCGCATACGCCGGCACTTCGCGCCAGCTCGAGTAGACGTCGCGCAACTGGAAACGGCGCGGATACGCGGCGGAGATGTCCGCCCGCGCGATGCCGACGCGCTCGAACGCGAGGCGCGCCCGCGCGAGGTGGTAGTACTGGCTGACGATCAGCACGCGCGACACGCGGTGCGCCTGCAGGTACGCGAGCGTGTGCTGCGCGGTCGCGAGCGTGTTGTCGCCCTGGTCGTCGACCGTGATCCGGTCGGCCGGCACGCCGCGCGCCACGAGATAGTCGCGCATCGCGGTCGCCTCGTTCAGGCCGGGGCCGTCAATCGCGCCGCTGACGAGCAACGCCGGGCACTGCCCGGTGCGGTAGCAGCGCACGCCGACGTCGAGCCTGGCGGCAAGCACGGGCTTCGGCGCGCCGGTCTCGTCGAGCGCGTTGCCGAAGATCACGGCGACATCGGCCGCCTCGCTCGGCATCCGCATCCCGTACGCGACGAGCGCAACGGCCGCGACGATCCAGACGCAAGCGACGACGGCCAGCAAGCGGCCCAGGCGGGCAAACAAGCCCCGTTTGGTGTGGTTTCTCAAGGTTTTCGATCTCTCAGGTCGTCGGGCGTATCGGCTGGCCCGGCCCCGGACGGGCGCGTAACGCTAGCACGCCGTGCGTGCGGGTGTCCACGCGACGGACCGACGCCGGACAACAGCCGGCCTCCCGGGAGTTGACCGGAGAAGCGTGCCCGGCGACGCGGGTACGCAACAAGGAGATCGAAGGAATGTCGATGCGCGCGCCGCTCGGCGACGCCCGCCTGGCACGGCCCGGATCAGTCGACCTGGCACATCGTGAGCCGCCCCATCGCCTCGCCCGCGCCGCGCACGGCGCAGGTGGCCGGCTCGTCGGCGATCCGGGCGACGAGCCCCGTCTCGTCGTACAGCAGGCGCTCGAAATCCGCGAGCAGCGCACCGCCGCCCGTCAGCACCACGCCACGATTCGCGATGTCGGTCACGAGCTCGGCCGGCGCGTTCTCCAGCACCGACTTCACCGCGCCGATCACCTGCTTGAGCGGCGCGGCCAGCGCGTCCGCCACGTCGTGGTTGGACAGCTCGATCGAGCGCGGCAGGCCGTCGCCGACACCCCGCCCGACCGCGCGCGTCGACCTGCGCGGCACCGCGCTGGTGGCCGAGCCGATCGTCTGCTTGACGTGCTCGGCCGTCTGTTCGCCGAGCAGCACGCCATACAGGTTGCGCACATGGTTGACGATCGCCGCGTCGAACTGGTTGCCGCCCACGCGAATCGCTTCACGGTAGACGATGCCGCCGAGCGCGATCACCGCGACTTCGGTCGTCCCGCCGCCGATATCGACGACCATCGAGCCCACCGGCTCGGTCACCGGCAGGCCCGCGCCGAGCCCGGCCGCCAGCGATTCCTCGATCAGTTCGACCTCCGATACCCCCGCGGCGAACGCGGCCTCGCGGAGCGCGCGGCGCTCGACGGCCGTCGCATCGGACGGCACGCACAACGTGACCTCGACGCGGCGGCCGAAGCGCGAACGCGTGCGCGACATGTCGATGAAGCTGCGGATCATCTGCTCGGCTGCGTGCGCGTCGGCAATCACGCCGTGCCGCATCGGCCGCACGGCTTCGAGATGCCCCGGTTCGCGGCCGAGCAGCGCCTTCGCAAGCTCGCCGACGGCCTCGAGCGTCGGCCGCGCGTCGGTCGCACCGGCGCCGGCCTTGCGGAAGCAGACGACCGACGGCTGGTTCAGCACCACCCCGCGTTCATGCGTATAAATCCGCGTACTCGCCGTTCCAGGATCGATCGCAACGGGTTGCGCAAACAACTTTCCGAACAGCGGTGTCGACATATCAAACCTTTGTAATCGAACAGGCCAGGGCAGCCGGGCCGCATTTCCGCGGCCCGTCCATGCCGCCCCATCACGAACTTAGCGGCAAATCGTTCCGATACTTTAGGCAATTCCGATGATTTTTTCGCGACTGAATTGTCAAAAATGCCGTTCCGGACGCATCCGGCTACGCAACAGCCTCTCGCATTGCGCCTGTAAAACACGGTAATCTCTCGGTCTTGCCTGCTCCCGGCAGGCCTCAGACGCCCGATCACGCCAGGTATTTCCACCATGACAGCGACCGTTTCCTTCCGCTGGGCGCGGTTGCGCCCGCTTTGCACGACGCTCGTCGCCTTCTGGTGCTGCACGGTCGCCGCGCAACCGCTGCCGGCCGCCGGCTCCGCCGCCGCGGCCCCGGCCGCTGCCGCCAGCGCGCCGGCTGCGGCGCCCGTCGCAGCCGGGCACACCTGCGAAGCCGACGGCGGCCCGGCCGGCCGCCCGTCGATCGGCCTCGTGCTGTCCGGCGGCGGCGCGCGCGGCTATGCGCACCTCGGGGTCCTCAAGGTGCTGGAGGACAACCGCATCCCGATCGACTGCATCGCCGGCACCAGCATGGGCGCCGTGGTCGGCGGCCTGTACGCGAGCGGGATGGCCGCCGGCGAAATGCAGCAGCGGCTGTCGGAGGTCAATCTCGCGGACATCGCGTTCGACGTGACGGAGCGCGCGGACCTGCCGCAAACCAGCCGGGAGGACGAGCGCCTGTACATCAACGGGCTGACGCTCGGTTTCGGCAAGAAAGGCGTGAAGGCGCCGGTCGGCCTCGTGCAGGGCAACCGGCTGCAGGCGCTGCTCGCGAGATGGACGGCCGCCGTGCCGACCAACCAGCCGTTCGACCGCCTGCCGATCCCGTTCCACGCGGTCGCGACCGACCTGCAGACGGGCCAGATGGTGGTGCTCGACCACGGCTCGCTGCCGCTCGCGATCCGCGCGAGCATGGCGATGCCGGGCCTGTTCGCGCCGGCCGAGATCAACGGGCGCGCGCTCGTGGACGGCGGGCTCGTCAGCAACCTGCCCGTCGACACCGCGCGGCAGATGGGCGCGAACGTCGTGATCGCGGTCGACATCGGCTCGCAACTGCGCCCGCTCGACGCGCTCGCGTCGCCGGCCGACGTGATGCAGCAGATGGTCGGCATCCTGATCCGCCAGAACGTGACCGCGCAGCGCAAGCAGCTCGACGCGCAGGACGTGCTGCTCACGCCGGACCTCGGCTCGCTCGCGTTCACCGATTTCCAGAACGCGAAGCAGGCGATCGCCGCCGGCGCGGCCGCCGCGACCGCGGCGCTGCCGAAGTTGCGGCGCTTCGCGCTCACGCCGGAACAGTACGCGGCCTACCGGTCGGCGCACGCGCAGCCGCTGCCGCCGCCGATCCGGATCACGCGCATCGACATCAAGACCAGCGGCGGCGTGCCGAAGCGGGTCGTCAGCAACGCGCTGCACGTGAAACCCGGCGACACCTACGATCCGGACACAGTCAGCCAGGATCTGCTCGGGCTCACGACGGGCGGCAACTTCGAGAGTGTCACGCAGCAGATCGTGAGCCACGGCGACGAAAACGTGCTCGAGATCAACGCGCGCGAGAAATACTGGGGGCCGAATTTCCTGCTGTTCGGGCTCGGCATGTCGAGCAGTTCGACCGACGAGGGCGGCTTCCGCCTGCACGTCGGCTACCGGCGGCCGTGGCTCACCGAATCGGGGCTCGAATTCCGCGCGGACACCACGATCGGCAGCGACCTGCAATCGGCGCGCATCGAGTTCCGCCAGCCGTTGTCGATGGCGTACGGCGTCTATCTGTCGCCGTACGCGGAATACCAGCGCCGCTACGCGAACCTGTACGACGACAGCGGCGACGTGAAGATCACGCAGTACCTGATGCAGACCGCGCGCGCCGGGCTCGATCTCGGCCTGCCGATTGCGCGGCTCGGCGATTTCCGCATCGGTATCGGTTATGTGACCGGGCACGGCTCGCCGACCTACAACCTGCCGTTCGATGACGGCAGCGGCCAGACGCTGCTGTGGCCAAGCTTCACGTCGCAGGCGCTGACCGCGCGCGCGCGGCTCGTCATCGATCAGCTCGACGATCCGCTGTTCCCGCGCAAGGGCTATTTCACCGAGCTGCGCGTCGAGCGCTCGCTGGTGTCGCACAACGGGGGGTCGGCGTCGGAGTTCGACGACGGCATCAACAACGCGCCCTACACCGAGATCTACGGCAAGGCGATGGTTGCGCAGCAGTTCGGCCGGCACAGCGTCAGCGCGACGATCGAAGGCGGCAAGAGCATCGGCGGCACCAACCTGATCAACGCGTTCAACTTCACGCTCGGCGGCTTTCAGCATCTGTCCGCGTATGCGGCCGACCAGCTGAACGGCAACGAGCTCGCGTATGCGCAGGTAACCTACATGAACCAGCTGATGACGTTCAACGCATCGCCGATCAAGGCGCTGTCGGTGGGCGCCAGCGCGGAAGTCGGCAACGTCTGGTCGAGCGGCCAGCAGATCGGCGGCGGCGCGCTCAAGCAGAGCTACACGTTCTTCACGAGCCTGTCGACCGCATTCGGGCCCGTCTACATCGGCGTCGCGCTCGCGCCCAGCGGCCGCCGCAACTTCTACCTGCAGCTCGGCCGCACGTACTGAGCGTGCACGGATGCCGTTTCGGCGGCATCCGCGTCTGCGTCGCGCCGCCCGCCCGGATCAGAACTCCGCCGCCATCGCGACCGCGCGGGCTTGCGCCCGCTCGATGCTGTCGCTTGCCCGCGCACTCCACGTGTGTTCGACGGTCAGGCTTCTGACCTCGCGCACGCCGATGAACCTCAACCAGAATTCGATGTAGTCGGCCTGATGCCGGAACCCGGGGTTGTCGGCGCCCGCGCCGGTTTCGCGGCTTTGCCCGCGAACATGGATCACCAGCGCGCGCGGAATCTCCAGCAGCGGCGCGTATGCGTTGCCGTCGAACGAAAACAGCATGTTCCGCTGGCTGACGAGATCGATCAGTTGCTTGAGCTTGTACGGATAGCCGAAATTCCACATCGGCACGCCGACGACGATCCGGTCCGCCTCCTGAAAACGCTTCACGAGCGACTGGATTCGCCGCCAGATCGACTGCTCGGCCTCGTTCATCGGCGCGTTTGCGACGCCCTTGTACTTGGCGCCGATCGCGTCGCTGCCGAAATCCGGCAAGTCTTCTTCCCAGACATTCAGCGTATCGACGTCGATCGCGGCGCCCGTCTCCCGGTACGCATCGACAAAGGCATTGGCAACCGCGATCGAAGCCGACCTGGCGCCGCGAGGAGAAGACACGATATTCAAAAGCCGCATGATGGGTGACCCGGACAGGAATGCATGATCAACGGGGCGGCCAGCGTGGCGGCCCCGGCTTCACTGCTGCGTCGCGGGCCGCACGCCTTCGTTGTCATGGATCGGCCCGCCCATATAGTTGCAATTGCAATCGTAATGCAAAGCGCGCACGCGCGGCAAACGAATCGTCACGCGATTGCCGTGCGGGAAGGAGTCGATACGGGAAGGTACGGCGTGAATGGCCGGCGACGCGCTCGAATCCGGCGCGCGCGGCCGGGTGCTGTCGTGCTGTCGTGACTGTCGAGGCTCGGCGCCCGTGCGGCGTCTCGCTAGACCGGCCAGCTGATCTCGAAGCGCGCGCCGCCGAGTTCGACGGGATCGACGACCGCGATCCGGCCGTTGTGCGCATGGAGCACCTGCCGCGTGATCGACAGGCCGAGGCCATAGCCGCCGGTGCGGCGGTCGAGGCGTACGAATGCGTCGAAGATCCGCTCGCGTTCGCTCTCCGGCACGCCGGGGCCGTCGTCCTCGACGAAGATCCCGATATTGCCGTGCACCAGCGAGATCCCGACGACGATCCGCGATTTCGCGTACTTGCTCGCGTTGCGCAACAGGTTGCGCATCGCATACGACATCAGCCGCCGGTCCATCTTCACGCGCAGATCCGACGCGATCGCGATGCGCGACTCGATCGCGCGCTCCGGATACAGCAGCTGCGCATCGTTGACCTGATGCTCGAACCACGCGACGGGGGCCGTCATCTCGAGGTTCGACTGCAGCGAGCTGTATTCGAGCCGCGCATACGTGAGGCTCATGTCGATCAGCTCTTCAAGCTCGGTCACGTCCTGCGCGATGCTCTCGAGCGCGCCCTGGTATTCGGCCGCGGAACCCGGTTCGCGCAACATTTCGAGCGCGAAGCGCACGCGCGCGAGCGGCGTGCGCAGCTCGTGCGAGATGCCGTTCGTCAGATCGCGCTGCGCGGCGATCAGCCGTTCCATGCGCATCGCGAGCGCATTCAGCGTCCGCGCGAGCGGGCCGATGATCACGCTGTGCGATTCGCGCGCGCGCGTGTTGAAGCGCCCGCCCGTGAAATCGATCGCGCGCTCGCGCACCATCACGAGATCCGACCACACCGGCCGCATCCATCGGTACGCCGCGAGCGCGGGTGCGGCGAACACGAATACGAGCACGATCCAGATGTCGCCGGGCAGCGAATCGAACGCATGCCACACGACCTGCGGCGACAATTCGACGCACAGCGCGAGCGCCGGCACGAGCGCGGTCAGCAGCACGAGGCCGAGCAGATGCAGGTAGGTGCGCACGTAAAGGCGCGACCAGCTCGGGATGCGATCGGCGCGCGTATCGGTCCACGCGCGGCGGAAATGCAGCCAGCGCCATTTGACGTACCGCAGCGTCGGAAGCGGCGGCGCATCGGGGTGCGAACGGGTTCGTCGGATCATCTCGGCTCCCGGCCGGCGGGTGGAATGCCCGCGCGGAACATGACGGCGTCGTACGAACGCCGCGTCATTCCCACGCGTGCTTGCTGAATTGATAGCCCTTGCTGCGGATCGTCTTGATCCGCTGCGGGTTGCTCGCGTCGTCGCGCAGCTTGCGGCGCAGCTTCGAGATGCGCCCGTCGATCGTGCGGTCGAGGCCGTCGAACTCGACGCCGCGCAACTGCAGCATCAGGTCGTCGCGGCTGACGACTTCGCCCGCATGGCACACGAGCGCCCACAACAGGTCGAATTCGGCCGACGTCAGGTCGGGCGTGCTGCCGTCGGGCAGCACGACGGAGCGGTCGGTGCGGTCGATCGAGAACTTGCCGAACGCGTAGCGCTCGGGCTGCGGCGCGGTGCTCTCGGCCGCGCGCGCGGGCGCACGGCGCAGTTGGGCCTTGATCCGCGCGAGCAGGATGCGCGGCTCGACCGGCTTGTGGACGTAGTCGTCCGCGCCGAACTCGAGGCCGAGCAGTTCGTCGAACGGCTCGTCGCGCGCCGTCACCATGATGATCACGCCGTCGTACTGCTTGCGCGCCTCGCGGCAGATTTCGAAGCCGTCCTTGCCCGGCAGGTTCACGTCGAGAATGACGAGATCGGGACGAATGGACAGGATCGCCGGCACCGCGGCGTCCCCATGCAGCACGGTGTCGACTTCATAGTCGTTCTTGCGCAGGTAGCCGGCGATCAGCGTGGACAGGCGGGTGTCGTCTTCGACGAGCAGGATGCGAAAAGACATGGGCAGCGGTCGGGTCATCGGGGAAGCCGCGGCGGCGCCGGCCGGTGCCGGACGCCGGCCATTGGCCGAAACGTACCGCATGATACTGCGCCCGCAGACTGCCTGTTCAGAGGTCTTGAGAATAAGGGCGCGATATCGTCCGCGCTTGACGAATCGGCGCCGGGACGGTTCCATACGGGCTCGCTTGAATCCTGGCCGCTTACCTACCCGCCTGACTCGATGAATTACCAGACTATCCTCGAACGCATCCACACCGAACTCACCCCCTGGATTGGCCGGGGACGGGTTGCCGACTACATTCCCGAGCTCGCGAAAGTGCCCGCCGACAAGTTCGGGATGGCCGTCGTGACGCTGGACGGAAACGTTTGCACGGTGGGCGACGCGTACGAGCGCTTCTCGATCCAGAGCATCTCGAAGTTGTTCGCGTGCACGCTCGCGTTCCAGCTGCTGGGCGACGCGCTGTGGGAGCGGGTCGGGCGCGAGCCGTCCGGCACCGCGTTCAATTCGCTGGTGCAGCTCGAAAGCGAGCGCGGCAAGCCGCGCAATCCGTTCATCAACGCCGGCGCGCTGGTTGTCACCGACGTGCTGTGCCGCCGCTTCGTGCGGGCCGAGACGGCGCTCGTCGAATTCGTGCGGCGGCTGATCGGCACGAACGACATCGACTACGATTCGCGCGTCGCGCAGTCGGAGCTGCAGCACGCAGAGCGCAACCGCGCGATGGCGCACTTCATGGCGAGCTTCGGCAACATGCAGATGCCGCCCGACACGGTGATCGACGCGTACTGCCGCCAGTGCGCGATCACGATGAACTGCGTCGAGCTGGCGCGCGCCGCGCTGTTCCTTGCGAACGGCGGCGTCGCGCCGGTCACCGGCGAGCGGATCGTCGATTCGAGTTCCGCGAAAAGGCTGTCGGCGCTGATGCTGACCTGCGGCACCTACGATGCGGCCGGCGATTTCGTGTATCGCGTCGGGCTGCCCGCGAAAAGCGGCGTCGGCGGCGGGATCGTCGCGGTGCTGCCCGGCGAGATGGCCGTGTGCGTGTGGGCGCCGGGGCTCGATGCGAACGGGAACTCGCTGGCGGGGACGCTGGCGCTGGAGTGGTTGACGACTTATTCGGGAAGGTCGATTTTTTGAGGCGGTGGAGTTGGGCGTGCCTCATCTGGCGCAATGCCGGCAGGTGAATATCTGCACGCTTAACGGAAAACTCGCCATTCGGCAGAAATCGACCCCACCGAGACATGCACCGGCTCAAACAACAAGAACACGAAAAATGAAAATAGTCCTCGTCGCTTCATTATTAGGAATGTCATTGCTTGCTCAAACATCCCTCGCCTTCGCGGACAGCGACAACGGGAAAAAGATCTTCCTGGCGAGATGTGCCATGTGCCACGGAGCAGATGCCAGAGGAACAGGACCATTGGCCAACAAGAGCAACCCGCCCACACCCGACCTTACGACGCCCGCCTTCAAAAAACGACTCAACGATTATCCGGGCGTTATTGTCTCATCAGTAATACTTCGTCCAAACGGGGACCTGATTCCAAAAACGTTGCGAGAAAATGGCGTAAAACTGCCACCGCACCCCTGGACGGTCAAGGATTTTCGCGATTTGAGTCAATACATGAGCGGATTGATTTTAAACAAATGAATACCTTGATGCGAGTTGGTATTGCCGGAATGCCGCCGCGATCACCCTGATCCCGACACGAGGCCACGAGCCGCGAGCATCCGGGCCCGGTATTGCCCGCCGCCGGTTTCGCGCACCGGGAATCGGCACGTTCCGCCGGCTCTGGCCCCTGCCGCTCAGCGACCCGCGCCGGCCCTCAAGCGCCGGCCCGATCGCACGATCATGCAGCCGCGCCATGAGAATGGAACACGGTTGCGGACGCGAGCTCGATATCCGTCGGCACTTCGAATTCCTTTTCCATGAAGTCGAACATGGCAGGCGATACCTCGAACGAAAACGTTTCGCCCTGTTCCGTATTCCTGGTCAGGACACGACCGCGACGAATGTCATGCGGTGCGGTGACAAAGTGCAGTTCACTCGAAATGCCGGCGTCCCGGGCTCGTTCGGCAAACGCCGAACGATTTCGCGCCTTCATGAAACCGAGATCCAGAACGACGTTCCCGCCATTTTTAGCGACCTGTTCGGCCGTGCCCCAGATTTGACGCTCGCAACGCTGCACGCGCTCCATGAGCCAGTTCAATTCGATCGGGCTCGGAAGGTCCGGGCCGTACAGCTGCGCCATCCACTCGTCGATCGAGAAACGCGTCGCTCCGGACGAGGCCGCGAGCGTCCGCGCGTAAGTCGACTTGCCGGCACCTTGCGGCCCGAAAACGATATGTACCACTGCCATGAAATCCCCTTCCTCGAGGTCGAGCGCCGTCGTGGCGCCTTGTAACTGTTCTCGGCTCGGTCACTCGGCCGGCGCGAAATTCAGCTCGACACCATTGCCCGCCGGATCGCGGAGGAAAATCTGGATCTGGCCGGTGAGCGGAACGTGGGCACGCGTGAACGCCACGTTGGCGTCGGTCAGATGACGCGCCATTTCGTCGGCGTCCGCACAGGAGAACGCAGCATGATCGAACGTATTGGCAACGTTTGACGGGCGCGACTCGCCCGGCGGCGCTTCCGACAGATGCAGCACGGCCTGCGTGCCCGCATACAACCAATACCCGAAGCGCTTGGACGGCGGACGAAACCCTTCCCGCAAGCCGACGATGCTGACGTAGAAATCGCGAAGCGAATCGAGTGTCTGCCGATCCGCCCGCAAATTGTAGTGACTGAATCCGGTAACTGGCATGACGTGTAGCTCGTGTTGGCGCAACGTGACAGGAAATGGCATCGCGCCGGGCATTGCCGCTTCGGGCACGCTCCGCGCGAAAACGGCAAGCCGGCATTGGCAAGCAATCGCGGCCGACGATCGACATGGGCATCGCACGACCGCGAACGACCGTGGGTCGATAAAACGCACGCCAGTATATTGCGGCGGCGCAGGGACGTGGCGCCGGTTTGGCGGGGATGGCCCCGCGACGCGGCAAAACGCCCCTACGAGAATCGCATCGGCAAGCACCCCGAATTTCCGGTACAAATCGGGAACGCTGAAATTCCCCGCGGGCAATCGGAGACTCTCGTTCATGACTCGGCAAAACGCACCGGATATCGCAACGGCAACCCGCACGACTCCCGGCGACAACCCATTCGCGCCGATTCCCGCCATCGTGCCGTCAAGCACCGCGCTGCTCGTCATGCATTACCAGACCGACATCCTCGGCCTCTTCCCGTCCGTCGCGCCCGGGTTGCTCGCCAATACGCGCCGGCTCTGCGATGCGGCCCGGGCAAGCGGCATCGGCGTCTGGTTCGCGAACCTCCGGTTCAGCCCCGGCTATCCGGAAATCAGCCCGCGCAACAAGAACGGCCAGGGCATCAAGCAGCTCGGCCTCTTCGTCGACGACGGCCCGTCGCCGGAACTCGGCCGGCAGCCCGGCGAGCCGCTGATCGTTGCGCACCGCGCCAGCGTGTTCTTCGGCACCGATCTGCAGGCGCGGCTGGTTGAACAAGGTGTCGACTCGCTGATCATGGTCGGCATCGCGTCGACGGGCGTCATGCTGTCGTCGATCGCCCACGCGAGCGACGCGGACTTCCGCCTGTACACGGTCAAGGACTGCTGTTACGACCCGGACCCGGTGGTGCATGAGCACCTGTTCTCCACCGCTTTCGAATCGCGCACGACGGTGCTGTCGCTCGCGGACGCGTTGCGGCTGATCGAGTAAACCAGCGCACGCGCGAGCGTTAGAGGCCTGCGGCTTGACGCGAATCGGCCCGTGGGATGACCACTACCGGGCCGTTCCGATCCCTTTCAGGATGAGGTCGACGCCGGCCACGAACTGCTCGCGCTCGTCGTGCGCGGCCAGTTGCGCCGCCACCTTGCGCACGAACGGATATGCCGCGGGATCGAGCTGCGTCCACCGGTCGGCGACGGCCGCAACGATCTCCGGCTGCGCCGGATCGCGCGGATGCAGGCGGGCGCCGGCCGCGTACTGGCCGGCCAGCCCGAAGATGTAGTGCATCAGCGCGGATGCCGCGTTGAATTGCGCGGGCTCCGGCACGCCCAGCGCCTGCAGGTGTCCGCCGACGCTTTCCAGAATCCGCAGCACCGCGTCCTGCCACGGCGCGCGGAACAACTGCGCGCCCACCCACGGATGTGCGCTGAACGCATCGAACAGACGCAACGCGACGTGACGGATCGCCTCCGCCGCATCGCCGTCAGGCGCCGCCGACTCGTTCGTCATCGCGCCGGCGATCACCCGATCCGCGGCCGCCGCGAGCAGGTCGTGCTTGTCGGCGACATGCCAGTAGATCGCGCCGCTTCCGGTCGCCAGATGCGCGGCAAGCGTGCGAAACGTCAGTGCGCCTTCGCCGTCGTTGTCCAGGATGTCGATCGCGGCGTCGACGATCCGCTCTTTCGACAGCGCGTCGGCGCGTCGTTCGGTTCGGTTCCGGGTTGTCATGCGCGGTAGCTTGACACACCTGGAACAACGTTCCAATATCTCGAAATGGAACAGCGTTCCACACTATTCCCATTCCTGGCGCACGCCCGCTGTCAGGTGCCGCCGTTCTTACCGACATCGGCCCGCCCTGGCCGGAAACCGAGCCCTCGATGACCCAGCCCGTCACCCATGATGTCCTGATTGCCGGCGCCGGCCCTGTCGGCCTCTTTCTCGCGTGCGAGTTGCGCGTTGCCGGCCTGTCGGTACTGGTGGTCGAGCAGGCCGGCGATCCGGCCTCTCCGCTGAAGCGGCTGCCGTTCGGCATGCGCGGCTTGTCGGCGCCCACCCTCGAAGCGTTCTATCGTCGTGGCCTGCTCGACGACATCACGATGCCGCCCGGTACATTCGACACCGCGCACTGGATGAAGCAATCGCGCCGTCCGGGCGGCCATTTCGCCGGCATCCCGTTCTTCCATGACCGCATCGATACATCCCGATGGCCGTACCGCCTGCCCGGCCCGGCCGGCACCCCCATGCCGACCGAACTCGAACGCGTCGAAGCCGCGTTGGCCGCCCGCGCGAGCGCGACGGGCGTCGAGATCCGGCGCGGCATCCGCGTCGAGGGCTTCGACCAGTCGGACGATGACGATGCGGTCACGCTGCACGCAAGCGGCAACGCGTGGCGCGGACGCTGGCTCGTCGGCTGCGACGGCGGCCGCAGCACGGTCCGCAAGGCCGGCAGCTTCACGTTCGCCGGCACCGATCCCGAATTCACCGGCTACACGATCGAGGTCGAACTCGCCGATCCCGGCACGCTGGCGCCCGGCCGTCACCACACCGCCACCGGCATGTATACGTATACGCCGCCCGGGACCATCGCGATGGTCGAATTCGACGGCGGCGCGTTCCACCGGCGCGGGCCGGTCCCGCTCGACCATGCGCAGGCGGTGTTGCGTCGCGTATCCGGCACCGGCGTCACCTTGACGGCGCTGCGGCTCGCCACCACGTGGACGGACCGCGCGCACCAGGCGAGCACCTATCGCAACGGCCGCGTGCTGCTCGCGGGCGACGCCGCGCACATCCACTCGCCGCTCGGCGGCCAGGGGCTCAACCTTGGGATCGGCGACGCGATGAATCTCGGCTGGAAGCTGGCCGCCACGATTCGTGGCGACGCGCCGGCCGGCCTGCTCGACAGCTATACGGACGAGCGGCATCCGGTGGGCGCCAGCGTACTCGACTGGTCGCGCGCGCAGGTCGCGCTGATGCGGCCAGCCCGGAGTTCGCGCGCGCTCGAGGCGATCGTCCGCGACCTGGTCGACACCCGCGACGGCGCGACTTACTTCGCCGAGCGTGTATGGGGGATGTCCGTTGCGTACGATCTCGGCGGCGGCCATCCGCTCGTGGGGCGCAGCGTTCCCGACTTCGAACTGGCCGACGGAACCCGGCTCGGCGAATACGTCAGGCACGGCAAAGGTGTACTGCTGGACTTCGATGGCGGAAGGCAGTTTCAGGCGCTCGCCAATCGCTGGTGCGACCGGATCGCCTATCTCGCCAGCGATGCGAAAGACCGATTGGGATTGCGCGCCGTGCTCGTGCGGCCCGACGGTGTCGTCGCGTGGGCCGGTGACGATGCTGCGAGCGCCGACGAAGCCGCGCACGCTGCAGCGCGATGGTTCGGCAAGCCCTGCGCCGCGCGTTGAATGCGGCCGCTCGTCGTCTGAGGAATCCGGTGTATATTGCCGACCGATACGCCTGCATGCGCGCCGTCGCCGGTGTGCCCGACCTCATCGAATGCCAACGCCATCCGCCCTGCCGACCCCTGCCGAACTGAACCGCACGCTGCCGTTCGCAGCCGGCGCGCGGCCGTGGCGGCTCGTCCGCTATGCGTGCATCGACTGGCTCGGCATCCTGCTGTGCTGGGCCGCGATCCGCTTCGTGCCGAATCCGTTCGTCCATGTCGCGGCCGTGTTGCTGATCGCGGGCCGGCTGCAGGCATTCGGCGTGATCCTGCACGATGCCTGCCATCTCCCGATGCGGCGCATGACGCTGCCGCTCGCGCTCGTCGAAGCGCTCGCCGGCTGGACGATCGGTTCGTCGATCGCCGCGATGCGCTATCACCACCTGCGCCATCACCGTGCGGTCGGCACCGCCGAGGATCCGTACCTGCACCGGCTGGCCGCGCGCGGCGGCTGGGTGCAGCGGGTGATGATGCTGCGCGGCGCGCTGTTGCCGGTCTGGTGGCCGCTGCGCGCGCTGATGGCGCCGCTTGCGCTCGCGTGGCCCGCGTTCCGGCCGTGGTATGCGCGCGGCTTCATGCAGGACCGCTCGCGCCACGATCTGCGCCGTCACCCTGAAGTCATCGCATGCGCGCGCGCCGACCTGCCGCATGGTGCGGGCTATCTGCTCGCGATTGCGGCCGTCGTGCACTGGGATCTGCCGTTCTTCACTTACTACGGACTGCCGTGGATCGTCGGCGGCATCATGAACGCGAACCGCGTGCTGCTCGAACACCAGCACGTCGAGATCGACGAACGCACGCCGGAATCGATCTGGCAGATGACACGCACGATGACGTTCGGCTGGATCGGCAAGCTCGTGCTGTATCCGCGCAATATCGGCTATCACCAGGTGCATCACGCGTATCCGGCGCTCGCGCTCGAACATCTGCCGGCCGTGCACCGCTACCTGACGGACGGCGCCGCATTCACGCCGCCCGCACCCGGCCAGACCCGCTCCACACGCTAGCTGCCCTGCGTCGCGCGGCGCCTACAGCTCGAAGCGCATCACCTTTTCGCCGCACTGCGCGGCCGGCAGCGGCTCGTCGCGCTTCACCGCATCGAGCAGCCGGTCGATCGCGACGTGCACGATGTCGGCGCGCACGTTATGCGGACGGAAGCCCGGCGCGTTGTCGAGGCCCTGCCGGTGCGCGCGCATGATCCGCACATCCTGCTGGATCACGAGATGCGTGTACAGGTTCAGCAGCGGACGCAGCGCGCGCAACATCCAGCGCGGCAGCCGGAAGCGATACGCGATGTACGTATAGACGCGCGAGCGGCGCGCATCGATCGGCGTGATCTGGCTGACGATCAGGAAACCGGAACGTTCGCCCCACAGATAGTCGCAGCGCGTCACGTTCGGCGCGATGAAGCGGTCGACGTGCGCGAGCGGCACGCGATCGGGGTTCGTGAGCCAGTCGAGACAGAAGCCGATCTTGTCGTCGCCGTCGTGATACGTGACGGCGACGCTGTCCGCTGTCGTCGCGACCGTCGCTTCCATCGCCTGGCCACGGCTGCTGCGGAAGATCCCGTCGTGCACGAATACCGTATGCGGCACGTCCATGAAGTTCTGCGCGAGCATCGCGATGTCGCCGTCGAACGTGTTCACCATGAAGTACGACTGCCACGGCGCGACGTCGTAAAACGGCATCCGGAAAATCGCGCGCGCTGACGGATCGCCCGCGCCGAGATACACCCACACGAGCCCGTCGAGCAACCGCACGGGCAGCGTGCGCTGCCGGAACGGATAGCGGCCGGGCGTGCCGGCCGGCTGCGTGCCGTCGATGCTCGGCACGTGGACGACCCGACCTTCGCCGTCGTAGCGCCAGCCGTGATACGGGCACACGAGCGTGTCGCGGTCGACCTTCCCGGCCGATAGCCGCGTGCCGCGATGCACGCACTGGTCGATCAGCGCGGCGACGCGGCCGTCGCGTTGCCGGAACAGCACGATGCCGGTATCGAGGATCCGCACGCCGAGCGGCTTGTCGCGCGGGAGTTCGCGTTCGGTGCACGCGACGAACCATTGCTCGTGCAGGCCGTCGGCCGGCGGTACAGGCTCGCGCGAGCCGGCCGCATCGCGCGACGGGCAATCCTGCCCGCATCCGCGTCGTTCGATCATGTCGTTCATCGCGTCATTCATTCGTCATCGCAAGCAGCGCATCGGCCACCGGCAACCGCGTCACGAGTGCGCACGGCTTCACGTCGCCCGCACGGATGCCGGCCCGTTCGGCCGCCTGTTGCAGCAGGTCGCCGAGCCGTTCCGGCGATCGGCCCAGCCGTCGCACGCGCAGCGTGCCGAGCTGGCCGAGGCGGCGTGCGTGCGCATAGTGGAACGCCTGCACCAGTCCGGTTTCGACGGCTGCACACATGGCGCCGGCCGCGTCGGCACCGATCTCGCCGGCGACGCACAACACGTAATGCGGCAGCCCTTCTTTCGCGACACACGGCACGATGCACGCGCCGACTTCGCCGTACTGCCCGCGCGCGCGATTCAGCGCATCGGCCGCTATCCGTTCGTCGAGCTTCTCGCCGACGAGATCGGCGCTCGCCGCCGCGCGCCCGACGAACGCAATGCGCGGCGTGCGCACGGCCATGCCGACCACGCGCACGCGATCGCCGAGCGCATAGCGATACAGCCCGCCGCCGGTGGTCAGCAGCACCTGTGCCTCGTCGCCGGGTCGCAGCCCTTCGACGTCGCACACACTGCCGTCGTCGCGCACGAACTCGAGGTAGTGGCTGCCGATCGCGAGCGGGCAACCGTCACCGGCGCCGAACGGAATGCTCGCGACGCCTTCCGTCGCGAACAGCCCCTTCGGCAGCCATTGCACCTGCGGAAACCGCACGCGCAACGCGTCGGCGTAATGCTTGCTCGGGCCGTCCAGCCAGCAACTCACGGCGGCCAGGCGCGGCCACAGCGCACGGCAGTCGCCATCCCCGATCGCACCGCGCAGCGCCGCGCGGCGGTCGGCCGGCAACGACGCCTCGACCCATGCGAGATCGCATGCGCCGTCGGCATCGTCGCGGTCGAACAGCGGGCGCAGCACGCTCGTCAGGAAGGTCGGGCTCCATACGCTGATGAACGCAAGCGCTTCGTCCGCGACGAGCGCGCGCAGCGTCTCGCGCCGCCACGTCGCCGCGTTGCCGGTCAGCGGCGGCACGAGCAGCGTCGACGCGAGCGCGGCCGCGCTGCTGTCGCCGAGGTAGTCGAGATCGCTCGCCGAGCCGACCGGAATCCCGTTGGGCGCGACACCCGGCGCCTGCAGCGGCGGCGACATCGACCAGTACGCGCGCCCCTCGCCGAGCGCCGGACAAGCGCGATACATGTCGGCCAGCCATACGATCATCGCGGCCTGCAGTTCGCGCAGGAACGCAGGCGTATAAGGAATGCGCTTCTGGTGCGCGGTGCTGCCGCTCGTCCGTTCGAGGAACACCGGGCGCTCGGCGGTCAGCACCGGTTCCGTTTCGTGCGACACGCGATCGAGCCACGGCAGGAAATCGGCGGCCGCCTGCACGGGCACGCGCTCACGGAACTGCGCGGGGCCATCGATCCGGTCGAAGCCGAACCGGCGGCCGAACGCCGTATCGCGGTTCGCGGCGAGCAGCGCCATGAGCCGCCGCGCCTGCGCGTCGCCCGGCGCTTCGAGGCCGGCCTGCCAGCGATCGACGTCCGGCTGCGCGGCGCGCGCGAACGTGCGCCATGCGTCGAGCGGGCTGCGTACCGAAGCGTCCATCAGAAATAGGTCTTGTCGAGTTGCGCGAGATCGTCGGGCAGCCGGCGCGGCGGCGCGAAGATCGTGAGCCAGCCGTACCACAGCGGCCGCGTCTCGCGCAGGTCCGACACCGCGTGCATGTCCTGCCAGCGCAGCGCGGGGCGGCGATGATGCGTGAGGTTGTAGTTGAAGTTCAGCAGCAGCCAGCGCACCGGCGTCGGCGCGCGCATGTTGTACGTGCCTTCGACGACGTCGAGCGGCGTGCGCATGTGGTACACCCATTGCAGCGACGACCACGAGAACGCGAACGCGAGATACGCGACCAGCACCGTCGACACCGACCAGTCGAGCAGCCAGCCGGCCAGCAGCCATGCGCCGACTGCCGCGAGCGTTTCGTAGCGGATCCGTCGGAAGTCGGCCGTCGTGAATTCCTTGAACGCGGCCGCGTAGGTGTTGTCGTCGCCACGCGCGGCGAGCCGCTGCATCGTTCGGCCGGGCACCAGCGCGAGCACGAAACTGCCGACGAAACCGCCGAGCCAGATGCCGCCGAGGATCGCGGCGTAGTATTCGATGCACTTGCGCAGCAGCGATTCGTCCGCGGTCGCGAAATCCGCTCGTTCGGCGCGCGTGCGGTTGCGCACGTGATGGCCGAGATGGTTCACGTGAATGAGCGTCGCGGCCGCGCCGAACATCGTGGACGCCCACCACATCATCATATAATTCGCGATCGGCCGGCGATGCCCGAACCCGTGGAAGGTTTCGTGCATCATCGAGAACACGCCCTGCATCACGAGGCAGAACGGCACGAGCGCGAGCCACTTGATCGCGCCGACGCCGGTATGCGAGAGCCAGGTGAGCGTGCCGGCCCACACCACGCTCTGCAGCGCGAGCACGAGCAGGTTCGCACGATCGTAACGTCGGGTCTGCACGGCAGCGGCTGGCGCGCTCGGTCGGTTCATGGCTCGGAATGGTGGTTGTTTGCACGGGAGGATACAACAGATGCGTCAGCCGCCGGTAACGGCCCGCGCCCCGTCCCTGACGGGGCGGAACTAGCATGCGGCCGTTGCGCCGCACGCCCGCCGACCGCACCGCGTCGCGCATGCCGACCCGCGACGTGCGCTTCGCGATCGACGCACGCATTCCGCGCTTCTGGTATCGCGGCGCGTGCCATGTCACGCGCTTCTTCGACGCGTTTTCCGTGATGTTTCCGCTCGGCGAGCGCTTCTTCATCGAAAGCGTGCGGCCGTTTCGCGACCAGGTTGGCGGCGACGCGACGCTCGCGGCCGACGTCGATGCGTTCGTGCGGCAGGAAGCATCGCATATCCGCGTGCACCGGCTCTACAACGCGCGCCTCGCGTCGCAGCGGGTGCCGGTCGACGCGCTCGAAGCGCTGCTCGAAAAACGCCAGCGCAATGCCGCGCGGCAGGTATCGCCCGTCACGCGGCTCGCGCTGACCGCGTGCCTCGAGCACTACACGACGATCCTCGCGCACCGGCTGCTGAGCGACCCGGCGATCCTCGACGGCGCCGATCCGACGATGGCGGCCGTGTGGCGCTGGCATGCCATCGAGGAAACCGAGCACAAGACGGTCGCGTTCGACGTGTTCGCGGCGGCCATGCCGAACGCGGCGCGGCGCTATGTCGTGCGCTGCGCGGCCATGCTCGGGATCTCCGTCTACTTCGTGATCGACCTGATCCATTTCGTGCACCGCCTCGTCGCCGTCGACGGGCAGACCTGGAACCTGCGCGGCTGGCTGCAACTGCTGCGCTGGCTGTTCGTCGCGCCGGGCATCTTCACGCGCGTGATGCCGATGTGGCTGTGCTGGTTCTCGCCGCGCTTCCATCCCGATCGCCTCGACAGCGACGCGGCGCTGCGCGCGGCACGCGCCGCGCTCGCACCGTACCTGGCCGGCGCCGAACGCGAACCGGAGTCGCACGCATGACGCGGGCGCCGTGGACGCCCGACGGGTTCGACGACTGGCGGCGCCACTATCCGGCAACGCCGTTCGCGCGTGCCGCGGCGAACCTCGACCGGACCGATGCGTTCATCGACGGCTGGACGCGGCGCACCGCCCGCCTGCCGCTGACGACGACGGTCGCGCTCGTCGCCGGGCTGTATTCGGAATGGCTGCCCGGCTGCAATCGCGGTGCGCGGCAGACGCTCGGCGCGGCCGGCTATCGCGTGCTGACGGTGCCGGTGCGTTCCGCGCGCGGCGTGTTCGATCAGGGCGCGCATATCGGGACGTACCTGCGCACGCACCTGCCCGCCGGCGGCGAATTCGTCGCGCTCGCGCACAGCAAGGGCGGCATCGACACGCTCGCCGCGCTCGTCGGCGACCCGGCGCTGGCCGCGCGTTGCGCGGGCCTCGCGCTCATGCAGCCGCCGTGCGGCCCGTCCGCGATCGTCGATACGATCTTCCGACACGGCATCGCGCCGCATGCGGCCGCGCCGTGGCCTGACCGCATCGCACGCCGCATGCTGCGCACGCGCTGGGCCGACGCGGGCACGCGCGACATCAGCAGCCGGCGCGATCCGCGCGTCGGCGCCATGCTTGCCGCGCTGCCGCGCGACCTGCATCTCGTGCATGGCGTGAGCTGGTCCGTCGAGGCATCCACGCGCTTCGATTCGCATCACGGGCGGCTGAACGGGCATCGTCCCGGCTGCGCGCACGACGGACAGTTCTATCTCGAACACCAGGTAATGGCCGGCGTCCCGCAGGTCTGCCTGCCGCGGCTTGACCACGGCCAGCCCGTGCTCGGCGGGCTCGGCTTCGACGCCGGGCGCTTCTGGCTCGCGCTCGCCGACCTGCTGCACGTCACGCGCGCTCAGACCAGGTAGATCTCGAAGCCCGGCACGCGGCCGGCCAGCAGGCCGTCGATCGGTGCGGCCGGCTCGCCGGTCGACAGCGTATAGAGATCCATCGGCGTACGCGCCGCGTAGTAGCGCGCAAGCGCCGGCCGGAGCGGATCGCCGTCGTACAGGCACAACTGCATCAGCGCGTGACTGTTGCGCACGCGCAGCCACGCGGCATCGAGCAGCGCCGCGAACACGGACGGATCGCGGTCGCGCACCTGCAGGTGGGTCAGGTAGACGTCGCGCAACGGCTCGCCGGGCGCCGCGATACGCGGGCGGCGCAATGCGGGCGCGAGTGCATTGAATGCGGCACGGACCGCCTGCAGCGGCAACGGCAGCCGTTCGAGCACGATCCGTTTGATATCGCCGGCGTCCCATGGCGCGACGCAGCCGAGCAGGTTGTCGTGCGCATCGAGCGCCAGCAGGAACGCGCCGATGCCGAACGACGGCCACGTGTCGAGCCGCCGCGCGAACTCGTCCGCGGAGAATACGCCGCCAAACGGCTGGCGGCACGATTCGGCATCGAGAAACGCGCGCAGTGCGTCCGCATGATGCGGCTGCGCATCGACGATCCGCACGCCCGGCACGCTGCGCGGCGCCGACGACAGCCCGCGCTGCGCATAGATCGACACGTTCTCGTAGCCGTGCCAGTGCGCGAAACGCAGCCGGTTCTCGCGCCGCGATCGTGCCAACGACTGCACCGCGAGCCGGTTGTCGCGGATCATGCAGCAATACGCATGCTGCACGCCGGCGTCGGCGCGCAGCGTCGCGAGGCGTTCGCGCACCGAGTCGGTCCACTCGCGCGACAGCCGCCGGTCGGGCATCAGCCGCAGGTCGCCGAGATAGGCGACCGGCTGCGCGCGTTCGCCGAGATAGCCGTCGCGCACGACGAGGCTCGCGAGCCCCTTCAGCGACGCGCGCTCATCCTCCGCGAGCCAGACCTCGTGATGCGGGGCGTGGCAGCGATGCAGCGCGAAGTAGTCGGGCGCACGATCGAAGCGCAGCGGCAGGCTGCCCTGCATCGCATGGCGGGACTGGAAATCGAGGATGCGCGCGTTGTCGGCCGGTTGCGCGAGACGGATCCGCATGCGCGCGGCTCACCTGCCGTCGAACAGCCGGCGCGCGAGCGGCCGCAGGTTCGACGCCGACAGTTCGCACAGGCACACGAGTTCGTCGCCCTGCGCATAGCCGGGGTTGCGTGCGAGGAAGTAGTCGACGTCGGCCAGCCGCCGGTGCGCGGCCGGCACCTCCGCGAGCGCGGGCGTGAGCCGGCCCTGCGGCATGTCGAACGACAGCAGGCCGGTAGCGGAATCGTACGCGTGCCCGTAGCGGCTCGCGGCCAGGTGATCCATCAGGTCCTGCGTGGCCGGTGCGGTCAGGTTGTCGGCACGCGGCGCGTAGTCGCGCGCGAACGCGCGCAGGTAGCGATAGGTGCGATGCCCCTTGCAGATCAGGAACCAGTACAGCGGCACGGCGGGCGCCTGCCGCCACACGGCGCCCGCGTGGCGGATCCACGCGAACGCGAGATGCTGCGTGCCCCAATGCGCGGGATCGATGATCGTATCGCCGGAAAAGATCACGCGGATCGATGCGTCGCGCCAGCGTGTCTCGTACTGCCTGAGCGTCGAGAAGCCCTGGATCGCGCCGCCGCCGTCGCGCAGCACGATGCAGTGCGTCTTGTCGCCGAGGTCGCGGTCGAACTGCGCACGGACCGTGTCGCAATAGGACGCCGCATACAACGAGAACATCCGGTCGATGTCGTCCGGGCCCAGGGCCGTTCGTTCGACGGCGGTGGCACGCAACTCCATCGGCTACTCCTGCAAGACTGAACAGCTTGCTATGATAGCCCGTTACCCGCCCGCTCCCGCCATGTCCCACGCCGTTTTCCGCCAGGAAGCGAACGACGCGCCGATCGCCCGGCCATGGCGGCTGCTCGCCGCCTATCTCGTCGTGACGGGCGCGTTCTACGCATTCGTCACGCACCTGCCGCTCGGGCCGGTCACGCTCGTTCCGGCAAGCGCGCTCGATCGCGCGGTTCCGCTGCTGCCCGGCACCGTGCCGCTCTACCTCAGCTACCTGTTCGCGATGCCCGCGCTCGTCTGGCTCGGGCGCGGCCGCGCATGGCTGCTGCCGGCGTTCTTCGCCGGCGCGCTCGCGGCCGGCGTTTGCCTCGTGTGCCATCTGCTGCATCCGACCACCGTCGCGTGGCCGCCCGCTCATGACAGCTGGATCGCGTGGCTGCAGCGAATCGATACGCCGCTTGCCGCATCGCCGAGCGGGCACGTCGCGCTGCCGGTCGCGATCGCGATCGTGCTGCTGGCGCTGCGGCAACGGTCAGCCGTGCTGTTCGTCGCGTGGAGCGCGCTGCTGATGGTAACGGTACTGACCACCGGCCAGCATCGCGCCGCCGATGTCGCATGGGGCTGCACGACCGGCATCGCGGCCGGCACGTTCACGCTCGCGTTGCTGCGCATCGAGGTCGACCTGCGCACGGTTGCGGCCGCGCTGCTCGAATGGGCGTGCATCGTCGTCGCGATCCGCGTGGCCGTCACGCTCGGCGCGTGGTACCTGTATGCGCTTGCGGTGCTCGTCGTCGCGACGCGGCAGCATGCGCTGTTCATCCTGTATCACGACGCGACTCACTATCACCTCACGCGCCGTCGCGGTTTCAACGATTTCCTGATCAACGTCGCAATCGGCGTGCCGGGGCTCGTGCCCGTCGAGTTCTACCGGCCGCTGCATCTCGCGCATCACCGGCATCTCGGCACCGCGCAAGATCCGGAGCGCCAATTTCTCTATCACGGCCAGCCGTGGCGGTTCCGGCCGCTCAACGCATGGCCGCTCGCGCGGCAGTTGCTCGGCGATCTGTTCGTGCTGAACATGGTGCGCAACATCGCGGCATTCCGGCGCGCGGGCGGGCAGAACATGCGGCTCGGCCTGCCGTTCCAGGCGGCCGCGGCCGTATGGGCGGTGATCGTCGCGCTGCTCGCGTGGGCCTGTTCCGCGCGAACGATCCTGCTGGTCGCGGCGCTGTGGTTCGCGCCGCTGCTCACGCTGTCGGTGCTGCTGCAGAAGATCCGCAGCATGGCCGAGCACAGCGGCGGCCCGCACGCGACGCCCGGCTGGGCCGACTGGACGTATTCGTGGCGCACGGGCTGGATCGGCCGCGTGTTCGTGTGGCCGTATCACATCAATCTTCATCTGCAGCATCACCGGAATCCGGCGGTGCCGTGGCATGCGCTGCCCGACGTTATCGACGAACACGAGCCGCAGCTCGACGCACCGGAACTGGCCCGGCTGCTGTGGTCGGGCATCCCGCCGAAGCCGTGACCGGCGACGGCGTGCGCGATGTCGCGCGCCGTCGCCCCCTGCCCCGTTACTTCGCGATATACACGCCCGACGTCGGGCACGTGCCCTGCGTATTGCCGTCCGTCACGAGCGACGCGGCGCTCGGGAATTGCGCGGTCGCATTGGTCTTCACCGCGATCCACGCTTCGGTGAAGTAGCTGACGCCATTCGTCTTCGTGCACTTCAGCGACACCGCGCTGCGCGTATTGCTGCCGAATGCGCCTTCGAACGCCGACAGCAGCTGGTTGCGCGTAACCGTCTTGCCCGCGTTCGCCTGCAGGAACGTGTTGAACGACGTGTTGCCGAGCCGGCTGATCATGCCGGACGCCTGGTTCCAGTACGCATCGGGCGTCGCCGAGTTCGAGCAGGTGCCGTGCTTGAACCACTCGTGCTTGTCGAGGCACGACGCGACGCCCGGCATGTACGTCGACAGCGTGTTGCGGGTGGCGCTGCTGATCGGATACGCATCCATGCTGCACCACTGATGCGCGTTGTCGAGGTCGATGTCGTTCTGCGGCACGCCGCAGTAGAACGGCTGGTTGCCGTCGTAGTTGTTCGGCCACAGGCCGTGCAGCGACAGGCTCGTCGCCGCATACGTGCCGGCGAGGTTCGTGCATTCGGGCGTGTCGTGCGACGCGCAGAAGCCGGGCTCCCACGACGCGGCGAGCAACAGGTAGTCGTAGCTGGTCTGCGCGGCGGCGTGCAGTGAAACGGAAGCGACGGCGAGTGCGGCAGCGGCGCGGGCGAGCGTCTTGAGCATGGCGTTTCCTCGGAAAAGGCCTGCGGTCGCGGGATGCGCCGCAAGGTTGTCGAATGTCTGTCCGCGATTGTTGCCGACGCAACGTGGCACGAATGTGAAGGTGGACGAAAGAACGCGCGACGCGACACAGGCTTCGCCGGTCGCCCGCACGCTGGGCAAGCCGGTGCGGATCAGGCCGGCTACGATCGTGAGCGACTGACCGGCCGGCACCGCCGCGGACGCCGCACTATCGACACCGGCTCGCGCACGCATGCGGCACGCCGCCCCTCACGATCCGGCGCCCAGCTGCGTGCACGCGCGTGTGATCGATTCGGGGCCTTCGAGCGCGAGGATCTGCCACACGCCGATGCTGACGCGCTGGCGCGCCGCCGTCGACGCATCGGCCAGCAACGCCTCGACGCGCGGCGCGGCGTCCGGCACCTGCTGCTTCAGCGCCGCGTGATGCCGCGCGCGCGACGCCGGTTCCGATTCGTACACGTCGCACAGGCGCACCATGCCGGCGAGGCCGGCAAGGTCGTCGTCCTTGTCGATCGCGCCCGGCTCGACCGGTGCGAGCCCCTTGCGCTCCGCCGCCGGCAGCTTGTTGCGCGCGCCTTCGTCGATCGACGTGGCGGATGCCGGCGGCAGGCCGCCGATCGCCGCGACGATCCGGCTGCCTGCGGCGATCATGTCGCCCTGGCACTCGATCTTCTCGTCGGCCGCGACGTTCGAGCAGAACGACACCGACGTCCGGTACACGTCGTCGCTCATGCGCGGCACTTCGTCCACGCTCGCCTGCGCGAAGCCGGCGCTCGTCAGCGCCAGCGCGGTGGGAATCAGGATGCGGAATGCGCTCGTCTTGTTCATTGTTGTTTGCGTATGGGGGTTCTCGTGGCGGGCAACATCGCGCGACCGCGCGGTGGCAGCCGCAGTGACGCCGGGCCCGCGCCCGGCGGCACGCGATCACTTCATCGACGCAGCCTCCGATCCGCCGGGCGACAGCGCCGCGTTGTCCTGCTCGCGCCACGTGCGGCGCGACACCATGATCGCCTTCACGGCCGAGCGCGCGACCTTCCACCACGCGAACGGCCGCGGATCGGCGAGCATGCTGAGCGCGCGTGCATAGTCGAGCGTGAGCCCGGGGGTCCATGCCATCGTCACCGCGCGCTTGCGGATCTGCGCGGCAACCCACAGCTCCGGCGTGAGCAGCAACCGCACGAACGCGCCCCACCCGGCACGCGCGCCCTTCAACCGCCACACCGCGCCGTCGAGCGCGGCTTCGAGCGCGTTCGATACCGTGCTCGAGCAGTTGCGGTGCGTCAGGTTGTACGTCGCGTCCTGCCGGTACGACGACCAGAAGGCATCCAGCTTCGCCGGATCGTAGTTGCGGATCCGCACGCGCACGGTCGACGGACACCACGCCTTCGACTCGGTCGCGTAGTCGGGCTGGAACAGGCCCGGCACGTCGTTTTCGCGTGTCGCGCGCAGGATGCGTGTGAATTCGTCCGGAGAACGATCGATTTCGACACCCGGATACAGGCTGATATAGATGCCCTCGGGCGCCTCCAGCGCCGCGTGCCCGGTCGAGATCACGCCGTTCACGTCCACGGCCGCGATATAGCGGTCGATCACCGGATAGCGCTGCGCTTCGGCCTTCGACGTGCCGGTCGGCGTCCACACGTGCACGGTGAGCGCATGCTCGCCGTCGGCCGGCGGGCCGTCCCATTCGGACTGCGCGAAATGCGGCCGGTCGCGCGTATCGTCGAGATCCGGCGCGAGCGCCGGCGCCGGCGAGGTTGCGAACGCGGGATTGCGCGTCAGCCGCCGCACGCGCGCGGCGAGGCTCAGCATGTGCATCCCGCCGAACATCAGCAGCAGGCCGAGGCAGTACGGCACGGTGCCCACGTAGTGCGTCGGGTACGGCTGATAGAAGAAGATCGCCAGCAGGATCTCGACGACGCCCCATGCGAATGCGACGTTCCAGCGGCGATAGCGCACCATCCACGCGGCGGTGCACTGCAGCAGCCCGTCGACGAGAAACAGCGTGCCGAAGATCATCGACAGCAGGAAATGGCCGTGGTGATGCCCCGCGAACACGAGCCCGGCGGCAACCACGACCACGATCCCCTTCACGTAGCGCAGGATGCGCTGCCCGCCGACGCCGCTGCCGGCCACCGCGAGCGTTGCGAGCCCCTCGATCAGGAACAGCCACGCAAAGATCTGGATCGGGAAATGCAGCGCGCCGTCGAGCGCATCGACGAAGATCACGACGCCCGCGACGACCCATACCCAGCCGAGCACGGTCAGCCCGCGCCAGCGGGTGCGCAAGTATTCGATGCCCAGCAGCAGCAAGACCAGTCGTACCATCGCGCCCTCTCGTCATTTTTTCGGGACACGCGCTGGTCACGCGTTTCCTGTCGTTTCGACCGCGCATCGTGCGGCGCGCAAGCCAAAAGGCGGTAATTCGTACCGGCGCGCCATGCCTCGACATGACCGTTGGCGGCCGGGATCCCCCGCACTGGCCGAATAATAAGATATGACGGAGACGCTTGAAAGCGCGACGGTACCGTTATCGGCGCCGTGCCGGCAGGGGCCACCGACCGCTGCCGTGGCAGAAATCCCGTTCGACAACGCTCGGCGGATACGCGAGAATCCGGCTTCCGAGGGCGAAAGCCACTGAACTGAACCGAGCCGCACCAGACGGGACAACAACAATGACCGTATCGATCACGCGCCGGCGCCTGCTGGCCGCCGGCGTGGCCGCCAGCAGCCTTGCGCTGTCGGGCTGCTTCACGCCGAAGCTGTACAAGGACGACGCATACAGCGAATACGTATCCGGATTCATGATTTCCGAGGACGGCAAGAAACTGGTCGTGCTCGGCATGCGCTACCACTACATCTTCGATCTGCCGGCCCAATTGCGGCCGGTACTGCTGTCCGGCTACCGGAAATCGCTGCACACGACGTTTGCCGGCTTTCATGCGACCGGCGGCAGCGTCACCGGCCACTACCGGATCGTGTTGCCGAAGGACGCGTCGGACGACGATCGACAGGCGGCCGCCGCCGACGGATTCGTCGCCGAACCGGCCGGTCTCGTGCTCGAAGGCGACATCGACGGCAAACGCTACTCGACGGAAGGCTTCGCCGCGAAGGACAAAGGCGTCACGCAGCCGTTCAACAAGCAGTACTCGGTGTACATCCAGGAATCGCCGTCCGTCGTCGGCATGGGCCTGCGAATTCTCGCCACGCCGATTACCGTGGCCGCCGACGGCGTGCTCGTGCTGGGCGGCATCGTGCTCGTGCCGTTCGCGGCCATCGCGATCCACGCAAACGGCGGCCTCCGGATCATGTAACGGCGCGCGCGGTGCGCCTGCCGTGCCGACGTCGACAGCCCGCGGCACGCGAGCGCACACCACGACCGCAACCGGAGCATCGCCATGACCGCATCACCGCTTCACACGCCCCCGCTCGGCCCGCAACTGAAGCGCTGGCGCGCGCTGCATCGCGTCAAGCAAAGCCATGCGGCCGAACTGTTCGGCGTGGCGCAATCGACGATCTCGCGCTGGGAAGCCGGCATTCAGCAGATGTCGCCCGACGAACGCGCGACGGCAGAGCGGCTGCTCGCCGCGCGCCTCGATTCCGCGGGCGACTACGCGCTCGCGCGGCTCATCGCGGGCAGCACGGGCCGCATGCATCTCGTGTGCGACCTCACGCACCGCCTGCTCGCTTCTTCGCCCGCGCGCGCCGCCGAATTCTCGCGGCCGCTGTCGATGCTGCTCGGCACGTCGCTGTGGCGCTACGCGACGCCGGAAATTGCCCGCATGGAAGCCGCGCTCGACACGCTCGGCTGGCATGACGATGCAGGGCCGCCGAGCGTCGAATTCGATACCGGCGCGAATGCGTCGCGTGTCGTGCCGATCCGCGGCAGCGTGTGCCGGTGGACACGGATGATGCTGTCGGACGGGTCGGCCGCGCGGCTCGTCGAGACGCTCCAGGATGCGTGATTGCAGGGTCGCAATGAAGAACCGCACGCCGGCAACGGCACGGCGTACTTCAACGTGTCCGGCACGCAACGCAAAAGATGCGAACGTAAATGGCAACACGCCCAGGGGACATGCCACATGCCGACGAATGTCATGCGAGAACTCGTGATCGTCGCGTTCATTATCTATATGGGCGCCGCCGTGCTGGTCGCGCTTCGCTCGGGGGTGGCGAACGCCGGCGGCAGACGCGTGGCGCGCCGCAGCAGCCCCTACCTGTTTACCGTGATCGTCATTGTTCAGATGGGCTTCTTCGCCCTGTTCTGCTGGGCCGGGCTGTTCGTGAGGTAGGCGCGCGACGAAGCGCCCCGATCCCGCGCGCACCACGCATATTTCATGCGTGGACGAACCGCGCCCACCCGCATTACGCTTGGCGGCTCATCGCAAGGAAGCCGACCATGACCTCCGATACGATCCACGCGCGGCTCGCTTTTCTGCGTGAAGCCGAACGCCTGAAGGATGTGCTGCGCAGCGGCTACACGTCGTCCGGGCGAGCGGAAAGCACGGCCGAGCACAGCTGGCGGCTGTGCCTGATGGCACTCGTGTTCGCGGACGCGCTGCCCGGCATCGACACGCTGAAGTTGCTGAAGCTATGCGTCGTCCATGATCTCGGCGAGGCGCTGCACGGCGACATCCCTGCGATCGAACAGGCCGCGCACCCCGACAAAAGCGCGCACGAACGCGACGATCTGCTGACGCTGACCGCGCCGCTCGACGCCGCACCGCGCGACGAGATCGTCGCACTGTGGGATGAATATGAGGCGGCAGCCACGCCGGAAGCGTGCGCGGCAAAGGCGCTCGACAAGCTCGAAACGATCCTGCAGCACAACCAGGGCTGCAATCCGGCCGATTTCGACTACGCGTTCAATCTCGGCTACGGCCGGCGCTATACCAACGCCGCGCCGCTGTTCAGCGCAATCCGCGAAATCGTCGACGCGGATACGCAATGCAGGATCGATGCACTTCGCAGGTAACCCTCGCGCAATCAAGCGAATACCGTCTTCTGCCTGACTCCCGCGTTGCCTCCCAGAATCGCGGTGCCGCTGAACTCACCATACCAGACGCGAAATAGCCCCCTTTTTGCCAATGATCGACATTGCGACAGCGACTCTTGCACATATCTATTGGCTGACGTGCATATTGGTCGCTCGGAACACCAACCGATCGCGAGCCGACGCACGGCACTTGAAGCCTGCCCCTTCATTCGCTGTTCAGACACTTGAAAGATTTCTTCCCACTCGATCAAGCTCTGCGACGCCCCTGAGCCAACGCCCCCCTCTCAAACCATTGAAAGAAAAACAAAGAACACAAATCCAATCTCAATTTAATTTCACAAAATTAACACTTTAACACTCAGAAACAATTTATTAATCTCGAAAAAGTAATTGGTTGAAAAATCATCAACCTCAACCTAATCTAGCAAACACACAAACCAGAAAATGAAGGGACATAATAAATCTTTAGTTCAAGTTTCCTTTTCATCAGAAAGCCTTGAAATTTTCCACAACCCTCCATGAATTCCGAGACAAATCACACAAAAGTGCTCCATGTAACATTCTCCGAGGCTGCCTTTGATGCCGTTTCATCTTCAGCTGCAAGCAAAAACATTACAGGTTCATGCATTTTTATTAATGGGGACTGGCACTTCGGGCCACTCAAGAACCGTAGCATTCAAACGCTCTCCGCATGGTTTATCGAGCACTTTGGTTATACACCAAAAAATATAAAAATCGATGAAGCCTTTACCGCAACCGACGAGTTCAAGGAAATTTACACGTGGGTAGACGTGCTTTCATCCGACGAGTATGCGAATTTCCTGCACTGGATAAGCGCAAGCAGGCCACGACAATTTTCAATGATTTCGCGCAACATCCACGACATTCATTCTGCACCCTCGAATTCCGAGAATTTTATCGAATCACTCGGTAACGCAGTTATAAAAACGTCAAGCGAAATAGACCTTTACATTAAAGAATGGAATATATTGATCAATGAAAATTCAGATTTCAGATTAATCAACCCAATCGGAAAAATTCAGTCCTTCACGTCATCAAGCTTTGACAAATACATCATCGATTCCGTGACGGCCGACTGGGAGCCCTCTCCGTTACCGGTACTTCGAATAATGGAAAATCTCCGTGCCGAGCATCAGCAATTTCCGGGTGACATTTTTCTTTACCATCGACTTGAGAAACTCGTCGCGAACGGCGTCATAGCAAAACAGACTGACTCGGACATTACACAAACCCAGATACGATCAGCAACCCCATAGACTACTCTCTTGCACAATCACTCAGACTACGACATTCAACCACTATGTCCGGAAAATCGAAATTGCAGGCGGCGTTGTTCCTGGCCGCCATCCTGGCCGCCATACATAGCAATTCATTCGCCGCTCAAGAAGAAGAAAAATTGAAGAAAATCCTGCAAGTGAAAATTCCAGAATTGAAAATAGAGGCCGTCAGCGAATCTCCAATCGTCGGTCTATACGAGGTAGTCGCTAGCTCTCGGGTTTTCTACAGCAATCCGACGGGCGCGTATGTCGTCATTGGAAATATAATCAACACTTCCAACCAAGAAAACCTTACAGAAAATCGATTCAATGAAATCAACAGCACAGTCGTCGCCGATCTTCCATTTAATTATGCAATAAAAATAAAAAATGGAAATGGCAAGCGAATAATCGCCACCTTCTTCGATCCGAATTGTTCATTTTGTAAAAAAATGAGCCCCACGCTAGACAGCATCCCAAACACAACCATTTATATTTTCCTGCACCCCACCCTTTCCGCCGACTCCGTTACAAAATCCGAGATGATTCTTTGTTCTGAAAACCCGTCACTGGCATGGAAACAGTGGGCACAAAGAGGAAAAATCGCTGTACCTCGCACACCATGTCGATCGAACGTCATCAAAGAGCTTGTCTCATTGGGAAAGAAACTAAACATCAAGGGAACACCAACCACGTTCCTGCCATCCGGCGAAAGAGTCGAAGGATTTATTTCCGGAAAAGAATTAACTGCCAGAATTGATCGAATGTAACGACATCCATTATCCGAGCTATTCTTCGTCGCAAAAAAGCTTGAAAACCGTTTTTCCTATCGCTCGCAGTCGACGAGCTAAAGGGCGCAACCACCGTCTCCACGCACTTGAGCTTGCTCACCAATTTCACTGATTGCACCGATGACAGCGCTCAGTATTCGATCCGGCAATGTCGTCGGCACAATTCGGCACAATTTCCACACGATTTGGCGTGATTTCCTCGCTTACCATGAGCGCCTGATTCGACTCGGCACGCCCGCGCGATGCGTACGCGGCTTCCGTCGCGGGCAATGCGCCCGGCATGCGACGCCGACCGGATCGTCCCGCCCGGCCGCACGCATCGCCGGCACCGCTTGATCCTCGCCGCACGCTCATGACCCAGAAGACCCATCGCCGCCGGCGCATCGCGCTGGCTACCGTTGCCATCGTCGCAATCGCCGCCGGCGTCACGCTGAAGGCGTGCGCACCCGACAAGCATCCGCAATACCTGTCCGCGCCCGTCACGCGCGGCGATCTCGAGAACGCGGTGCTCGCGACCGGCGCGTTGCAGGCGTTCAAGCAGGTCGACGTCGGCGCGCAGGTATCGGGGCAGTTGAAGTCGCTGAAGGTCAAGCTCGGCGACAAGGTCACGAAGGGCCAGTGGCTCGCCGAGATCGACCCCGTGATCTCGGAAAACGCGCTGCGCCAGGCGCGCGCCAGTGAAGAAAGCCTGCGCGCGCAACAGCAATCGACCGCCGCGCAACTCACGCAAGCGGAACTCGCGTTCCGGCGCCAGCAGGCGATGCTGCCCGACGATGCGACCTCGCGCGAATCGTTCGAGGCCGCACGCGCGACGCTCGACGTGCAGCGCGCAACGCTCGCGTCGCTCGCCGCGCAGATCCGCTCGGCCCGCATCCAGATCGAGACCGCGCAGGCGAATCTCGGCTACACGCGCATCGCCGCACCGATCGACGGCGAGGTCGTCGCGGTCGTCACGCAGGAAGGCCAGACCGTGATCGCGCAGCAACAGGCGCCGGTGATCCTCAAGCTCGCCGATCTCGACACGATGACCGTGAAGGCGCAGGTGTCGGAAGCCGACGTGATCCGCGTGAGCGCCGGCCAGACCGCGTATTTCACGATCCTCGGCGAACCGGACAAGCGCCACTATGGCAAGCTGCGCGCGATCGAGCCGGCGCCGCAGAACTACGCCGAAGCACAGAGCGCGCTCGGCGGCGGCGCGGGCGGCGGCACGAAGCCGAACTCGGCCGTGTTCTACAACGCGCTGTTCGAAGTGCCGAATCCCGAGCATCGGCTGCGCATCTCGATGACCGCGCAAGTCAACATCGTGCTCGGCAACGCGCGCAATGCGCTCAGCATTCCGGCGGCCGCGCTCGGCGAAAAACGCAAGGACGGCACCTACGCGGTGCGCGTGCTGCGCGCCGACGGCAGCACGGAAACGCGCAACGTCCGCATCGGCATCAACAACAACGTGCGCGTCGAAGTGCTGGCCGGCCTGAAGGACGGCGAGCGCGTCGTGATCGGCGAAGCGGCCGGTGACGACCATGCGCCGCTGTCGGACGTGGTGTGACGATGAGCCAGCCCCTGCTGAAACTCGCCGCCGTCACCCGACGCTTTCCGGCCGGCGACAAGGATGTCGTTGTCCTGAACAATGTCAACCTGTCGATCCACGCGGGCGAGATCGTCGCGATCGTCGGCGCGTCGGGCTCCGGGAAGTCGACGCTGATGAACATCCTCGGCTGCCTCGATCACCCGAGCGAAGGCACCTACACGGTCGGCGGTCGCGACACGCACATGCTCGACAGCGACGAGCTCGCGCAACTGCGCCGCGAACACTTCGGCTTCGTGTTCCAGCGCTACCACCTGCTGCCGCACGTCGACGCGGTCGCGAACCTCGAAATGCCCGCGATCTATGCCGGCACGCCGCGCGCCGAGCGGCACGCACGCGCACGCGAACTGCTCGCGCGCCTCGGTCTCGCGGATCGAGCGCACCATCGCCCCGGCCAACTGTCCGGCGGCCAGCAGCAGCGCGTGAGCATCGCGCGTGCGCTGATGAACGGCGGCCAGGTGATCCTTGCCGACGAACCGACCGGTGCGCTCGACACGAAAAGCGGCCTGGACGTGATCCGCATCCTGCACGAGCTGAACGCGCTCGGCCATACGATCGTCATCGTCACGCACGACAAGGCCGTCGCGCGCCATGCGAAGCGCATCATCGAGATCAGCGACGGCGAGATCGTCGCCGACCGGCCGAACCGGCACTATGCGGAAGCCCTCGCGGAAGCGGGCGCGGACACAGCAGACGCTGAGGAAGCGACCGAAGCAGCGGCCAACGAGTCACCCGCACGCGATCGCCACGACATGCCGCCGCCGCCCGCAGCCGTCGACACCGACGCACGCGCCGACACTGGCACCGACAACGACGCCGATACCGGCACCCGAACGCGACGCTTCGCGGCCGGCTCCGGCCGCTTCGCCGAGGCCTGCCGGATGGCGTGGATCGCACTCGTGTCGCATCGGTTGCGCACGCTGCTGACGATGCTCGGCATCATCATCGGCATCACGTCGGTCGTGTCGATCGTCGCGATCGGCGAAGGCGCGAAGCGCTACATGCTCGACGAGATCGGCAGCATCGGCACGAACACGATCAACCTCTATCCGGGCACCGACTGGGGCGACAGCCGCGCCGACGCGATCCAGACGCTCGTGCCCGCCGACGTCGCCGCGCTCGCCGAGCAGCCGTACGTCGACAGCGCGACGCCTGAAACGTCGCGCACGCTGCTGCTGCGCTACCGCAACATCGACGTGAACGCGCTCGTGAGCGGCGTCGGCGACCGCTTCTTCCAGGCGCGCGGGATGCGCTTCGCACTGGGTGTCGCGTTCGACGAGGACGCGGTACGCCGCCAGGCGCAGGTCGCCGTGATCGACCAGAACACGCGCCGCAAGCTGTTCGGCGCGACGCGCAACCCGATCGGCGAAGTGATCCTGGTCGACAACGTGCCGTGCGTCGTGATCGGCGTGACGGCCGACAAGAAGAGCGCGTTCGGCAGCGTGAAGAGCCTGAACGTGTGGGTGCCGTACACGACCGCGAGCGGGCGTCTCTTCGGGCAGCGTCATCTCGACAGCATCACCGTGCGCGTGCGTGACGGGCAGCCGAGCGCCGCCGCCGAGAAAAGCCTCGAAAAGCTGATGACGCAGCGCCACGGCCGCAAGGACTTCTTCACGTACAACATGGACAGCGTGGTGAAGACCGTCGAGAAAACCGGCCAGTCGCTCACCTTGCTGTTGTCGCTGATCGCCGTGATCTCGCTCGTCGTCGGCGGGATCGGCGTGATGAACATCATGCTGGTGTCGGTCACCGAGCGCACGCGCGAAATCGGCATCCGGATGGCGGTCGGCGCGCGCCAGTCCGACATCCTGCAGCAGTTCCTCGTCGAAGCCGTGCTCGTCTGCCTGCTCGGCGGCACGATCGGCATCGCGCTGTCGTTCGGGCTCGGCGCGCTGTTCTCGATGTTCGTCGCGCAATGGAAGATGGTGTTCTCGGCCGGTGCGATCGTGACCGCGTTCGTCTGCTCGACGCTCACCGGTGTGATCTTCGGCTTCATGCCCGCGCGCAACGCGTCGCGGCTCGATCCGATCGATGCGCTCGCGCGCGACTGACGCAAGGCCTGCCATGACGCATTCCTCCCCGCTTCACCGCCTGGGCGCATTCGCGTGCGCGGCCGCGCTGCTCGCCGGCTGCGCGGGTGCGCGCCACGAACCGCTGCCCGCCGTCGCGATGCCCGCGAACTGGGCAGCACCGGTCGCGGCCGGCGCGCCGGCCACGACGCGCGACTGGTGGCGCGGCTTCGGCGATCCGCAACTCGACCCGCTGATCGACGACGCGCTGCGCGCCAACAACGACCTCGCGATCGCGGCGATCCGCGTGTACCGCGCGCAACTGCAGGCCGGGCTCGCCGACACGAACCTGACGCCCGCCGTATCGCTCGGCGCGAACGGCGCCGTGTCGCGCACGCTCGATACGCACCGGATGAGCCGGACGAGCGGCGTGACCGGCTCGCTCAGCTATGAAATCGACCTGTGGGGCCGGCTGGCCGCGCTGCGCGACGCCGCACGCTGGGAGGCCGACGCGACGGCCGCCGATCTCGAGGCCGCGCGGCTGTCGCTGATCGGCACGACCGCATCGCTGTACTGGCAGATCGGCTATCTGAACCGGCAGATCGCGCTCGGCGACGCGAACATCGCGGATGCGGTCCGCACGCTCGCGATCGTCCGGTCGCGGCACGCGGCCGGTGCGGTGTCGGGGCTCGACCTTGCACAGGCCGAACAGAGCCTCGCCGCTCAACGCGCCGCGCAGACGCAACTGATCCAGCAGCGCACCGAGAACCGCCACGCACTCGCGATCCTGTTCGACCGGCCGCCTCAGCAACGCGCGGCGGAGCCGTCGGCACTGCCCGATGCGGCACCGCCGGACGTGGCGGCCGGCCTGCCGGCGAGCCTGCTCGGCCGGCGCCCCGACCTGCGCGCGGCGGAATTCCGGCTGCGCGAGTCGCTCGCGCAGGTCGACGCGACACGCACGAGCTTCTACCCGACCTTCACGCTGACCGGCCAGGCCGGCACGTCGA
Organism: Burkholderia sp. AU30280; assembly: GCF_020420125.1. Taxonomy (NCBI): domain Bacteria; kingdom Pseudomonadati; phylum Pseudomonadota; class Betaproteobacteria; order Burkholderiales; family Burkholderiaceae; genus Burkholderia; species Burkholderia sp. AU30280. Next base: position 296,140 of record NZ_JAIZRY010000003.1, read on the forward strand.
GCACGAGCCTCGAGCGCGTGCTCGCGAATCCGGTCGGCACGCTCGGGCTCGGCCTGGCACTGCCGTTCATCCAGTGGAACACGATGCAGTTGCAGATCAAGGTATCGAAGACCCAGTACGAGGAAGCCGTGGCCGGATTCCGCCAGAAGCTCTACACGGCGCTCGCGGAAGTCGAGAACGCGCTGTCGGCACGCGTGCAGCTCGAACGCGAAGCCGAACAGCGCGCGCTGTCGCTGGCCCAGGCGCAGCGCGCCGAGCGGCTTGCCGCCGCGCGCTTCGCGGCCGGCGCGACCGCCGTGCAGCCGTGGCTCGACCAGCAGCGGCTGCTACGGGACGCACAAAGCGCCGACGCGCAAACGCGCCTGAACCGGCTCAACAACCAGATGACGCTATACCGCGCGCTCGGCGGCGGGACGTCCTGACCGCTGCGCGCACCGGGCCGGCCGCGCCAGCCGTACCAGCCGCGCGCGGCATCATTCGCACACGGTCGCCCCGCGCCGCGCCGGTGCGAACGCCACCGCGCTCGCCGTCGCGAGCACGGCCACGCCCGCCGCGCCGTACATCATCACCCAGCCGAACCCGTGCACGAGCGCCGCGTGCAGCGCCGCGCCGGTCGGGTCGGCCTGCGCGAGCGCCGGTGCGATCTCGTGCAGCGCGTCGGTACGGCCGGATGCGATTTCCTGCGCGAGCCGGCGCAGCGCCGCGTCGCCGATCGTGCCCGCGATACCGGCCTTCAGGCTCGCGACGATTCCCGCGACCAGCACGAAGCCCATCGCCGCGATGTTCAGCGCGAGCGAGATCATCCGCGCGCTCATGTCGATACCCGACGCCATTCCGGCACGCGAGCTCGGCACTGCACCCGTGGTGGTATTGGTCACGGGCGTGTTCGTGAGCCCGAGCCCGATGCCGGCGATCACGCAGCCGGGCAGCATCGTGATCCAGCTTGCAGGGTCGGCCGCGCTGCCGATCCGCATCAGCGCGAAACCCGCCGCGATCGTGAACAGGCCACCCGGGATCACGACGCCCGGCCCGTAGCGCAACGCGAGCCGTTCGCCGAGCGGCGGCGCGACCAGCGTCGGCAACGTGTACGCGAGCAACGCGAGGCCGGCCGTCACGCTGTCGTAGCCGAGCGCGACCTGGAACCAGATCGGCAGGTAGATCATGAACGGCCAGAAGCTGAAGTTCATCCCCATCGAACCGAAGATCGCGCCGGTGAACGCGCGAATCCGGAATACCGAGAAGTCGAACATCGGCCGCGCGCTGGCGCGTTCCGCGATGAAGAAGCCGACCAGCGCCAGCACGGTCGCACCGAGCACGCCGAGGCCGGCGGCGCTGGTCAGCCCTAGTTCCGCGCTTTGCGTGATGCTGAACGCCAGGCCGAGCACCGCGAGCGACAGCGTGACGATGCCTGCCATGTCGAGCCTGCCCGCATGCGGATCGCGCGACTCCCGCACCGCGCCGCCGATCAGCACGAGCGCGATGGCCGCGAGCGGCGCATGGACGAGGAACACCCACGGCCAGCTTGCCAGCGCGACGATCGCGCCGCCGACGATCGGCCCGAAACCGAGCCCGATGCCGAACACGATCCCCCAGATCCCGAATGCGCGGCCACGCTCGCGGCCCTCGCGAAACTGGTGCGACAGCACCGCAATCTGGCAGATCAGCATCGCGCCGCCGCTGGCGCCCTGCAGCAGCCGGCCCGCGACGAGCACCGGCACGTTCGGCGCGAGCCCGCACAGCAGCGATGTCGCGCCGAACAGCACGGTGCCGATCACGTACACGCGCTTGCGGCCGAACCGGTCGGCGAGCGTGCCGGCCGCCATCAGCACGGTCGTGCACGCGATCGTGTACGCATTCATGATCCACTGCATGCCGCTGAAATCGCCATGCAACACGTGTTCGAGCGTCGGCAGGATCACCGGCACGCTCGAGATTTCAAGGCCGAACATCAGCGACGTGAGACAGACGGCCGCGAGTGCGACCGCATTCCTGCGGGAGTCGGATAGCGTCATGCGTATTGCGCCACGGCCCGGGAACGGGCCGCGCGCCTCCAGGTGAGAAGGGTTCGCCGCGTGCGGCCGGCGACGCACGCTGGGCGGGAATCGGTACTATAGTGAGAATTTCCATCCCCATTGACGCACGCATTTCTCCAGACTGGGGAACTACAGGACTCAATTACCGCCCCCTCCCATGACCGACAGACTCGACGGCGTGACGACCTTCGTCCAGGTAGTGGAATCGGGCAGCTTCGCGCTCGCCGCGGAGCGGCTCGACATGACGCGCTCGGCCGTCGGCAAGGCGGTCGCGCGGCTCGAGAAGCGGCTCGGCGCACGGCTGCTGCAGCGCACGACGCGCAGCCAGAGCCTGACCGACGACGGCCAGGCGTACTACGACCGCTGCGTGCGTGCACTCGCGGAACTGGAAGCGGCCGAAGCCGACCTCGACTGCGGCCGCAACGAGCCGCGCGGCAAGCTGCGCCTGAGCGTGCCGCTTGCGTTCGGGCACCACTGCGTGACGCCCATCGTGCTCGATCTCGCGCGCACCTATCCGCATTTGCGGATCGACGTGTCGATCACCGACCGTTTCGTCGATCTCGTCGAGGAAGGCATCGACCTCGCGGTGCGCATCGGCACGCTCGCGGACAGCACGAGCCTCGCGGTGCGGCGGCTCGGCACGCAGTACGGCAGCCTGGGCGCGGCGCCGTCGTATCTCGCCCGCTACGGGATGCCGAAGACACTCGACGATCTGAAAGACCACCGGACGATCGCGTATTCACGTTCGGGCGTGATTCAACCGTGGGATTTGCGCGCGCCGGACGGCTCGACGGTGCGTGTCGACATGCCGCACCAGCTCAGTTTCGACGACGTGCAGGCGATTGCGGCGGCCGGCGCATCGGGGTTCGGGATCGCCTGGCTGCCGAGCTGGTTGCTCGATCACTATGTGAAGCGCGGCGAGATGACGGTCGTGCTCGACCGTTGCTTCGTCTGCGAAGGCGACATCCACGCGATCTGGCCGAAGACGCGCTACCTGCCGCGCAAGACGCGCTGCGTGATCGACGCGCTCGCGCAGGCGATTCCGCCGATGATCGAGCGATAAGCGGGACCGGCAGGGCGCGGGGGATCGCGCCACGCCCGCCCTGCCCGCGCTATTTCGCGTCGCCGCCGTCGATCGACAGCATGCGCCGGCGACGCACGCGGGCGAGCGCCGCCGGCGCGAAGTGCAGCACGACCAGCCGCGTCAGATGATGAGACAGGACGAACACGACGTTCAACCCGCCGCCATAGGCGACGATCGTGATCGTCTCGATGGCTCCGGGCGCATACGACAGCCATAGCGGCAGCACCCCGTAGCCGGACAGCCGCGCCATCCCCCACGCGAATGCGCCGGCCACCATCAGCATCAGTGCGATGCATGCCAGGCCGGTTCGACCGTATCGCAGCCCGTCCGCCAGCGTGATCTGCCGGAACTGCGCGCCGATCAGCGCGCCCAGGATGACCGACGCCGCGTCGACGCACCACGCCGGCACCTCGAAGTCATGCAGCCATCCCGCTCGCACGAAGACGCCGGCCAGCACGATGGCCGTGATCATGAACGGCGCAGGAATACCGAACCCGAGCAGCGCCCGCCCGACCAGCACGCACAGCGCCACGAGCCCGGCCAGCGCCAGCCACGTCCCGGCCGGCAATGCCGCGACAGCGGCTTGCTGCGGCGCGCCCGCCTGCGCCGGAATGAAACAACTGACCAGGACCGTGATCGACAGGAGCCGCACGAGATGCACGACGATCACCTTGGCCGACGCGCGCTCGGATTCCAGCAGGTCGAATACCGCGGCGAGTGCGCCGGGATAGACGGCCAGCAGCGAATCGGCCCGGTTCCAGCGCGAGACGCGGGACAACCAAAGGCTGCCGACCCCGATCTGCGCGGCCAGGCACAGGAGCAGGACGCCCAGGCTCGGCACGATCGAGACGACGCTCTGCGTGTCCCACGACCTGAACAGCAAACCGGTGGCCGTGCCGAGCACGATCTGCACGAACTCGAGGCCGAAGCGCAGCCGGGGGGCGAAGCCGAACCGGCCGGTCGCGATCGACGCGGCGAGAATCGCGCCGAGCAGCAGGCCATGCGGGATGCCCGCCACCCGCAGCACCAGCCCGACCGCGGTCAGCCCGGCAAGATACGCGAGCGTCTTCATCGTGCAGCGCTCCGGCCGTCGGCCAGGCTCCGGCAAATCGTTTCCGCCTGCATCTGCAGGACGTCGATGTTGCTGACGGCCTTTCAGACTGCCGGCCCCGCGTCGGCAGTTCAATCCGCGCCCAGCGCCGCCAGCGGATGCGCGAACAGCTTCCACGGCGACGTCAGGAAATGCCGCACGCGTTCGGCGCGCAGTTCGACGAGCGACGCGGGCGCCCAGCGCGGCTTGCGATCCTTGTCGACGAGATGCGCGCGCACGCCTTCGCAGAAGTCGCCTTCCTCGATCGCGCGCGCGACGATGCCGAGCTCCATCCGGAACGATTCGGCCAGCGTCATCTGGCGTCCGCGCAGCAGCGCCTCGCGTGTCACGCACAGCATCGTCGGCGAGTGGCCGGTAAGCGCTTCGAGCGTCGCCTGCAGCCATTGGCGGTGCTCGCGCGACAGTTCCTCGCGCGCAAGATCCTGCGTCAGCGTCGCAACGATCCGCTCGACGGTCGAGCGCTTGTCGAAGTGACGCACGATCCACGGCATCTGGCTGTCGAGCGCCGCGTGCGGCACGACGTTGCACGGCGGCTCGAACACCTTGCGCAGCAACGCCAGCACATCGCCTTCCCACTTGACGCTTTCGATGCGCGTCTCGAACGTGTCGAGCCATGCGGACGGCACGCACAGATCGGCGAGCTTCGCGGTCAGCGCGTCGGCGCCCGACAGCATCGCGCCGGTCAGCCCGACGTACAGCTCGAGTTCGACCGGCATGCGCGACAGGAAATGCGTCGCGCCGACGTCGGGCACGAGGCCGATGCGCGTCTCCGGCATCGCGATCTTGCTGCGCTCGGTCGCGACGCGCAGCGTCGCGCCCTGCGCGAGGCCCATGCCGCCGCCCATCGTCACGCCGTCCATCAGCGCGACCACCGGCTTCGGGAACGTATGAATCGCGTAGTCGAGACGATATTCGTCGACGAAGAACGGCAGCCAGGTTTCGCGCTGCGCGACCATCCTGTACAGCGCGCGCACGTCGCCACCCGCGCAGAAGCCTTTCTCGCCGGCACCGCGCAGCACGACCGCGACGATCTGGTCGTCGTCGCGGCAGCGCTCGAGGAGTGCGGCCAGCTCGCCGATCATCGCGTACGACAGCGCGTTGAGCGCGGCCGGCCGGTTCAGCGTGATCAGCGCCACGCGATTCACCACGCGGAACTGCACCTCGGACGCGCGCTCCGCGAACGCGTCGTGATTCGTCACCGGCGTGCTCATCGTTGCGACTCTCCGTCGGTACGCCACTGCGGCGCGCGCTTGCCGAGAAACGCCGCCACGCCCTCGCGCGGATCGTTCGTATCGAACAGGTCGACGAAGCGTTCCCGTTCGACCGCGAGCGCCGCGCCGCGCGGCACGCCGCGGCGCGCGAGGCCGATCAGCTCCTTGCTGTACGCGACCGCGTGCGGGCTCTGCCGCACGACGTTGCGCGCGAGCGCCAGCGCCGCATCGCGCGACGCGCCTGACTCGACGACGTCCTCGACGAGGCCGATCCGCAGTGCCGTGGCCGCATCGACGCGCGCGCCGGTCAGGATGATCTTCTTCGCCCAGCCTTCGCCGACCAGCCAGGGCAGCGTCTGCGTGCCAAGGCCGCACGGCAGCAGGCCGACCGACGGCTCGGGCAGCGCCATCTGCGCATGCGTCTCCGCGATCCGCAGGTCGCACGCGAGCGCGCATTCGAGCCCGCCGCCCATCGCATAGCCGTTGATCGCCGCGATCGTCACGACGCGCGCGTCGTGCAGCGCCTCGAACGCCGCGCCGAAGCGCGACGCCATCGCGCGTGCAACCGCGCGGTCGCCTTCGGCGAACGTGTTCAGGTCGGCGCCCGCGCTGAAGAACTTCGGGCCGTCACCGGTGATCACCAGCGCGCGCACGCGCGGGCTCGCATTCAGTTCGGCGACGGTGTCCTGCAGTTGCCGAAGCCCGTCGGCGGTAAAGGCGTTCGCGGGCGGACGCTTGAGCGTCGCGCACGCGATCGCGCCATCGTCGACGTAGTCCAGTTCGATCATCACGCGTCCTTCTTCGTTGCCGGTTGGTACAGGCGGATCACCGCCGAGAAATCGAGCTGGCCGTCGCCGCGGCTGCTCATCGTCTGGTACAGCTGCTGCGCGAGCGCGCCGAGATAGACCGGCTGGCGGGCCTGCTTCGCCGCGTCGTTCGCAAGGCCGAGATCCTTCAGCATCAGGTCGGTGCCGAAGCCGCCCGAGTAGCCGCGCGACGACGGCGCGGTATCGATCACGCCCGGATACGGGTTGTACGTATCGGAACTCCAGCAGCGGCCCGTCGACGTGTTGACGATGCCGGCCAGCACCTTCGGGTCGATGCCGAGCGCGACGCCGAGCGACATCGCCTCCGACACGGCCGCCATCGAGATGCCGAGCACGAGGTTGTTGCAGACCTTCGCGACCTGCCCCATCCCCGTCGCGCCGCAGTGGACGATGTTCTTGCCCATGCCCGCGAGCACCGGCTTCACGCGCTCGAAATCCGCATCGCTGCCGCCGACCATGAAGGTCAGCGTGCCAGCCGCCGCGCCGCCCGTGCCGCCCGACACGGGCGCATCGACGAACGCGCCGCCGTGCTCGCGCACGAGCGCGCCGAACGCCTGCGCGCTCGCCGGGTCGATCGTGCTCGAATCGATCACGGTCGCGCCCGCGCCGAGGCCGGCGAGCACGCCGTTCTCGCCGGACAGCACCGAGCGCACGTGCGGCGCGGCCGGCAGCATCGTGATGACGAACGTCGCACCCGATGCCGCATCGCGCGGCGACGCGGCCACCTGTGCGCCGGCATCCTGCAGCGCGCGCAATGCGTCGGCGCTCAGGTCGAACGCATGCACTTCGTGGCCAGCTTTCAGCAGGTTCAGCGCCATCGGCGCGCCCATGTGGCCGAGGCCAATAAAACCGATTTTCATGTTCGTGTCCTCCGCCGCTCAGTGCAGCCGGATCGTCGTATTCACCGGGGCGGCCGTCGTGTCGTCGTCGAACCAGCGCGCGGTGACCGTCTTGGTCTGCGTGTAGAACTGCACGACCTGCTTGCCGTACGGGCCGAGATCGCCGAGCTTCGAGCCGCGCGAACCCGTGAAGCTGAAGAACGGCACGGGCACCGGAATCGGGATGTTGATGCCGACCTGGCCGATGTCGATTTCGCTCTGGAACTTGCGTGCAGCCGCGCCGCTCTGCGTGAACAGCCCCACGCCGTTGCCGAACGGGTTCGCGTTGACGAGCGCGATCGCGTCGTCGAGCGTGTCGGCTTCCATCACGACGAGCACCGGCCCGAAGATTTCATGCGTGTAGACCGACATGTTCGTCTTCACGCCCGAGAAGATCGTCGGGCCGACGAAGTTGCCCTGCTCGTAGCCGGGCACCTTCACATCGCGGCCGTCGAGTTCGAGCTTCGCGCCTTCCTTCACGCCTGCGTCGATCAGCGACAGGATGCGCTCCTTCGCCGCCTTCGACACGACCGGCCCGACGTCCGTGCCGGCTTCCGCGCCCGCATTCACCTTCAGCGCCTTCGCCTTCGCGACGATGTCCGGCAGCCAGTCGCGCGCGTTGCCGACGAGCACCGCGACCGACGTCGCCATGCAGCGCTGCCCAGCCGCGCCGAAGCCCGCGCCGACAAGCGCGTTGATCGCCTGCTCGCGGTTCGCATCGGGCAGCACGACTGCGTGGTTCTTCGCGCCCATCATCGACTGCACGCGCTTGCCGTGCGCGCTGCCGAGGTTGTACACGTGCGTGCCGACGGCAGTCGACCCGACGAACGAGATCGCCTTCACGAGCGGATGCGTGCAGATCGCGTCGACGACTTCCTTGCCGCCGTGCACGACGTTCAGCACCCCTTTCGGCACGCCGGCCTCGATCGCGAGCTCGACGAGCTCCATCGTCGACAGCGGATCCTGTTCCGACGGCTTCAGCACGAACGTGTTGCCGCACACGATCGCCATCGGGAACATCCAGAGCGGAATCATCGCGGGGAAATTGAACGGCGTGATGCCCGCGCACACGCCGAGCGGCTGGCGCAGCGTGTAGGTATCCACACCGCCCGCGACGTTCTCCGCGAATTCGCCAAGCTGCAGCGAACCGATCGAGCAGGCGTGCTCGACCACTTCGAGGCCGCGGAAGATGTCGCCTTCGGCATCGGGAATCGTCTTGCCCTGCTCGGCCGTCAGCGTCTTCGCGATGCGCTGCTGGTTCGTGCGCACGAGATCCTGGAACTTCAGCATGATGCGCATGCGCGCGGCGATCGGCGTGTTTTTCCAGGTCGCATACGCGGCGTGCGCGGCCTGCACGGCCGCGTCGACTTCCGCGACGGTCGCGAACGGCACGCGCGCGAGCACCTGCTGCGTCGCCGGGTTGACGATGTCACGCCACTCGTTCGTGGCGGACTCGACGAAGGCGCCGTCGATCAGCAGCTTGACCGTCGGCACGTCTTTCGAATTCGCGTTCATCGATCCCATCTCCTTGCAGAGGGCCGCGAAGCGCGATATCGCCGCGCGGCCGGTTCAATTCGGCTGCGGGCGGCCGCCGCGAATTGCGGCGTGCGCGGCCCGCGCTCACGTCACTTCAGTTCTGCGGCGAAATCCTCTTCCCAGTATTCGCCGGGCATCCGTTCGCTTGCGTCGTCGCCGCGCTCGATCTCGCGGCGGCGCAGCTCGACGCGGCGGATCTTCCCCGAGATCGTCTTCGGCAGCTCCGCGAACTGCAGGCGGCGAATCCGCTTGTACGGCGCGAGCTTCTCGCGCGAGAAGCGGAAGATTTCCAGCGCGAGTTCCGGGCTCTCCTCGTAGCCTTGCCGCAGCGTGATGAAGGTCTTCGGCACCGACAGCCGGACGGGGTCGGGGCTCGGCACGACGGCCGCCTCGGCGATCGCCGGATGCTCGATCAGCACGCTCTCGAGTTCGAACGGGCTCAGCCGGTAGTCGGACGACTTGAACACGTCGTCCGCGCGGCCGATATAGACGTAGTAACCGTCGTCGCGGCGCATCGCGATGTCCGACGTGCGGTAGTGGCCGTCGCGCATCGCGTAGGCCGTCGCGTCGGGATTGTTCGCATAGCCTGTCATCAGCCCCACCGGGCGCGTCACGTCGGCGCCGATCGGCAGCGCGACCTCGCCTTCGGTCACGGGCGCGCCGTCCGGGTCGAGCAATTCGATCCGGTAGCCGGGCAGCGGCCGGCCCATCGAGCCCGCGACGACCGGCTGGCCCGGCGAGTTGCCGATCAGGCAGGTCGTCTCGGTCTGGCCGTAGCCGTCGCGAATCGTGATACCCCACGCCTTCTTCACACGCTCGATGATCTCGGGATTCAGCGGCTCGCCCGCACCGACGATCTCGCGCAGCTTCACGTCGAACGACGCGAGCGGCTGCTGCACGAGCATGCGCCACACCGTCGGCGGCGCGCACAGTGTGGTCACCTGGTACTTGACGAGCGCATCGAGCACCACCTTCGGCTCGAAGCGCGCGTAGTTGAACGCGAACACGCACGCCTGCGCGTTCCACGGCGCGAAGAAGCAGCTCCACGCGTGCTTCGCCCAGCCCGGCGAGCTGATGTTCCAGTGGATGTCGCCCGGCTGCAGGCCGACCCAGTACATCGTCGACAGATGGCCGACCGGATAGGTGCGGTGCGTATGCTCGACGAGCTTCGGCTTCGACGTCGTGCCCGACGTGAAGTACAGCAGCATCGCTTCGTTCGATTGCGTGACGGCGTCGGGGCTGAATTCGGCGCTGGCCGCGTAGCCGTCGTTCATCGCGAGCCAGCCTGCGCGCGGCGCGCCGGCGACGATCCTCTGCGCGAGGCCGAGATCAGTCTGTTCGAATTTCGCGGTTTCGTTCTCGTCGACGATCGCGTATTTCGCGCCGCCGATCCGCACGCGGTCGCGCACGTCGTCGGGCGACAGTTGCGTGGTGGCAGGCAGCACGATCGCGCCGAGCTTCATCGCGGCGAGCATCGCGTCCCACAGCTCGACGCGGTTCGGCAGCATCAGCAGGATCCGGTCGCCGCGCACGACGCCGATCGAGCGCAGCCAGTTCGCGATCCGCGACGAACGCTCGGACATCTGCGCGAACGAATACGGATCGCCCGTGCCGGTCGCCGCGTCGACGATCCACAGCGCGGGCTGGTCGTTGCCGCGCGCCATCGGGTCGAAGTAGTCGAGCGCCCAGTTGAACGCGTCGAGCACCGGCCACTCGAACTCGCGATACGCGGTGTCGTAGTCGGTGCGATGGCGCAGCAGAAAGTCGCGTGCGTCCAGGAATGCCTGTACCGTCATCGTGTCGTCTCCTGTCGGTCCACGTTAGCGCTTTAGCGCTTACCCGGGCCCCATGCCTTGTGCGGTCGGTTTGCATAAGCGCTTCGGCACTTACGCCGCCGCCATGCCGCGGCAAGTCTCCATGCCTCGCGGTCAACCGGCGCATGCGCTGCATTACATGCCCGACTCCCTTTTACGCGGCGCACGGTCACGTCGTTGCGTGCCGCGTTCACCGCACTGCCCTCGTGCGCTGCGTGATGCTTCTGTCGACGCAATCGTCGCGGCTCAAAGCTGCCGCGCGATCACCATCCGCTGCACTTCGCTGGTGCCTTCGTAAATCTGCGTGATGCGCGCGTCGCGATAGTGACGCTCGACTTCGTAATCGACCAGGTAGCCGTAGCCGCCGTGGATCTGGATCGCGTCCGAGCACACGCGCTCGGCCATCTCGGACGCGAACAGCTTCGCCTGCGATGCTTCCGACAGGCACGGCAGCCCGGCCGTGCGCAGCTTCGCCGCGTGATGCACCAGCAGGCGCGCGGCGTTGATCTGCACGGCCATGTCGGCGAGCTTCTGCTGGATCGCCTGATGCTCGGCGATCGGCTTGCCGAACTGCACACGCTCGCCCGCATAGCGGCGCGCCTTGTCGAACGCGGCGCGCGCGATGCCGAGCGCCTGCGCGGCGATGCCGATGCGGCCGCCTTCGAGATTCGACAGCGCGATCTTCAGCCCTTCGCCGCGATTGCCCAGCAGGTTTTCTTCCGGAATCGCGCAGTTCTCGAACGTGATCGGGCACGTATCCGACGCGCGGATGCCCATCTTCTTCTCGGGTTTGCCGACGATGAAGCCCGGCGTGTCGGTCGGCACCAGGAACGCGGAAATGCCGCGCTTGCCGGCTTCCGGGTCGGTCATGGCAAAAACGATCGCGACGCCGGCGCGCTGGCCGTTGGTCACGAACTGCTTCGCGCCGTTCAGCACCCATTTGCCGTCGCGCAGTTCCGCACGCGTGCGCAGGTTGTTCGCCTCGGAGCCGGCCTGCGGCTCGGTCAGGCAGAACGCGCCGATCACGCGGCCGGACGCCATGTCGGCCAGCCAGCGATCCTTCTGCGCCGGCGTGCCGAAGCCCAGGATCGGCCCGCAGCCGACCGAGTTGTGCACGCTCATCATCGTCGCGCACGCGGCGTCGCCGGCGGCGACCTCTTCCATCGCCAGCGCATAGGCCACGTAATCCGTATACGAGCCGCCCAGCTCCTGCGGCACGATCATCCCGAGCAGGCCGAGTTCGCCGAGCTGCGCGACGATCGCGTCGGGCAGGTGCGCATCGTGGTCCCATTGCGCCGCGTTCGGCGCCAGCATCTCGGTGGCAAACGCGCGCGCGGCGTCGCGGATCATCCGCTGGTCTTCGGTGTAAAGCTCGTCCATGGTGCTGCTGTCTCCCGCGGCCGCCGGGCGCGACCGTCCTTGCGTTTCGATGCAACAAGTGTAGGCAAGCAGGCGCGACTGTTCGATGCTCGCGTCGCTCATTTACACTGAGCGTTTTTGCCATACCGGCGGCACGGATGAAGCAGGAAGACAAGGGAACCGTCGCGATCAGCCTCGTCGCTTACAGCGTCGCGCTCGCGACCCGGCGCGGCGTCGCGGCCGAGCCGCTGCTCGCGCAAGCCGGCATCGCACCCGCGCTGCTCGGGCAGCCGCGCGCCCGCGTGTCCGCGCAGCAATACGGCGCGCTGTGGAACGCGATCGCGCGCACGCTCGACGACGAGTTTTTCGGGCAGGATCGCCACCCGATGCGCAGCGGCAGCTTCATCGCGATGAGCCAGGCGGCGCTGTCCGCGCGCGACGGGCTGCATGCGATGGCGCGCGCGGTGAATTTCATGCACTGCGTGCTCGACGACCTGCACGCGGAGCTCGACGCGAACCCACAGCGCGTGCGGCTGCGCTTCGTGCACCGCAACAACGGCGCGACGCCCGCGATGTTCACGTACGCGACCTATTTCATCATCGTCTACGGGCTCACCTGCTGGCTGATCGGGCGGCGCATCCCGCTGCTGCACGCGAGCTTTCGCTGCGACACGCCGCCCGCCGACCACGAATACCCGTCGATGTTCTGTGACGACATGCGTTTCAACGAGCCCGATTCGTATGTCGATTTCGATCCCGAATTCGCGACGCTGCCGGTCGTGCAGAACGCGAAGACGCTGAAGACGTTCCTGCGCAACGCGCCGGCGAGCTTCATCGTCAAGTACCGCAACCCGAACGCGCTCGCGCAGCGCGTGCGCGCGGTGCTGCGCGGGATGCCGCCGGCTGCCTGGCCGGGCGCCGGCGGGATGGCCGCGCGGCTGCACGTGGCCGAGGCCACGCTGCGCCGCAAGCTGCACCAGGAAGGCCACGCATACCAGTCGATCAAGGACACGCTGCGGCGCGATCTCGCGTTCGAGGCGCTGGCCGATCCCGCGCGCACGATCGCCGACGTCGCGGCCGCGACCGGTTTCGCGGAGCCGAGCGCGTTCTACCGCGCGTTCCGCAAATGGAGCGGGCGCAGCCCGGCCGACTATCGCGACGAAGTGCTCGCGCGGGGCGGCGGCGCGAGCTGAAGCCGGCCGGCCGTCGTTTCGCGCTTTGTGCCGAAACCGCCTACTCTTTAAGTGTCGGGCTCACGCCCTTTCCGCCAGCCGGACGGCACGCGGCCGCGCGCCGCCCGGACGTCTCGATGCACTTTCACCGTCACGGGCCGTCGCCGGCGCCTGCCACGTCCGGCGGCCACCCACGTCACCCGCTGCCCGCGCGGGTCGCGCGCGCCGCGCTGTTCGCGGCGCTGCTCGTCGTGTGTGCCGCGGTCGCCGCGCCATCGCCCGCCGAAGCGCCCGCCGCCCGCCCGGTGATCGTGATCCCCATCAACGGCGCGATCGGGCCTGCCAGCGCCGATTTCATCGTGCGCTCGCTCGACCGCGCGGCCCGCCAGCATGCACCGCTCGCGATCCTGCAGCTCGACACGCCCGGCGGCCTCGACACGTCGATGCGGCAGATCATCAAGGCCATCCTGGGCTCGCCCGTGCCGGTCGCCGCGTTCGTCGCGCCGGGCGGCGCGCGGGCCGCAAGCGCGGGCACCTATATCGTCTATGCCAGCCACTTCGCGGCGATGGCGCCCGGCACCAATCTCGGCGCGGCGTCGCCCGTGCAGTTCGGCATCGGCGGCGCCGCGCCGCCCGGCGGGAACCCTGCTGCACCGCGGGCGCCGGCCGGCACTCCGGGGGCGTCGGGGGCGTCGGGGGCGTCCGACGCGGCCGCCGCGCTGCCGACCGATACCCAATCGACCGAGATCCGCAAGGCGACGCAGGACGCCTCCGCCTATATCCGCGGCCTCGCGCAGTTGCGCGGGCGCAATGTCGAATGGGCCGAGCGCGCGGTGCGCGAGGCAGTGAGCCTGTCGGCGAACGAGGCGCGTGCCCAGCATGTGATCGACCTGATCGCACAGGACCCGGCCGACCTCGCTCGCCAGCTCGACGGCCATAGCGCGACGACCACCGCCGGCACGGTGCGGCTCGCAACCGCGCATGCGCCGCTCGTCGTGGTCGAGCCCGACTGGCGCAGCCGCTTCCTGGCGATCATCGCCGACCCGAACGTCGCGCTGATCCTGCTGACGATCGGCATCTACGGCCTCTTCTTCGAGTTCGCGAACCCCGGCTTCGTGCTGCCGGGCGTCGTCGGCACGATCTGCCTGCTGGTCGGGCTGTTCGCAATGCAGTTGCTGCCGATCAGCTATGCGGGCCTCGGCCTCGTGCTGCTCGGTCTCGGCTGCCTGGTCGCCGAGGCGTTCCTGCCGACCTTCGGCGTGCTCGGGTTCGGCGGCATCGTGTCGTTCACGATCGGCGCGCTGATGCTGATCGATACCGACGTGCCCGGCTACGGGATTCCGTGGCCCGTGATCGCGAGCCTCGCGCTCGGCGGCGGGCTGCTCGTCGCGGGCGTATCGAGCGTCGCGCTGCGCGCGCGCCGCCGCCCGGTCGTGACGGGCGCCGAGGCGATGGTCGGCAGCATCGGCGAAGTGCTCGACGACGGCCTGCTGGCCGACCAGCCGCACGGCGCGGCCGGGCCCGCACCGTCGGCCGCGGGCTGGGCGCGCGTGCACGGCGAGCGCTGGCGCGTCGCGAGCAGCGTGCCGCTCGCCGCCGGTTGCCGCGTGCGGGTTACCGGACGCCAGGGGCTGCTGCTCACCGTCGCCCCGCTGTACGACGTGCCGACGCAAGAACAACACCAGGGAGTCCCGTCATGATCGGTTATACGTTCGGCTTCAGCAGTGTCCTGATCGTCTTCTTCGTCGTGCTGGTCGCGTCGTCGATCCGCATCTTCCGCGAGTACGAGCGCGGCGTCGTGTTCATGCTCGGCCGCTTCTGGAAGGTGAAGGGGCCGGGGCTCGTGCTGATCATCCCGATCGTCCAGCAGGCCGTGCGGATGGACCTGCGCACCGTCGTGTTCGACGTGCCGCCGCAGGACGTGATCACGCGCGACAACGTGTCGGTGAAGGTGAATGCGGTCGTGTATTTCCGCGTGGTCGATCCGGAGAAGGCCGTGATCCAAGTCGCGCGCTTCTTCGATGCGACCAGCCAGCTCTCGCAGACGACGCTGCGTTCGGTGCTCGGCAAGCACGAGCTCGACGCGCTGCTCGCCGAGCGCGAGCAACTGAACGCCGACATCCAGAAGACGCTCGACGCGCAGACCGATGCATGGGGGATCAAGGTGTCGACGGTCGAGATCAAGCATGTCGACCTGAACGAGACGATGGTGCGCGCGATCGCGCGGCAGGCCGAGGCCGAGCGCGAACGGCGCGCAAAGGTGATTCATGCGGAAGGCGAACTGCAGGCGTCGGAGAAACTGCTGCAGGCTGCGCAGCGGCTCGCGCAGGAACCCCAGGCGATGCAGCTGCGCTACCTGCAGACGCTGACGACGATCGCGGCGGACAAGAACTCGACGATCGTGTTTCCGCTGCCGATCGATCTGCTGGGGGCGTTGCTGGATCGGTTGGGCCCGCCGCGCGCGCGCTGAGACGCGCGTTTCCCGGCCCGCGCGACGCCGGGCCGCGACGGCCCGGCATCCGGCGCACGTCAAGCGAGCAGCTTGCGCTCGGTCTTGCCGTACTTGATCGACTTCTCGTCCGGAATCATCAGGCCGGTGTGCTCGTCGCGGCCCTGCAGCAGGAAGCGCGCATCCGGCTTGCCGATCTGCTCGGCCGCGAGCTTGCTGTCCGCGCCGATCTCGCCCTTCTTCATCCGGTTGACGATCACGCCGGCCGCGGTGTCCTTGAAGTCGCGCAGCATCCACGCGTCGCCGTCGCTGTCGCCGAACACAAGCAGCGGGCCGTAGCCCTTCTTCGACTCGAGGACGTTGCGGATGCCCACCGTCTTGCCGGGCCCCCAGTTGAAATGCCAGCCGGCCGGATACGTGCTCGTGTACTTGCCGTCCTGCATGTCGAGGCGCAGGCCGATCACGTTCCCGGGCGGCACGCCGTAGCCATAGTTCGGATTGCCGGCGAACACGCGCACGACATCGTCGAGCGACGCGGTGCTCACGTACACGTCGATGCCGTTCGCGCGCAGCGTGTGCATCACCGCGCGGATTTCCTCATGAATGCGGATGCCGTGGAAATGCGTGTCGGCCACCACGCCGGCCTTCCCCGGCAGCGTCTTCGGGCTTTCGTAGCGGACCTTGCGCAGCGCGTCGCCGATACCGTAGTTGTTCGACGCTTCCGCCATCGCCTGCAGCTCGGCGGTCGTCATGTTCTTGTAGAAATAGATGATCCACTTGTAGCCGATCTCGAGCGGGTGCGTATCGCAGATCGCGTCGTACATGAAGTACAGCTTCGCGCGGAAATCCTTGAACTGATCGGTCTCGCGAATCTCGTCGAGGCTCTTGTCGCCGCCGAATCCCTTGTAGTTCGCGTAGAGCCAGCGATAGTCGGATTCGACGTCGGCGGCGAGGTCTTCCATCGTCACCGGCTTGCCGTCGATCGTCGTGTAGTCCTTCATGAACGCGCCCTTCGGCACGTCCTTCCACATCACGTCGACGAATTCGTCCGGCGTCAGCTTGTACTGCAGATGGTTGATCTGGTACATCAGCAACGCCTCTTCGCAGTCGTTCATGATGCACGTGTTGTCCCAGTCGAACACCGCGTACGGGCGGCGCTTTTCGTCGTAGTGCGCGCTCGCGACGCCATGCTGGTCGAGTACCGCCTGCAGGCGTGCGGCGTTGAACGGCGACCAGCGGCCCGGGTCCAGCGCATCCGGCGGGGTTGCGCGCTTCGCGTCGGCCGTGCCGGCCTTGAGCATCAGCGACGTCGCGGCGGTCGCCGCGACAAGGGTGTTCATGAACTTGCGGCGTTGCATGGTCTCTCTCCGTGGAAATGTCGAATGTCGAATCTCGAATCGACTGCGGTCGCTACCCCGCGCGGCGCACCGCGTGCCGGCGGCTCATCGGCGCGGCGAAGCCGGGGCGGCTTCGAACCGGGGGCGAATGATGTGACGAAATTATTTCGGCAATTTGACAACGTCACATCGCGACACGACGGGGACTTGATCCGGCGCGACATGCCGGGCCGTCGCAAGGCGGCCGCACGCGCGGCCATCCGGGTCAACGCTGGGCCCGCCTGTCCGACCACCTCCGACCGGCACCCCGATCCGTGCGCGTGCGCGCCTGCGGCCGTCCGGCCAGGACCTCAGGAAATCTAGAGTCTCCCCTCCATTTCGGCCCTTCATTAGGACAAATCCTCACCCCCGGAGGCTGGCGCGCCACGCCGAACCAGCTATTATCGTTACATCATTCAATGGCACATTAAATGCTGGCTGAATAATTCGCACCGGGAACACCGGCGGATGCATTCCGGATCAGCACCCCGCTTTGCACCGGACCGGAGCGCGCTTTGCGCGGGACCGGCGTCAGTGCCGAAGCACCAACACCGGTCGACAAGCGCTGCCGCGCCCACTCCGGCCGACATAGGGAGACGCATCATGACCGACCATCCGCTGCCGGAAGTCCACCTCGACGAGCTGCCCCAATTCCGCGCGGTCCAGCAGCTGGCGTACCGCTGCGTCGAAACGGTCGGCGCAATGCTCTACCCCGGCATCACCGAAAAGGAAGCCGCGCGCCTGCTGACCGAATGGCTGCAGGACAACGGCGTGCATGACTGGCTGCACAAGCCGTTCGCGTGGTTCGGCGATCGCACCGCATTCGAGGGCTTCTCGGGCCTCAAGCACATGGGCGGCTTCAATCTCGCTTTCTTCCCGAGCAACCGGCAGCTCGAGACCGACATGCCGGTGATCCTCGACGTCGCGCCGGTGCTCGACGGCATCGTCGCCGACGTCGGCTACGCGCACTGCCTCGGCCACAACCCGATCCTCGAACAGTTGCAGGACGACCTGATGGACCACCGCGACATGATCGTGCGGCTCGTGAAGGAGCGCCGGTCGATGGCCGAGGTCGCGCAGGAGGTCGACGGGCTGTGCCGCCGCCAGGGTGTCGAGCCGCGCCACAAGGCCTATCCGTTCAAGGTGCTCGCGCATCGCGTCGCGAAGATCCACAAGCTGTCGAAGCCGCGCTTCGTCGCGCGCTTCGGGCTGAACGCGACGCGCAACCTGCTGCTGGACCAGGGCCGCGCGGCGAAACGGCAAGGCTGGTCGCCGCTGTGGTCGATCGACCGCCGCTCCGAGCATGCGCCCGTGCCGGGCCTGTGGGCGGTCGAGCCGCACCTCGGCTTCGCCGGCGTCGGCGCGAAATTCGAAGAGCTGCTCGTGATCACCGACGACGACGCGTACTGGCTCGACGAAGACCTGCCGCACGTGCGCCGCTGGCAGCGCCGCCAGGCCGAGCGTATGCAGGCCGTCGCGACCGTGCCGGCCGCCGCCTGACGCCCGACGCGAACGCGCCCTTCCTCCCGAATCCCTGAACGACGGACTCACGATGCAGCCTCTTTCCGACGAAGCGCCGCTGGCCCTGTTCGAATCGGTTCATAGCGAAACGGCGGTCGCCTCGGGCGACCTGACGCTCGCGGTCAGGACCTGGGGCGACCCGGCCCGCTCGCCGGTCGTGCTCGTGCACGGCTATCCCGACGACAGCAGCGTCTGGCAGCACGTCGCGCCGCTGCTCGCGCGCAAGCACTACGTGATTGCGTACGACGTGCGCGGTGCGGGCCTGTCCGGCGTGCCGACGCGCACGGCCGACTACCACCTCGCGAAGCTGACCGACGACTTCGTCGCGGTGATCGACGCGCTCTGCCCCGGCCGCGCCGTGCACCTGATCGCGCACGACTGGGGCTCGATCCAGGGCTGGGAGTTCGTCACCGATTCGCGCCTGGCCGGCCGCATCGCGTCGTACACGTCGTGCTCGGGGCCGTGCCTCGACCACGTCGGCTTCTGGCTGCGCGAGCGCGTGCTGCACCCGACACCGGCGTCGCTCGCCAAGCTCGGCGGCCAGCTCGTGCGCTCGTGGTACGTGTACCTGTTCCACCTGCCGTTCATCCCCGAGCTCGGCTGGCGGCTGTGGCTCGGCCGCGCGTGGCCGCGCCTGCTGCGCCGGCTCGAGAAAACGCCTGCCGCGCCGCGCCCGACGCAGGCCGACGACGGCGCGCGCGGCGTACGCCTCTATCGCGCGAACTTCATCCGCTGCCTGTTCACGCCGCGCGAACGCTACGCGCATGCGCCGGTGCAGACGATCGTGCCGCTCGGCGACAAATACGTGAGCCCCGCGCTGTCCGAGAACCTGTCGCGCTGGGTGCCGCAGTACTACCGCCGCGAGGTCGCGGCCGGCCACTGGCTGCCGCTCGCCGATCCGGCACGCTTCGCGGATCTCGCCGGGCAACTGATCGACGCGGTCGAATCGGGCAACGAACCGCCCGCGCTCGCGAAGGCACGCCGCCGCGCAACAAGCGGCCGCTTCAGCGGCAAGGTCGCGGTGGTGACCGGCGCGGGCAGCGGCATCGGCCGCTGCGCGGCGCTCGCGTTCGCCCGCGAAGGCGCGACGATCGTTGCGTGCGACATCGATCTCGCGAGCGCCGAACGCACCGCGCTGCTGATCGGGTTGACCGGCGCGCAAGCGCACGCGAAGCGCGTCGATGTCGGGTCCGCCGACGAAATGGAAGCGCTGGCGACGTGGGTCGGCAGCGAACTCGGCGGCACGGACGTCGTGATCAACAACGCGGGCATCGGCATGGCCGGCGGCATCCTCGACACGAGCACGCGCCACTGGGAACGCATCCTGCACGTGAACCTGTGGGGCGTGATCCACGGCTCGCGTCTGTTCGCGCGGCAGATGGCCGCGCGCGGCACCGGCGGCCACATCGTCAACACCGCATCGGCCGCCGCGTTCGGTCCGTCGCGCGACCTGCCCGCGTATGCGACGACGAAGGCCGCCGTGCTGATGCTCAGCGAATGCATGCGCGCGGAACTTGCGGCGCAAGGCATCGGCGTGACGGCCGTGTGCCCCGGCTTCGCGGAGACCGGCATCATGGCGTCGACGCAATACGCGGGCGCCAATGCACAGGACGAAGCGCGGCTGCGCAAGCGCGCGACGAAGCTGTACCAGATGCGCGGCCTGAAACCCGAAACCGTTGCGCAGGCAATGGTCGACGGCGTGCTGCGCAACCGCCCCGTCGTCGCGGTCGGCGGCGAGGCGCACGCGATGCGCTTCGTCGGCCGCTTCATGCCGTGGCTCGGCCGGATGATCGCCCGCGTCAGCATGGCATCGCATTGACGGCGCACGACGCCGCACAGGGAGACACAGATGACCGATACCGCCGACTATCACAAGATCAAGGCCCGGCACGTGAAGTTCGACTTCAGCGACACGCCGATCACCTGGGTGCCGAACGACCCGGGCAGCACGCACATCATCAACACGCTGAACCTGCTGTTCCCGGAAGGCGAGCTGTGGTTCTGCCGCGTGTACAACAAGGCATTGCCGCTGATCACCGATGCGCGCCTGCGTGACGAGGCCGAAGGCTTCCTGCGGCAGGAAGCCGTGCATTCGCGTTCGCACGGCGGCGTGCTCAAGCACTACTACGACCGGCACGGGATCGACACGAAGCCGTTCACGCAGAAGCTCAACCGCCTCTTCACGCGCGTGCTCGGCGAACAGCCGCTCGGGCTGAAGATCGGTCACACGCGTTTCTGGCTGCGCCAGCAGCTCGCGGTGATCGCGTCGCTCGAGCATTTCTTCGGCTATCTCGGCAACTGGGTGCTCAACGCGCACGGGCTCGACGAAGGAAAGGCCGACCCGACGATGGTCGACTTGCTGCGCTGGCACGGTGCGGAGGAAGTCGAGCACCGCACGGTCGCGTTCGACATCTACCGGCACATGGGCGGCACCTATCCGGAGCGCTGCGTGCACATGGCGTTCGTGATCCTGCTGCTGCTCTACTACATCACGACGGGCGCGAAGTTCATGTACCGGCGCGACCCGGCCGCCGGCCGCTACCCGGGGTTCGTGCTCGCGTGGCGGCACGGCTCGCGGCGCGGGCACCTGCCGTCGTTCTGGAAGGTGATCGGCGCGGCGCTGCGCTATTTCAAGCCGAGCTATACGCCGCACCACGAAGGCTCGACCGAACAGGCGCTCGCCTACCTCGCCCGCTCGCCGGCCGCGCAGGCGGCCGCGCACGGCGGCAACTGGGGCACGACGAAGGGCGCCTGAACGGGTTTCCTGCCGGTTCGGCGGGCGGCGCCCGCCGAAATGCGTACAATCGCGGCTTCATTTCCCGGAGGTGCCGCGATGGCCATGAAGAAAACCGATCTCGAAAAGAACAAGGCGCTCAAGCTGACGCACGCGATGAAGCAGTCCGGCTCCGCGCGTTTCGGCAAGGGTGCCGAAGAAGCGGTCAAGCTCGACCGCCGCGCGCAGCGCAAGCTCGACCAGGAACAGGGCCTCGTGCCGTTCGCCTGCAAGCTCAACGCCGAACTCGTCGAACAGCTCAAGGCCCGCGCGGCCACGCACCCGGAAGGGATGACGGGCCTGCTGTCCGAGCTGCTCGTGAACGGGCTCGCGCAACGCGACGCGTGACCGCCACGTATCTCTAAATTTCCGTTGACATTGCTGCGCTGCCACGACACACTCGTTCGCATGCCTACGCTCAAGCCCGCCGCCATCGCGCATAAAAACCGAGTGAACGCCCACCCGCGGCGATCACCGGAGGCGCTTGTGCGTTAGCATCGAGATTCAGTTGTGCATGTCACAAGGCCTCGCCGGAAACGGATGAGGCCTTTTTGTTTGGGTGCGCGTCATCCCGCCCGGCTCAACGGATGGAGATGACGATGGACCAAGCAAGCCGGCTGGTTGTCTGCCCCGATCGGTGCCGCACCGATGCGATCGCACTGCCGCGGGTCGTGATGCAATTCACGGTCGCGCCGCGCAAGACGCTGACATGGTGCGCGCAAAACGATGCCGAGATCCGCGTGCACGACGCGACGCTGTGGGTCACGCGGCTCGGCAGCGTCGACGATTACTGGATCCGAACCGGCGACGTGCTGCGCGTGCGGCGCGGCGATCGCATCTGGATGAGCACCGACGACGACCGTCCGGCCGAAGCATCGATCACGACCGCCTACGCGATGCGACGCGGCGCGTGGCTGGCGCATGCGCTCGCGCGAATGCGCAGCTTGCTGCGCGAGCGATGTCGAAGTCGTACATGACGAAAGCGCTGCTGCGCACTCGCTACGGAGATGCAGCGGCGTCACGCGATGCGCGGCGCGCACGTCGATGCATCGCGCTCGACTATCTCGAAAATTATCGTTGACAACGTCGTTTCACGCAGACAAACTCGTTCGCATGCCTACGTATACGCTCATCGCCGTCGCGATTCACTTCTCGATGAACATTCGAAAGAATGGTTCACGGGAGGCGCGTGTGCGTTAGCAATCGAGCAGTACCGCATGTCACACCAGGCCTCACCGGAAACGGATGAGGCCTTTTTGTTCTGGTGCGCGTCATCCATCCGGCTCACTGAATGGAGCAGACGATGGACCAGGCAAGCCCGCTGTTTGACTGTCCCGATCGGTGCCGCGCCGGCACGATCGCGTTACCGACTGTCGTGATCCGTTTCGCGGTCGCGCCGCGTACGACGCTGACGTGGCGCGCGCCGCAGGACGCGGAGCTCCGCGCGCATGGCGCGGCGCTGTGGGTCACGCGCCCGCCGAGCGTCGACGACTATTGGGTGCAGCCCGGCGACGTGCTGCGCATCGCACGCGGCGAGCGCATCTGGCTCGGCACCGATGCCGGCCGGTCGGCGGA
This sequence comes from Burkholderia sp. AU30280, assembly GCF_020420125.1. Classification (NCBI taxonomy): domain Bacteria; kingdom Pseudomonadati; phylum Pseudomonadota; class Betaproteobacteria; order Burkholderiales; family Burkholderiaceae; genus Burkholderia; species Burkholderia sp. AU30280. The sequence goes on from NZ_JAIZRY010000003.1 coordinate 318,859, forward strand.
AGCGACGCTCACGACCGCATACGTGCGTCGCGGCGAGCACTTCAGGCGCACGCTCGCGCAAGTGCTACGTTTGCTCTTCGGGGCAGGGAGAACGAGCGGATGAGTGACGCGCCGTCAGGCACGCGAAGCGCGGAACGGCCGCGACCGGAAATGGACGCACCCGCGGCGTAACGCGCCGCAGGTGCGCATCGAATGACGCGGCACGCCGGTGCGTGCCGCGCGCGATCGCGCGCCGTGCGCAGCGACGGGATGCAGCAGGTGCATCAGGTGCTGGCGGCGAGACGCGGGCCCGTGCTCCGGGGAGTGGAATCGAGGTCGGGACGTTGCGCTGCCTGCGAGGTCACCCACGGATCGATGCCCTGCTTCTGCACCTCCTCGAGGAATGACACACGTGTACGCCAGTAATCCGCTTGTAATTTCGCATCGATGACGCGCTGTTCGGCAGCGAACAATTCCATGCGCGCCGTCACGAGCATCGACGCAGCGGTTTTTTCCGGCGTCGGGGCGTGTCGCATCGCCCAACGGCTGATCCAGTTCAACATGCTGACCTCCGTGATTACGGACGAACCCGCATCGGGCAATCGCAAGCGGCCGTGCCTGCCCGAACACGCAACGGCCTTGACCGCACCTCACCGCCCGGCCTGCACGGACTGCGACTCCCCCGCGTCGGCAATTACCGACCGGCGTGTGCATGTGCGGTGTATCTATCCTAGAAAGACTTGCCGGTTTATGCGATGGGGTCTTGCAATCTTTTACACAGAAACCACAGTCGCTCCCGCATCACGATATGACAGTTGCGGGCGGGACGGCTTCGGCGCACGATAGCCCGATATCTGCAACCGCCTGGACTGACGAATGGCCGCCGCACGCCGCGGCCGGGCATTCGTACCGGCCGAGCACGTGCGTTCCCGCGCACGCGCCGCCCGCCCCGCCTGCGTGCGTGCGTGCGTGCATTAGGCAGGCGCTCCGTTTCAACCGGATGTCATCCCGCACCCGTCCCCTCCCGCGCGATACGCCGCGCGTGTCGCCGTGCATGCCGTTGCGCGCGCATCGGCCGGCGTCGTTCGCGCATCCCCTCCCGCTTCAGCCATTTCTTCCGGCTCGTTCCGCCCGAACCGGTAAAATGCGCGCCTTCGTCGCGCGGCCGGGCTGCCTGACCGTTCGCGCGCAGGCAGCCGATCGATCTTTCGATCGTGCCCTCCAACTATATCGTCCGAGCTATCCGCGCTATTACAATCCGCCGATAGCCGGGCAATAGTGGCTGGTTACAGTAAGCCCGCCGCGCACTGCCTGTACAACAATTCGGCACAACAAGCAACACGACAACCCGACCGGAGAAACGCCTTCATGGAATCCATCAAGCGGTATTTCGGCTTCGCTGAAGCCGGCACCGACTTCCGCACCGAAATACTCGCGGGCGTCACCACGTTCCTGACGATGGCTTACATCATCTTCGTCAACCCCGCGATCCTCGGCGATGCCGGCATGCCGAAGGAATCCGTGTTCGTCGCGACCTGCCTCGTCGCGGCGCTGGCGTCGCTCATCATGGGGCTGTACGCGAACTACCCGATCGCGTGTGCGCCCGGCATGGGCCTGAACGCGTATTTCGCGTATACGGTCGTCAAGGGGATGGGCTTCACGTGGCAGGCCGCGCTCGGCGCGGTGTTCATCTCCGGCTGCCTGTTCCTGCTCGTCACGCTGTTCCGCGTGCGCGAGGCGATCGTCAACGGCATTCCGAAATCGCTGCGGATCTCAATCACCGCGGGTATCGGCCTGTTCCTCGGCATCATCTCGCTGAAGACCTCGGGCGTGATCGTCGGCAACCCGGCCACGCTCGTCACGCTGGGCGACCTGCACAAGCACGACACGATCCTCGCGATCGTCGGCTTCTTCACGATCGTCACGCTCGACCACCTGCGCGTGCGCGGCGCAATCCTGATCGGCATCATCGGCGTCACGATCCTGTCGTTCTTCTTCGGCGACAACCAGTTCCACGGCGTGTTCTCGGCACCGCCGTCGATCGACGCGACGCTGTTCAAGCTCGACATCCGCGCCGCCCTGTCGACCGGCATCATCAACGTGATCCTCGTGTTCTTCCTCGTCGAGCTGTTCGACGCGACGGGCACGCTGATGGGTGTCGCGAACCGCGCGGGCCTGCTCGTCGAAGGCAAGATGAACCGCCTGAACAAGGCGCTGCTCGCCGACAGCACGGCGATCGTCGCGGGCTCGGTGCTCGGCACGTCGTCGACCACCGCGTACATCGAAAGCGCGTCGGGCGTGCAGGCCGGCGGCCGCACGGGCGTGACGGCGATCACCGTCGCGGTGCTGTTCCTCGCGTGCCTGTTCATCGCGCCGCTCGCCGGCGTCGTACCGGCCTATGCAACGGCACCGGCGCTGCTGTACGTGTCGTGCCTGATGCTGCGCGAGATGGTCGAGGTGCCGTGGGACGATGCGACGGAAGCCGTGCCGGCCGCGCTGACCGCGCTGCTGATGCCGTTCACGTACTCGATCGCGAACGGTGTCGCGTTCGGCTTCATCGCGTACGGCGGCCTCAAGCTGCTGACGGGCCAGGCCCGCTCGGTCAAGCCGATCGTGTGGATCATCGCGGCCGTGTTCCTGTTCCGCTTCTTCTATCTCGGCAGCGAGTGACGGCGGCGCTTCGGCGCGATGCATGATGAAAAAACGCCACCTTCGGGTGGCGTTTTTGTTGTACGTGCCGTGCCGCCTCGTCCGCGCGGACTACGGTGTCGCGACGCGACCCCGCGCCGCGACGATGTCGACTTCACCTGGCGCGCCCCGACCGATCGCGTCGTCATCCGATCGAGTCGCCCCGTCGGCCATCGACATGCCGGCTGCGAGCAACCATGCGCCTGCCGGCAGACGGCGCGCCTTTCCCCATCCCGAACGATTCTCCACGTGCGGCGCCCTCTTTTCATTGCGTCGGAATTCGAATGATTTTCTCTGCGATCCTGACGAATCGAGATGCCGGTTCGTGGCGGCACACCAGCAGCCGGCCCGGTGCAGCAGCAATCCGGTGCGGCCCGCATACGAAAATGCCGCCCGGCCCCGCCGAACGGCATCGCGTGAGGGGCAACGCCTTCGCGTGCGCAACGCTCGGCGATGCGCGCCGCAAGACGAGCGTCGTGTCATCAGCGCCAGTTGGCCTCGTAGAAACGGACGTAGCCGCTGCGCAGCGTCACGCACTGCGCGCGCGTCTCCGACAGCAGGCGCCGAGCGGCCGCCTCGATACGGTCGCGATGCTGGTCGAATGCGCCGACCATGTCCTCGAAGCGCGGCGATGCCGCGCCGAAATGATCTTCCAGCGCCTCGGCGGTGATCTGGCATTGGACGCGCTCGCCATTGACCAACGCCGTGAACGCAAGCATCAGGTCACGCCCCGAATACTCAGGTTTCTCGTTCGTGAAATGGATCTGCATGGGAGCCGCCTCGACCGGTAGAAAACGAATGACCGCGTCCGTCGTCCGCTACCGGCCGGACGAAGTGTACGCGGGCTCGCCGGCGGAGGCACGGCCCGCGGGGATAGGCGCGGACAATGCATGCCGGTTGCTTTCCACTTTAGACGGTTTCGCGCAGGAGACAAATTTTACGGCGTGCGTCGTTCCGACGCGCATTTCATCTGATCAGCGCGGCATCCGGCACCGTTTCGGAAACCGGCGTCAGTGAGGATCGGTCGGCCAGACGTTGAGCGCGATTGCAGCCGTCGCGGCGCCCACCGCAATCGCGGCCGCCCCGTATCGCACCGCATCGGTCAGATCGAACAGCAGCCCGTGGATCGCCACGGCGATGCCGCCCAGCATGATGAAAGTGGCGATGGCCGCCAGCACGACCCTCAGTTCCGTCCGAACCATGATGCGTCTCCCGAACGGATGCATGTCGCGTCGCATGCATGTTGCAATGCGGAACACGGCGCGTGCGTGCTCCATTTCCATCATTGCAGGCGGGCATTTAAAAGCAAGGGGATTTTGTTCGCGGTCGCGCGGCGTACGCGACGCTTGTATGATGATGCGTACCCGGATGGTTGCCGTTCGCGCACCGATGGTGCGCCGCACGTGGCGACGGGAATCCGTGGGGGTGTTTCGGCGCGTGTGCGTGCGCCGGGAGACCGTCAATTTCGAGAAGCAGGGTGCCCAAGTAGACGCTCAAGCGCTCGCTGGGGCCGACCGCGAAGCATGGGGCATCAGTAAGCGCTGAAGCGCTAACTGCTGCCGACCGCGAAGCATGGGGCATCAGTAAGCGCTGAAGCGCTAACTGCTGCCGACAGGAGACAAGTCATGCCGCAACACTTCGTGCTGCCCGCCACCGCGGGTCGCAACGACCTGCTCGCGCAGGCGCATGCGCGTTCGACCGCAGTCGGCCTGCGCGCGCACGAACGCCCGGATTTCTCGCCACTGTCGCACATCGCGCTGCGCGAATTGCTCGACACGAACCACACGCTGTTCTCGCACGCCCGCCCGGTGATGGAGAACCTCCACGCGCAAATCGCCGACACGCAAAGCCTCGTGCTGCTGACAGACGCCGACGGCGTGATCCTGCACAGCATCGGCGACGCGGACTTCATCGAGAAAGCCAACCGCGTCGCGCTGTGTACCGGCGTCTCGTGGGCGGAAGGCGCGCGCGGCACCAACGCGATCGGCACCGCGCTCGCATCGGGCCAGGCCGTCGCGGTGCACGGCTCCGAACACTTCCTGCGCGCCAACCACATCCTCACCTGCTCGTGCGCACCGATCTTCGACCCGTTCGGCCGCACGCTCGGCACGCTCGACGTCAGCGGCGATCCGCGCGGCTCGAGCCCGCATACGCTCGCGCTCGTGCGGATGTCCGCGCAACTGATCGAGAACCACCTGTTCGCGAACCAGTGCTCGGAAGCCTTGCGGCTGCGCTTTCATGCGCACGAGGAATGCGTCGATTCGCTGTTCGCCGGGCTCGTCGCATTCGGCCCCGACGGCGGGCTGATCGCCGCGAACCGCAGCGCGCAATTCCAGCTCGGCGCATCGTTCGACGCACTGCAACACCAGGCCAGCGACGCGCTGTTCGGCCTGCGCTTCGGCCAGCTCGCACAGCAGGCGGCACGCGCGCCCGGTGCGATGTTCCGCCTCACGCTGTCGACCGGCGTACGCGTGCTGGCGCGCTGCGAATTCGCGGAAGCACACAAGACCACCGTCGCCGTCACGCCGCCCGCGCCCGCCGCGCGCGTGCGCACGCCGGACCCCGACTCGATCACGTTCGCGACGCTCGACACCGGCGACGCGCGCATGGCCGCCGTGCTCGAGCGTGTCGCGAAGATCCGCGGGCGCGACCTGCCGCTGCTGATCCTCGGCCAGACCGGCACCGGCAAGGAATGGCTCGCCCGCGCGCTGCACCAGGCATCGCCGCGCGCGGACGGCCCGTTCGTCGCGGTCAACTGCGCAGCGCTGCCCGATTCGCTGATCGAGGCCGAGCTGTTCGGCTACGAAGACGGCGCGTTCACCGGCGCGCGCAAGCGCGGCAGCCCCGGCAAGATCGTGCAGGCCGACGGCGGCACGCTGTTTCTCGACGAAATCGGCGACATGCCGCTCGCGCAGCAGGTCCGGCTGATGCGCGTGCTGCAGGAACGCGCGGTGATGCCGCTCGGCGGTGCGCGCGCGGTGCCGGTCGACGTGCGCGTGGTCTGCGCGACCCATCGCGACCTGCGCGCGATGATCGCGGAAGGCACGTTCCGCGAAGACCTGTTCTACCGGATCAACGGGCTCGCGGTCACGCTGCCGGCGCTTGCCGCACGCACCGACCTGCCCGCGCTCGTCGAGCGGATTCTCGCGCGGCTCGCGCGCAGCGAACCGATGCCGCGCCGCATCGCGGCCGACGTGCTCGACGCGTTCGCGCGCCATCGCTGGCCCGGCAACCTGCGCCAGATGACCAACGTGCTGCGCACGGCCGGCATGCTCGCCGAAGACGAAGCGGAAATCACGCTCGCCCATTTGCCCGACGATTTCTGGCTCGACTGCGACGACGCACCGGCTGCGCCGGCCGCCACGTTGCCGGCCGCATCGGCCGGCACGCGCGAAGGAACGACGCTGCAAAGCCATCAGGCCGCGGTGATCGATGCCGTGCTCGCGCGACATGGCGGCAACGTGTCGGCCGCCGCGCGCGAACTCGGGCTCGCCCGCAATACCGTGTACCGGCACCTGCGCCGGCATTGACGCCAGCGGCCGGCCGGCGCCGGCCGCCCGCACGTTCGGGTATGCTTGGCGCGTTGTCGCCGAACCGCCGCCCGCCTCCGCCTCCGCCATGACCGATCCGGAACACCTCCCCCTCGTGCGCATCGAGCCGCTCGGCGCGACCTTCGACGCGCCCGATTCGCTCACGCTGCTCGAAGCCGCCGCGTTCGCGCACGTGTCGCTGCCGCGTTCGTGCCGCAACGGCACGTGCCGAAGCTGCCTTTGCCGGATCGTCAGCGGCAGCGTACGCTACACGATCGAATGGCCGGGGCTGAGCCGCGAGGAAAAGGCCGACGGCTATACGCTGCCGTGCGTGGCCGTCGCGACGTCGGACCTCGTGCTCGACGTGCCCGACGCGGTCATGCTCGACTAGGGACGGTTCACGCGTGCCGCCCAGCGAAAGTTGATCCTGTGTGGAGAACGTCATGACCCAGCAATCCGATCGCATCGAAAAACAGGCGGTGCTCAACGCATCGCCCGACCGCGTGTGGGAAGCCGTCAGCAATTCCGGCGAATTCGGCCAGTGGTTCGGCGTCACGTTCGACGGGCCGTTCGCGGCCGGCCAGCCGCTGTTCGGCCGCATTACGCCGACACGCGTCGACGACGACGTCGCCAAGGCGCAAGAGCCCTATGCGGGCACGGTGTTCGAGATCGTCGTCGACCGCCTCGAGCCGAAGCAAGTGTTTTCGTTTCGCTGGCACCCGTTCGCGATCGACCCGAATTATGACTACACGTCCGAGCCGATGACGCTCGTCACGTTCGCACTCGCCGCACAGGCCGGCGGCACGCTGCTCACGGTCACCGAAACGGGCTTCGACCAGTTGATCGATACGCGCCGCGCGAAGGCGCGCGAGATGAACGATCAGGGCTGGGCCGCGCAGATGGCGCTGATCACGAAATACCTGACGAAGCACGCGTAGCGCGCCGCCACGCCGCAGGTCCGCACCGACATGCGAATCGACGTGCGTGGCATAATCCGCTCCATCGTCGTCCACCCGCCGCCGCGCATCGCATGCTGAGTCGTCGCCTCCGGAAGATCGGCAGTCTGATCGGGATGCTCGCCATCCTGATGTCGGTGCTCGCGCCGACGATCTCGCAGGCACTGACGACGCAGCAGCGCGTCGATACGCTGCTGGCCGGCTACTGCACGGCCGCGCCGGCCACCGGCGAGCGCGCCGCCGACTCGTCGCAGAAAAGCCTGCAGGCCCACCTCCAGGCATGCGGCTATTGCAGCCTCCTGGCTCACACACCGGCACTGCCCGCGCCCGAACTGACGTTTGCGGCCAACGCGCACGTCATTCAGCACCGCGAAGCGACCCGCTTCGAAAGCCTGCGCCGCGCGTTGCCGCTCACGGCCGCACAGCCGCGCGCCCCTCCGATCGCGTCCTGATCCGTCGTCAACGCTCGTGATGCCGTCGCGCATCGCGTGGTTCGCGCACGCCCCCGGCGTGCGCGACGTGTCACGTTTCGAAGGACGATCATGTCTCACCGTATTGCGCGCGGCGTCGTGCCGTGCGCGCGGCTGGCTGCCTCCGGTTCGCACTGTCGCGCCGGCATTTGCTCGCAGGCGAATGTCCGGTCGCGCACGTTCGCGCCGGCCGCGTCGCCCCTCTTACCCTCTGCTTCCTTCCATAAGGATAACCAACCATGAAACGCTCGATTCCGACCGGCCTGCTGTTCGCGCTGCTGGCACTGCAAGCTCCCGCCACGTTCGCCGCGCCGGCCGTACAGGCAGAAAACTGCTGGATCCGCGCGATGCCGGCAACCGTGCCGTCGTCCGGCTATTTCACGCTGAAGAACGACGGCGACGCGCCCGTCACGCTGACGGGCCTCGACACGCCCGCATACGGGATGGCCATGCTGCACGAAACGCAGACGAACGGCAGCACCGCGAAGATGGTTCACGTCGACACGGTCGAAGTGCCCGCGCACGGCACGGTGACCTTCAAGCCGAAGAGCTATCACGTGATGCTGGAACAACCGCGCGAAGCCGTCGCGCCCGGCGCGAAGGTGCCGTTCCGGCTGCATCTCGCGGACGGCTCGACGGTGTCCGTGACCTGCGACGCCAAGGCGCCGAACTACTCCGGCCAGTAACGCCACCCACCCTCGATCGAAGGAGATGCACATGAAACATCGCCTGCCGCTGGCCGACCTGATCGTCCGCTACCGGACGCCGCTGAACGTCGCCGTGATGATCGTCTGCGGGATCTGGGCCGGGTGGATCGCGTGGATGACGCGGCCCGCCGCGATCGATACGCCGCCGTCGCCCCCCGCGTACTGCATGCGCGACGCAAGCTGACGCGCACGACGGCACGGTTCCGGCGCGAGCCTGCGTCACTTATTGGCGTGGCATCATCGCTTCATCCCGACCGCCGGAACCGCCTCCTGGAGCGCCGCATGTCCATTCAGACCTGGATGCTGTTTGCCGCAGCCTATCTCGCCACGACGCTGTCGCCGGGGCCCAACGTGCTGCTCGTCATTCGCAACACGGTGCGCTACGGCTCGCGCGGCACGGCCGCGACGATCGCGGGCAACCTCGCGGCGCAAGGCGTGGTCGTGGTACTCGTCGCGCTCGGCGTCGGCGCGGTGCTGGCCGCGATGCCGCCGCTGTTCGTCGCGATGAAAGTGGTCGGCGCCGCGTACCTGATGTTCGTCGGTGTCCGGCAACTGCGCGGCGACCGCAAGGCCGCCGCTTCGGCCGGAGCGGCGGAGATCGCCGTGCCCGACCGCAGGAAATTGTTCCGCGAAGCGCTGTTCGTATCGGGCAGCAATCCGAAGACGATGATCTTCCTGTCGGCGTTCATGCCGCAGTTCATCGTGCACGACCGCCCGCTCGCGCTGCAGTTCGTCGTGATGTACGCGACGATCGCGGGCACCGTCGTGGTCGTTCACTGCGTCTATTCGGCCGGCGTGCGCCGCTTCCATCGCGGCTTCGGCATGAGCCGCGCGGTGCGTGCGCTCAAGCGCGCCAGCGGGCTGCTGTTCGTCGGGCTCGGGATCAAGCTGCTGACCGCGCGGCAGGTTTAACAAGCGTACGCACGTCAGTCGACGGACCGCCCGGCAGGCAGCTCATTCCCTTCAGACCTTCCACGCGGCCAGCGCGTCCACGATCTCGTCGAACGACGGCCGGGTGTCGATCTCCTCGCTCACGCAAGCCGCCGCGAGCGCTTCCAGCTCACGCACCCCGGCCCGCGTGTGCGGTGCGCAATGTGCGAGCAATTCGCCGAGCAGATGGCCGAACGCGCGAACTTCCAGCCGTTCGAGCCGGGCGCCATGCCGTACGTCGCTCGTGTCGTAGAACGATGCCGCACCGAAGTCGCCCAGCAGCGCAGCGCCCTCGCCGTCGTGCAGGATGTTGTGCGCATACAGGTCGCCATGCATGATGCCGCGCGCATGCAGATGGCGTGCGGCCGATGCGATGCCGTGCGCGATCCGCACGGCCTCTTCCGGCTCGAATCGCGCGTCGGCCGCATACACGTCGCGCGTGCAGGTTGCAAAGCTCGGCGGCCCGGCAAGGTTCGCGAGCGCCGGATCGACCAGTTCCATCACGAGCCCGTGCGTACCGTCCGGATGACCGCGCACCTTGCCGATCACCGGGATCACGTTCGGGTGGCGGCCGGCATGCAGGCATGCGGCCATTTCACAGTCGGGCAGCCCGTCGCTCGTCACCGCGCCCTTGAACAGCTTGACCGCGACCGCTCGCGACGCATGATGGTCCGCGCGCCATTGCGCGCGGTAAATGACGCCCGACGCCCCTTCGCCCAGCTTCTGTTCACATGAGAGCGACGCCCAGTCGACGTCCGCGACCTCCGGCCCGGCCGACGCCGCGGCTTCCGGCGCGGCGCTGAACGGATTGCCGGAGTATGCGAGCCACGCGAGGCGCGGCAGGCGCGGCAACCAGTCGGGCAGCTGGTCCAGCCGGTTCGCCGACAGGCGCACCAGTTCGAGCGCACGGCACGCGGCCATTTCGGCAGGCAGCGTGCGCAGCCGGTTGCCCGCGAGCATCAGCTTCTGCAATCGCGAGCAGTCGCCGATCCCGGCGGGTAGCGCGTCGATTTCGTTGTCGGTCAGGATCAGCCAGCGCAGCGCACGCGGCAGCGATCCGCGCGGCACCGTGCGGATCCGGTTCGCCTTGAAGCCGATCATGTCGAGTTGAGCGCACGCGCCGAGCACGTCGGGGAAGGCGGTGAAGCGGTTGCCGGACGCGAACAGGATGCGCAGGCGATGCAGCCGCGGCAAGTCGTCCGGCAGCGCGGCGAGTGCGTTACCGGACAGGTCGAGCACTTCGAGCGTATCGGCCAGATCGAAAATCTCGCGCGGAAACTCGGTCAGCCCGCACGCGAGCTTGAGTTGCCGGGCGCCCGACAGTTGTCCGGCCTGCAGTTGTTCGAGGGTGGTAGTCACGGGGAGAAAGCGGGTGGCAGTAGCGATGGTCGTCGGACCGATCGTCCGAATTCTACCGGGATCGCTTTCGCGCACACCGCAACCCTGTCATACCCCCTTCACAAACGCGCAATGTGGCGCTAGAATTGCGCCCCTTGCAGTGCAGTGCCGACGTGGTGAAATTGGTAGACACGCTATCTTGAGGGGGTAGTGGCGAAAGCTGTGCGAGTTCGAGTCTCGCCGTCGGCACCAGATGCGGTTTCTCCGCGTTTCCAGCATTTTCAAAAACCCGCGACAGCGCATGGCCTCGCGGGTTTTTTGTTTTTATCGCGTTCGACGAAACGATACCGATGCAAGCCCGGCGCGCACCGGGAGATTCAAGCGCGGGACGGATCCTCCGCCAGCATCTCGGCGCACCCCGCTAGGCCAGCAACAGAAAATTGCGAACGACCGCCGACGGCTCGTCGCATCGCGACGCAATGGCCAGCCTTGCACGAAGCGCATTACCGGCGAACGGCCGATAGACGACACCGGCAACCTGCACCTGCGTAATCGCCTTCGGCACGACAGACACGCCGAGCCCGGCAGCGACCAGCGTCACCGCGGACGCGATTTGCGGTGCGGGTTGCGCCATCCGCGGCTCGAATCCGGCGGCGTTGCATGCGGCGACGATGTCGTCGAACAGCGCGCTGCCGGCTTCCCGCGGCACCTGCACGAACGACTCGTCGGCCAGCTCGGCCAGATCGATGCGGCGACGCCGCGCCAGCCGGTGCGCCACGGGCAGCGCGACGAACATCGGTTCCTCGTCCCAGTCCGACACCCGCAACGTCGCGGCGGCACGGCGTTCCGGCCGCACGATCGCGACGTCGAGATGCCCGGCGTCCAGCGCCTCCAGCAGGACGCGCGACGTCGCCTCCTGCAACGTCAGCTCGGCCTCCGGAAACGCCTCCCTGAAGCGGCGGATCAGATCCGACACTTTCGAATTGAACGCCGCCGTCCCGGTGAAGCCCACCCGCAGATGCCCGGTTTCCCCGCGTGCGGCCCGCCTTGCCGCCCGCGCCGCCCGCTCGGCATCGTCGAGCACGCGGCGCGCCTCTTCCGCGAAGACCTCGCCCGCCAGCGTCAGCTCGGCACCGCGCGCGGTCCGCTTGAACAGTTCCACGCCGAGTTCGCTCTCGAGCGCCTTGATCTGCTGGCTCAACGGCGGCTGCCCGATGCCGAGCGTTTCGGCAGCCTTGGTGAAATTCGACGTGGCCGCCACGGCCAGAAAGTATCGGAGATGTCGGAGTTCCATTCGCCAGGTGACCTCACGGTGAGCCGGACCGGCTCTTCAGCCAGTGGTAAAACATATCGCTACGGTTTCTTTCATATATTGGACATATACATGACGGTGCGCAAGAATTCAGGCATTCCGTCGCACATCGAGTGCACTCATGTCCTCCGCTTCGATTTCCCGATCCACGCCCGGCCCGCAGAACGCCGCGTCCGATGCGCTGCCTGCAGGCGTGTCCCCGCGCTCGGCCGCGTACAAGCGCATCGCGCTGGCGCTGTTCCTTGCCGGTTTTTCCACCTTCTCGCTGCTGTACTGCGTCCAGCCGCTGCTTCCCGCGTTCGCACGGGAGTTCCGGCTGGGCGCGGCATCGAGTTCGCTCTCGCTGTCGCTGTCGACCGGGATGCTGGCGGTCTCCATCCTGTGCGCCGGCGCACTGTCCGAACGCGTCGGACGCCGCGGGCTGATGTTCGCGTCGATGACGCTGGCCGCGCTGTTCAATGTGCTCGCCGCGCTGTCGCCCAACTGGAACCTGCTGCTGGCCTGGCGTGCGCTCGAAGGTTTCGCGCTGGGCGGTGTCCCGGCGGTCGCGATGGCCTATCTCGCGGAAGAAATCGCGTCCGAGGGGCTCGGTTTCTCGATGGGTCTCTATGTCGGCGGGACCGCGTTCGGCGGCATGATCGGTCGGATCGGCATGAGCGCACTGGAAGAACATTTCTCGTGGCGGACGGCGATGCTGACGATCGGCGTCATCGATCTCGTCGCGGCCATTGCCTTCGTGATGCTGCTGCCGCAATCGCGGCGCTTCGTGAAGCGCACCGATCTGACGTTGCGTCATCATCTTCGGCTGTGGAACGCGCAACTGCATCATGCCCGGCTCCCGTTCGTGTTCGCGATCGGCTTCCTGGTGATGGGCGCGTTCGTGACGATCTACAACTACGCGGGGTTCCGGCTCACGGCGGCCCCTTTCAACCTGAGCTCGACCGAGTGCGGCCTGATCTTCGGCGCCTACCTGTTCGGGATGGTGTCGTCATCGAGCGCCGGCGCGCTCGCCGACCGTCTCGGGCGCGCACCGGTGCTTGTCGGCGGCATTCTCGTATTCGCGGCGGGCCTCGCGCTGACGCTGTCGCACTCGCTCGCTGCGATCGTCGTCGGCATCGTGCTCGTCACGATCGGCTTCTTCGTCGCCCATGCGGTGGCGAGCGGCTGGGTCGGCTACCTCGCGGGATCCGCGAAGGGGCACGCTGCCTCGCTGTACCTGCTCGCGTACTATCTCGGATCGAGCGTGCTCGGCTCGGTCGGCGGGTCGTTCTGGCAGCACGGCGCGTGGGCAAGCGTCGCCGCGTATGTCGCGGTGTTGCTCGTCCTCGGACTGATGGCTGCGCGGCGATTGGCCCGCGCGTAACGGACGCGGCGGGCACCCCGCGTTTTCCAGTCAATCGCCGCCGGATTCGAGCACGTTCTGCGTCGGCACAACCGACGGAGTCGTCGGCTTGAGCATCGTGCGGCGCGTCTGCGCATCCGCCCTTCTCCGGCCGAGCGCGAGCTCGCGTCAACCTCCGTTCGCATGGAATTCGGCGATGGCTTTCCACATCAATACCGGATTCGAATACATCGGGAAATGCCCGCAATCCGGGATTTCAGACAGCACGACACCCTGCGCCTCGATGGTTTTCAAGTACGACAGCGCTGCGTTCTGTTCGCCGTACATGAACATCCGCGGAAACGGCAGCGCGAGGAATTTGCGCATCAGGTCGCCGTTGTCGGACAGTTCGACCATCGAGCGGAAGATCCCACCGGCGGCTTCCGCGCGCACCTTGTGACGCAAGCTGGCCGCGTACAGCGCGCTCGCATACGCAGGTGCACGACAGGTTCGCTCGATGAAATCGTCGAAGAAGCGTTCGGCGCTGTCGCGCGGATGGTCGATGATCTGACGGCTCAGGAAGCAGTCCTCGGGCGCGATGTTCCCTTCGATATCGACAAAGCTGAGCACGCGCGCCGGATATCGGTGCGCGAGCATCAGCGCCGTCAGCCCGCCCATCGAATGTCCGACCAGATGGAATCGCTCGAAGCCCATGCGGCCGATCACGTTCAACGCCGTTTCGACCAGGAACGGAATCGTGATCCTCGACAGATCCACGCACTGCGTTTCCCCGCAGCCCGGCGCGTCATAAGCAACGAAAGGCCGCTCGTCGAATGCGCGGTGGCGGACGATATCCGCGTAGTCTTCCTTCGTCGAGCCGAAGCCGTGAAGGAACACGATCGGCGTCTTGTCGCCGCCGCGATAGATGGCCGAAACATCCAGTGCGGTGTCGTCAATCGAGAACGAGAACCGCGACCGGGAAAATTCATCACTCATCGTCTTGATTCCCGAGTAAAGACGAGGTTGCGTCGGCGTCGATGCAATGCGGTCGATCGATGCCGAACAGCCAGCCCCGGACAACGACGCTCAGACCGACAGCGTCCGGCAGAAATCCTTGATGGCCGCGCACGCGCGCAGCAACGACGGGTCGTCCAGTGCGTACGCGATACGGATGTACGGGCCCAGCCCGAACGCACTGCCGTGCACGGTCGCGACGCCGGCTTCATCGAGCAATGCATTCACCACGTCCTCGTCGCTCGCCAGGCGCGTGCCGGCGTGTGTCGTCCTGCCGATCAGCGCTGCGCACGACGCGAACGCATAGAACGCACCCTGCGGGACGTCGCACCGCAATCCCGGCGCCTGGTCGAGCTGTTCGACGACGAGATTGCGACGGCGCTGGCATGCAGCGCGGGAGTGCGCGATGAAATCCTGCGGCCCGGTCAGCGCGGCCAATGCGGCGTGCTGCGAAATCGTCGACGCGCCGGACGTCTGCTGCCCCTGAAGCTTCTCCATCGCATCGATCAGCCAGCGCGGCCCGGCACCGAAACCGATGCGCCAGCCCGTCATCGCGTAAGCCTTGGACACGCCGTTCATCGTCAGCACACGTTCGCGCAGGCGCGGCTCGACCTGCGCGATCGTGAAGAACTCGATGCCGTCGAAAATCAGGTGCTCGTAGATATCGTCGGACAGCACCAGCACATGCGGATGCGCGAGCAGAACACCGGCAAGCGCCTGCAGTTCCGCGCGGCTGTACACGGCCCCCGTCGGATTGGACGGAGAGTTCAGGATCAGCCACCGCGTACGCGGCGTGATTGCCGCCTGCAGTGCATCCGGCGTGAGCTTGAAGCCGCTTTCCGCGCCGCAGGCGACGGCAACGGATCGGCCGCCGCAAAGCTGCACGATCTCCGGATAGCTGACCCAGTAAGGCGCCGGAACGATGACTTCGTCGCCTTCGTTCAGGGTCGCGGCCAGCGCATTGAAAATCACCTGCTTGCCGCCGCTGCAGACGAGCGTGTCGCGCCATTCCACGTCGAGCCCGTTCTCGCGCCGAAACTTGCCGGCGATCGCTTCGCGCAACGCGCGCAGCCCTGCCACCTGCGTATAGCGCGTGTGGCCCGCACGAATCGCCGCGATGCCGGCCTCGCGCACGTGCTCGGGCGTGTCGAAGTCCGGCTCGCCGGCGCTCAGCGAAATCACCGCGGCACCGCTGGCGCGCCGTGCGGCCACGCGGTCCATCACCTTGTAGGTAGCCGACGGGCGGGCCGCGGCCAGGAAGCGGTTCAGCGTGTCGATCGGCGCGTTCATTGCGCAGCCCTCCAGTTCGTCAGGCCCATCAGGTCCAGCGTGCTGCGGCCTGCGCGCAACGCGTCCATCATCCGCGCTTCCTTGTCGGCGCGCGCCTGCCCCTGGGTCAGCGTCCGTTCGACATGGGCCATCGGGATCACGAGGACGCCGTCATCGTCCGCGACGACCAGATCGCCGGCTGCGACCGGCGTGCCGGCAAAGCTGAGCGGCTGCCCGACCGAAGGCGCGCTCGCCTTGATCGTGCCGCGCATCGATATGCCGCGCGTGAATACCGGAAAGCGCCGCGCAACCAGCGCCGCGATGTCGCGCACGCCACCGTCGATAACCAGCCCCGCGACGCCGGCCGCCTCGGCCGCCACGGTCAATACTTCGCCCCAGTAGCCCGACACGAAGCCGCCGGTCGATACGACGAGCACACTGCCCCGCGGGACCTGCTCCATCGCGATGTGGATCGACAGGTTGTCGCCCGGCGAACATTCGAGCGGATAGGCCGGACCTGCGACCGACGCGCCCGGCCATACCGTGCGAATGGCGGGATCGACCGAACTGGTCGCGAGCCCCGACGCCTCGTAAAGCGTCGAGGTCCCGAGCGCACGGGCCTGGTCGAGCAGGTCAGCGTCGTAGGTGTTGATCGTGGACATCAGGCTTTCCTTTGCAACGTGTGGTAGCCCAGCGCGGCGCGCGCTTCACGGAGCGTCTTGCCGAGTGCGAGCTGTTCGCGAATGCGCGATTCGGTTGCTTCGATTTGCCGAGCGACTTCGGCCACTTCGCGCGCACGGCCGCGCGGCACGATGACGACGCCGTTGGCATCCGCGACGACGATGTCGCGCGCCGCCACGCGCACGGTGCCGATCCCGACGGTGGCGTTCACCGTTTCGACCTGCACGCGATCCTTGCCGGTACGCATGAAACGCCCCGCCGTGAACAGCGGATATTTGTCGTGCAACGCTTTGTTCACGTCGCGACAGACACCGTCGATCACGGTGCCCGCGATGCCGCGCAGCCCCGCGTACTGGGTCATGATGTCGCCCCATACGGTGCAGTCGGTGCGGCCGTCGTTATCGATCACGACGACATCGCCTTCCGCAACGTCGTCGATAAAGTCGCCGACGGTGCCGGGCGGCACGCCGGCCGGCACGTACTTGACCGTGAACGCGGGGCCGACGACGACTTGCGGATAGTCGGTCAGCGGCATGACGCCCAGTGCCTGCCCGTGCAGACCCAGCTTGTCCATCGCGTCCGACACACCGGGCGTATCGAGGCCCGCGAACAACGCGGCCAGTTCCCGGTCTTCCGCTCGAGCCTTGCTCGGATTCGTCATATCCAATACTCCAGGTAAAAGATCGGCGCTCAGCGCACTGCAATTGCTTCGAATTCCTTGTCGTGCATCACTTCCGCGACCGGGCGGCCGGCGCGCACGGCGGCCACCATGCCGTCCTGCCGCTTCGCGATACGCTCGCCCAGATCGAGTACGTCCTCGATGTGCATCGCCGGCACGAAGACCGTGCCACAGCGGTCGGCGATCACGTAATCGTCCTGGTGCACGTTCACACCGGCCATCTGCACCCGCGTGCCGGAATCGACCTGAACCACACGGTTGCGCGCGCTGATCATCGTGACGCCGCGCCCGTAAACCGGGTAGCCGATCGATTCGCTGCCTTCGATGTCGCGGCTCGATCCGTCGATCACCGACCCGCGGATCCGCCTCGCGGTCGCCGCGTTGGCCAGGATGTCGCCCCAGCAGGAAATGCCGTCCGCGCCGCCGGCGATCACGAGCACGCGGTCGTCCGTGACAACGGCGTCGACGACCGGAGAAATGAGATGCACGGTCGGCCTGGCATCCGTCTTCGGACCGAGTTGAATGGTGCTGGCCCGCCCGACGACTTTCGGGCATGCCCACAGCGGGCGCAAACCGACCGTCGCACCGGGCAGGCCCAGAAAGTCCAGCGCATCCGACACGGTGTTCGTGTCGAGCGCGGCAAGGCGATCGAGAAAGGAAGGCTGATCCATCACGCTGGTCCCCGTTATCAAGTGGGGCAATCGTCGCCTCGGCAGCGTGGTATGTAAATTTCGTATTTCGTATCTGCCTGATACGATTTCAGGAATACGGAAGGCACGCCGTCGCCGGCTGGCGGCGGCGATAATGCCGTCGTCACGGAGGCTGCTCCGGTGACGGCATCGGCATCATTTCACCCTGGACGCACCCGCCATGAGCAATACGATCGACTACCGGCTGATCCGGCAGCTCTGGATGTTCCTCGCCGTCGCCGAGGAGCAGCATTTCGGACGGGCGGCGAAGCGGCTGAACATGTCGCAACCGCCACTGACCGAGCAGATCAAGGTGCTGGAACAGTCGCTGAAGATGCAGTTGTTCCATCGCTCGCGGCAGGGAACGCAGCTCAGCCCCGCGGGTGCGGCGATCCTGCCGGCCGTCAGGCAATTCGCAGAGCAGGCCGAGCGGCTGCAACGCGTGGTGCGTGAGGTCGCGGCCGGTCAGTCGGGCGTGCTGCACGTGGGTGCGATTACGTCCGCGATGCTCGATACGGTCCCGCCGTTGCTGGATGCGCTCAAGCGCG
Organism: Burkholderia sp. AU30280; assembly: GCF_020420125.1. Classification (NCBI taxonomy): domain Bacteria; kingdom Pseudomonadati; phylum Pseudomonadota; class Betaproteobacteria; order Burkholderiales; family Burkholderiaceae; genus Burkholderia; species Burkholderia sp. AU30280. Next base: position 336,970 of record NZ_JAIZRY010000003.1, read on the forward strand.
CGCATCCGGATTTGACCGTGTTCGTCAACGAGATCGACAGTGTCGACGCGATTCCCGCACTGGAAGCCGGCGAGCTCGATCTCGCCTTCGCGCGCGTCGACGGCGAAGTGGCGAACGGCATCGCGACGCTGCCGCTCGCGGAGGATCGCCTCGCCGTGGCGCTACCGAAGAAACATCCTCTTGCCGCGATGCCCAGCATACGGCTCCGATCGCTGATGGGCGAGCAACTGATCATGTCGGCGCGGCAAGTCAGCCCCGTCTACTTCGACATGCTGATATCGGTCTGCCGCACGCATGGCCTGACGCCGCGCGTCGTGCATGAAGTTCGATCGGTGACGTCGCAAATTGCGTACGTCGGTTGCGATCAGGGCGTGGCGCTCGTGCCTGCTTCAATGCGCAAGCTGGCGCCGGAGAACGTGATCGTTCGCCCGCTGAAGGAAAAGGTCATGGTCGTGACGGCAGCAGCCGTATGGAACACCCAACGTCATCATCCGATGGTCGATGAAGCGCTCGACATGCTGAAAAAAAACCGTGCGCGCGTGAATCGCGCGGCACGGAATGCATGACGACGATCACGACGCCAGCACATCCTCCCCCTTCACCGCATACGCCGCCTCCCGCCGCCGCAACCGCAGCGCGATCAACGCGGCCAGCACCGCCAGCGCCACACCGGCCAGAAACCCGCCCGTATAACCGACCTTCGCGGTGAGCGACAGGATCGTCGACGATGCGATCAGTTCGCCGAGATCGCGCGTGCTCTGCACGGCCGTCACGTCGGTGCCGGCCTGGTCGCTGCCGCCCGCGAAGCGCATGCCGGCCGTCATGATCGACACCGACGTGATGCCGGTCGCCAGCGAACCGAGTACCGTGCACAGCCATGCCCACGACGGCGCCACCGGCAGCCACCCGCTCGCCTGTGCGAACCACAGCAGCGCGGCCGCGCCCGCACAGCTCACGCCGGCCGTAAACGCACGCCACAATCCGAGCCACCGGACGAGCCACGCGCCGCCGCCGCAACCGAGCACGACCGTCACGATGCCGCCGGCCATCCCGAGCTTCCCGATCGCGTCGAGCGACCAGCCCGCATCGTTGAGAAACAGCTTCGACAGGCCGAAGCCCGATACGGCCGTCATCGCCGACAGCAGCGCGAGCGACAGCAGCGACCACGAACGCGGCCGCTTCGCGAAGCGCACGAGGCTTGCATTGTGTTCGGCGTGCACGCGTGCGCGATCCGTATCGCGCGGCAGCACCCACAGTACGCACGCAAGGCTCGCGAGCGGCACGGCGGCCAGCGCGAGAAACGCGGCGCGCTGCCCGAACAGGCCGATCAGCGTCAACGTGCCGGCGCCGCCGCCGAAGAAGCCGATCATCACGCCCGCGATCTGGATCGCGTTGATCTTCGCGAGCGTGTCGCCGCGGAAGTGCTCGGCGGCCATCCCGTCGTTCGCGATGTCCTGCGTCGCGCTCGCGAGCGACGCGACGGCCAGCAGGCCGACCGCCCATCCGGCCGTCGCGACCGTCATGCCGATCTGCGCGAGGCTGCCGAGGCACAGCACGACGAGCGTCTGCATCGGCAGCATCCAGCTGCGCCGCCGGCCGATGCGCGGCGACCAGCGGTTGTCGACGACGGGCGCCCACAGGAATTTCACGACCCACGGCAAGCCGACGAGCGGCAGGAACGCCAGTGCGTGAAGCGGCGCGCCGTCGTGGCGCAGCAGGGTCGGCATCGCATCCATCGCAATGCCGATCGGGATTCCCTGTGACAGGTAAAGCAGCGTGATCGTGATGACCAGGCGGCGATGTTCGAGCAGATCGCGCATCGGTGTCTCCAGTTGCATGACATTAAAAAGGTTCGACGCTGGCCGGCACGCGCGCGGCACGCAACAGCAATGCGCCGAATGCGACGAGCGCCGCGTCGATCGGCCAGTACACGGGTTCGCCCGCGCCGAGCAGCGCGATCGCGCAGTGCGTCACGCCGGCCAGCCCGTATGCGGCGCCGGCCGCACGCATCAGCCTGCGCAGCCATGCCGCGCGATCGGCCACACCGGCCGCAAGCGCGACCGCGCCGCCCCACACGGCCCAGAACAGCATCGCGAGCGCATGGTCGACGTGCACGCCGTCGGGTAGCGCACGCCCCGCGAACAGCAGCACGCCGCCCGCGAGCACGAGCCCGCCGCATGTGCCGACGGCGATCGCGGCCAGCACGTTCGCGGCGCGATCCTGCTGCGCCCGCCGCCGCTCGATCCACAGATGCAGCCCCGTCGCGCACAGCGCGCACGCGGCGAGCCCCATCAGGAAATGCACGACACGCAGCACGCCGCCCATCGCACCCACCCAGCCGTATTGCGCGAAATGCAGCGGCTGCACCGCGATGAACGTACGCAACCAGAAGCCGCGGCCGCGCGACGTGGCATCCGCGAGCCATTGCCCGTCCGCCGCGCGATACAGGTGACGCTCGAACACCGCCGTACTCGGCAGGCCGGCGGTCGTACCGGCAATCTCGACGCGCGCGTTCGCATCGCCCCAGCCATGCAGCACGAGCGCTTCGGGTCGGAAATCCGCGATGCGCGCCGCGTCGCGCCGCAGCAGCGCATCGAGATCGGGCGGGCGTTGCCACGCGTCGCCAGTTACGGCGGGCGGCGGCGCGCCTAGCAGTTCGGCGAACGCGCGCTGCGGCTGCCCCGGATAGGCGACGCCCGCGAGCGACACCGTGCCGAGCGCGCCGAGCCCCGACAACGCACCCGTGAACGCGAACAACACGAGCCACGGGGAGCCCCACAGGCCGATCCACGCGTGCAGGTCGAACAGCGCGGCGCGCAACCCTTTATCGCGCCGGATACGCGCCGCGTCGGGCCAGCGCCGGTGATGCACGACCAGGCCCGCAACGATGAGCACGAGCAGCACGATGCCCCACAGGCTCACGAAGATGCGCCCGGGAAAGCCCGCGAACAGCGTCTTGTGCAGCGTGACGAGCAACGCCGCGCGTCCGCCGTCGGCCAGCCGCTCGCCCGTCGCCGGGTCGAGCGCCAGCGTGCACGCCTGGCGCGCGTCGCAGAAACGGATCGCCGGATCGTCCGGTTGTGGCAGCACGATGCGCGCATCGCGCAACGAAACGCCGAGCGCCGCGGCACGCGCGACGAGCGCATCGAGCGGCAGCAAGGGCCGCGCAACGGCGATCGACGCTGGCCGCCACCAGCCCTGCATCGAATCGGTCGCGAGACTCCAGGTACCGCTGAACAGCACGACGAACAGCACCACGCCGAACAACGCACCGGCGCCGCGGTGCAGCGCGCGCCAGCGCGAACGCGACGAAGCGTCCATGTCAGCGCCCTCCCCAGAGCATCGCGCAGGGCACGAGCACCGCGAGCCATGCCCCCGCACGCCACGCAGCCTGCCGCCGCCCAGGCGCGACGAGCACCCACAGCAGCGCGGCGACGCCCGCGGCGAGCGACAGCAGCACGGCCGCGTAGAGCCGGTTCAATCCGTCGGCCGGGTAATGACGGGCCAGCGTGACCGCCAGCGCGACCGAGCCCGGCAGCACGCCGCCGATCGCGAGCGCCGCGCGCGTACCCCAGCCGCCCGCCATCAGAACTGCCCGCGCACGGTCAGCATCACGTTGCGCGGTTCCCCGTAACGGTTGTTCCAGCCCGGGTTGCTCAGGCTCAGGTAATACTTGCGGTCGAACAGGTTGTTGACGTTGACCGCCGCGCTCCAGCGCTTGTCGTAGCGGTAGCCGAGCCGCACGCTCGCGAGCGCGTAGCCGCCCTGGCTCATCGTGACGCCGTTCGCCTGCGCCGAGTAATTGCTCTGCACCTGCAGGCCGCCGCCGATGCTCCAGCGCCGCTCCTGCCACGGCAGGTCGTAGTTGGTCCACAGCCGGAACAGGTGGCGCGGGTTCAGCAGCGGCGCGAACGACGAGCCCGCGTTCGCGAGGTTGTCCGCATAGCGCATCGTGTCGTACGTGTAGCTCGCCCACACGCTCCACCACGGCGTGATGCGGCCGTTCGCCTCGAACTCGAAGCCCTGGCTGCGCACGCTGCCGCCGTTCACGTAGTAGCAGTTCGGCCCGGCGCACGGATGCGCGAGATCGACCTGCGGGTTGTTGTCGAGATCGATGCGGAACGCCGCGAGCGACACGTTGAGCTTGCCGCCCGCCAGTTCGCCCTTCACGCCCGTCTCGTAGGTGCGCCCCTTCACCGGCGTCAGGATGCCGCCGCCCCACATCGACTTGGTTTGCGGCTGAAACACTTCCGCATAGCTTGCGTACCACGACCAGTCGCGCGCGAAATCCCAGATCAGCCCGCCGTACGGCGTGAACTGGTGGCCGGTGTTGTAGTGCGCGCCGAGGCTGTCCTGGTTCCACCAGCTCATGCGGCCGCCGAGCACGAGCGTGACGGGTTCCGCGAGCTTGATGCGGCCGAGCCCGTACACGCCCTTCTGCGAAATGTCGTTCTGCTGCGACTGCTGGTACGGGCCGACGTCCGGCTCGGGCACGCTGCTCGGGTTCCAGCGGTACACGTTCACCGGCGTGCCGGCCACGTTGCCCAGGAGCTGCGCCGACATCTGCCCGCTGCTGCTGTTCGCGTAGGTCACGCCGAACAACAGGTCGTGCGTGAGCCCGAACGCGTGCACCGGGCCCTGCACGTTCGCATCGAGGCTGCGGCTGTAGCTGCTGAACTGGTACGCGCCGCCCGTCAGCGCGCCGCCCGCGCCGGTCGCCGGGTCGATCGCGCCGTACGAGCCCGCGTATTTCAGGTCCGAGCGCACGCTCTGGTATTCGCCGCTGACCTTCGCCTTCCAGCCGGCGCCGAGCTTCTGCTCGACCGATGCGAACGCGCGCGTCGTGTCCCAGTCGAAGTGGCCCCACGCGGTGTCGAGGAACGTCGAGCGCGACAGGCCGAGGCTCGACCCGTCGCGCGCCATCGGCACGCCGGACATGTCGGGCACCGACCGGGTCGTCTGGTATTGCGCGCCGAACGTGAGCAGCGTGTCGCGCGTCACGTCGACTTCCGTGATGCCGTAGATCGACCGCGTGTCCTGCTTGGCGTGGTCGTAGAAGAAATGGCGATCCTCGTAGGCGGCGACGAGCCGGCTGCGCACGGTGCCGGCCGCATTGAGCGGCCCGCCGATGTCGGCTTCCGCGCGATAGCGGTCCCAGCTGCCGACGCTCACGCTCGCGTTCGCGGAGAACTGGTACTGCGGCCGCTTACGCACAAGGTTGACCGTCGCGGCCGGGTTGCCCGAGCCGTGCAGCAGGCCGTTCGCGCCGCGCAGGATTTCCACGCGCTCGTACACGGAGATGTCCTGCGGCGCGCTCGCCATGTCGCCGATCACGACCGGCACGCCGTCGAATTCGAACGAATCGACCTTGAAGCCGCGCACGAAATACGCGGTGGTGAGCAGCACGTAAGGCTGCACCGTCACGCCCGCCGACTGCTGCATCACTTCGTCGAGCGAGTACAGGTTCTGCTGGTCGATCCGCTCACGCGTCGTCACGCTGACCGACTGCGGAATCTCCCTCAGCGCAAGCGGCATCTTGCCGACCGTCGCGACCGACGGATCGTCGGCCACGCCGCGCGACGCGGTCACCGAAATCGCCTTCAGCTCGCCCGCGGCGGGCTTCACGGCGGTCGTTTCCTCCTTCCGGACTTCCGCGTCGGCCGCCGGCGCCGGCGCCGCATCCGCGAACGCCGCCGCCGGATTTGCGGCGATCAGCAGGCCCAGATACAGCGACTGGCGCCAGCACCCTCGCCGCAAACGGGCGACACGCGCGCCCTTCGTCCTTGATCTCCCAGGTTCCAGCACCTCGTACCGCATTCACGCCCCCGTATTTGATAATCATTCTCATTATCAAATAGAACCGGCGGGCGCTTTTTCGATCGAGGGGCTTTTCCTATCGATCCCGGGCATGCCGGATCGCATTGTTCACGTCAGTGTTCGGATTCGGCCGGTCGCGCTTGCGCGTCCACGTCCACGTCCGCTTCGGCGGCCGGTGGCGCGTCGGGCGGCCGTCCGGCGCGGGCGAACGTCGCGTACCAGGCATCGGTCTCGACCAGTTGCGCGTGCGTGCCGGTCGCCCGCACCCGGCCCGCGTCGAGCACGACGATCGTGTCGGCGGCCGCCGCGAGCGCCGGCTGGTGCGTGACGACGATGCGCGTGCGCTGCCCGCGCAGCGCGACGAGACTGTCGCGCACGCGCCGCGCGCTCAGCTCGTCGAGGCTCGCGGTCGGCTCGTCGAACATCAGCACCGGCGCACGCGCCAGCAGCGCACGCGCGAGGCACGCACGCTGGCGCTGCCCGCCCGACAGCAACTGGCCGCCCGGCCCCACGTCGGACTCGAGCCCGCCCGGCAAGCGCTCGGCGTCGCGCAGCAGGCCGACCGCGTCGAGCGCGGCGCGCAGTTCGGCGTCGGTCGCGTCCGGGCGGCCCATCCGCACATTCCACGCGAGGCTGCCGCGAAACAGCCCGTTGTCCTGGAACACGAGGTTGCGCGTCGCGGCGAGTGTCGCCTCGCTCAGGTGCCGCACATCGGAGCGGCCGAGCAGCACGCGCCCGGCGACGGGATCGTCGAGCCGTGCAAGCAGGCCCAGCAGCGTGCTCTTGCCGGCGCCCGTCGGGCCGACGATCGCGACGAAGCCGCCCGCCGGGCAATGCAGGTCGACGCCGTCGAGCAGCGTTGCGCCGGTGGCCGACCGGTAGCCGACGCGCACCGCGTCGACGCTCGCATCGTGTACCGGCGTGCCGCGCTCCGGGCTGTCGAAACGCGGCGCATGCAGTACCGCGAGCACGGTGTCGAGCGCGCGCCAGCCGCCGCGCAGCGCCTGGTCGAGCTGGGTGAGCTGCGCGAGCGGCTCGATGAAGCGAACGAGCAGCACGAGCACCGCCACGGCTGTAGCGGCATCGAGCCGGCCGGCCGAGACGGCCCACGCGCCGCCGACCAGCATCGCGACGAACACGCCCTGCACCGCGCCCGCGAAACCGAGCTCGATCGGCAGCGAGCGTCGCATCAGCGCACGGGTGCGGCGATGCTGCTCGTCGAACGCGTGCTGCAGCGCCGCGCGCGCGTCACCTTCCTGGCCCGCGAAGCGCAACAGCCCCTGATGCGCGGCGAAGGCCTGAAGCTGTACGGCCATGTCGCGATCGCCGGACGCGCGGGCCTGTTCGAAGGCGAGCGTCCGTGTCCCGCCGCGTTCGAGCAGCGCGAACAACAACACGGCGGCGCCCGCGAGGCACAGCGCGATGCGCCAGTCGATCCACACGAGCCCCGCGACGACCGCGAACGGCGTCACGACCGCGCCGATCAGCGGCCCGAGCAGGTGCGCCGGTATCCCCATCGCCTGCATGACCGGCCCGCGCAGCAGCCCGGCCGGATGACTGTCGCGCACCGTCTGCCACGACGCGATGCGCGGCAGGTGCCGCACGAGGCGTTCGACGAGACCGGCCGCGAGCGCGCCGCCCGCGCGATAGCCGCCGCGCTGCGCGACATACAGCACGAAGGCGTGGCAAAGGGTCAGCGCGCCGAGCGCGATCGTCCAGTGCAGCACGGCCGCAGGCACGCCGGCGAACCATGCGCGGATCAACGGCACGAGCAGCAACCCGCAGGCGCCGTCGAGCAACGCGGCGGCCACCGCCCAGCCGACCCCGTGCCACAGCGCGCGGCGGGTTTCGGAGGGCAGGCACTGCAAACGTTTGAGCGTCTTCGTCATCATGCGGCCTCCCCGCCCGCGGCACCGCGTTCGCGCCATAGCCGCGCATACAACCCGCGCGCGGCCAGCAGCGCCGCATGCGTGCCACGCTCGACGATGCAGCCGCGATCCATCACGAGAATCTGGTCCGCATGCCGGATCGCGTCGAGATCATGGCTGACGATCACGCGTGTGCGCGCGTCGCCGCGCAGCGCATTGCGCAACGCACGCCCGGTTTGCGGATCGAGCGCCGAGGCCGGTTCGTCGAGCAGCAGCAACGGCGCCGGCGACAACCACGCACGCGCGATCGCCAGCCGCTGCAGTTCGCCGCCGGACAGCCGCACGTCGCGCCCGCACACGCAGTCGTAGCCGCCCGGCAACGCGTCGATGCGTTCGTCGAGGCAGGCCGCGCGTGCGGCCGCGCGAATCGCGTCGCGGTCGGCATCGGGCCGGTAAAGCGCAATGTTCGCGGCAATCGACACGTCGAGCGCGGCGGCCTGCTGGAACACCATCGCCACCTGTTCGCGCCGCGTATCCGACGCGAGCAGCCGCAGATCGGCGCCGCCCAGCCGCACCGTGCCGTGATCCGGATCCATGAAGCGCGCGAGCAGCATCAGCAGCGTGCTCTTGCCCGCGCCCGACGGCCCGACGATCGCGGTGGTCGTGCCCGCCGCGATCGTCGCATCGATGTCGCGCAGGATCGACGTACCGTCGATGTCGACACGCACACCGCGCAGCTCGATCGACGCGTCGCGCGGCACCTGTGCGGCGCCATCGGCCGGCTCGGGCAGGCCCGGCTGGGCGAGCAACGCATCAAGGCGTGCAGCGGCCGCTCGCGCTTCGCGCAATGCGTCGGCGCCGTGGCCGAGCGCGCGCACCGGCGCGGCGACCGCCCAGATCAGCAGCGCGAACGCGCACAGTTCACCGACCGGCAAGCGGCCTGCCGTCAGCCCCATCGCGCCGAGCATCACCCACGCGAGCAGGAACGGCGTGCCGAGCAGCACCTGCGTGCATGCACCGGGCCCGCCGACACGGCCGACCCACGCCGAAAACGCCTGTTCGAAGCGCCCGGTCGACTCCAGTGCGGCCGCCTCGATGCCGGCGCCCGGGTACTGCCGCACGAGCGCCGGGTTCTGCGCGAGCTGCGCGTAATCGCCCATCAGCCCTTCGAGCGCCGCGTTGCGCGCCGCGACGGCCGGTGCGAACCGCGCCGAGCGCATCCAGCGAAACAGTGCTGCGCCCGCGACGAGCGGCACGAGCGCGAACGCGAGCAGCGCGGGATTCAGGTAAAGCAGGCACGCGAGCGCCGCACACGGCACGACGATCAGCTGCGTGACGTCGGCCGGCGCATGCGCGACGAGCTGGTGCAGCGCACGCACGTCCTGGTCGACGTGACGCGCGACGCGATCGCTGCCCGCACGCGCGAACCAGCCGAGCGGCAAGCGTTGCAGATGATCGGCGAGGCGCCTGCGCAAGCGATCGGCGAGATCTGCGTCGACCCGGTGCGTCAGGTGCAGCGCGACCGTCTGGCCGCCCAGCCAGCACCCGCCGGCCACCACGGCCGCGACGAGCCAGCCGCGCGCCGATGCGTCGAGCTGCGCCGCCGCGCGCCACGCGTCGGCGATCCGGCCGAGCGCGAGCCACGGCACGAGCGATGCGACACCCGCCAGCGCCTGCAGCACGACCGCCGCCACGAGCGGCACCGCGAACGGCCGCAACATCGACAGCAACGGCCCCTTCATGCGGCACGCTCCAGCAGCATGCCGAGCGTGGACGCGCACGCGTCGCCCGGCGGCGGCTCCGGAAAACCGAGTTGCATCGTCAGTTGCTGCCAGACGCGCGTCACGTCGATGCTGCGCTGGTTGCACGCCTGCAGCCCTTCGCCCGACACGAGCCGATCGACCGCGCGCACGGCCGCCTGCGGCCAGCCGCGCGCATGAATCGCGCCCCACGTGTCGCGCGCATCGTCGCAGATCTGGATGCTCGGCATGTCACTGCCCGCCGCGTCGCCGAAGATCGGGAACAGCCCGTGTTCGTCGATCTCCGGTTCGCGCAGCGCCGGCGCCCACCACAGCGGGCCATGCGGCGACGCGAGTGTCCACGTGCCGGCATCCGTCGTCAGCGTGATGCCGAACAGCATGCTCATACGGCCGTCGTCGGCTGCCGCCATCTCGTTGTGCACGCGCAGCGAGACCGGTGTTTCGGCCAGCACCATCGCGCATTCGCGCATCGACGACAGGGCCGGCCCGATCGGTTCGACCGACCACGGGCCCACGCCCTGCAGCGCGGCAGCGAGCACGTCGAGCGCCGCGAAACTGGCCTGCACCGAACACACGACATCCGCATGCACCGGCGCACTCGTCTCGCGCAGCCGCCGCGCGACGGCGATGAAGCGGGAGACGACCGGCAGGTTCGGATAGAAGCTGTTGAGCAGGCAGCGGCGGCCATGACGCGACGCGGTGCGCAGCACGCGATCCCATTCGCCGGGCAGCAGCGGATGCTCGATCACGACATCGATCCCGCGTTCGAGCAGCCGGCACGCGAGCGCGGCCCCGTCGGCGCCGCGCGCCGCGCCACCGACCGCGACGCATGCCACGCGTACGTCGTCGGGCAGCGCTTCCGGACGGTCGAACACGGGCGCGCCGACGCGCGCGGCCAGCGCGGCGGTGCGCGCACTGCCTTGCCCCAGGATGCCCGCGACGCAATACGCATCGGACGCGGCGATGCCCGCCGCATAGAACTGGCCGAAGCGGGAGCCGGCCACGACGACCGGAAGCGGATGGACCTTCATTGCGCCTCCTTCAGGCGGGTGTCGACGAACGCGGCATTCAGGCAGTCGAAATGACCGCCGGGGATATCGACGGGCGTGATGCCGCCGAGCGCCTGCGCCGTCCAGTATTCGGTGAGCGCCGCGCGCTGCTGCGGAATCAGCGGGTTGCAGCGCTCCGGCACGAACAGCCGCAGCGCACCCGCGTAAGGCGCATCGCCCGCCCAGTGGCTCGCCTGCACCGAATGCATGAAGAGCCGGTACAGCCGTTCGCGTTCGTCGAGCAGCGGATGCGCGACCTCGTCCTGCATCGACAATCCGGCGGCCGCGCGCAGCACGCGGCGGCGCAATGCGTCGAGCGGCTCGCAGCGATCGCCGAAAATCTCCAGCTGCGCCTGCAGGCTGCCGGGCGCGAGACGCGCGGGGTCGGCCTTCAATGCGTCGGCGAGCGCGTCGGCCAGCACATACGTTTCCGGAAACCCGAGCGCGTCGAGCGGCAGCCCGAGCGTCGCCGCGAAGTTGAACAGCACGAGCCGTTCGTCTTCGATCAGGTACGGAATCCGGTAGCTCGACACGATGTCGAGCGTGCGCACTTCGACGCCAAGCTGCACCAGCGACTTCGCCATTTCGAGCGCGACCAGCCCGCCCGAGCAGTAGCCGAGCACGTCGACCTCGCGCACGCCGGTGCGCCACAATGCATCGGCATAACGCCGGCCGAGCGTCGCGTTCAGGTGGCGCGCCGGCACATCGAGATAGTCCTGCGCGTCGCGCACCGCGAAGCCGAGCACCGGGCCGAGCCGCGCGAGCGCCGGCATGACCGGACGATACGCATGCACGGTGCCGAGCCCTTCATGCACGATGACGCGCGGCACGCCGTCGCCCGGCGCCAGCGGAATCGGGCGCACGCCGGCGCGCACGCGGGGCGCAGGCGCGTGGATGACCGCCGATGCGTGAGTCGTGCGCGGGACGGCCGGTGACGGTGCGCCCGCCTGCGGCTCGCCCGCATCGCGCAGGCATTGCGCGAACGCAGCCGGCGTCGGTTGCGCGAGCACCCAGCGCAGCAGCCGGTCGAACGGATGCCTTTGTGCAAGGGGTTCCTCGCCACGCAGTCTCGACACGAGCTGCGCGATCAGCAGCGAATCGCCGCCCGCGGCGAAGAAGTCCTGGTCCGGCGTGACGTTGCGCGTATCGAGCACGGCTTCCCACAAGCCGATCAGCCGCGCCAGCAGCGGATCGGCGGCAGTCTGCGCGCGTGCCGGTCGAGCGGCCGCCGGCTCCGGCTCGCGGATGTCGGCGATGCCGGCCAGCGTACGGCGGTCGATCTTGCCGTTCGCGGTCACGGGCAGACGGTCGAGCACACGCAATTGCGACGGCACCATGTAGCCGGGCACGCGCTCGGCGACGAACGCCAGCAGCGCTTCCGGCGCGATGCGCGCCGCGCCGCGCTTCACGTGCGCGAGCAGGATGTCGTAACCGAGCACGTCGAGCGGCGTGCCGGGCGCCACGCAACCCAGCGCACGATCGCCCCCATCCGACTGCAACCATTCGAGCCACTGCGCGCGCGGCACGAACAACCGCGCCGACTCGGCGCGCGCGTCGCTCGGTGTTTCCATCATCAGCCCCTGGCTGATGCTGATCTCCGGATGCTCGGTCGTCAGCTCCTGGATCACCCACCATGCATCGGCCGCCGACAGCGCACGCAGCCCGGCGACCAGCGCGACCGTGTCGCGCGCATTGTTCAGCGCACCGGAGCTGATCACGACGTCGATCGAATGCGGCGCGATGCCCTGCGCGTCGAGCGGCGCATTCATGTCGAACCGCACGAACCGCATCCACGGATACGCGGCGAAGCGCTCGCGCGCCGCCGCGAGGAAATAGCTCGACACGTCGCTGAACAGGTAGTCGATCCGCACGCCCGCTTCGACCAGCGGCGCGAGCGCGTCGACGATCGTCCGCGTCGCCGCAGCCGTTCCCGCACCGATCTCGAGGATTCGCCATGGCCGCTGCGGCTCGCGTGCGACGATCGCGCGGACGGCCTGTGCCATCCCGTCGTGCAGTGCGTGCGCATGTTCGCCGTCGCTGTACATCGCGTCGGCGATATGCGATGCGCCTTCCGGGAACATCAAGCCGGCAGGCGACACGCTGCCGTCCACCTGCACGTCGATGCATCCCGCGCTGTCGCGGAAGTAGTCGACGAGGACGGCGGGCCACAGATCGGGCGGCGCCTCCTTCGCAAACGCGTCCCAGCATGCGTGCGCATCGGCGAGGCGGGCGTCGGGCCGCAGACGCCAGCCGCCTGCTTCGGCGTCCGCATGCAGCACGCCGTGCCTGTCGAGCATCGCGAGCCAGTGGCGCAGCAGATGCTGCCGCGCCGCCGGCACGCGCAACCGTTCGCACAACGTCGCAAAATCCGTCGCGGCATCCTCGGTCAGCGCACCCGCCGTCACGATCCACGCGGCCAGCGACGCCACGCAGGCCGCTTCGAGCTGGGCGACCGACCGCGCCACGTCCGCATGCGCGGGCCAGCGCGCGGCGTCGAACGCCGTGCGCACGTGCTGCGCGATCTCGTGCAGCGCGTCGTCGTGCGCCAACGTCGACGGCTCCGCACCGTGCAGCGACGCGAAGCTCGCGAGCCTGCGCTCCGCGCCTTCGCCGAGCACGATCGTCGCGGCCGCGCCGACGAGCGGATGCGCGGTCAGCGCCGCATCGATCTCGGCCAGTTCGATCCGGTAGCCGCGGATCTTCACCTGATCGTCCTGCCGCCCGAGGAATTCGAGCGAGCCGTCAGCGCGCACGCGGCCAAGATCGCCGGTGCGATAAAGCCTGCGCCCGTCGCGATGACGAATGAAGCGTTCGGCCGTTCGCACGGGATCGTTCGCGTAACCCGTCGCAAGCCCCACGCCGCCGATATGAATCTCGCCACGCACGCCGGGCGGGCATGGCCGGCCGAGCGCGTCGAGCACTTCCATCGTCTGCCCGGTCAGCGCGCGGCCGTACGGAATGCTGGCAAGCTGCGTGTCCGCCGGACAAATCGGATGCTCGATCGACCAGATCGATGCCTCGGTCGCGCCACCCAGGCTGAACAGCGCGCTGTCGGGCCAGCGCCGCCACCAGCGCGCGGGCAGCGTCACCGGAATCCAGTCGCCCGACCACAGCACGCGGCGCGGGCCCGGCACGTCGAGCGCCGGTTCGCCTTCGAGGTAGTCGATCAGCATCTGCCCTTGCGCGGGCACCGAGTTCCACAGCGTCACGCGGTGGCGCACCATCAGCTCGGCCCAGTGCGACGGATCGTTGCCGCGCGCCGGATCGGGCAGCACGACGCATGCGCCGCGCGCGGTCGCGCCGAAGAAGTCGTAGACGGACAGGTCGAAGCTCAGTTCGGCAAGCCCGAGCACCACGTCGCCGTCGCCGACTCGATGGCGCGCGCTGATGTCGGCAAGCGTGTTGCACACGGCCGCGTGGCTCAGCATCACGCCCTTCGGCTCGCCGGTGGAACCCGACGTATAGATCACATACGCGAGCGCATCGCCGTCGATATCGCGCGCAGCGCGCGGCGGCCATTGCGGATCGGCCGGCAACGCGTCGATATCGATGCGTACGCAACCATCATGGTCGAAGTCGAGCGCCTGCACGCTGACGACCGCACGCACCCGGGCATTGCGCAGGATCGCCTGTTGCCGCAGCGCCGGCTGGCGGCAGTCGACCGGTACGTACGCGGCACCCGCCTGGACGATCGCGAGCACGGCCGCGAGCTGGTTCGCGCACTTCGGCATCAGCACGGCAACGGTGTCGCCCGGGCCGACGCCCGCCTGTTCGAGTGCGGACCGCACCGCCGCGGCGTGTTGCGCGACGTCGCGATACGTGCGCGCGCCCTGCGCATCGATCACCACCGGCGCATCGGGCGTACGCAACGCCTGCGCGGCGAAGCCGGCCGCGATATGCGTATCCGCATCCGGGTGGACATCGGCAACGGGTGCGTCGGACGGCAGCACGATGTCGCCCGCGCGCAACCACCATTCGGCATCGGCGGCGAGCCGGCCCAGCAGCGCGACGTACGCATCGAACATCGCCGCGGGCATCCCGTCCGGAAACAGGTCGTCGCGCACGTCCCAGCCGATTTCCAGCCCGCCGAACTGGTCGGTCACCTGGCAGTCGAGCCAGACCTGCGGCGTCTGACTGATCATGTAGCGCGGCGGCTCGGCGCGAGACGGGTGCTCGCCGAGCAGGCGGCCCACACTGCCGATGCCGCTCGTGAACACCACCGGCATCAGCGCCGCATCCTTGCCGCGCCGCCGCGCGAGTTCGCGCATCACGTCGACGCCGGTAAACGCGCGATGATCGAGATCGTCGAACATCCGCGCGCCGATCGTGCGGGCGCGCTCGACGAAATCGCGCCCTTGCGTCGCGTCGACCGCGAGCAGGCTCAGGGCGGTGAAATCGCCGAGCACCGCGTCGATGCGCGGATGCACGGGCGGACGGTTCAGCACCGTCAGGTTCAGGCAGAACGCGGGCGACTGGCTCCAGCGGCCGACGACCTCGGCGAACGCGGCCAGCGCGACACTTGCCGCGCTCAGCCCGAAGCGGCTCGCGTGGCCGCTCAGCGCGGCCCATTGCGCACGATCGAGCCGCGCATGCCGGTGCGTGAAGCGCGGCCGCGCGTCGGCACGCCTCGCGGGCACCACCGGCAGATCGGGGCGCGCCGGCAGATCGTCGATGCGCGCCAGCCACCACGCCTTGTCGCGCGCCTGATCGGCGCGCGTGCCGGCATGGGCTTCATTGACGACATAGTCACGGAACGTCGCGTCGAGCGGCGCGGGCTGCCATTGCGGATCGTCGTAACGGCGCCGCCATTCGGCGAGCAGCAATTGCAGGCTCGCGTAGTCGATCAGCGTGAAATCGACGGACAGGTGCAGCACCGCGCCTTCCGGCCCGAGGCTCACTTCCGGCTGCAGCACCGGCCAGCGATCGAGCGCGTGCACCGCATGGTCGAGGCGCTCGCGCACGCTGCCTACATGCGCGTCGAATGCGTTCGCATCGGCATCGCGCAGGTCGTGCACCGTGAGCGGCTGCCACGGCACGTCGGGCAGCACGCGCTGCCATGCGTTGTCCTCGACGATCGCGCGCAGCATCGGATGCCGCGCGACGCACGCATTCCACGCCGCCTCGAAGCGCACGCAGTCGAGATTCGCGGGCTCGCCGTATTCGACGTACAAATGGCACGCATTGCCGCCGAACTCGAACGATTCGTGCCGGCCGAGCACATACGCGGCCTGCACTGGCGTCAGCGCGAACCGCTCGTGCCGGCGCGCCGGATCGCTGCGCCACGCGCCGTCCTGCAGGAAGCGGACGAACGCGTCGCGTTCGGCCTTGATGCGCGCGGCCAGCTCCGCATCGAGCGCGCCGGCCGGCGCGCGATAGCGCAACTGGCCGCCGTCGTCGCACCACAGTTCGATCTGGCGTTTGCGGCAAAGATCGAGCACGTCATCGAAGCTCACAGCACGCCCTCCTCGATCGCGGCGACCGGCGCGCCGCCGTCGGCCTTCGACGCAGGCGCCGCCGATGCCGCCTCGTCGAGCTGCGCGGCGAGACCCGCGAGCGTCGGCTGCCGGTAGAACGCCGCCATCCCGATCCGCACGCCGAGCCGCTCGCGCAGTTGCGCAAGCAGGCGCGTCGCGAGCAGGCTGTCGCCGCCGAGCGCGAAGAACGTCGCGTCGCGCGCGTTCGCCGGGCGGCCAAGCGCGTGCTCCCAACATGCAAGCAGCGTCGCCTGCCGTTCGTCGGCCGGCACGAACGCATCATGGGCGGCCGGCGCATCGCCGAGCGCTCGCGCAAGCGCGTCGCCTACCGCCCGTCGATCGATCTTGCCGTTCGCGTTGAGCGGCCAGCGCGCGATGCACCACAGCGCATCGGGACGCATCGCGTCGGGCAGCCGGTCGCGCAGCCAGTCGGCCAGCGCCGCTTGCGGCGCCGCTTCGCCAACGCGGCGCGCGTCGATGCATGCAAAGGCTGTCGAGCGCCAGCTCCGGGGATCGTCCAGCGCAAAGCCGCACGCGTGTGCCGCCGACGCCAGCGCATCGTGCGCAAACGGCCGCGGCAGCGACGCATCGCCCGTCACCCCCGCGACGAGCTCACGCAGCGGCGAATCGCGCAGCACGTCGGCGAGCAGCAAGTGGCCATGCTGCGCCAGCAACGCTGCTGCGATCCGGAACGTGTCGCGCGGATCGTCACGCAGGTGGGCCGCCGCGAAGCTGATCACGCAATCGAACCGGCCGAGATGGCGCGCGGGCAGCAGGCCGTCCTGCATCGCCTGCAGCGTCGGCGTCGTGTGTACGAAGTACGCCTGCGCGTTGTGCAGCAGGCCTGGCGACGCGTCGAACAGCGTCACGTCGAAGCGCGGATCGTCAAGCACGCCGAGCCCCGCATCGAACCATTGCCCGGCACGCGCGTCGAGCACCGCGACCCGCACCGGCTCGGCGTGCGCGGCGGCCAGGGTCTGCAGCGCATCGCCAAACTGGCGCAGCGCGCGTGCACCATCCGGCAAACGCGCCGCGAACGCGAGCGGCGCGATCCGCGGATCGAGCGGCACACGCCGCGCGGCGCCTTCAGGGTCTGCGGCGAGCACGCGCAGCGATCCGGCCAGGTCGTCGAGATCGGCGGCATGCCAGTCGAGCAGATCGAGCGCGCCGTCGATCGAAATCGCTACGTCATCCTTTGCATGCCCATGTGCGCGCAGCGACGGCGGCCAGCCCGTATCGCCGTCGAGCAGCCGATCGGCGACCACGCGCGCGACGGCTGCTTCCGCGTGCACGGTATCGGCACGGTCCGCTTCGGCGAGCGCGGACGATGACGGCGTGGCATCCGCTGCGCGATCGGCAGGCACGAACGCAGCCGCGATACGCGCGGCTTCGCCGCCGACGACGCTCGCGCACGCACCGTCGATCAGCGGATGCGCGGCCAGCGCCGCCTCGATCTCGCCCAGTTCGATCCGGTGCCCGCGCACCTTCACCTGGCGATCCTCGCGCCCCAGGAATTCGAGCGTGCCGTCGGGCCAGTAGCGGCCACGGTCGCCCGTACGATACCAACGGCCCGACGCCTGCTGCACGAAACGCTGCGCGGTCAGTTCGGGATCGTTCCGGTAGCCGCGCGCGAGACTGTCGCCGCCAATCAACAGTTCGCCCGGCACGTAATCCGGCACATCGCGGCCATCGGCGTCGACGACACGATAGGCCTGCCCCGGCAACGGCCGGCCATACGGAATCGAACGCCAGTGCGGCGGCACGTCGCGCACCGTCTGCACGTTCGACCAGATGCCGGCCTCGGTCGCGCCGCCGAGCGCATGGAAGGCGCAGGCGTCGCCGCATCGTTCGCGCAGGCGCGCCGGCAGGTCGAGCGCGATCCAGTCGCCCGACAGCAGCGCCGCGCGCACGCTGCGGCACGCGTCGGCCGCAGCCGGCACCGCCAGCGCCATTTCCAGCAGTGCGGGCGCCGAATTCCACAGCGTCACGCGATGCTGCGCGATCAGCTCGATCCAGCGCGCCGCGTCGCGCGCGTCGTCCTGGGTCGGCAGCACGAGTTCGGCGCCGGCGCCGAGCACGCCGAACAGGTCGTACACCGACAGGTCGAAATCGAGCGCCGATACCGCGAGCAAACGGTCTTGCGCATGCACGCCGAGCAGCGCATCGATCGCATCGATCGTGTTGAGCGCCGCCGCGTGCGTCATCTCGACACCCTTCGGCACGCCCGTCGAACCGGACGTGTAGATCACGTAAGCGGTGGCCTGCGGCGCCACCGCGAGCGGCACGGCCAGCGGTTCGTGCCGCATCAGCGCCGCGATGCCGAAATGCGGCAGCGGCGCATCGGCGAGCGTCGCGTCGCCGATCACGGCTTTTACACCGGCCGCGCGTTCGATCAGGGCCTTGCGCGCGACTGGCTGAGCGATATCGAGCGGCACGTAGCACGCACCAGCGGCCAGCACGCCGAACACCGCGGCCACCTGTGCGGGCCCGCGCGGCAGGCTGATCTCGACGGCGTCGCCGTGACCGATGCCGGCCGCCCGCAGGCCGCCCGCGATCGACAGCGCCTGTGCAGCCAGTTCGCCGCGCGTCGCTACCTGCTCGCCGCACCGCAATGCGACGGCCTCCGGCTCGCGCGCGGCCGACGCGAAGAAATCGGCATGCAGCGCGCGCGGCCGCGCGGGCGCGGGCACCGCGTTGAGCGCATCGCGCACGCGCCGCTGCGCGGACGGCAGCTCGACGGCGATCGGCAGCCGCCAGTCGCGATCGCACAGCGCCTGCACGAGCGCGACATACGCGCCGAACATCGCATCGATCATCCCGTCGGGAAACAGGCCGTCGACGCTGTCCCACGCGAGCAGCGCGCCATCCGGCACGCGATAGAGCTGATGATCGAGCCACACCTGCGGCGTCTGCGAAATCATGTCGTGCAGATCGCCGAACACGCGCGCGAACGCGTCGGGCACGAACGGCGCGTCGCCGAGATTGCACGAGAACACGACGGGCGCGGCACGCGGCGCGCCCTGCCGGCGCGCATCGCGCAACACTTCGAGCGCCGGATAGGCTGCCTGTGCGATTGCGCCGTGCAGCCGCTGCTGGAACGCGCGCACCGTGTCGGCCGCGCTCGCGTCGGCGCGCATGTCGCATTCGACGAGCAGCAGCGTCGTGAAATCGGCGATCACGCGGCCGAGGTCGGGCGCATCGCCGTGCCGGTCGAACAGCGGCACGTTGAGCAGGAACGCCTGCCGGCCGCTCCAGCGCGCGAGCACCGCGGCGAACGCCGCGCCGAACACCGACGACAGCGTAACGCCATGCTGCGCGGCCCGCGCCTGCAGGCGCGCGAGTTCGGCCGTGCTCAGCGTATGCGCGACGCGGCTGAAACGCGGCGCACGGATCGTTTCCGGCGCACGGGCAAGCGGCAATGCCGGCCCTTCCGGCAACGCGGCAAGCCGCGCATGCCAGGCGTCGCGCGCCGCGGCCCGCGCGTCGCGCGTTTCCGCCGCGCGACGCGCGAGCCAGGCCGGGAACCACGTCGACGGCGCATCGGGCAACGCCGAAGGCTCGGCATACGCGGCGCCGATCTCCTGCATCAGCAGCCGCACGCTGTCCACGTCGGCCGCGAGCAGGTCGACGCTCAGCCACACGCGATCCTCGCCGCCGGGCATCTGCACGAGCCCCATCATGAAGACCTGCGCGTGCTCGACGTCGAGACATTCGTGCGACCGGCGCGCGCGCAGCGACTCCCATTCGGCTTGCGCATCGGCAGCCGTCCTGTCGCGCCAGTCCGCATGCGCGAACACCGGCGCGTCCGGCGCCGCGACGATCTGCTGGCGACCGCCGCTGAAGCGCGCGCGCAGCATCGGATGGCGCGCACGCACACGCTGGCACGCCGCATCGAGACGAACGGGATCGATCGCGCGGCTGCGAAACTCGAGGAACGCGTGACAGCTCACGCCGCCGAGCACTTCTTCGTCGCTGCGGCCAAGCCAGTACGCCTGCTGGACCGCGGACAAGTCGAACGGCGCATGCACGTCGACCTCGGCAGCCTCGGCCGCCCCGACGTCGGGCGCCGCGGGTGCGACGCGCGGCGCATTCGCGAGCAACTCGGCCCACGCGCCGAGCGTCGGCGTGCACGCGAGCGCATCGAACGTCAGCGCGTAGCCGAGGCGGTTCACGCGCGTCTGCAGATACATCAGCCGGATCGAATCGAGGCCGCAGCTCAGCAGGTCCTCGTCATCGTCGAGCGACGCGATTTCGCCGACGGGTTCGTCGAGCAGCTCGGCGATCATCGCGACGAGCTGCGAGCGAAAGGCTATGGGAGAAAAACGGGAAGGATCGGAATGATCGATGCTGGAATCGACAGCGGTCTGGCTCATGGGCACGCCTTGTATGGGTCGTTCGATGGCGGATCCGCGCGGCGGCGGCCACCCGTGAATGAGAATCTATCTCATTCACCCCCATGAGCCCGGTCGATTGCTTTAGGCTGCCGGTCAGTTGTTTTAGATTGCCGCGCGCGCCGTCTCGACGTCGTCGATCGCGTTCGAGGACGCACGAATATCGCTCGGCGAAATGCCGTAGCGCTTGCGGAACGCGATCGAGAAATGCGCGGGGCTGTAGCCCACGCGATACGCCACGGTCGACACGTTCGCGTCCTCCGCGCACAGCATCGCGTGCGCGGTCCGCAGCCGGTATTCCTGCAGGTAGGCATACACGCTCGTGCCGAACACCTTGCGGAAACCGGCCGTCAGCTTGCGCGAATTCATCCCCACCCGGCCCGCGAGCGCGTCGAGCGTCGGCGGCTGCTGGAGCTCGCGCGTCAGGATGTCGCTCGCCGCATACACGCGCTCGACATCCGACGACGTGACGCGCACGTCGGCCGGCGCGAACTGCCGCTGCGTTGCCAGCAACTGCGCGCTCAGCGCGGTCAGCTCGAACGCCTTGGCCTTCAGGAAGTACTCGCGCACCGCCCCCTCGAACGGGCACGTCGCGATCTGCACCGCGAGCGCCTGCAGCGCCTTCGACGCCGGACAGCTGACGATGCGCGGATCGCCGCCCGCCGGCGCGAGCATCTTCTCCGGCAACAGGCTCAGGTTGCGGTCGAGCGCATCGAGGCCGAGCTGCACGATCGTGTAGCGCAGCGGCGTGTCGCGGTCGTAGATCTGGTGCGTCGTGAATTCGCCATCGTTGGCGATCACGCACAGGCCCGGCCCCTTGATGCATTGCTCGGGTTGGCCCGGCACGCGGCAGCGCAACTGGCCGCTCTGCACGAGAACGAGCTTCAGCCCTTTTTCGAGCGGCTCCTCGTACCAGTCGCGGCTGTCCGAGCACAGCGTGCCGCTCATGAGTTTCATGCCCGCGTCGATGTGCACCACGCCCGGATGATTGCCGGGCACGAGCACCGGCGGGTGACGTCGTGACGATGCGAAGGAGGTCGAGCTCATCGGAGGTCCGTTGGTTAGGCGGCACGCGCGGCCCGGCGCGCGCCGGCGGCAACCGGCCGATTGTCCGGCCGGGCCGGGCGGGCGCCGCGCGACAGGCGCCCGATCGAATGAAATTGCCGCGATATCGAAAGAAACGACGCTATCGCGGCACTTGTTACAAATGATAATACCTCTCATTTACATTTGTTGACAACTTGCCGGAACCCAAGGTCCGCCCATGCAACCCTCCCTTCCCCCCGTGGCGCCGGCCCTCCCGGCCGACGCGCCCGACTGGCCCGACGACTTCGCGCGCCGCTATCGCGACGCCGGCTATTGGCAAGACACGACTTTCTTCGATGCGCTCGACGCGCAAGCGCAGCGCGATCCCGATGCGCTCGCCATCGTTGACGGCGCCTGCCGGCTCAGCTATCGCGACCTGCTCTCGCGCATCCGCCAGCTTGCGGGCGGCCTCGCGCGTCTCGGCCTGGCGCGCGGCGACGCGGTCGTCGTCCACCTGCCGAACGGCGCGCGCTTCATCGAGACGTGCTTCGCGCTGTTCCAGCTCGGCGTGCGGCCGGTGCTCGCCCTGCCCGCTCACCGGCACTACGAGATCGGCGCGTTCTGCCGTTTCGCCGGCGCGCGTGCGTATCTGGGCGCGGCACGACTCGGCGAGTTCGACTGCCGGCCGCTCGCGGCCGCGTTGCAGGCCGACTGCCCGACGCTCGAGCACATCGTGATGGCCGGCGACGATCACGCGTTCACCCCCTTCGACGCGCTGTACGACGCGCCGCCGCTGCGCGAATGCGCGGCCCGTGCCGACGACATCGCATGCTTCCAGCTGTCCGGCGGCACGACCGGTACGCCGAAGCTGATCCCGCGCCGCCATCGCGAATACCTGTACAACGTGCGCGCGTGCAGCGCCGCGAGCGGCTTCGACGCCGGCACCGTGTATCTCGCCGCGCTGCCGATGGCGCACAACTTCACGCTGTGCTGCCCCGGCACGATCGGCGCGCTGCTCGCGGGCGGC
Organism: Burkholderia sp. AU30280; assembly: GCF_020420125.1. Lineage (NCBI taxonomy): Bacteria > Pseudomonadati > Pseudomonadota > Betaproteobacteria > Burkholderiales > Burkholderiaceae > Burkholderia > Burkholderia sp. AU30280. The sequence goes on from NZ_JAIZRY010000003.1 coordinate 359,382, forward strand.
CGCGTGGTCGCGACCGGGCGGCCCGAGCCCGAACAGAGCTTCGCGCTGATCGCGCAGGAGCGCGTCACGCATACCGCGCTCGTGCCGCCGCTCGCGCTGCTGTGGCTCGACGAACAGCCGCAACGGCAGGCGGACCTGTCGAGCCTGTGCGTGCTGCAGGTCGGCGGCGCCCGATTGATGGACCACGCGGCCGCGCGCGTGACGCCGGTGCTCGGCTGCCGGCTGCAGCAGGTGTTCGGCATGGCCGAAGGGCTCATCTGCTGCACCCGGCTCGACGATTCGCCCGAACGGATCGCGCAGACCCAGGGCCGCCCGGTGTCGGACGGCGACGAAGTGCGCATCGTCGACGAAGCCGGCGAACCGGTCGCGCCCGGTGAAATCGGTGAACTGCAGGTGCGCGGCCCATACACGATACGGGGCTACTACCGGCTCGCCGAGCACAACGCGACCGCGTTCACCGCCGACGGCTTCTATCGCAGCGGCGACCGCGTGCGGCGCACCGCGGACGGCGATCTCGTCGTCGAAGGCCGTGACAAGGACCAGATCAATCGCGGCGGCGAGAAGGTCTCCGCCGAGGAAGTGGAGAACCTGTTGCTCGCGCATCCGCAGGTGCACGACGCGGCGGTGGTCGCGATGCCCGACCCGCTGCTCGGCGAGCGCACCTGCGCGTTCGTCGTCGCCCGCGCGCCCGCGCCGTCCAGGCTGGTGCTGAAACGCCACCTGCGCGACTGCGGGCTCGCGGCGTTCAAGATTCCCGATCGCATCGAGTTCATGCCGCGCTTCCCGGAAACGGGCATCGGCAAGACCAGCAAGAAATCGCTGCGCGACCTGCTGCGCCGCCAGTTGGAGGCGGCGGCCGCATGAGCGCACGACCGACCGATTCGAACTGGATCCGCGAACTGCGCCTGTCGCCGTGCCCGCGCGCGCAGCTCGTCTGCTTCCCGCACGCGGGCGGCACCGCGAATTTCTTTCGCGGCTGGAGTCGCGCGCTGCCGTGGGATGTCGACCTGCTCGCGCTGCAGTATCCGGGCCGCGAGGAACGCTTCGGCGAGCCGTGCCTGGCGACGATCGACGCACTCGCCGGCCCCGCCGCCGACGCGCTGCAACGCTATGCCCACGCGCCGCTCGTGCTGTTCGGGCACAGCCTCGGCGCGGCGCTCGCGTACGAGGTGGCGGTGCGGCTCGAGGCGCGCGGCGCGGCGCCGCTTTACCTGGCCGTGTCCGCGCTGCCGCCGCCGCATCGTCAGCGCCTGTCGGATCTGCACCTGCAATCCGACGAAGCGCTCGTGGCCGATGTCGCGCGGCTGTCCGGCGAGCACGCCGCGCTGCTCGCCGATCCGGAGATGCGCGCGATCTACCTGCCGATGATCCGCAGCGACTACCGCGCGATCGAGACGTATCGCCGCGACCGGCCGCCGCGGATCGACACGCCGCTCGGCGTGATGCTGCCGCTCGCCGATTCCGAGCTCGACAACGACGAAGCGCACGCGTGGCAGGACGTCGCGTCGCGCCCGATCCGCATCGAGACGTTCAGCGGCGACCACTTCTACCTGCGCCACCAATACCCGGCGGTGATCGCGCATCTGGTCGAACGGATCGGCCAATCCCTTCGTTACGGAAAGGAGTACACATGAAGAAACCGGACGCCTGCACGGGGCTGCCCGACATTCGCGAAGCCATCGATCGCCTGGACGCCGACATCATCGAAGCGCTCGGCCGGCGCATGCAATACGTGAAGGCTGCCTCGCGCTTCAAGCCCGACGAAGCGAGCATCGCCGCGCCGGAACGGGTGGCCGCGATGCTGCCCGACCGGCGCCGCTGGGCCGAGCAGGCCGGGCTCGACGCCGACTACGTCGAGACGCTGTTCTCGGGCCTGATCGCGTGGTACATCGCGCAGCAAACGCAATACTGGCGGCAACAACGGGGGCTCGCATGAACGCCGGCCTCCCGCTGCTGCACGACACGTTCACCCGTGCGGCCCGCCGCGCCGCCGACACCGGCACGCCGACGCTCGCGTCGGTGTCGGTGCCGCTGCGCCCGCTCGACTTCTTCGACCTGATCGCCGCGTGGGACGACGGCGCCACGCCGTGGTTCTTCCACGAAGCCGGCGATACGTCCGTCACGCTGTTCGGCTGGGATTGCGCGCTCGAACTGAGCGCCAACGGCGACACGCGCTTCGCGCAGATCGATGCGCGCTGGCGCACGCTCGTTCGCGATGCGGTGACGGCCGGCCCGCAACCGCCACGCCTGGTCGGCGGCTTCCGGTTCGATCCGCACGGCGCGCGCAGCGCGCACTGGGCGCCGTTTCCTGACGCCAGCATGACGGTGGCGAAGCTGCTGATCGTGCGCGAAGGCGATGCCCACTGGGCCGTCTGCCAGCACGTCGTCGCCGCGCACGACGATCCGGCCGCGCTCGCGCATGCGTGCCTCGCGCGCATCGAGTCGCTCGGCACGCTCGCCGCCACCCATGACGACGATGCCCCGCACCTGCTGCACACGCAGGCGTTGCAGGCCAGCGAATGGCAGCACGAAGTCCGGCGCGCGGTGGACGCGATCCACGGCGGCGCGTTCGGCAAGGTCGTGCTCGCGCGCGACGTGCTCGAACAGTACGCGCGGCCCGTTGCCGTCGCGCCGCTGCTGCGCCGGTTGCGCAAGCGCGACGCGCATGCGCACCTGTTCGCGGTCCGCCGCGAAGGGGCCTGCTTCGTCGGCGCCACGCCGGAACGGCTCGCCCGTGTCGCGGCCGGCGACGTGCGCACGCATGCGCTGGCCGGGACGATCCGGCGCGGCGCCACGCCCGACGACGATCGCGCACTCGGCGCGGCCCTGATGGATTCCGCCAAGGAACGGCTCGAACACGCGCTCGTCGTCGATGCGATCCGCGCCGCGCTCACGCCGCTGTCACGCGCGCTCGACGTGCCCGAGCAGCCGTCGCTGCACCGGCTGCCGAGGCTGCAGCACCTGAGCACGCCGATCCGCGCGACGCTGAAGGCGGATGCGACGCTGCTGCAGGTCGTCGCGGCGCTGCATCCGACGCCGGCGGTGGCCGGCCATCCGCGCGCCGCGGCGCTCGACCACATCCGTGCGCATGAAGGCTTCGATCGCGGCTGGTATGCGGCGCCCGTCGGCTGGATCGACGCGCACGGCAACGGCGACTTCATCGTCGCGCTCCGTTCAGCGCTGGTCGACGGGGGCGCCTGCCGGTTGTTCGCGGGCTGCGGCATCGTCGCCGATTCCGAGCCGGCCAACGAATATCAGGAAACCGAACTCAAGTTGTCGGGCATGCAGGCGGCGATCCGCGTGCGCGATGCGACGGCGGATGCCAATGCCGGTGACTCGGCCAAGGTGTCGGCCTCGTCGACGCTCGCGTGATGCTTCGGCGCGACGGCCGCGCGCATCACAACAGCGGCAGCGTGAGCCGGATATGCCCGGCGAACGCCGCCGTCAGATGCGACGGCCGCTTGCGATCGAACTTCAGCGCAATGCCCACCGCCGGCAACGGCGGCAGGCGCGAATCGCCGGTGACGATCGCCAGGTCGGCCGGCACCGCCGTCTGCGTCATCACCGCGAACGCCTGCCCCGAACGCACCAGCGCGACCAGCCCCGCGAGACTGCTGCTCGCATACGCGACGCGGTAGTCGCGGCCGGCCCGATCCAGCGCCTCGCAGGCCGCGATGTGATCGAGCGTGTCGCGATCGGACAGCGCCAGCGGCAACGGATCGAAATGCGCGGGCTCGAGCCCCGGATAGCCGATCCAGACCAGTTGCTCGCGACGAATGATGTCGTCGTTCGCGCCGTCGTCCGGCAATGAAATCATCGCCAGGTCGACTGCGCGTTTCTCCAGCTGTTCCATCAGACGCGGCGTCGGCCCGCATACGACTTCGACGATCGCCTGTGGATGCTGGCTCGAAAACTGCCGCAGCAGCGCAGGCAGCCAGGCCTGCGCGTAATCGTCCGGGCACCCGAAGCGGATCGTGCCCGACAGCCCCGTGCCGCACAGGTCGGCCATCGCCTCGTCGTGCAGCCGCAGGATGCGGTGCGCATGCACGAGCAGCCGCTCGCCCGGATGGGTCAGCACCACGCCGCGCCCGGTGCGCTGAAACAGCGGCTGGTCGACAATCTCCTCGAGCCGCTTCATCTGCTGGCTGAGCGCGGACTGGGTCCGGCCGACACGCACGGCCGCGCGGCTGAGCGCGCGCACCTCGGCGATCACGACGAACGAGCGCAGCAGGTCGATTTCGAGCGAAAGCGCCAAGGTATTAGCTCCTTTTCTACCTTGCATAAGCACTATTCGTTTCCATCAAACCAGACGCGCGCCTAGACTGCAAGCGACCCCTGCCCTCTGCACCCTGCCCCTTGCCTCTTTGGAGACGCCCGATGTCCCTGAACGACGACCCGACCTTCTGGCGCAACGCCAGGCAGCACCTGGTCCGCTACGGCGGCACGTTCGAGCCGATGATCGTCGAGCGCGCGAAAGGCAGCTTCGTGTACGACGCGGACGGCCGCGCAATCCTCGATTTCACGTCGGGCCAGATGAGCGCGGTGCTCGGCCACAGCCATCCGGAGATCGTGTCCGTGATCGGCGAATACGCGGGCAAGCTCGACCATCTGTTCAGCGGGATGCTGTCGCGGCCGGTCGTCGACCTCGCGACACGCCTCGCCGACATCACGCCGGCCGGGCTCGATCGTGCGCTCTTGCTCAGCACCGGCGCGGAATCGAACGAAGCGGCGATCCGGATGGCGAAGCTCGTCACCGGCAAGTACGAGATTGTCGGCTTCGCGCAGTCGTGGCACGGGATGACGGGCGCGGCCGCGTCGGCCACGTACAGCGCCGGCCGCAAGGGTGTCGGCCCGGCCGCCGTCGGCTCGTTCGCGATTCCGGCGCCGTTCACGTACCGGCCGCGCTTCGAGCGCAACGGCACTCATGACTTCCTCGCCGAACTCGACTACGCGTTCGACCTGATCGATCGCCAGTCGAGCGGCAACCTCGCGGCCTTCATCGCGGAGCCGATCCTCAGCTCGGGCGGGATCATCGAGTTGCCGGAAGGCTATATGGCGGCGCTCAAGCGCAAGTGCGAAGAACGCGGGATGCTGCTGATCGTCGACGAGGCGCAGACCGGCGTCGGCCGCACCGGCACGATGTTCGCGTGCCAGCGCGATGGCGTGACCCCCGACATCCTGACGCTATCGAAAACGCTCGGCGCCGGGCTGCCGCTCGCGGCGCTCGTGACGTCCGCGGCAATCGAGGAACGCGCGCACGCACTCGGCTACCTGTTCTACACGACGCACGTGTCGGATCCGCTGCCCGCGGCCGTCGGCTTGCGCGTGCTGGACGTCGTGCAGCGCGACGGGCTCGTCGCCCGGGCGAACGTGATGGGCGACCGGCTGCGGCGCGGCCTGCTCGACCTGATGGAACGCTTCGACTGCATCGGCGACGTGCGCGGACGCGGGCTGCTGCTCGGCGTCGAAATCGTCAAGGATCGCCGTACGAAGGAGCCGGCAGACGGGCTCGGCGCGAAGATCACGCGCGAATGCATGCATCTCGGGCTCAGCATGAACATCGTGCAGTTGCCCGGCATGGGCGGCGTGTTCCGGATCGCGCCGCCGCTGACCGTCAGCGACGAAGAGATCGATCTCGGCGTGTCGCTGCTCGGTCAGGCGATCGAACGTGCGCTGTAACGGCGTGCGGTAACGCCGTTCCCCGCATCACACGATCCGCCGCGCCGGTGCGACCGACCGGCGCGACGGATTCCCGATCGATCAGTGCGTTTCGGCCGCCCACGCTTCGGCATCGGCGCCGGCCGGAATGCGCATCGGGCTCGACGGATCCGTCGCCGCGCGCCACACGGCGTCGGCCACGTCCCGCGCATGGGTGATCGGCCCCGACGCATCGAGCATCCTCGCGACGGCGTTTCCGACGAACGCTGCATAAGCCTCGTGTTCGAAGCCGTGCATGTGCGCACGCGCGTTGTCGCCGAAACGCGTGTCGGGCGCCCGGCCCGGCAGCACGAGATGCGCGCGCACGCCGAACGGTTCGAGTTCGACCGCCATCGATTCGGTGTACGCATTGACCGCTGCCTTGCTGGCCCGATATGCACCGACCAGCGGCAGCGCCTTCAGCGTGACGCTCGACGTGACGTTCACGATCACGCCGGCCCCGCGCCGGCGAAACTGCGGCAGCACGGCCTGCGTAACCGCAATCGTGCCGATCGTGTTGGTCTCGAGCAGCGCGCGCACCGTGTCGAGCGGCATCAGCTCGGCCGGCGCGGCCGCGCCGAAGCCCGCGTTGTTGACGAGCACGTCGATCGGGCCGGCCGCGTCGATCGCGGCGCGAATGCTGTCCGCGTTCGTCACGTCGAGCGCCAGCACGCGCAGGCGTTCCGACGGCGGCAGCACGTCCTCGCGCGGCGTGCGCATCGTCGCGACGACCTGCCAGTCGCGGGCCAGGAAATGGCGGGCAATCTCGAGGCCGAAGCCGGAGGAACAGCCGGTGATCAGTACGGTCTTCATGCGAACTCCTGAGGTGGGTGGGGCACGTGTCCGTACGATAGATGGCCGATGCCGTATTCGCTACAATCGAAAATCCGCTTTTCTTTTGCGAGAGTCCGGCGATGATCGACCCGTTGACCGAAGTCGTGACGCTGCTGCAACCGGGCGCGCAGCACTCCAAGTCCGTTCATGGCGCGAGCCCCTGGTATATCAACCGCGCGGTCGCCGGCGAGCCGTTCTATTGCGCGATTCTCGACGGCGGGTGCCGGATCGCGATCGACGGACACGCGCCGATCGAGCTGCTGCCGGGCGATTTCGTGCTGATTCCGGCGGCCTACGGCGTCGCGATGTCGAGCCTCGAACCGCCGCCGCCGGGCGTGGAAACCGCGCCGCCGGTCGCGATCGACAACGGCGAATACCGGATCGGCGATCCGGGCAACCCGGTCGACACGCGGATGATGGCCGGCAACTGCAGCTTCGGTTCGCCAGATGCAGCGCTGCTGGTGTCGCTGCTGCCGCAATTCGTGCACGTGCGCGGCGAACCGCGGCTGACCACGCTCGTGCAACTGGTGCGCGACGAGTCGCGCGCGCATCGCCCCGCGCGCGAGATCGTGCTGGCGCGCCTGCTGGAAGTGCTGCTGATCGAGGCATTGCGGTTCACGGCCGGCACGAACGCATCGCCCGGCCTCGTGCGCGGGCTCGCCGATAACCGACTCGCCGCCGCGATCCGTGGCATGCACGCGCGTCCCGCCTATTCGTGGACGGTCGTCGAACTCGCGAAGGAAGCGGCGCTGTCGCGCTCGACGTTCTTCGAACGCTTCAGCCGCGCGGTCGGCGTCGCGCCGATGGAATATCTGCTCACGTGGCGCATGGCGCTCGCGAAGGATCTGCTCCGCCGCAACGAAGGCCGCATCGCCGAGATCGCGGGGCGCGTCGGCTACAGTTCCGCGAGCACGTTCAGCGTCGCGTTCACGCGGTATGTCGGGCGGCCGCCGGCGCAATATGCGCGCGACGAGCAGGCGGTGGCGAACGGGGAATGAACCGCGCACGCACGCCATTGCGCGTCACGCGCTGCATGCAAGGGACTCGCGCCGCGGCCCGCCGGATCGCCGGATCAACGGGCGGCCCCTGCCGCCTGCATCACGCGACTTGCGTAAACTATCGGGCATGCCACATCGACGCACGAGGTATCCGATGACGAAAACGGCAAAGGACATCGACACGCCCGACCACTGGCTCGTCGCTCGGCGCGATGCGGAAACCGGCATCGAAAGCCTGCATGCGCACTTCAATGGCCATGCGTACGATGCGCACGATCACGACGACATGCTGGTCGGCTTCACCGAACAGGGCGTGCAGCAATTCCAGTGCCACCGGTCGCTGCATACGAGCGTGCCGGGCCGCGCGATCCTGATCGAGCCGGGCGCGATGCACGACGGCCATGCGCCCGAAGCGGGCGGCTTCACCTACGGAATGCTGTACCTGCCGCAAGCGTGGGTCGAGCGCGCGGCGCGCCGGCTGGACCTGCCGGGCCTCGGCGGTGTCGAGGCCTCGTTCGGCCATACGCTCGTCGACGATCGCGGCCTCGTCGACGCGATCCGCCACGCGTTTCTCGCGATCCACGGCAACGAAGGCAAGCTCGCGCGCGACCAGACGCTCGACCGCCTGCTGATGCGGCTCGGCGGCGAACTGCGCGGCCCGCTCGTGCTGGAAAGCGCAGTCGTGCCGCCCGCGATCGCGCGCGTGCGCGACCTGCTGCATGCGCAGATGGACGGCAACATCGGGCTCGACGAACTGGCCAGCGTCGCCGGGATCGACCGGTTCCGGCTGACCCGGCTGTTCCAGCGTGCATTCGGCACGTCGCCGCACGCGTACCTGGTGCGCTTGCGGCTGCGTGCCGCACGCCGGCTGCTGGCGGCCGGGCGCACGCCCGCGCAGGCGGCCGCGGACGTCGGCTTCGCCGACCAGAGCCACCTGGGCCGCTGGTTCCGCCGTGCGTACCGGATCACGCCGGCCGCGTACCGGCAACTGTGCACAAACGTTCCAGACTGATCGCACGCGGCATCCGATCATGAGCGTCTCTACGAGGAGCAATCATGTTCGATACCAAGGTGGCACTGATCGTGCGCGACGATCTCGCGGCATGGCAGAAACTCAATGTCGTCGCGTTTCTCGCGACGGGCGTCGCGGCCGAAGCGCCCGAAGCGCTCGGCGAGCCATACGAGGATGCGGCGGGACGCCGCTACGGCCGCATGCTGGGCCAGCCGATGCTGGTGTTCGCGGCCGACCTGAACGGCCTGCAGGCCGCGCACCGGCAGGCGCTGTCGCGCGAGCTCACGATCGTGCCCTACGTGCACGCGATGTTTTCGACCGGGCACGACGCAGCCAACCGCGACGTATTTCGGGCCGGCGATGCGGAGAATCTCGACCTCGTCGGGCTGGCGCTGCACGGGCCGAAGAAGGCCGTGGACAAGGCGGTGAAGGGGCTGGCGTTGCATGCGTGAACGCCGGTTCGAACCCGGCGCTTCAAGTCAGCGATGCACCAGCACGTTGACGAGCTTGCCGAACGGATCGCGCACGTAGAAACGCCGGACACCCCACGGCTCGTCGGCCGGGCCGTATTCGACCGGAATCCCGGCCGCATTGACGCGTGCGAGCGCTTCATCGACGTCGTCGACTTCGATCGACAGATCGGGCGTCGGCGTGCCCGATCCGCCCTGCGATGCGAAGCTGATCTGCACGTCCATTTGCTCGGCATTGCCGTAGGTCGCGATCCAGCCATGATCCATCAGCAGGTCGAGGCCGAAGATCCGCTGGTAGAAGCGTTTTGCGTCGTCGACTGACCGGGTGTCGATATTGGCGACGATCCGTTTGACTTTCATCGGGTTCCTTCGCGGGGACATGACCGTACCGCGACGCTACACCGGAATCGCGCGCGCAACCAGTGTGCGTCAGCGGCCGGCCGCCTCCATGTTCGCCCGCCGCGCCCGCGCGGGGGGCCGCTCGACCTGCTTGCCGGCCAGCCACACGCCAATCGCGACGACAATGATGCCGAGATAGGTCGTCAAGACGATGCGGTCGCCGAACATCCACGCGGCCCACACCAGCGTCACGGGCGGTTCAAGATAGACGAGGGTCGCCACGCGCGTCGCAGGCATGCGCTTGAGCAGCGCCCACAACGACAGGTAGGCGACGAAGGTCGAGAACACCGTCAGCCACACGACTGAGACCCATACGTTCGGCTGGGTCGGCACGTGCAGGTCGCCCGTGACGACCCCGCACGCCGCGAACAGCACGAGGCTCACGCAGCCCTGCACGAACAGCGGCAGGAACAGCCCGTCCTCGTTGCTGCGCGCGGCCGTCAGCGCACGGCGCCGCTGATAGATCGTCGCGATCGACAGCCCCAGCGCGGACACCAGCGGCAGCAGGTACATGACGAGCCCGACCGACCCGGCCGGCAGCGCATATTGCCCGCCGATCACGATCCCCACGCCGACGAAACCGACGACGAGCCCGGCCCACTGTCGCGCCCCGCTGCGCTCGCTGCCTCCGAGCGACGTCATCGCGGCCGTCATGAGCGGCTGCAACGCGGCGACGATCGCGGCGATGCCGGGCGGCAGGCCATGCTGAATCGCCACGTACACGCAGGCCAGATAGAGAAACTGCGACAGGAAGCCGATCACCGCGTGATAGCGAAGCTTCTCCCACGTCAGGTGCCCGAGCTGCCGGTTGAGGACGATCGCGAGACAAAGCGTGACGAGCAGGAACCGCCAGAACAGCAGGTTGAACGCGCCAGCCGTCTCCGCGCCGAGCTTGGCGCCGATGAAACCGGAACTCCACGACAACACGAAGACGAGCTGGAGCAGGAATAGCGGCATGGGGCGACGGCTCTCAGAAAGTTGCCGGGGACTGGCGCTGGTCTTCCAGATCCTCGGGGCGAATCGGTTCGAGCCCGAGGCGGCGGTACTGCAGTTCGGCGTCGTCCCTGAGCGCGCGCTGCAGCGCCAGCCAGCTGACGACCGTGCGCGGGATGCCGTCGTCCGACGCGAGATGCCAGAACCCGTTGTCGTCCTCCCGCGTGTACGGGCAATGAAACGACAGCACCAGCGACATGCGGCGCCCCGACTCGACCGGTTCGACGCCATGGAACAGCTTGCTGCCATAGATGAGCAATGCGTCGCCCGCGTTGTCCAGATTCGCGGCCTTCACATGCCGGCGCTCGCGATCGTGGCGGTCGAACGTCTCCGCGGTCGATTCGTAGAACAGAAAGTTTCCGCCCTCGTAGTCGGATCGATCCGACAGCACGATGTTCAGCACGAAGCTGGTGCCGTCGGTGTGCCACATCCCCAGTTGTTCCTTGCCGTCGCGCCGGTCCGTCGGATAGTAGTAGTTGAACTGCGACCGCGCGTTGACCATCGGATACGGAATCAGCGGCACGCCGGCCAGGCGCGACACCCTCAGCAGGAACGCGCGGTCGTGCATCATGTCGTCGACGAACCGCGAGCGCTCCGTCACCGCACGCACGCGCTTCGAGATGATCCAGTTGCTGCTCGACGCGCTGCGCTCCAGCGCGCGACCGATCTCGCGCAACGCATGAACCGCTTCGCCGGAAAACAATCCGCGAAGATGGCACACCGCGTTGAGCGCATCCGAGCGCGTGCCGCGCATCGGCACATCACGATAGCCGAGATCGTCGAGGTTGCGCCGGTATCGCACCTCGTAACCGTCGCGCAGGCATGCGCGGGTCCAGCGCATCGGTTCCGTCGCGGCGTCCAGCGTGCCGTCGACATTCGCGCCGCCGGACAGCGACGTCTGCAGCGCAAGCCTCACCCGATCGAACCCTCGCGCAAACACCGGCAATGCATTTCCCTTGTTCATCGCGTGCCTCGCTGTCGTCGTTGCGGCATTCAGCCCTTGAACTGGGCGATCTGGTACACGACGCTGCCGTCGCCGCTGTGCAGTTCGTCGATCACGCGGCAATTGGCGTGGCTGTGGCGGACATGGCGGAATTGCTCCGGCGTGTATTTCAGGCAGACGTTGGTGATCAGATGCCCGTCGGCCCCGGCTTTCGATACGGGTTGCAGCGTTACCGCCACATGGAACTGGTCGCCGAGCAGATTGAGCCGGACGATCGACACATGGTGCTCGCCGAGCGGCTCGAAGCCCTGCTGCCGGCTGACGACTTCCGAAAACCGCACCATGTTCTCGTTCCGGTAGAAGTTATAGATGGGCTCTTCCCGCCCCTCGACCAGCAACTGCATCTCCGACACGACGTAGGTCGACTTGCCGCCGAGATTGCGGATGAGCCGGCCGATCGTCACGGGCAGCTCGTTGCCTTCCTGGAAGCCGAGCATCGTGATGAACGTCACGTCCTGGCCCGCGTCGATGCGGTTCCATTGCACGTTCCGGTAATCGTCGGCGATGTAGTTGAAGCAGCCGGGCGTTTTCAGGAACGGCATGATCGCGTGCCGCATCGCGTCTTCCGACGACTCGTTGATGTCGACGGCCGTGTAGCGCAGATGGTCCGGGCCGCCACCGCTGACGGCCTTCATGAGTTCGGTCGTCTTGACCGGCTCCGGCCCGAGCTCGATGTAATGCACATCGCGGCCGCGCGACAGCGTCGCGAGCCGCTCGCTCAACTTGCCGATCGCTTCGCGTAACGAACCGTTGCCGTCGCGGTCCGCGCACAGCGCGGGACTGCGCACGCCCAGTTCGTTCAGGTTCCGCATCAGCGAAAACACCTCGCGCCCGGCTGCCTTTCTCCTCGCATCATCGTCGCTGCGCTTCAGCGTCGAATACTTTTCGTGATTCTCGACCGTCCATACCGACTCGGCCTTCAACTTCCTGTCCCGCACCAATGCATCTACAACGAAATCATTGATCGACATGAATCGTTCCCCGGATACGTGCAACGCGCGACCGGCTGCCTGCCGTTGTCTGCCTGTTGACCGAGAATATGGGATGCCCAATAATTCCGTCAATCGACATTACCTGAATCAATGATTCGGAAAAACCAAATCATGCCGCGCACCCTGGACGTCGACCTGCTGCGTACCTTCCACGCCGTCGCGAAGCTCGGCCGCTTCAAGGATGCGGCCGCTCATGTGAATCGCAGCCCGTCGTCGGTCACGGCGCAGATTCAGAAGCTCGAGGAAATGGTCGCGCAGCGCCTGTTTACGCGGAACAACCAGGCCGTCGAACTCACGCAGTACGGCCACAAGCTGCTGAGCGATACCACCGAGTTCCTGCTGAGCCACGACCGGCTCGTCGAATCGCTGTCGCCGCAGATGCTGACCGGCAAGCTGCGGCTCGGCATCCCCGATTCGTACGCCGCGCACTTCATGGCGGAATTCCTGCCGCGCTTCGCCGCCGACCGGCCGCTGCTCGAGCTGACCGTCGAGGCGCGCTCCAGCGAAGAGCTGCAGTCGCTGTTCGCGCGCGGCCAGCTGGACATCACGATCGCCGTGGTACAGAAAGTGCCGCCGCACGGCGAACTGCTCAGCAAGACGCATCCGGTATGGGTGGCCGCGCGGACCTTCAAGTTCAATCCCGATGCGCCGCTGCCGATCGCCGTGCAATTGCAGGGCTGCCCGTACCGCGACACCGCGCTGAACGCGCTGAAGAAGGCGAAGATCGCGCACCGGATGCTGCTCGAAAGCGCCAGTTCGCCGGCAGTCGAAGCGTGTATCGCCAACGGCCTCGCGGTCGGCCTCATCGAACACGATCGCGTCTCCGGCAACCTGACAAGCCACGTCGCCGGGATCGTGCTGCCCGATCTTCCGCCGCACCTGATCACCATCCTGACGGACGACAGCAATCGCGCCGCGCTGCATCTGCGCGACGTACTCAAAAGCACGTTCAGGATCGGATGAAGGCCAGGCCGCGAACCGGCCCGGCACGAGCCAGCGAAAGAAGAAGCGCCGCCGGCCCGTTGCAGGCCGGCGGCATCCGGCGTCAGCCGCCGAGGTAAGCCTGCTTGATCCGGTCGTTCGCGAGCAGGTTCGCGCCCGTATCGGCGAGCACCACGCGCCCCGTTTCCAGCACGTAGCCGCGATCGGCCACCCCCAGCGCCTTGTTCGCGTTCTGCTCGACGAGGAACACCGTGACGCCTTCGTCGCGGATCGTGCGGATGATGTCGAAGATCTGCGCGATCACGAGAGGCGCGAGGCCGAGCGTCGGTTCGTCGAGCAGCAGCAGGCGCGGCTTGCTCATCAGCGCGCGGCCGATCGCGAGCATCTGCTGCTCGCCGCCCGACATCGTGCCGGCCCGCTGCGCCGCCCGCTCCTTCAGGCGCGGAAACAGCTTGAACACGTGCTCGATGCCGTCGTCGATCTCGTGGCGGCTCGCGAAGAAGCCGCCCATCTTCAGGTTCTCGAGCACCGTCAGGCTCGGGAACACGCGCCGCCCTTCAGGCGAGATCGCCATCCCCTGCCGCATGATCTGGTGCGTCGACATCGCGGTGATGTCCTTGCCCTCGAACAGCACGCGGCCCGACGACGCGCGCGGCGTGCCGCACACGGTCATCATCAGCGTCGTCTTGCCGGCGCCGTTGCTGCCGATCAGCGTGACGATCTCGCCTTTGTTCACCTCGATCGACACGCCCGCGAGCGCCTCGACCGCGCCGTAGTGCGTATGGACCTGTTCCAGCTTCAGCATCACTCTTCCCCCAGATACGCCTTGATCACGCGCGGGTCGTTGCGGACCGCTTCCGGCGTGCCGATCACGATCGGCCGGCCGTGCTCCATCACGAGGATGCGGTCGGACACGCCCATCACGAGGCTCATGTCGTGTTCGATCAGCAGCACCGATACGCCGAACTCGCGGCGCAACTTGTCGATCAGGTGCTGGAGTTCGATTTTCTCCTGCGGGTTGAGGCCGGCCGCCGGCTCGTCGAGCATCAGCAAACGCGGCTCGGTGATCATGCAGCGCGCGATCTCCAGACGCCGCTGATGCCCGTACGACAGCGTGCCGGCCGGCCGGTTGGCGACCGACTTCAGCCCCATGCGTTCGAGCCACACGGCCGCGCGTTCGAGCGCTTCCTTCTCGGCGCGGCGATACGCAGGCGTCGCGAACAGGCCGGGCAGCAGCCCCGACTTCACCTTGCGGTGCTGCGCGACGAGCAGGTTCTCGACGACGGTCAGCGACTTGAACAGGCGAATGTTCTGGAACGTGCGCACCAAACCCTTCACCGCGATCTTGTGGCTCGGCAGCCCCGCGATCGGATGGCCGTCGAGTTCGACCGCGCCGCCCGTCGGCTTGTAGAAGCCGCCGACGCAGTTGAACACCGTGGTCTTGCCCGCGCCGTTCGGCCCGATGATCGCGAACACCTCGTCGCGGCGCACGTCGAAATCGATGCCGTCCACCGCGAGCAACCCGCCGAAGCGCATCTGCAGCCCGGCGACCTTCAACAGTTCTGCATTCGCGCTCATTGCGGCAGCTCCACGTGGGGACGGCTCGCGGGCAGCAGGCCCTGCGGACGCCACATCATCATCAACACCATCACGAGACCGAAGATCAGCATCCGGTACTCGGCGAAGCCGCGTGCGACTTCCGGCAGCACGGTCAGCAGGATCGCCGCGAGAATCACGCCGAGCTGCGACCCCATCCCGCCGAGCACGACGATCGCGAGGATCAGCGCCGATTCGATGAAGGTGAACGATTCGGGATTCACGAGGCCCTGGCGCGCCGCGAAGAACGCGCCGCCGATACCCGCGAACGCCGCGCCGAGCGTGAACGCCGACAGCTTGATGCGCGTCGGGTTCAGGCCCAGCGACCGGCACGCGATCTCGTCGTCGCGCAGCGCTTCCCATGCGCGGCCCATCGGCATGCGGATCAGGCGGCTCGTCACGAACAGCGTGAAGCCGACCAGCAGCAACGCGATCAGGTACAGGAAGATCACCATGTGCTCGCCGCTGTATTCCAGCCCGATCAGCTCATGGAAGGTCTTCGCGCCTTCGACGCTCGCCGAGCGTGCCATCTCGAAGCCGAACACCGTCGGCTTCGCGATGCCCGAGATGCCGTCCGGGCCGCCCGTGAGATCGGTCAGGTTGTTCGCGAGCAGGCGGATGATTTCGCCGAAGCCGAGCGTGACGATCGCGAGATAGTCGCCGCGCAGGCGCAGCACCGGGAAGCCGAGCAGGAAGCCGAACGTCGCCGCCGCGATCGCGGCGAGCGGCAGGCATTCCCAGAACGACAGCCCGAAGTACTGGTTCAGCATCGCGTACGTATAGCCACCGACCGCGTAGAACCCGACATAGCCGAGATCGAGCAGCCCCGCGAAACCCACCACGATGTTCAGCCCGAGGCCGAGGATCACGTAGATCAGCGCGAGCGTCGCGACGTCCACCGCGCCGCGCGAGCCGAAGAACGGCCACACGAGCCCGACCGCGAGCAGCACCCACACGACCGCGCGCTGCTGCTGCGCGCCCATCGCGGGCAGCGCCGGCAGCTTCACCGCCGATTTCGCGCGCACGAGCCACGGCTTGAACAACTGGAACAGGAACACGGCCGCGACCGCGATCCACACCGGCCGCCAGTGCGGCGTGAGCACGACCTGGTAGCCGTCGAGCTTCAACTGCAGCCCGAGCACGGGGATCGTGAGGATCGCCGTCAGGAACGCGGCGGCCACGGCATTTTTCAGCGCCTGGCCGAACGATGCGTCGGCGGCCGGGCGGCGAACGGAAATGACTGTACTCATCTGCGTCTCCCTTAAACCTTTTCGATGTCCGACTTGCCGAGCAGGCCGGTCGGGCGGAAGAGCAGGATCAGCACGAGCAGGCCGAACGCGACGACGTCCTTGTACTCGGCCGGCATGTAGCCTGCGGCGAAGGTTTCCGCGAGGCCGAGCAGCACGCCGCCGAGCATCGCGCCCGGGATGCTGCCGATCCCGCCGAGCACCGCGGCGGTAAACGCCTTGATGCCCGCGACGAAGCCGATATACGGATTCAGCTTGCCGATCGTCAGCCCGATCAGCACGCCGCCGACGGCGGCCAGCATCGCGCCGAGCACGAACGTGAACGAGATCACGCGGTTCGTGTCGATGCCGAGCAGGTTCGCCATCTTCATGTCCTCGGCGCACGCGCGGCACGCCCGGCCCATCCGCGAATGCGAGATGAACAGCGTGAGCGCGATCATCAGCACGACCGTCACGCAGACGATCATCAGCCGCGAATACGGAATCGTCACGTCGAAGTCGCCGCCGAGGTGGATGTCGAACGCGCCGGAGATCAGCACCGGCACGGACACGTCGCGTGCGCCCTGGCCGATCTGCACGTAGTTCTGCAGGAAGATCGACATGCCGATCGCGGAGATCAGCGGCACCAGGCGCGGGCCGCCGCGCAGCGGCCGGTACGCGACGCGCTCGACCGTGAAGCCGTACAGGCCCGTGACGATCACCGACACGATCAGGGCGGCGCCGAGCACGAGCGGCAGCGGATAACCGGCGGAGACGCCGATCGCGGTCAGGGTCACGAGGCCCACGTATGCGCCGATCATGTAGATCTCGCCGTGGGCGAAGTTGATCATGCCGATGATGCCGTAGACCATCGAATAGCCGATGGCGATCAACGCATAGATCGCACCCAGCGTCAGGCCGTTGACCAGTTGCTGGGCGAATTGCGGAAAGAAGTCAGTCATGTGCGGGAAGCTCCCGTTGGCGCTGGGTCGCATGCCGCCGCCGGATCACGGCGTTCGGCCGCGCGCAACGCACGGTGTCGTCTCGGGCCGCCCGCTGGCCGCGCACCGAGCGGATGCGCGGCCAATACGCACCCGCCCCGTCCGGGTCTCGGACGGGGCGGGTGCGCGGGCGGGTACTCCGTGTTACTTGGCGGCGGTCTTCGTCGCGTCCTTGTGCCACGTGTAGACGACGAACTTGAACGCCTTCAGGTCGCCCTGTGCGTCATACGCGACCTTGCCGATCGGCGTGTCGAACGTCGTCTTGTGCATGTACGCGGCGACCTTGGTCGGATCGGTCGTCTTCGCGCCCGCGATCGCGTCGGCGATGATCTTCACCGCTGCGTACGACGGCATCTGGAACGGGCCGTTCGGGTCGCGCTTCTTGTCCGCGAACGCCTTCACGAGCGCCGCGTTGGCCGGGTCGGCCGAGAAGTCGGCCGGCAGCGTGACGAGCATGCCTTCCGAAGCCGGGCCGGCGATCGCCGTCACGTCCTTGTTGCCCACGCCTTCAGGGCCCATGAACGTGGCCTTCACGCCCTGCTCGCGCGCCTGGCGCATCAGCAGGCCCATTTCCGGGTGGTAGCCGCCGAAGTAGACGAAATCGACGCCTTGCGACTTCAGCTTCGTGATGATCGCCGAGTAGTCGGAATCGCCGGCGTTGATGCCTTCGAACAGCACGACCGGGATCTTCGCGGCTTCGAGGTCCTTCTTCACCGACGACGCGATGCCCTGGCCGTACGACTGCTTGTCGTGCAGGACGGCGACCTTCTTCGGCTTCACGTTGTTGATGATGTAATGCGCGGCGGCCGGGCCTTGCTGGTCGTCGCGGCCGATCGTGCGGAAGATGAAGTGGCGCTTCTTGCCTTCGGTCAGCTGCGGCGCGGTGGCCGACGGCGTGACCATCACGATGCCTTCGTTCTCGTAGATGTCGGACGCGGGAATCGTCGAACCCGAGCACACGTGGCCGA
Organism: Burkholderia sp. AU30280; assembly: GCF_020420125.1. Lineage (NCBI taxonomy): Bacteria > Pseudomonadati > Pseudomonadota > Betaproteobacteria > Burkholderiales > Burkholderiaceae > Burkholderia > Burkholderia sp. AU30280. Next base: position 377,513 of record NZ_JAIZRY010000003.1, read on the forward strand.
TCACGTACTTGATCTTCTGGCTGACGATCTTGTTGGCGACGGCGACGGCCTGCTTCGGCTCGCATGCGTCGTCCATCATCACCACTTCGAACTTGTTGCCGCCCGCGCCGCCTGCCGCGTTGATCTGCTCGATCGCGGTCAGCGCGCCGGCCTTCACCATGTCGCCATACTGGGCGACCGAGCCGCTCATCGGGCCAGCGATGGCGATCTTCACGGTTTCCGCTTGCGCGGCGGCGGCGCCCGCGGCGAACAGCACGGCGGCGACGGAAATGGACGTAAGACGGGACAGCGTCATCTGGGAGCTCCTCGATGTTGTTTAGTCATACGGGCAAAGGCGGCATGACTTGCGCAATCGAACAGCACCCGGGGCGAGGACATGGGACACGCCCGAGACACATAGAAGACGGAACTCCGGCGGAATGTTGCGTAGCGGGGCCCGGCTCTTGCAGTCCCCGAAGGGGACGTCTGGTTCGGAAAGACATCGTGATGCGTCTTGCATTGCGCAAGCGTTTCGCCTGCCCCGCTTGCCAAATCGCTTGATCGGAGGGATGGTCCGACAGCCATTGGCAAGGCAGTCGAAATTATATGGGCGTTTTTAAATCGTCTGTCAAAAATGCCGGTCGAGTGAGGGAAAACACGTAGGGATCGGGTGGCGGTCGGTAGCGATGACGGCGCAACCTTGGAAGCGCGATAACGTAGGCTGGTGGTGCAATTTAGTTGCTATTGGTGGGGGTTTTCTGCTGCCGTGCCTTGTCGGGATTGCGATCGGGTGACAGGCGATCTTGCACGGCTCGTGTCGGGGTGGGTAAAGGGTCGCATCCTCACGCTTCAAACAACTGATGATTGGGTTGGTGGGCACCATTGCAGTGCGTCAGGTTGAGCGGCTCATGCCTTCTATTTGCCGACGGCTTTCGTCGATTAGAAAGGTCTTCGTTATAAATATGAAATAATACGAATTCGCCTCTGCAATCCAGCCAGCCTTCCTCCGAGCCGCGTCCGCCGCGCTTCGTAGTCGCTTCAGGGCCGCTTCGACGGCCGTCCGTTGCCCAGCCGCCAGCCAGTGATCTGCCGTTTTTTTCAATGCACATCACCTGATTCGGATCGCTGATGAATCATCCCTTCCGTCTTTCTTCCGCCGCCGCGTTTGCGTGTGCGCTTTCTGTTTCTGCCGCCGATGCGTCGGGCCGAGATACGCTCGTCGATCGGTCGGCGGGTGCCAATGTGTTTCGCTCGGAGCGGCGTGCTGCTGCTCGTGATGATGAGCATGCGGCACGAATGAGCCGACGCCGCGTGCAGTACGCCGCGCCCGTGGAGCGAAGCCCGTTCGATACGCCGGATACGCGGCCGCTGCGTGTGTCGGGCGATACGCTTGTGGCACCGCAGCCTTTGTCGGAACACGAACCCGATTGGGTCTTGCCCGCGAATCGCGTCGCGCTCGGCGCGGGTGGCAGCGATAGTCTCGGTCGCGCGTTGCCCGGATACGAGCAGCGCGAGCAGAACTGGAATGAATATCTGCGGGCTAACGGATCGCGACCCGTTGGTAGTGGCGGCTCGTATGCACCGGCTCGTCCGTACGATGCTGCGCGTGGCCCGCATCGTGCGCCTAATCCGTTTGATCCGTCTGTGCCGCAGCCGGAGACGCGCACGTTCTACGACAACGGCGCGGGCACGCATTGCACGGCAACGGGCGGTGCGGGGACGTCGCGGTCGTCTTGCAATATCGCGTGGTGATGCGCTGGGGCGGGTGATACAGCTGATAGCCGTTGCCCTACCCGGCGCGCTGCGCGACGTCGCGCAGCGCGGCCGCATCCTGCGGCGTCGCTCTTACAACTGCGTGATGATCAGCCTGCCAGGCTCAATATCGATTCGCGCCTTTCGGCCCGGAACAAAACACGCATCGCTGATCAGCCACATTCCACCAATCTTCATGTACAGGTAGAACTTATCCGGCTTGAGGTACGTTTTCGGCGTACCCAACATTTCCTGGATCGTTACGAAACGTTCAGCATGTCGCCCCCTGGTCTTTGACTCAAGATTATCGTAAACGTCTTGACCTGCCTGGTTTCTTCGACCCACTTCAAGGTCGCGGTATACGGGCAGGTGCCCGTCGCGGACGATCTCAAAAAATTCTTGAATACGGGGCCCAGCTAGTGAAACGTACTACCCTTACTCCCAAAAATCATCACTCTTCAGATAGTGAATTGCTGCGTTCGCAAAATCCACTATGGTCGGGTCTTTAAGGCTCTTCCCACATACGTCTAGAACGGCGAGAAATGTCGGCACTTCCAGCCACGACGCAAGATGATCTTCACCGTAAAACTCGTCATCCTCATCTTCAGGAATTTGAAACGTTGCAGTCATCAACGCATCGGCAGAATTTTTGTTGAATCCCTTATCTACAAATATCCAACCGATCTTCGGCAAGCCTGATCTTGCAAGAATAAGTGCACTCAAACCATTCACAATCTTCAAATTTTTCTCTTTTCAAATAATCTCACCGACATTATTTAACAAGTCGAATACGATGAGCAATGCGATGACTACGGACGAATACAATCCCCACTCAAATCAAAACAACAACACCCAAATGACAACATCAAAGATAATTCCTTTTCGAAGTTTGAGCAACCTTTCTCGCAGGATCGAAATCATCACCATATGCCACAACACCACCGAGAAACAAATGGTTGACAAAAAAATCAACCAACTTCACATCCACAAATTCATCGAGCATAATTGAAATAGCAGAGTACTCGCCGAGAAAATAATCGCCCTCCCGAAACCCTACCTCCACCTCACGAGGGAGAAAAACAATATTAGCCAGCCCACCACATTGCGAGCTTCCCTGATCGTTTAATTCAACTGCAGGCTCATTCAATCGTTCGTCGTCTTCGAGGTAGACACATGTCTGAATCAAAAGATACCCATCCTTCATCTTGAAGGTGACCGCATTTGTATCCAATTCATCATATACAAAATCAACTTTAATCGGATGTATCGTTAGTTTCACCACAAACTCCTTATCGTGAACAACCGCTTGAGCCCAGCCCCTTTCTTGCATTTCTTCGAGCGACAGCTTTCGCACCCTTGTCCGCGTCGGTGAACCACGAGCCTGACTGTATTTTGCCGTCGGCCCAATGGTATTCGACCGTCAGATTCTTCGACGCTGAGCTACGTTCATGTTCTCGACATCCCGAACACGGCGGCAAGGTTGCATCTGTAACGACCACTCGGTCACCTGATTGAATTCAAGGGTCAATAATGCCTTTCGATTCCGTGTGCGATGCGATTTGCTCTGACCAGGAAGTCCCCGTGGTACCACCACTTTTTAGTGCTTCCATAAATCTCATTGTCCCATCCGACGCGTATACAGTCATCGTGGCTTGGTGAGGCGCCCAACCCAATGGATCGGCCCACATAAAAGCGGATTCGCGGCATAGCGATACAAATTCTCCCCGCCGTACAACCCGATTGGATCGCGTGTAATGAAACGCCCAATGTCCGGATCGTAGAACCGGAAGGTGTTGTAGGCCGGTCTCTCGATCCAGACGTTGCCCCAGGAAGCGCAGGTTTTGCGGTCGTGGCGCGTGAGCCAGCGTTGATGCCGCTGCCTGCGCTTCACTCCACGATGGTGGCGCCCGCGCGATCCACTCCTCCTGCACCGCGTTACCCCAAACCTTATAGCGGGCCTGCCAGATCAACTCTCCGTCCGCGTCCGTCAGTTCCTCCGGCAACCCTGACACGTCGTTGTGAAAATCGTAAACCGCATCCCTCGCATCGGCACTGTTAGCCGCCGGCTTGCCCTGATCGATCCGCGCAAGCGGCACATAACTATTGGCCTCGTACAAGTACGTCAGCGCTGCCTCACCCTGACGATCGTGATACGTCTCCTGCATGAGCCGCATGCCGTCCCATAGGAAATTGGTACTCGCGTAACCACCATTGAGCTTACGAATCCGGCGCCCTGCTCACGTTCGCATATAAGCAGTAGATCTTCGCGTTCGGATTTGCATTCACAGGACTCAACAATAACGTCAGGATACTCGTAAATTTCTTATGAAATTTTATCGTCACCCTATTTCAACCACCCCTCATCAAAACCCACTAGTCAACCACACCCAAAACACTCCTTCAAAACATTTTCGTCAAACGACTTATTCCTGGATACATTCTTCCCCATCAAATAATCAACATCGAGCCCATCCAACCCAACACCATTTCTCTTCGCCGCAAAAATAATGGTCAGAAACGGGTAAGAATAGTAACTTGGATTATCCATCACATCCCGAATCAATCCAGACTTGATTTCCACCACATTTATCACTCTCGGCAGATAAACATTTACCACCTTTTCGCATATCCATCGACACGTCGACTCAATCTCCATATCATTCCGTGGCAAATCAACTGCCCCACCAATATTCGGAGAAAACGACTTTACTACCTCCATAGATGTATTCATCGCAAGAACCAGACCCGTCGGTATCTTCGGCTTGTACGGAGGATTGCTGTTTTTATAAAATTCCTGAAGGTCAGGAGAATCAGCGGCAGCAGAAAGAATGTAGCCGTTTGCATTTTTCAGGAACCTGAATCCGATGCGCCCATTACCCGCACCTTCCCGACCGACAAGAATCTCACCCTTTGATACCTTGATGCCACTCTCGCTTACATTTTCCCCGAGAGTTTCCTGCAGTCTTTTTTCAAATATCCCCTTCACTTCTGCACTCATCTTGCACCTCAACATTTCAGCACATGGAATATCGCATCGTACGAAGCACCACGCACCCCAGCACCTCACCTATATCTCTATTGCCAGTTGCGATCTCGAACTTCCCAGCTTTTCCCGCTAATGGCGTAATTACCCCACCACCAACGCCGTTGACGGTATTCGATGGACTCGTCATGTCAAATACACTAGACGCGCTTTGATTCTTCGTAAGACGTCCTGATCTAGGTTTGGCTTCGAAAACGTGATAGTTACCGTGGCTGTCCGTCGAGACGAAGTCGCTCCAACAGCAGATCAAATTTACCGCCCATCAATTATATCGAATTCAATTTATTCAAATAAAAATCCGAACTATCCTTATACCTTTCACCCTTACCCTTCATGCCTTCAAAAAACTCAACCGCAAGCCGCTTCATTTCAGAGACAAACTCTGATCGATCCACAACCACCTTCACAGTTTCATAAACGGTCACAGCAACAATCACCTTGCCTCCTTGAATACCAAAACTTATTTCAATGGGCTGATCCGGAAAGTAAGTTTTAAACCCATCCCCTTTGGCAATGCACACCACGCCCTCTGCCAAATACGCCCACAATTGATCAACACAATCCCACATAGTCTTATCAATAATGACAACCCCATTCACACAAAGCTCAATCGCCCCCTCAATGTAATCAGAATCATTGATCTCCCCTATAAAACCATGGAAATCAACAAATCCCTTCTTGAGCTTAATATATGTTTGAGCGGTTATCATTACGCTGCCGTCATACGCTCGACCGGATCACACTTGAACCGAGTCTCGACCTGTCCTTGCTGCACGATTATGCTATGGCCACACGTGTCATATTCGCATTCGTGCTTGTATTCATCGAATGCCTCCCTCGATTAGTAGTTCCACAAGCGTTACGCGGGAGATGGATCGAGCGTGCGGAACTCAGACCGTGGCAGCGTGTTAGAACTGCCGCTAAGCGCAGACAGTTGACTGCTATTGCCAATAGAGACGTAAAGGCCCACATACCAGCCCCTTGTTTGAGCTTAACTTTTAGTTTGAAAAACCAGAAGTGTCTTCGTTCCAGATGCCGTCACATTCCGATCTCCCAATGAAACACATAAATCGGCAAGTATATTCGTCGCAATAGCAAAAGCATCGGGTTCTGCTGTTTTCATAAGCTCTGAATTTGGCCAGAAGATAGCGATTTTCTCATCCTCTAGCTCATCCAAACCTGACCACATTGAATCAGCCAGAGCATCCCAGCTTCGATTGCTGTTCAACGGTGGATCTAGTGGGCATTCTCTGCAAATCGCATCATAAAACTGATCCTTGGATGCAATCCCCGAAGGCAAAAAAATAACTAGCCAACCGCTGCGACTACACTCTTCAGCAATATGTTTCGCTTCGACCGAGTCGACCACATAAAGCCCTGGCTTATCCAGCATCACGAATCACCTAATCTGATCAAAAGCAGGATTTTCCGTATCGGCATAATATGCCCGAGTGGAATCGACACGTCTCGCGATTTTCGTTCGTCCAGCGTCTCGAACCGCAACGCGTTTGTATCCGAACTTCACGACGCGACCGGCATCGCGTCCGAGCCAGCAGCAACCCGCATGGATTCAATTCATAGGGAGCTCATATCTCTCATTCGTATGAATCACCATTGTATCGGCTTATACGATAGAATTTCATCGACAATTTACTCCAGCAACATGTTACACATTTTCTTAAAAATACAATTCATTGTATATAAATCAATCACATTCTCATTAAAACCCCAATTCTAGTAACTATGACAATCCAATGCTACTCAGATTGCAGATTGGTTTCGACGATATTTCTATCGTACTTGACATCTCCAGACGCTTTAGCCTTGACGAATTTTTCCACGTCAAACTCTGACACACTCAAACCGTTGGCCTTCGCAACATACAGCGCCGTTACCAACGGATAGGAAAAATCACCAGGCTCAGAACAAGCAATCTCGATTATCTTTAAATCAAGACTCAACATACTCTCCAGGCGCGGGAAATAAGTTCCCGTGATTTTATTTGCAATTTCATCACATGCACCACCAACCCACTCATCCCGAGATGGAATTCCGAAATGCCCATTGGATGAATTAGCAAAGAATTTATTCTTCTCAGACAAAGTCGAGAAACAGTATTGATGATTCGAGAGACTGCGCGGCTTGTAGGGGATCATGCATTCTGCGATGAATTCTCCCAACCCAACGTGATCGGCAAATCCCACCAAATAATACCCATGCGCCCATTTCACGTATACCAAATTGAGTTCTGCCTTACCCGACGGCGTCTTGATTGAAATAGACAAATTCTTCCGTACTGTTACACCCGATTTCTCCGAGAACCGGTCACGCAACACACCCAGAAGAACATTTTCAAATTCGTTTTTCTCAACTCTTGCCATTTTTCAATACCGAAGAATATGGAATATCGCATCATGGGTGGCACCATCTCCACCCAACATAACCCCGGGAGCCCCCTTTGTCGAAACTGTGAAAACTCCCGTGGTTCCCATTGACGGCTTAATGACTCCGCCACCTATTTCGCCAACAGTATTTGACGGAGAATTTATATCGAAAACCCCCGATGCTGATTGATTGTTCGTTAGACGTCCGGTTCCATTCTTAACTTCGAATACGTGAATATTGCCATTGCCATCCTGAGCTACGAAATCCGCACGAATTCGCTTTCCATTTACTTTCATCGTAACTTCCTCGGCAACAACCTTGTAGCCGTTCCGCTCTAAGTCGTGCGCCGCCTTAGCTCGGCCACGATTACCGCTCCAGTTGCTAATGCATGTCAGTCCCCACGGATCAATCCACGAAATTGGGTTGGGTCCGTATTGATATAAGTTTGCTCCGCCCATCAATCCGATGGGATCCGGATTGATGAACCGTCCGATGTCCGGATCGTAGAACCGAAAGGTGTTGTAGTGCAGTCCCGTTTCCCGATCCAAATATTGCCCTTGAAAACGCAGATTCTGCGGTCGCGGTACGCGGGCAGGCGCCGACACGTTGTGCTGCACCGCGCCCCATGCCGGCGTCGACCGCTGCGGCGCCCGCGCGATCCACTCCTCCTGCACCGCGTTACCCCAAACCTTGTAGCGGGCCTGCCAGATCAACTCTCCGTCCGCGTCGGTTAACTCCTCCGGCAACCCCGACACATCGTTGTGAAAATAGTAGACCGCATCCCCTGCATCGGCATCGTTAGCCGCCGGCTTGCCCTGATCGATCCGTGCGAGCGGCACATAGCTATTGGCCTCGTACAAGTACGTCAGCGCTTCCTCACCCTGGCGATCGTGATACGTCTCTTGCACGAGCCGCATGCCGTCCCACAGGAAATCCGTACTCGCGTACCCGCCATTGAGCTTACGAATCCGGCGGCCGAAAGCGTCATATTCGAAATGCGTCGTCGCGATGCCAAGACGGTCCTTCGTCACGACGGTCTTCAACTGGCTCCAATCGTCGTATTCAAGAACCAGCTCTTTCGCAGGCCCGTGACCGCTCAGCTTGCGAACCAGCCGTCCATACGAGTCGTACTCGAAGCGCTTGTCCTCGAACATCTTGAGCCGGTTGTGCTCGACGTAGCCGCCCGGATGATCGCTCGACACCAGGTTGGCCGCCGCGTCCCAGCGAAACACTTCCGACGGCAATCCCGGCCCCGCCGCCTGTTCAATGCGACCAGTCGGGTCATATTGATAGCTCGTCGTGCCATGACGCTGATCGCGCTTCTGGATCACGTCGCCCGCCGCATCGTATTGCCACTGCTTCGCGAGCAGATCGTCCGCCGCCCGGCCCCGCTGCGCAGCGTGCCGCGCACGACGCCCAACCGCGTCATATCCGAAATGACTGGTCAGCTTGCCCTGCGTTCGCAGCACTTCCCGATGCAGATCATCGCGCTCGATGTCGGCAACGGCAGCACCGTCAAAACGGATCTGGTGCACGTGTCCCGAGCCGTAATGCAGCCAATCGATCGTGCGCTCGCCCGAGATCGTCGTGCTCACACGGTTGCCAAGCTCGTCGTACGTATGCGCGAGCCAGCCGGTCGGCGTGTATTCCTCGAGAACCGCTCCGCGCGCGTCGTATTTCAAGCTGACCCGATTCTTCAGCGACGGGCCACGAGCGGCCAGCGTGTACAACTCGGCAGAGGCGATTCGGCTCGCCTTGTCGTACAGGTACTCACAACGTTCACGCGTCGCTTGCTTCGCCGTCAGTCGCCCGATCGCGTCGCGCTCGTATCGCGTCTCGATCTGTCCATCTCGTACGATCGTGCCCTGGCCGCACACATCGTATTCGTACGTGCGCTTGTGGCCATCGAGGCCGATCTGCGCGGAAACCAGATCGCGACGGTCATACTGAAAGCGATATGCCTCGCGATTTTCGTTGGTCAAACTCGCGAGCCTGAACGCATCGTCGTAACCGAACCGCACGACACGATTAGCCGCGTCCGTCCGTGACAGCAGCAAACCACGCGGATTGAGTTCGTAGCGCGTGCTGCGCTGATTCGCGTCAATGACCTCGACCAGACGCCCGGCCGCATCGTATCGGAACATCTGACGCGCGCCATCGGCCGTTCCAATCCCCGTGACACGCCCCATCGCATCCGCTTCATACACGGTGGACTGGCCCGCCGCGTCGGTCACACGCGCAAGCGCGCCACGTGCGTCATACCCGAACCGCGTGACCTTGCCGGAACAATCGGTATACGAAGTCAACTGCGCACGGCCATTCCATTCGAGGAACTTGTAACCACCACGTGCATCGCGGATCGTGTGCACCAGCCCGCGCTCGTCCCGGTGATACTCGGTCGCGAAGCCTGCCGGATCGCGCGTCATCGTCAGGTTGCCGCGATCGTCGTAGCGGTAGATCCAGCGCGAATTAGCCGGATCGGTTTCCGCAACAGGCAGGTCGTAGTAAGCGTTCCACTCGGTCCGCTCAACCTGCCCGAGCGCGTCGATACGCTGCGTCTGGCGCCCCCGCTCGTCATATTCGAAGCGCGTCGTATGCCCGGCCGGATCGGTCGTACTGACCAACTGCCGCATCGCATTCCACTCGAGTTGCCAAACGTGGCCTTCCGCATCCGTATGGCTCGTCGGCTGCTGATCCTCGTTCCACGTCCAGCGTGTAACGCGACCGATCTGGTCGGTGATCGTCACCGTACGCTGCGCAAGATCCGCATTGAACGTGTACGCCTCGCCGTCATCGGTCCAATGGCGCACGACACGCGCGTCGCGGCCAACGCCCTGCCACGCATAAAAGCACTGCAGGCCGCCGCGCAATGTGTGCTGGACCATCAGTCCGTTTTCGTATGCGAAGCGTCGCCCGGTGTGGCCACTGCGATCGGTAACGGCCACCAGCTCGCCGGCATCGTTGTACGCATAACGCACCAGCGTGTCAGGTTGCTCACCGTCCACACCACGCGTCAGTTCGATCGTGGCAATGCGTCGAGGGTGCGATTTATCGTACGCCAGCGTCAGCATGCGCCCGGCGCTGTCGTGGAGCCGCGCAGGCCGCGCAACCTCACCAGCCGCTTCTTGCTCCACCTCGATCCAGTTACCGTTGCGATCCTCGAGACGCCACAGCTTGAGCGTCTCGCTGTCCGCATCGGTGCGGGCACGGCCGAAATCGCGATACAACCCATCGACCGTCTCGACCACGTAGTGCCCGCCGGCAGTACAGATCAGGTAAATGCCTTCGGGAACGCTGAAATGGCTCTCGCCCGGCGATACGGCCGGGAACACGATGTCGCGGCCCTGCTCGTCCCAATACGTGATCGACGTGATCTCACCATGTTCACGCGCAAGCCGCAGCTCGACACTGATCGGCACGCTCCAGCCCGGCCCGAACAGGCTGTCAGCACGATCATCGTGACTGCTGTAAAAACGCCGCCACACGATCGGCAGCGGGCCGGGCAATGTGAAGTCGGTATCGTCCGTGCCGTCGAGAAACTTGCCGCCGGTAATGACGTTGACCGGGTGACCGGCCGACGGCCTCGCCAAACTACCGAGCCAAGTACCGAAGGCGCCGGCCGCAAAATTGATCGCGAGACAAGGCAGCTTGCCTTTCAGAAACTGCCCCCAGCTCATCTTCCCGCGGCCACAGACCGCCAGCGCAATCCCGAGCGCCGCACCCAACCACCCGAGCCGGCTCGCCGACTTGACGTCCCTGACCCGCTGCGTGCCGCCGCCGATGAAAACGTTGTCAGAACCCTCAGCGATCGTCCCGTCGCAAGTCGTCTTGTCGCCGACGCGCGCGGCCGGATGATCGTTGATGTAAACGCTCCCCGACCCGTCGGCAATCATCTGCGGCCCGGGATGATCCGTACACGCGACGGTATCGAGATCCCCCGGCCGCGCCGCGCGCGCCGCCGCCTTGTTATTGACATAAACGTTGCCCGAACCGCTGGCGATCTTGCCTTTGATCTCGGGCGGCGCGATCGCGTCGGCCAGCGCCTTGGCGCCGTCGTCGATGGCTTCGTTCATGCCGCTCGCTTCCATCAGCGCGCCCGAGCCGACCGCCACGCCCACGCCGATCGCGATCACCAGCGGCGTCGCCAGCCCTGCCGTGCCGATTTCGAGCGCGGCCAGGCCGACGAACACGAGCCCCTCCATCGCCTCCGCCACCAATGCGCCGACAACGGCACCGCCGATCACCGACCCGACCGTGCCTGCAAGCTCACCCCAGAACGACGTGTGCTGGATCGGGTCTTCGAAGCGCGCGGCCGCGAAGTGTTCCGCGCTCACGACGCATCACCCGGGCCGAGCAGAGTCGGTCGAGCCGCGCGCGGCTGGAAACTGGCGAGCATGCGATCGGCGATCGCCTGCTGCTCGTCGGTCAGCGGTGCCGCGCTGGTCAACGTCATCACCAGCACGCGGCCGGCGTCGTCCGACGGAAACATGGTCTGCAGTTGATGCCAGAGCCGGCCATCCCGCTCGAGCGTGGAATCGATCTGGACGCCCGAACGGCCCGCCACCGTCACAGCCCGGCGCGCCTTCTCGGTCAGCATCTTCGCGTCGCGCGACGCCACTTCCCATTCACGCGCGACGAACGCGTCGATATCTTCCCCGTCGCGCAGCCGCCCACGGGCGATCACGAGGTTGAGGCCGCCGGGGCCGGCGTTCATCACGAGGATGTTGACGGTGCGGTCGAGCGCCGTGTCCGGCAGTTCGAACGTGCCTTCGTGGATAGCGTAGTGCATGGTTTTTTTCGTGTTATTTGTTGAGATCGATGCGCTGGCCGTTGACCATCACGCCGTCGTCGGTCATCAGGATCACGGAGCCCTTGTGCTCGAGGCGAATGCCTTCGGGCGCGAGCGAAATCGAGCTGTCCTGCACCTTCAGCAGGATGCCGCGCTCGGCCACGTAGACCTGCGTGCCGCCGCCCCCGTCCTTGGCAGGCGTCGTCACCTCGACGGTGGTCGCGGTCGTACTGCGCTTCTCGGCGATCGTCTCGGTCAGGTTGCCCTGCGGAATCTGCTTTTCTTCGCTACCGGTCGCCACCAGAACGGTACGCATCGGCCCGAGCACCTTGTGCGTCTCGTTGTTCTCGACGACGGTGTTCATGTCCTTCTGCGCGTGCATGAAGAATTCCTGCGCGCCGTTCGTGTCGGTCATGCGGATCTCGTTCGACCCCTGCCCCTTGTGCGTCTGGCTCTTGATCCCCATCGTCTGGCCGGCGGCCCCGTGGTACGGGTTGCCCTGCTCGCCGTTGAACACGCGGCCCACGATCACGGGGTTGTCCGGATCGCCCTGATTGAACGCGACGAGCACTTCCTGCTTGATCCGCGGAATCGCGGCCGCCCCCCAACCGTCGCCCGCCCACGGTTGCGACACGCGCACCCACATCGAGTCGGAGCCGTCCTTCTTGCCGCGCCGGTCCCACGGAAAGTGCACCTTCACGGCACTCCCGTTGGTGTAGATTTCCTCCCCCTTGGGGCCGACGACGATCGCCGACTGCGTGCCGTGAATCACCGGTTTCGGCGTGGCGCGCGGCGCACGATAGGGAATCTTCTTCGGCAGCAACGCGAAGCTGTTGCGGTACGGCAGTTTCGCGCTGTGCTGCGTGTAGTCGTTCACCGCCTCGTGACGCACGTGCAGGATCACGTATTCCTGGTTGTTCTCGAGGACCGGGTGATTCGCCACGTTGACGGCGCCGGCAGTAGTCATGCGCCACGCGTAGCCGCCGCCGGTATAGCGATGGGCCTGCGCCTCCTCGGCCTCCATCGCAAAACGCGCGTAGCGGTTGCCGTCGTCGCCGTGGTCGTACAGCGACTGGTGCTCGAACCGTTCGGTCGAGTCGAGCCGCGCATGCTTGAGGTTCTGCGGGCCGGCTTCCACCAGCATCAGCGGCGACGACGGATTCTGATGATTGAAATCGCGGAACGTGACCTTCCCCACGCCGAAGCGCCGCCCTTCGTGCAACTGGTCGATGCCGCTGTCTTCGCTCGCCTCGGTGGCGGCGAACGGCACAGTTGCCAGCCCGTCGATCGGGCGGAACAGCAAATTCGTGTCGCCGATCACAAGAACGTGCTTGTCCTTCTCGTAGCGATGCGTCCAGACCAGCCCTTCCTGCTCCATCAACCGCGCGCAGAAGTTGTAGTAGGACTCCTGGTACATCACCACGTATTCGAGCGGCTTCTGGCTCGTCCGGATGTCGAACACGAAATCGGAAAATCCGTGCTCCTGGAAAATCTCGGTGAGGATGTCCTGCGCGGTCTTGTTCTGGAAAATCCGGCAGTCGGTCGAGCGCGTCAGGAACCAGAACCACGGCACGGCCGTCAGGTGGTACTGCGTGACATTGCCGGGATTTCCGGCCCGGTCGAACGACGCGACGTAGCCGTCGAAATAGCGGTCGTTGTCGCCGGCACCCGATGCAACGACGCGTTCGAGCGTCGACAAGCGCGCCTGCTGATCGAACCGGATCTTGACCTGCTGGCCGATCAGGTCGTCGGGGCGCAGGTCGTGGCGGTGCGACAGCAGGTCGAGGTGGATTTCCGGCAACCGGTTCACGTATTCGTCGACCACGGCGGCGCTGACCAGCAGCACGTCCGGGCCGAGCGGCGTGTCGAGCGTGACGTAGCGATTGAGCTGGGTCAGGCGCGCGGGGTTGGCGGCGCCGTTGATTGCTTCGGCTACCGCGCCGGGCGTCTTGTCCATCAGCGAGAAGCCGGTTTGCGCGAGTTGCAGCGCACGCTGGACGGTGTCGACGTGCCCGGCCAGGCCCGCGAGCGGCCCGACGCTTCCGGCAACACTCGAGGCGACCGGGCCTGCCAGGCCGCCGAGCGCGCTCAAGGAGCCGAGCGCGCCGCCGCCCAAACCATTGGGAATACCCCCGTTCGGAGCGAAACTCATTCTTGTTCCTTGCGTGTGATCTCAGGTTCCGTGGGCCGGCTGGCCGGCCCGAAGCCCCGTTAATGTAGGACAATTCCCGACCGCGCGAAAGGCACCAGCAAACGTTTCCGTTCGCGCCCCGAAAATCGAAAAAACCGGGGCAGCGGCTGGACGCCGGGGATGGGAGTTGCGCCGAACGGCACTCCCGCCGTTGAGGCAAACGACCGGACCTTCAGAAGGCTGACTCCGTCAAAACGATCATTGCCAGGCGTCGCCTACCGAATGACGGCCGACTCTGGAGAGCATGTTTTCCAGACCAATCATCCTGCTCGTTCAGCGAACTTGAATACCCCACACGAAGAGAACATGAAATTTGGCATTCGATGGGACGAACGCTTCACGGATTCGGATAAGCAAAGGTCTAGAAAATAGCCGGTATCGCGGAAAACACGATCAACCCGAAAAGCAATTCTGGTTACGCAATGGGAAGCGACAACCAACAGCGAATTTAAGAATAACTTCGCCCCCAATCATCCACGGGTAATGGCACAGCATGAAGAAGGCGAGGTGTTGCAAGGATTGAGATACAATGACAAAGCCTTCATCATCAAGCTTAAATTTCAGCGATCCATGGATCAAGCGATCAACCCGGATCAATGGTGGACTGCACCCGCACGCGCATGTCACGCATCAATCCCATCTCTGCAACTGAGTTTTACCGTACAGAATGAGACGACCGACATGCAATACTGCCCCAATGCCTCCAAAGAATTAACAATCACAGCGGATTTCTCATGCCAAGATCGAAAAAAATATTGTGGTCCGTTTTAGCGGCACTTTTTCTATACGCCGCCATTCTGGCATGGTCAACCATTCAAGACAAAAATGACGAATCGACGACATCACGAACTGTCACGATAAAATTCGGAGCCGATGGGAAAGTAGATGCCCAAAATCAGGGATTTTCCGTGATGAATCATCCATCTGGTGTATATCGCTACCAAATTCACTGGAACGACTCAGCGAGACTTGGAACGGTAAAGTATATTCAGGGGCGGCATTCTTTTGAAGTCGATAATGTGATGATTGTAACTGGACTGGGTGACAAAGACAGTCCCGAGGACGGAGTGGACAATTGGGATATTAGCTTCAATGTCTCCCCGGTAAAAACAATCTCGTATGAAGAGGGGCGCGAAAAAATCATGTCCCTGCTCAGCAGGCTGCGGGCCGCCGGATGGAAAAGATATGTATACGCGGCATCCCCCCGGCTTATTGGAAGAGAGGCCATGACGTACGCATCCTCAGAAGCCGGCATGCTTGATTCGCTAGATTCGACATACACACCGACGCTAGATGAGTGGAAAAACTTGATTACCGTTGAACCGAGATGGATTTTTTACGCCGACGGTGTATTTCTGACTTTATCGCTATCCTATCAACCATCGGGCTCTCCCGACATGGGTTACTATTTGACTGACATTCAGGTCAGCACTGCATCTGATAACTACACACCATATTTTACAGATAGTGTCGAGCGCAGGAAAAAATGGAAAAAATTCATATCTGACGAATTGAAACCGGCAAGGGAAGAGCGATCGAAGAAAGAAACCGAACTGAAGGCGCTGGGCTACACGATCGACGCGACGTATCAGCCCCCGCCGTTCGAAGCCCCGGACTTCTCGGCCAAAGCAGATAACGTCCATTGAAGAGCCCCCCTCACCGCGGCGAAACCACGATCGCCGCCCGCCGATTCTGCGCCCGTCCGGCCGGCGTCCGGTTATCCCCTACCGGATCGCTCTTCCCTTTCCCGGCGATCGCAATGCGCTTCGGATCCAGCCCGACATCGACAAGCTCGATCGCCACGACCTCGGCCCGCCGTCTCGACAGTTCGAGGTCGTAATCAACCGCCCCTTCCTGATCCGAGTACCCATAGACCCGTACCCCGTTAATTCCCGCCGACCTGAGCGTCCGCCCGATCCTTTCCACGATCCGCCGCACGTCGGGCTTGAGGTTGTACCGATCGAAGTCGAACAAAATCGGCCCGGTCGAACCGAACTCGAACCCTGCTCCGGTTTCCTGGAAACCGGCCGACTTGAGCACCGTGACCTGCGTCTGCGTCAGGCCGCGGTGAAGCGGCGGCGCCTTGCAGCCCGCGAGCAGCATGCACAGCAACAGCGTGCTGCCGATGCCTATCCGCCCCATGCTCACAGGAAACGCGTTTTTCATCATCGACCCCTTCGAGGGCGCCCGCATTGCGAGCGCATTTTTTCATTGAACCGCCGCGGCCTCGCCCGCAGCGGGATTCGACAACCATCAGGCCGACCCGACCACCCCTTCAGCCAACTGCCACGACCCCGGCCGCGCTCGCTTGGCGCGGTACATCGCGGCATCCGCCGCACGCAGCAGGCCGCCCGCGTCCGACGCATGATCGGGATACAGCGCAACGCCGGCACTCATCATGGTGGCCACCATGCGGCCGTCGGACAGCTCGATCGACGGCGCCATGCCGGACAGAATCTCGTCGGCGACACGACACACGCTGCCGGCTTCGCGCACCGCCGGCAGCATCACCGCGAATTCGTCGCCGCCCAGGCGCGCGACCAGATCGGTCTCGCGCACCTGCTTGCGCAGCCGCGCCGCGACGCCGATCAGCACCGCATCGCCGGCGTCGTGGCCGAGACAGTCGTTGATCTCCTTGAAGCGGTCACAGTCGAGATACAGGATGGCGACGCGCTGGCCCGTCACCCCGGCTTCGCGAAGCGCCAGCGCGAGCCGCGACTCGAACTGCGTTCGGTTGGGCAGGCCCGTGAGCGCATCGTGCGTCGCCTTGTGTTCGAGCGACGCGTTCTCGTCACGCAGCGTGTTCTGCCAGCCTTCGAATTCGTCGAGCAACGCATTGAAATCGTCGCCAAGCTGGTTCAGTTCGGCGATCGCAACGGGCTCGACCCGCTGCGCGAACGCACGCTCGCGCCGCACGGCGTGTGCCACGCTGGCCAGCGCGCGCAGCGGTGAAACGATGTTGCGCAACAAGCGCTTCGAGCTGACGTACGCGCCGAGCACGCTGACCGCCAGGCAACCGAGAATGCCGCCGACGCCACCGAGCAGGAAGCCGAAGAACTGATGACCGCGGCCGCGCACGACGACGTGGCCGACGACGATGCCGTCATGCATCACCGGAACCGTCACGGGCCCGGGCAGCGCAAGGTCGGCGACGCCGCGCTCGAGCCGGGCGATCCCGTTTCCGGCGGGCAGTTGCCACGTCGCGAACGGCTGGCCCTTGCTGTCCGTGACCACCACCTGCGCGACGTCCTCGTCGCCGGCGATCAACCCGATCGCTTCGCTCGCCGCATCGTGGTCGCCGAACACGAGTGCCGCCTCGACCGTATAACCGAGTGAGCGCGCCAGCAGGTTCAGGTTGTTGCCGGCATACGCACGCAATGCGATCACGGCGACGACGATCAACGACACGGCGGCCATCGTGACGGCAACGAACGCAAGGCGCAGGTGCGCGCGACGCAACACGCTTTGCAGCGTCGGGCGCGCCACGCGCGAAGGGGAAAAGTGAGGCGCAAACCGTGTCATGGCGCCCCCTGCCGTCGCGCGAGATTGAGTACGTTCGGATGCACGCGCACACCGCTGCGCGCCACGGCGTCGAGATTGATGTCGAACGACACGCGTTCGCCGTCGACATTGAGGCAGAACATGCTGCCTGCGGTGCAGGACGGATCGTGTTCCGCGATCGTCAGGACCGGATGGCCGGCCACCGCGGCCCTCACACGCGTTCTCTCGTCGTTGCCCAGGGCGCCGAGATAGACGACGTCGCAGGCGATGCCGAGCGACGGATCGTCGAAGCGAACGCGTTGCACGTCGAGGAGCGTCGAGCCTGCCTGTAGCGTATCGGTCAGGCCGCGCGCGTAGTCGGGCCGGCCCGTCACGCACAAATGCAGGCGCACGGGCGTCGTCGGCCAGCGCGTGAAGCTGATGATGCCCAGCACGACCTGACGCACGGCGGAGTCATGTGACGAAACGGCGGTATCGGGAGGATCGGCGGGGCTCGCGGCGGCGACGATACGCACGGTGTCGGCCGCATCTTCCGCGTCTGCCTGCGCCCCGGCGAGTACCGCCGGGGCCGCACCCAATGCGCAAACGATTGCCAACAGCGCGTGGCGCAACCAAGCGGTACGGCCGGATCGTACCGTCTTCCGTGCGGCGATGAGCGCCGCACCCATCGGCATCGTTGCAGTCGCAAGACTACCCGCCGCCGCGCACACTTTCGCATCCATGATGGCAACATCCGCTGGCGTTGCTCCGGCGCTGCCTCCTGCCTCCCTCCGTGCGCGAGCAGGCACCGTATCACGCGCACGATTGCTTCATCTTAGGTAAAAATTCGCATGACCAACCAGTGGGAAACACCCGCGAGAACGGTCTGAAAGTATGCGGAATCGGTACTCGCGTTAGCGGGTGTCGATGCAGCCTCGACGCCGGTGGATTGATCAGCGGATTGGACGCGCGTGCACATCAAACTTCATACGTTCTTCAGCGGCGTGCGGGATCGTTTTTCAGTGCGCGCCGTTTGCGCACGAGCATGAGCACGACGGCCGCGCTCACGAAACACACGCACGCGACGACGGTCACGACCATCACGAACACGACGAAAGCGTGTCGTCGGTCGGTATCGAAGTCGATGCGGACGTCGATCTCGACGCGCTCGAAACTTGGCTCGGCGAACTGCACCGCACCGATACCGCGAACCTGTTCCGGATGAAGCGCATCCTCGCCGTGCAGGACCGCGCGCAGCGCTACGTGCCGCAGGGTGTGCACGGCGTGATCGAACTGCGCGCCGCGCAAGCGTGGGGGTGCGAGCCGCGCTCGTCACGCCGGTGTTCGCGATCGTGCCGGTGCTGACGATGGTCGTCTTGATGATCGTGCAGATGGTCGATTAGCAAGCGACCGGGATCGCCGCTGACGACACGGTGTCGATCGTCGTGTGGAAAACGCCGAGAATGGCGGCCGTCGATACACGCGTGCCGGCACAGTGGGGCGCGCCGTTCTCGATGAATTGATGCGCGCCGTGCCCGCCGCGAGTATGCTTGTGCTTCGAACGCTCTCCAACTCCAACACGCGGCGGCACGGCGAACACGACACCGATGCTCCGCCAACCGTCATTCACCACCCTCGATGGATTTCGACGTCATCGTTCTCGGCGCAGGCATCGTCGGCGTCTGCGCAGCACTCCACCTGCAGGATCGCGGGCGCAAGGTCGCCCTCGTCGATCGCGGCGCGCCCGGCGAAGGCACCAGCTTCGGCAACGCGGGGCTGATCGAGCGCTCGTCGGTCGAACCGTATCCGTTCCCGCGCAGCCCGTTCACGCTGATGCGCTATGCGCTGAACCGCTCGACCGATCTCTACTGGCACAGCGCGTCGCTGCCGGCGTTCGCGCCATGGCTTGCACGTTTCTGGTGGGAATCGGCGCCGCTGCGTCACGCGGCGGCGTCGCGCGACATGCTGCCGCTGATCGAGCGCTGCATCGTCGAACACGACGCGCTGATCGCGCGGGCCGGCGCCGGCGAACTCATCCGCGCGAACGGCTGGCTGGAAGCGTTCCGCACGCCGGCCGCATTCGAACGCGGCGTGGCAGAGGCCGGACTCACCGCCCGCCGCCACGGGCTCGGCATCACGCCGCTCGATGCGGCCGCGCTGCTCGCGCACGAACCGAGCCTCGCGCCGGGCTTCTGTGGCGCGCTGCACTGGCTCGATCCGAAAAGCGTCGTCGATCCGTCCGCGCTCGTCAAAGCGTACGCACACCTGTTCGTGCAAGGCGGCGGCACGCTGCTGACCGGCGACGCGGCAAGCCTCGATGCGTTGTCGCCCGGCTGGCAGGTCAGGACGCAGGACGGCACGGCCGCCGCGCCGGCCGTGGTCGTCGCGCTCGGCCCGTGGTCCGACACGGTGTTCGGCAAGTTCGGCTACAAGATCCCGCTGCGCGAGAAGCGCGGCTATCACATGCACTACGCGCCTTCAGCGCGCGGCGTGCCGTCGGCGCCGATCGTCGATCGCGAATACGGTTACGTGATCGCACCGATGAAGCGCGGGCTGCGGCTGACGACCGGCGTCGAGATCGCGCGGCGCGGCGTGCCGCCGACCGGCGTGCAGCTCGAACGCGCGGAACGCATCGCGCGCCCCGTGTTCGGTTTCGGCGAACGGCTCGACCCGCAACCGTGGCTCGGCTTCCGGCCGTGCACGCCCGACATGCGTCCGGTGATCGGCCCCGCGCCCGCGCATCGCGGGCTATGGTTCGCGTTCGGGCACAACCATCACGGGCTGACGCTCGGCCCCGTCACGGGCCGCCTGCTGGCCGAGATGATGACGGGCGAAGCGCCGTTCACAGATCCGGCGCCGTATCGCGTGGATCGTTTCTGACCATGTAGGGCATCACGGCGCGCTCAATCGAGCGCGCGCCCGAAGATGCGGATCACTTCGTCGAGATGCTCGGCCATCGCGCGACGTGCGGCGTCCGGATCGCGTGCGCGGATCGCATCGAGGATCGCGCGGTGCTCCAGTTCCGAGCGGTGCGGCATGTCGTCCGGCATGTACAGCGACTGCAGCCGCTGGAACATCAGGTCGTACTTGTGCGCAAGCAACTGCTTGATCATCAGCGCATACGCGGCGTTGTCGCTCGCCTCCGCGATGCGGATATGAAACAGCCGGTCGCCCGGATGCGTGAGCGAACCGCTGCGGTTGTCTTCCTGGTTGCGCAGGAACGCCTCGTGAATCCCTTCGATCTGCTCGTCCGAGCCGTGCCTCGCCGCCAGCGACGCCGCTTCCGGCTCGATCAGCCGGCGCGCCTGCAGCAGCGCGAACGGCGGGATTTCGGTATCGAGATCGAGTGCGATGCCGAGTTCGGGATCGATCTCGACGATCGTGAACGGCGCGGCTTTCGTATCGGGTTCGGGTGCCGCTGTGGCTTCGGGGTGGCGCACCTTCACGCCATCGCCGACGCGCACGCTTACGAGCCCGCTCACTTCTAGCGCGATCAGCGCCTCGCGCACCGACGTGCGCGACACGCCGAACTGTTCGGCGAGTTCGCGCTCGGGCGGCAGATAGCTGCCCGGCGGAAAATCGCCGGACGCGATCATCGCACTGAGCTTGTCGGCGATCTGCTGGTAGAGGCGGCGGTTCTGAATCGGCTGGATGGACATACGTTGAGGCAGGTGATCGGTTTCGTTCCGGACGGTCTGACGAATCGAACAGACCGTTCGCGCCTATTCTATATGCCGCGCTTCGCCGCGCCCGGCACCGCATAGCAACGCGCGGCGGTGCCGCCCCACAGCGCGTTGCGCTCGGCCGCCGACAGCCGCGATTCGGCCCAGCGCTCGACGATCGACGCGACTTCGTCATACGACGCGGCCAGCAGGCACACGGGCCAGTCCGACCCGAACATGAGCCGCTGCGGGCCGAACGCGTCGAGCGCCGCGTCGAGACACTGCTCGATATGCCGGACGTCCTTCCCGCGCAGGCCACGCTTCCAGTCGGCTTCGGTCACGAGCCCCGACAGCTTGCACGCGACATGCGGCAGCGCGCCCAGCTCGCGCAACGCGGCGCGCCAGCGCGCGAGCGCGGTGTCGTCGTGCTCGAAATCGGCGAGCGCGGGCTTGCCGACGTGATCGAGCACGAGCCAGTGCGCGTCGTGCCGCGCGCAGAACGCATGCACGTCCGGCAACTGGCGCTCGAACACGAGCACGTCGTATACGTATCCATTCGCCTGCAGCCACGCGACGCCGCGATTGAAGCCCGGCTCCGCGACGAACGCGCCGGCATCGGCTTCGTCCTGTACCTGGTGACGGAAGCCGCGCAGCTTCGGGCTGCGCCATTCGGCGACACGCTCGGCAAGCTCCGGCGCGGCGAGATCCTCCCAGCCGACCACCGCCGCGATGCGCACATCGTCGCGCGCGAGATCGAGCAGGAATGCCGTCTCGTCGCGCCCGGCGCGCGCCTGCACCGCGATCGACGCACCGATTGCCTGCGCGTGCATCAGCGGCCACAGCGCATCGGGCAGGTAGTCGCGCGCGAGCACCTCCATCCCGGCGCCGATCCACGGGTAGTCGGCGGCGCGATAGCGCCAGAAGTGCTGATGGGAATCGATACGCACTGCGCCCATGATGCCCTCGTGTCCGGTCGGCGCGGCGGCGGCGCGCGCCACCGCCGCCCGACGCAACGCTCAGTCGTACAACACCGCCGCGATCTTCGGATCGTCGATATTGGTCTTGTCGTACCAGTAGAAACCGGTATCGATGACCTTCGGCAGCTTCTCGCCCTTGATCGCCTTCACGGCCGCCTCGACGGTCTTGTAGCCGATCCCGACCGGGTTCTGCGTGATCGCGCCGGCCATCAGCCCGCTGCGGATCGCGTCCTTCTGCTGCTTGCCGGAATCGTAGCCGACGATCACGACCTTGCGCTTCATCTCGCGCACGCCGTTGACCACGCCGATCGCCGAGCCTTCGTTGGTGCCGAACAGCCCCTTGAGCTTCGGATACGCCTGCAGGATCGACTTCGTCACCTCGGTCGACTTCAACTGGTCGCCTTCGCCGTACTGAACGGTCACGACCTGCACCTTCGGATACGCCGATTTCATGCGTTCGAGAAAGCCGTCGCGACGGTCGATGCCGGTGCGGCTCGTCTGATCGTGCGCGACCACGGCCACCTCGCCTTCGTCGCCGATCAGCGCGGCAAGCTTGTCGGCGGCCAGCGCGGCGGCGGCCTTGTTGTTGGTCGCCGCCGTCGTGACCGGGATGTCGCTGTCCACGCCCGAGTCGAATGCGATCACCGGGATCTTCTCGGCCTGCGCCTTCTTCAGCAGCGGCAGCGCGGCCTTGCTGTCGAGCGCCGCGAAACCGAGCGCGGCCGGCTTCTTCGCGATCGCGGCCGACAGCATGTCGATCTGCTTGTCGACCATCGCTTCGGTTTCGGGGCCTTCGAACGTCACCTTCACCTTGTAGTCCTTCGCGGCCTGCATCGCGCCCGCTTTCACGGCCTGCCAGAACTGATGCTGGAAGCCCTTCGAGATCAGCGGGATATAGGTTTCCTGCGCCTGCGCGCCGGCGGTGACGCCGACGGCGAACGTCAGCCCGACGATCGCGTTCAACACCTTGCTCCTGATCACTTCGCGTCTCCTTTTTTCGTATCGACTGGAACGACTGGGACGCCGGCCGGAACCGGCGATGAAGCACATGCCTGCTCGAATGCGTCCGTTCAGCGGCGCCGCCGGCGCAGGATATCGACGTAGACGGCGAGGATGATGATCACGCCCGTCACGACCGTCTGCCATTCCTGCGCGACCGACATGATGCGCAGGCCGTTCGTCAGCACGCTCATGATGAACGCGCCGATGATCGTGCCGACGATGCTGCCCGCGCCGCCCGACAGCGACGTGCCGCCGATCACGACGGCCGCGATCGCATCGAGCTCGTAGCCCTGCCCGAGCGCGGGCTGCGCGGAATTGAGCCGCGATGCGATCAGCAGCCCGGCGATCCCGCACACCGCGCCGCTGAACGTGTAGACCGCGATCTTCCACGCATCGACGTTCACACCCGACAGCCGCAGCGCCTCTTCGTTGCTGCCGAGCGCGAACGTATAGCGGCCGAAGATCGTGCGGTTCAGCACGATCGACGCGCCGATCGCGACGAGGAACAGGATCAGCACCGCGTTCGGAATCGGCAGCACCGGGATCAGGTTGCCGATCAGCGAATCCTGCGCGATCGACGTGAAGCCCGGCGTGTCGTTGAAGTAGATCGGCCGCGTGCCCGAGATCACGAGCGACAACCCCTTGAGCAGCATCATCATGCCGAGCGTCGCGATGAACGGCGGCACCTTCATCTTCGCGATCACGAAGCCCGATACGCAGCCCGACAGCGCGCCGAAGCACAGCGCGGCCAGGATCCCGAGCGGCAGCGGCATGCCCCAGTTCGTCAACACGACGCCGGCCATCACCGCGCAAAACGTCATCAGCGTGCCGACCGACAGGTCGATGCCCGACGTAATGATCACGTAGGTACAGGCGACAGCCAGCACGCCGTTCACCGCGGTGGCCTGCAGGATCGCGACGAGGTTGTCGACCTCGAGGAAGTTCGGCGACGCGATGCTGAAGAATACGATCAGCAGCACGAGACTCGCGAACGCGAGCAGCTTCTGGCGCGCGGCCGGGTTGAAGAAGCGGGCTCGGAAGCCGGATGCGCCGGCCGGCGTGTCGCCGGAAGCGAGAGGCGGAACGGGATGCGTATCGTTGGACATGATCGTAGGGGCTGAATCAGGACAATACGGTCGACTCGCGCTGCGTCGCGAGCTGCATGATCTTTTCCTGCGTGGCGTCGGCCGCGCGCAATTCGCCGGTCACGCGCCCTTCGCACATCACGAGAATCCGGTGGCTCATGCGCAGTACTTCCGGCAACTCCGACGAGATCATCACGATCGCCTTGCCGTCGGCGGCGAGCGCGTCGAGCAGCTTGTAGATCTCGCTTTTCGCGCCGACGTCGATGCCGCGCGTCGGCTCGTCGAAGAACAGGATGTCGCAGTCGCGCAGCAGCCACTTCGCGATCACGATCTTCTGCTGGTTGCCGCCCGACAGCAGCCGCGCCGGCTGCGTCACCGACGGCGTGCGGATCGCGAGCTGCCGCACGTACGCCTGTGCGGTGTCGCGCAGCGCACGCGCATCGAGAAACACGCCGCGGCGCACGAAGCGGCGCATGCTCGCCAGCGCGATGTTGTTCTGCACGTCCATCCCGACCGCAAGCCCGAAGTGCTTGCGATCCTCGGACAGGTAGCCGATGCCGTGCTTCACCGCATCGGCCGGCGCGCGAATCGTCACGGTCTTGCCGTGCACCCGGATCTCGCCCGCGTCGACCGGGTCCGCGCCGAACACCGCGCGCGCGACCTCGGTGCGGCCCGCCCCCATCAACCCGGCGAAGCCGAGAATCTCGCCGCGCCGCAGCGTGAAGCAGACATCGCGAATCGCGCGGCCGCGCGACAGCCCGCGCACTTCGAGCGCGACGTCGTTCGCGGACGTATCGGGCGGCGTGCGCCATTCGGTTGCGAGCTGGCGTCCGACCATCATCGCGATGATCGCGTCCATCGACGTGTCCGCCATCGGCACGGTCGCGACATACTTGCCGTCGCGCATCACGGTCACGCGATCGGCGATCTGGCGCAGCTCGTCCATCTTGTGCGAGATGTAGACGATGCCGACGCCGTGCGCGCGCAGGTCGCGGATGATGCGGAACAGCTCGGCGATTTCCGCGTTGTTGAGCGCGGCGGTCGGCTCGTCCATGATCAGCACGCGCGAGTCGAACGACAGCGCCTTCGCGATCTCGACCATCTGCTGCTTCGCCACCGTCAGCCGTCCGACCGGCGTACGCGGGTCGAGATCGAGCCGCATCCGCGCGAAGATCGCTGCCGCGTCGCGGTTGAGTGCCGCTTCGTCGACGAACACGCCGAAGCGGCCGCGCGGCTCGCGGCCGATGAAGATGTTCTGCGCGACGCTCAGGTGATTCATCAGGTTCAGCTCCTGATGAATGATGCCGATCCCGAGCGCCTGTGCGGCGCGTGGATCGGCGATCTCCACCGCGCGGCCATCCATCCTGATCTCGCCGCCGTCGCGCGGGTAGACGCCCGCGAGAATCTTCATCAGCGTCGACTTGCCGGCGCCGTTCTCGCCCATCAGCGCATGCACTTCGCCGGCACGCAGGTCGAAACGGCAATCGTCGAGCGCCTGCACGCCCGGGAAGCGCTTGCCGATACCAGTCATTGCGATCAACGGCGGCGCGGTGTTCGGGTTCAGGTCCGGTTGCATGGCGCACCGCCCTCAGCTGATCGCACGATCGAGGTGCGTATAGCCGCCGTCGACGAACAGCCACTGGCCCGTCGTGTGCGATGCGCGCGCCGACAGCAGGAACACGGCCGTATCGGCGATTTCGTCGGCCGTCGTGAAGCGTTTGCCGAGCGGCACCTTGCCCGCGATGCCGGCCAGCTTCGCGTCGGGGTCGTCGAAGCCGGCAAGCCAGCTCCGGTAAAGCGGCGTCATCACCTCGGCCGGGATCACCGCGTTCACGCGCACGCCGTCGTCGCGCAATGCGACGGCCCATTCGCGTGTCAATGCGAGCTGCGCGCCCTTCGACGCGCAATAGCCGCTCGTGTTGCCCTGCCCGGTGACGGCCGTCTTCGACGAAATGTTGACGATCGCGCCGCGCGTCGCCTTCAGGTGCGGCACGCAGTAGTGCGCCATCACGTAGTAGTGGATCAGGTTGCGTTCGAGCGACGCGACGAACGCGTCGCGACCGGCATCGAGGCCGATGCTGTCGTTGACGCCCGCGTTGTTGACCAGGCCGTCGAGTCGGCCGAAGCGCGCGATCGTTTCCGCAACCGCGTCGCGGCATTGCGCATCGTCCTGCAATTCGACCGAGATGCACGCGGCACGCGACTGCTTGCTCACGAGTGCGCGCCAGAACGCATCGTCGGGCGCGTGGCGCGCGAACACCACCGGAATTGCGCCTTCTTCGGCAAGCCGCATCGAAATCGCGGCGCCGATGCCCGACGCGCCGCCGGTCACGATCACGATCTTGTCCTGCAGATTCAAATCCACTTCGCGTCTCCGTCGTTCATATTGTCGGCACGCTCGACGCGTGTCAGCCGCGGAACCGGTATTGCTCCAGCGATTCGGGCTTCATCTCGATCGAGAAACCGGGCGCCGTCGGCGGCATGTACGCCGCGCCGCGCACGACGCACGGTTCGACGAAATGCTCGTGCAGGTGATCGACGTACTCGGTCACGCGCCCTTCCTTCGTGCCGGCAATGCAGATGTAGTCGATCATCGACAGATGCTGCACGTACTCGCACAACCCGACGCCGCCCGCATGCGGGCACACGGGCAACCCGTACTTCGCGGCCATCAGCATCACCGCGAGAATCTCGTTCACGCCGCCGAGCCGGCACGCATCGATCTGCACGACGTCGATCGCACCGCGCGCGATGAACTGCTTGAACAGCACGCGGTTCTGGCACATCTCGCCGGTCGCGACCTGCACGGGCGCGATCGCCTCGCGGATCTTGCGATGCCCTTCGACGTCGTCGGGGCTCGTCGGCTCCTCGATGAACCACGGCCGCGCGAACGCCAGCTCGCGCACCCAGTCGATCGCCTCGTCGACTTCCCACACCTGGTTCGCGTCGATCATCAACTGGCGGTCCGGGCCGATCACCTCGCGCGCGATCGTCACACGGCGGATGTCGTCCTCCAGGTTCGCGCCGACCTTCAGCTTCACGTACTCGAACCCGGCCTCGACGGCTTCGCGGCACAGCCGCCGCAGCTTGTCGTCGCTGTAGCCGAGCCAGCCGGCCGACGTCGTGTAGCACGGGTAGCCGTCGCGCTCGAGCAGCGCGATCCGTTCCGCCTTGCCCGGCACCTGCCGGCGCAGCAGGTCGAGCGCTTCATCCGGCGTCAGGCAGTCGGTCAGGTAGCGGAAGTCGATCGCACGCACCAGTTCCTCCGGGCGCATGTCGGCGACAAGCCGCCACAGCGGCTTGCGTTCGGCTTTCGCCCACAGATCCCATACCGCATTGACGACGGCCCCCGTCGCCAGGTGGATCGCGCCCTTGTCGGGGCCGATCCAGCGCAACTGGCTGTCCGACGTGACGTGCCGCCAGAAGCGGCCCATGTCGGCGCGGATCCAGTCGAGGTCGAGGCCGACGACGAGGTGACGCATCGCGTCGATCGCCGCGCAGCAGATCTCGTTGCCGCGCCCGATGGTGAACGTGAGCCCGTGACCTTCGAGCCCGTCGCGGTCGGTTTCGAGCACGACGTAGGCTGCCGAATAATCGGGGTCCGGATTCATCGCATCGGAGCCGTCGAGCTGGCGCGAGGTCGGGAAGCGCACGTCGAGGACGCGCATCGATCGAATGATAGGCATGACGAATCGTCCGCGAAAGGAAATCAGGCCTGCACGGTGCGCTGGCGCTGCTCGCCGAGCCCGTCGATGCCGAGCGTGATCAACTGCCCGGCGCGCAGATAAACGGGCGGTTTCTGCCCGAGACCGACACCCGGCGGCGTGCCGGTCGAGATCACGTCGCCCGGCTGCAGGCTCATGAAGCGGCTCAGGTAGCTGACCAGGTGCGGCACGCGGAACACCATCGTCGCGGTCGTGCCGTTCTGGTAGCGATGGCCGTCGACGTCGAGCCACAGCCGCAGCGCATGCGGATCGGGCACTTCGTCGGCCGTCACGAGCCACGGGCCGAGCGGCCCGAACGTGTCGTTGCCCTTGCCCTTGTCCCACGTGCCGCCGCGTTCGAGCTGGAATTCGCGCTCCGACACGTCGTTCACGACGCAGTAGCCGGCGACGTGCGACAGCGCATCGGCTTCCGCGATATAGCGGCCGCCCTGGCCGATCACCACGCCGAGCTCGACTTCCCAGTCGGTTTTCTCCGAGCCGCGCGGAATCTCGACGTCGTCGTTCGGCCCCGAGATCGCACTCGTCCACTTGCCGAACACGACGGGCTCCTTCGGCACGTCCATCCCCGATTCGGCCGCGTGGTCGGAATAGTTGAGCCCGATGCAGATGAACTTGCCGACGCGACCGACGCACGCGCCAAGCCGCGGCGTGCCTTCGACGAGCGGCAGCGACGACGGCGGAATGTCGCGCAGCCGCGCGAGCGACGCCGGCGCCAGCACATCGCCGGCGATATCGTCGATCACGCCGGACAGGTCGCGAATGTGGCCCTGCGCATCGAGCAGGCCCGGCTTTTCATGGTGCTTGTCGCCAAATCTCAGCAGTTTCATGTCGTCTTGAGCGGAAACGGAAAGTGAAGGGGAACGCGCGGTCAGTTCGACCAGCCGCCGTCGATCAGGTGAATCGCGCCGGTCGTAAACGACGCTTCGTCGGACGCGAGGTACAGCGCGAGCGCGGCCACTTCTTCCGCGCGGCCGATGCGGCCGATCGGCTGGCGCGCGACGAATGCCTGGCGCACCTCGTCGGTCGACACGTGGCGCGTGCGCGCCTGGTCCGCGATCCGCTGCTCCAGTGAAGGCGATTCGATCGTGCCCGGGCAGATCGCGTTGCAGCGGATGCCCCGCTCGACGAAATCGGCGGCCACCGCCTTGGTCAGCCCGATCACGGCCGCCTTGGTCGTGCCGTAGACGAAGCGGTTGGGCACACCCTTCACGCTCGACGCGGCCGAGGCCATGTTGATGATCGACGCGCCGCCGGCCTCGAGCATCGCGGGCAAGAGCGCGCGGATCAGCCGGTACATCGACGTGACGTTCAGGTTCAGCGAGAACGCCCAGGCTTCGTCGTCGCAGTCGAGGATCGAGCCGTGGTGCACGAAGCCCGCGCAGTTGAACAGCACGTCGAACGCACGCTCGCGCGCGGCGAGCGCCGCGACGTCCTGCGCATCGGTGACGTCGAGCCGCCGCGTGGCGAGCCGGCCGCCCGCGTGTTCGGCGTCGGCCTCCAACCGCACGAGCGCGGCTTCGTTGATGTCGGTCGCCAGCACGTCGGCGCCCTCGCTCGCGAACCGCAGCGCGGTCGCGCGGCCGATGCCCTGCCCGGCCGCCGTCACCAGCGCGCGTTTGCCCTGCAATCTCATGAGCACCTCCCGAAAATGCCGGCCACCCGTCGGCCGATTGGCACAAAGGACTAAAGGTCCAACCAATCATAGGAAGGGATGGCACGTTTGTCACGGAATCGGGATTCAGTATTTACCCGGGCGGCGAAATCGGGCGGTTGAGCACGGATCCGGTGCTCGATGGCGCCAATGGGCATGTCCAGCGACCCGCACAGCCTCGATACGGCGGGCCTTCCGGCCGGTTTACCGCACATGTCCCGGCGCGGCACCTCGTCAAACTGACAAAAAAGTCATGTTCACGTCAGGGTCTCAACGGGATGCGCGCGTCATCATGGCGTACCGGACTGCGCTTCCGGTCCATCGCCACCCCGCCCGCGTCCGATCCCTGCGGGCACCTCCGTCCCCCGGCGATGGGCTCCGTGACTGGGCGAGCAGACACGGCGCGCAGGCCGATTTTCCGCCCCGGACTTCGCGTCCGGGGCGTTTTTGTCTGTGGTTTCCAAGAAAATAAGCGTGGATTGTTTCTAAATCGGCAAAAGGTAATTTGAGCCAGACAGGATGTTTTTTCCGGTCACAGACGCTTACATTTAGCGCACCACTCATGGAAACCGCTACGGATTCGCCATCGGGTAGTGACATCCACTGCCAAGGCCGAAACCGCACGAGCTTTAGGAAACGGCAAATGAAGGCCTCCAAATCCCTGCCTGCGCTCGATCCCGCCGACGTCCACGTCGAAATCCTCGAACAGTCCGATACGCTGCTCGTCGTCCGCTGGGTCGAACCTGGCCGCTGTCACTATGGTGAACAGCGCTGGCGCCGCCGCTTCGCGCAACGCACCGGCACCTGCGCGCTGTCGCGCCAGGTCATCCACCGCGGCGACGAAGTCTTCCGTCCGGCCGAACGCCCGGCGCCCGCGAACGCGGCCGCGATGATTTCCGCCGCCGAAGTGCTCGCGCTGGCCGGCGGCAGGTAAATCCTGCCGGCCGCGCGTCGCGGCACACGCCGCCACACGATGCGCCGGCCCTAGAAGCACCGGCCTAATTCCCCCGCTTGTCTGCCACGCCTGCGCGCACTATCGTTACACTATTCAATGTAATGATTACGCGCCGCGGCCGCCTGGTCGCGCCGATGGAGGCAGACATGCATGCATGGAGCGCGCGCCACGTCCCGGCGCAAGGCGGCAAGGTCGCGGTCGTGACCGGCGCCAACAGCGGGCTCGGCTGGCAGCTGGCGGAAACGCTGGCCGCGAAAGGCGCGACGGTCGTGATGGGCTGCCGCGATGCGGCCCGCGCCGCACAGGCGGCCGATGCGATCCGCCAGCTCCATCCCGATGCCCGCGTCGAAGTCGACGCGCTCGACCTCGCCGATCTCGCGTCGATCGCACGCTTCGCGGCCGAGGTGGCCGAACGCCACGGCCGCGTCGATATCCTCTGCAACAACGCCGGCGTGATGTTCCTGCCGCTGCGCCATACGCACGACGGCTTCGAGATGCAGTTCGGCACCAACCACCTCGGCCATTTCGC
Source organism: Burkholderia sp. AU30280 (assembly GCF_020420125.1). NCBI lineage: Bacteria > Pseudomonadati > Pseudomonadota > Betaproteobacteria > Burkholderiales > Burkholderiaceae > Burkholderia > Burkholderia sp. AU30280. Next base: position 408,718 of record NZ_JAIZRY010000003.1, read on the forward strand.
ACTGACCGGCCACCTGCTGCCCGCGCTGCGCGCCGCGCGCCGCGCGCGGGTCGTGACGATGTCGAGCGGCCTCAACCGCGGCGGCCGGATCCGCGTCGACGACCTGCGCGCCGAGCACCGCTACAACCGTTATCTCGCCTATTGCGACAGCAAGCTCGCGAATCTCGTATTCGCGATCGAACTGCAGCGCCGTTTCGAGCGCGCGGCGTTCGCCGGGATCAGCGTGGCCGCGCACCCGGGCTACGCGGCGACCAACCTGCAGTTCGCCGGCCCGGCGATGGACAGCTCGCCCGCCCGTGCCGCGCTGATGCGTGCCGCGAACCGTTATCTCGCGCAACCGGCCGACCAGGGCGCGCTGCCCGCGATCCATGCCGCGACCTCGCCCGATCTCGCTGGCGGCGCGTATATCGGACCGTCCGGCTGGTTCGAGTCGCGCGGGCTGCCGGCGCCCGCGAGCGTGCCGCGTGCGGCGCGCGACGTGGCCTCGGCGGCACTGCTGTGGGAAGCATCGGAAACCGCGACGGGCGTGCGCTTCCTCAGTTCGGGCGCGCCGGCCGGACGCTCGCCGGGCCGGCCGTTCGACACGGCGGCCGAGGCGCGCTGAACCGCGCATCGCCATCCGCAATAGTCTTCCCACTTGTTGCACCAACCGAAGAGAAAGCTGGTTGAAAGACTGATTCGGCGCGCTACTGTTACCGCCCAGGAAACAATCTATCGTCAAAATCAGCGTTTACCCTGAACCTTCCGATGACTAAGATTTGATCAATCGCTTAAGACATGGTGTCGAGAGCGAACTCAATAAAACACCGGAGGTCATCATGAAATCGCTCGTTTCCGCAGTCGTTGCCGCTGCCGCCCTGTCCGCTTCGTTTGGCGCATTCGCCCAAAGCACCGTGACCCGCGCGCAAGTGAAGAACGAACTGGTCCAGCTCGAACAAGCCGGCTACAAGCCGGGCCTGTCGAGCCCGTACTACCCGAACGACATCCAGAGCGCAGAAGCGCGTGTTCATGGTGCCGACACCAGCGGCTACGGCGCGCAACCGGCCCCGGCCGTCCACTCGGGCGCCCCGGCAGCGTCGTCGAACGCTCGCGACTCGATCTTCTTCGGCCAGTAAGCCGATGCGCCCCCGGCGGGCGCCGCGCGTCGCGCGATGAAGCAGGAAAGTCCGGACGAGCCCCCTTGCGGGGCTCGTCCTTTTTTATGAAACGCATACCTCCGCCGCCCGGCAACGGGTGGCTTCGCCCGGGCGCCTTGCGGCCGGGCGCTTTTTCGTCCAGGAAGTCACTCGACGAGCGCCATGGCGGCAGCAAGGCCGCAGCGAATCCAAGGCCCGACTACAAGAACAACGGCGGGTTGATTCCCAAACGGCGATTGCCCGGAAACCCCGAACTCGCGTACCGCACAGGCGCTCCTCGTGATGCAGCGGACCTCTCGCAGACTCGGCGGATCGGCATCAAGGATTGATAACCGGCGTTTCAACCGGGGCGAATCACCAAGAACAAGCAGATATAACCGATAAAGAAAACAAGGATCTGCTGCCCGTCGAGCCGTCATGCAAGCAGACGCACAACTTGCGCCAATTTTCCGCTCAAGTTTTCGACGTAGTTGCCGATAGGTAGTGGGTTATTGCTACGGCCGATGTCGACAAGGGAGATCGCTTCCAATCAAGTGATCGTTGACTTCGTGCGGCGAAACCTCAGGGTTTGGCTATGACGGGGTGCATCGCCAGAGAGCGAGCGAATTTCGACAATTAAATACGAGTCCGACTTTCCCGTGCCAGGGCAGATCGGATCAGAACAAGAACAACCAATATGGATTTGTTACGGGGTGGCGTCGGCATCGAATCGACGCCAGGGACGCATTACGCGTCCAAAAGCAATTCGCTTCCGCAAAACGGAGCAGCCGACTATCGCAGCGACATCGACGGGCTCCGTGCAGTCTCCGTTCTCGCCGTGCTCCTGTTCCACGCATTTCCCACGCTGATACCTGGCGGGTTCGTCGGCGTTGACGTGTTCTTCGTGATATCGGGCTACGTCATCACGAAACACGCGTTGCGCGAAATCGATGCCGGTACATTCAGTTTTTCCGGATTCTATGCGCGCAGGATTCGACGGATCTTCCCCGCACTGCTGCTTGTTTTCGTTGGGCTGTACGCATTCGGCTGGCAGACAATGCTGCCGGAAGAGTTCAAACAGCTCGGCAAGCACATCGCCGGCGGGGCCGCCTCCGTTGCGAATCTGGTCCTTTGGCGCGAGGCTGGCTATTTCGACGTTTCCGCCGAGCAGAAGCCGCTCCTTCACCTTTGGTCGCTCGGTGTCGAAGAGCAGTTCTATCTCGTATGGCCCGTATTACTGGTCGGAGCGTGGCGTCTGAAATGGTCACCCTTTTGGCCGATTGCGATCGTTGGCCTCGGCTCGTTTCTGATGGGCGTGCTCACGCTGCCGCATGATCCGGTCGGCGCATTCTATTCGCCGCTGACGCGCGCCTGGGAGCCGATGCTCGGGGCATTCCTCGCGGTCAGGCACCACACTGCCTGTGAGCGGATGCCGTCGGCCGGCTCGGCCAATGCGCAGGCAAGTGCCGGCATCGCTTTGCTGACCGCCTCCGTATTCCTCGTAGACAAATCCCTGCCATTTCCGGGTTGGTTGGCGCTATGCCCGACCATTGCAGCCTGCCTGTTGATCCACGCCGGTTCCAACTCGCCATTCGCGCAGAGAGTGCTAGGCTGCCGACCGCTGGTGACGATCGGCCTGATCAGCTATCCGCTCTACCTGTTTCACTGGCCATTGCTGTCGGCGCTCCGGATCCTGAGCAGCGACGCTGCGCCGGCGACGTGGCGTGCCCTGGCGTTGTTGGCCGGCTTCCCGCTGGCGTTTCTGACGTATCGGTACATCGAGACACCGATCAGAAAATCACGCTACCCGAGACTGATTGTCACGACGCTGATCGTCCTGATGGCTGGATGCGCCTTTGCCGGCTACAACGATTATTCACGAGGCGGCCTGGAGTTCCGCATGTCGCGGATGGTTGGAGCCTTTGCCGATGGCGTGGATTTTGACCGAGACCGGATCTGGCGTCGGGGGCAATGCTATCTCGAGGGAGACGACCGAGGATTCAGCCCGACTTGCGTGGATGGCGGCTCAGGGCCGATCGTCATGCTGTGGGGGGACTCGCGAGCTGCGGCACTGTCCCCGGGGCTACGCAGTGCAAGCGCCGAACGGGGCATTCGATTTGCGCAACTGAGTACGTCGGGCTGCCCGCCGCTCGTCGGTAGTGGTGATGGAAGATGCAAGGAATCGAACGAAAGCGCGCTTGCGTTTGTGCAAACGGTGAAGCCTGCGACAGTTCTGCTGACGGCGAACTGGAGTTCCGATCGGCTGCAGGCGCTTCCGGGTACGATCGACGCCTTGCGGGCCGCCGGCGTCAAGCGGATCGTGCTGATTGGCCAGGTCGCCACGTGGCAGAGCGCTCTACCCAAGCTGTACTGGCTTTACTGGCGGGAGCATCACGAGACGTTGCCGTCGCGAACGAGCTTCGGGCTCGATCCAGCGTCGAAGCGCTACGATCAAGAGGGTGCAGCAACGGCGATGCGACTCGGAATCGAGTATGTCTCGGCTTTCGATGCGATGTGTGACGCCCGAGGATGCATCACTCGAACCGGCAGCGGCCGGGGTAGCATCGTCATGTTCGACGATTCCCACTTGACGCCGGCGGGCGCCATTGCCGTGTCCAGTCGCATCGCGTCGAACCTGTTTGGAAAATAGGCATCGTCGCGCAAATTTCGCCGGGACTCAAACCAGCTAGCGGTCCGCACGCCATCCCGGACCGCGCCGATACAACACGACACCTACCATGTATCAACAACGCGTCCGGGCAGGCACCGACCGCGACAACACCCGCCATCGCGACAGCAGTTCGTCGCGATCGACGTAACAGCCCTGCAGGTGCCGGCGGCCCGTCGACGGATCGAACTCGGTACGCGCATGCAGCACGCGCCGGTTGTCGAACGCCCACATGTCGCCCGCCCGCAGCCGGCGCTGCGCGCGAAAGCGCGGCTCGCGCGCCAGCGCGAGGAACCGCCGGTACGCGCGATAGACGGCCGCGACCGAGCCGGCCGGCGCATCGAGCGGCCCGCGCAGGAAGTTCGCGACGCGCACCTCGGTGACATTGCCGCGCGCATCCAGCCCGATCACCGGCGCCGAGCAGCGGTAGTCGCTGTTCGCGCTCTTGTTCCAGAACTCGAACGGCGTCGACGCGAGTTGTTCAAAATCGTCCGGATGCTCGCGCCGCAACGCATCGGCAAGCGCGAAGCCGTCGAGGAACACGCTGTCGCCGCCCGTTGCATCGTTCGCGAGGCAATGCAGGAACTGCACGCCCGGCTGCAATTCGCGGGTCGGCAGATCGGTATGCGGCGGCAGGTTCAGCGACGTATACGCATTGCTGTCCGGACGCGGCTTCGATTCGACGTCGAACAGCACGCCGAAATTGCTCTCCCGGATCAGGCCGACACGGCGCGCGATCTGGTCGACACGGCCACGCTCGGCCGGCACGCCTTCGACGAGCGTCAGCCCCGTGCGTTGCAACGCGGCAAGCCACGCGAGCAATGCGCCGTCGTCCTCCATCACGTCGCGCCACGCGAACACGCCGATGGCCGTCGCATCGTCGCCGGCCCACACGTGCCGACCGTGCGCGGCCTGGCGCTCCGCGCGCGACGCGTCGTCGTATGCATGCGCGCGCAACCAGCCCGGCGACCACGCGCTGCGATGTCCGTCGTTCCACTCGACATGCAGCGCACCGTCGGTTTCGACGTGCACCGCGAGCGCGGCGAGATCGTCGCGCGCATCGGCGATCTCGAACACCTGTTCACGCGTGACGGCATGCACGCACGCGGAACACGCGCAGTTGTCGCGCAGCCAGTCGAAATGAAACGGCGATCGTCGCGCGTCGCTCCATTCGATGTCCACCGCGCCGTCGCCAATCGTCGCCGCCGCAATGGCCGCGTCCGCCGAAACCGTCCGCCAGTCCTCGATACGCTGTTGCGCTGCCTGCATCGTTACCTCCCGGAAACGCCCGCTACGCGTGTGGTGCGAGCAGAAACCCGCCGACCGTCCGGTGCAGCCGCGCCACCTGCGGACTCGTCCCGAGCGCGCGCCAGCAGCCGTGCACCAACCCCTCTCCCATCCAGTAGTGCGCGACGCCGCCGGCCGCGCGAATCCGTTCGACGTACACGCGCGCATCGTCACGCAGCGGATCGTGTTCCGCGCCGATCGCGAGCACGGGCGGCAGGCCATCGAAACGCGAAGCCGCGAGCGGCACCGATGCGCGCAGCAGCGGGTTGCCGTCTCGCAGCGCATCGGACAGGCCGCCTTCCCAGTACAGCGCGCGATAGCGATGGACGTCGTCGAGCGTCAGCATCGGCGCGTGCGCTTCCGTTTCGCGCGCGGGCGATTGCGGTTCGAACCCGAGCATCGGATAGACGAGCGCGATGCCGTCGACACCGCCTTCGCCCGCATCGCGCAACGCGGTGGCCGCGGCCGCCGCAAGCATGCCGCCCGCGCTGTCGCCCGCGAGCGTCAGCGGATGCACGCACGGCCCGAACGGCCAGCGTGCGTCGCGCGCGGCGCGCGTGACCTCCAGGCAATCTTCTAGCGCGGCCGGTGCGCGATGCTCGGGCGCGAGCCGGTAGTCGACCGCGATCACGTCGAGCCCCGTATCGGCCGCCAGTTGCGCGGTGATCAGCGCATGACTGTCGAGCGAGCCGACGACGAAGCCGCCGCCATGAAAGAACAGCACCGTGCCGCGCGGCGCGCCGTGCGCGGACGTGTAGCGCCGCAACCCGATCGCGCGGCCGTCGGGCGCCTGCCAGACGGCGTCCTGCTGCACGATGCCGGCCGGCAGCGCAGCCGGGGTCCATTCGGCCGCGAAGCGGTCGTACAGGCGGCGCTGCTCGCCGGGCGAGCGCGCGGCCGCATCGGCCGGATACCACGCGTCGACGGCTGCAACGAACGTCGCGATTTCCGGTTCGAGCATCGTGTGCGCTCCGTGATTGAAGATTCGCGCCGGCTAACGGCGCGGCGGCAGCGCGATCACGCGGCCCGCGTACGCGGGCGCCGCGCAATCGCGCTGCAACGCATGCAGCCCGGCCACGCGCGCAGCCACGTCGTCGTCGAACGGCGCCGATTTCGCGCCATCGCGCGTATCGACGTGCAGCAGCATCTGCTCGCTCGCCGCGACCGCATCGTCGTGCCCGGCCGCGAACAGTTCGAGATACAGGTGCAGCCGCTTCGCGTCGTGCGCGAGCACGCGCGCGTCGACGCGCACCTGCGTGCCCTCCTTGATCTCGCGCAGGTAGTTCACGTGCGCTTCGAGCGTATAGACCGAGCGGCTCCGCTCGCGGCGCGCGGCGTCATCGAGGCCGATGCGATCCAGCAGCGCATCGGTCGCGAAGCTGAAGATCAGCAGATAGAACGCATCGCGCAGGTGGCCGTTGTAGTCGACCCATTCGGGCCGCACCGCGTCCCGGTAAATCGTCAGCGGGGTATCGCCGGTCATCGTCTCTCGTCCTCAGTCTTCGAATCGCATCCCGTGCCGCGCCTTCACCGCGGCGATCGACTTCAGCACCTCGGTGATGCACTCGTCGCGATAGCGTTCGAGTTCCTTGATGCTGCGCGTGCCCTGCTGTTCGGTCGTGCCTTCGACGACGCTGTCGATCAGCGCATCGGTCAGCGTAGGCGCAACCAGCTTCGTCCACGGCAATTCGAGCGCGGGGCCGAACTGCTGCATGAAGTGTCGCATGCCCGCGTCGCCGCCCGCGAGCGTGTAGGTCAGGAACGTGCCCATGAACGACCAGCGGATGCCCGCGCCGAAGCGGATCGCGTCGTCGATCTCGCCGGTCGTCGCGACGCCTTCGTTGACGAGGTGCAGCGCTTCGCGCCACAACGCTTCGAGCAGCCGGTCGGCGATGAAGCCCGGCACTTCCTTGCGCACGTGCAGCGGCCGCATGCCGAGCGTGCGATAGATCTCCATCGCGCCTTCGACCGCTTCCGGCGACGTGCGCGCGCCGCCGAGCACCTCGACGAGCGGCAGCAGGTAGACGGGATTGAAAGGATGGCCGACCACGCAGCGCTCCGGATGCGTCGCCCGCGCGTAGAAATCCGTCGGCAGCAGCCCCGACGTCGACGACGCGATGATCGCGTCGGGCTTCGCCGCGCGGCTGATCTGCTCGTGCAGTTCGAGCTTCAGCGCCTCGCGCTCGGGCGCACTTTCCTGGATGAAATCCGCATCGGCGACGCATTCCTCGATCGTCGCCACGAAACGCAGCCGCGCGGGATCGGCGCCCGGCGCGAGGCCGACGCGTTCGAGCGCGGGCCACGCGTTCGCGACGTTCGCGCGCAACCGTTCTTCCGCACCCGGCGCAGGGTCCCACACGACCACGTCGAGACCGTGCGCGAGCGCGCGGGAAATCCATCCGCTGCCGATCACGCCGGTGCCGATGGCGGCGAACGTCTTGATGTCGGTCTTCACAGCCATGTCAATGCATCCTTCCAATCAGGGGAAATCGGCGGGCGGCCGCGCCTGTGCGTGCCGCCGCGTCGTATCAATCAGTCGGGGAAAAACTCACGCAAACTCGGCGAGCGCACGGCGTTCGAGCGGACGCTCGCCGCGTGCGGGCAAGCCGAGTTTGCGGCGGCCTTCGGCCGGCGTCAGCACGCGGGCGCCGAGCCGCTCGACGATCTCGCGCGCGCGTTCGACGAGCGTGCCGTTGGTCGCATGCACGCCGCGATCGAGCCAGATGTTGTCTTCGAGGCCGACGCGCACGTGGCCGCCGAGCAGCATCGCCTGCGCGACCATCGGCATCTGCATGCGGCCGATCCCGAAGCCGGCCCAGTGCGCGCCCGGCGGCAGGTTGTCGACCATTGCCTTCATCGTGCCCGTGTCGGCCGGCGCGCCCCACGGAATGCCGAGGCACAGCTGGAACAGCGGCGGATCGTCGAGCAGCCCTTCCTTCAGCAACTGCTTCGCGAACCACAGATGGCCCGTGTCGAAGATCTCCAGTTCCGGCTTCACGCCGAGTTCCTGGATGCGCTTCGCGCCGGCGCGCAACTGCGCGGGCGTCGACACGTAGATGTAGTCGCCATCGCCGAAATTCAGCGTGCCGCAGTCGAGCGTGCAGATTTCGGGCAGCAGTTCCTCGACGTGCGCGAGGCGCGTGAGGCCGCCGACCAGGTCGGTGCCCTTGCCGAAACGCATCGGGTCCTCGCCGGGGCCGATCTCGAGATCGCCGCCCATGCCGGCCGTCAGGTTGATGATCACGTCGACGTCGGCCGAGCGGATGCGGTCGACCACTTCGCGGTACAGGTTCGGGTCGCGGCTGCCGCGCCCCGTCTGCGGATCGCGCACGTGGCAGTGCGCCACCGTCGCACCGGCCTTCGCGGCCTCGATCGCGGCGGCCGCGATCTCCTTCGGCGTGACCGGAATCGCCGGATGCTTGCCGACCGTATCGCCCGCGCCGGTGACGGCGCAGGTGATGATGACTTCGTGGTTCATGCTGGTTGCCTCGCTTGAATCGGGTTGTGTCGCATTGCGGGTGTTTCGTCGGGGCGCACCGGTGGATGCGCGCGGGTCGTCACAGGCCGAGATACGCCTTCACGGCCGGCAGCCCGTCCTTGCCGTCGAACGTCTTGACGCCCGCGAGCCACGGATCGAGCACCTGCGGGTTCTTCTTCAGGTACGCCTTCGCGGCTTCGGCCGGCTTCGTCTTGTTCATCACCGACTGCATCAGCTGGTTCTCGAGCTGCGTCGAGAAGCGCAGGTTCGTGACGAGCTTGCCGGCATTCGGGCAGCGTGAAATGAAGTCGGGCGCGGTGAGCGTGTACACGCGCGCCTCGCCGTAGTTGGGCCCGAACGACGCGTCGCCGCCGGAGAGATAGTTCATGCTGAGCTGGATGTTCATCGGATGCGGTTCCCAGCCGAGGAAGACCACCCACTTCTTCTCGCGAATCGCGCGCTCGACCGTCACCAGCATCCCGGCCTCGCTCGATTCGACGAGCTTGAAGCCGCCGAGCCCGTACTGGTTCGTGTCGATCATCTTCTGGATCGTCGCGTTCGCGCTGCTGCCCGGCTCGATCCCGTAGATCTTGCCGTCGAGTTCCGCGCGGTGCTTCGCGATGTCCTCGAAGGTCTTCAGGCCGGCCTGGTATTCGTAGCTCGGCACTGCGAGCGTCGCCTTCGCGCCCGACAGGTTCGGCGGTTCGACGACGTTGATCGACTTGCTGTCGAGGAACGGCTGCAGTTGCTTCTGCTGCACGGGCCACCAGTAGCCGAGCGACACGTCGAGCTGCTTGCTCTTCAGGCCGGCGAACGAGATCGGCACCGACGCGATCGTCGTGGTCGGCTTGTAGCCGAGCGCCTCGAACACGGTCGACGCGAGCGCCGTGGTCGACGTGATGTCGGTCCAGCCGATATCCGCGAAACGCACGGTGCGGCAGGTCGCGGCATCCGTTTCGGCAAGCGCGGCGTGTGTGAACGCGCCGGTCGCCAGCACGGCCGCGGCAAGCGCGGCGATCTTCGTCGACTTCATGGTTCGTTTCCTCCCGGTGGGACTCGCGGCAGCCGGTGCGCGGGGTGTGCCCGGCCTGCATCGTGGGAGTAAAAGTAACGAGCCATATTGGTCGCGAGAAGACCGGCGGCGACCTGTTCTTGACTGTTTGCGACTATGAGTGGAAACCACTAGGTTTCCCGAGATGCTTGGTGGACGGGGTTTTCACGGGAGTGAAAGATGGATTCAGCTTGTCCACATGCGGCGCGATGCTTTCGACTTAGCCCGGGCGAAACGGCGGGCCGGTGCGGCTTCGGCCCCGCGGCGCTCGCGCCGCCCCGACGAACGGGTGTCACGGGCACGTGTGAAGCTGGTCCGGTCTCCAGCAGCCGAAAGGGCATTTCGCATTGCGGAATCTACGCCGGATTCTCGCGCCGCGGCCTTTTCGTCGCTTGAAAACATGTTTTACATCGCAAAAACTGCAACGTATCTCATTGAAAAACAAGAAAAAATAATGTCTTATGTCTTATATAAGACATCGCCAAAAGCTCAACGGGCGGCGTTACTATTTGTCCATGCAGTTCGCTTCGACAGACGCAGCGGGCACGCTCAACCAGTTACTCAAACGCGCTTTGCTCCCAGGAGATTGACATGGCCCAGTATCAAGACGACATCAAGGCAGTTGCCGGTTTGAAAGAAAACCACGGCAGCGCGTGGAATGCGATCAACCCCGAGTACGCCGCCCGCATGCGTGCCCAGAACAAGTTCAAGACGGGCCTGGACATCGCCAAGTACACCGCGAAGATCATGCGCGCCGACATGGCCGCCTACGACGCCGACCCGACCAAGTACACGCAGTCGCTGGGTTGCTGGCACGGCTTCATCGGCCAGCAGAAGATGATCTCGATCAAGAAGCACTTCAACAGCACCGAACGCCGCTACCTGTACCTGTCCGGCTGGATGGTTGCCGCGCTGCGCTCGGAGTTCGGCCCGCTGCCGGACCAGTCGATGCACGAAAAGACCTCGGTCAGCGCGCTGATCCGCGAGTTGTACACGTTCCTGCGCCAGGCCGACGCCCGTGAACTGGGCGGCCTGTTCCGCGAGCTGGACGCCGCCAAGGATGCGGCGGCGAAGGCCGCGATCCAGGACAAGATCGACAACCACGTCACGCACGTGGTGCCGATCATCGCCGACATCGACGCCGGTTTCGGCAACGCGGAAGCCACGTACCTGCTGGCCAAGCAGTTCATCGAAGCGGGCGCATGCTGCATCCAGATCGAAAACCAGGTGTCCGACGAGAAGCAGTGCGGCCACCAGGACGGCAAGGTCACCGTGCCGCACGAGGATTTCCTCGCGAAGATCCGCGCGATCCGCTACGCGTTCCTGGAACTGGGCGTGGACGACGGCATCATCGTGGCCCGTACCGACTCGCTGGGCGCCGGCCTGACCAAGCAGATCGCCGTGACCAACACGCCGGGCGACCTGGGCGACCAATACAATTCCTTCCTCGACTGCGAAGAACTGTCGGCCGACCAACTGGGCAACGGTGACGTCGTCATCAAGCGCGACGGCAAGCTGCTGCGTCCGAAGCGCCTGCCGAGCAACCTGTTCCAGTTCCGCGCCGGCACGGGCGAAGCGCGCTGCGTGCTGGATTGCGTCACCGCGCTGCAAAACGGCGCCGACCTGCTGTGGATCGAAACCGAAAAACCGCATATCGCACAGATCGGCGGCATGGTCAGCGAGATCCGCAAGGTCATCCCGAACGCGAAGCTGGTGTACAACAACAGCCCGTCGTTCAACTGGACGCTGAACTTCCGTCAGCAGGCGTACGACGCGATGAAGGCCGAGGGCAAGGACGTGTCCGCCTACGACCGTGCGCAGCTGATGAGCGTGGAATACGACGAGACGGAACTGGCCAAGCTGGCCGACGAGAAGATCCGCACGTTCCAGGCCGACGCATCGCGTGAAGCTGGCATCTTCCATCACCTGATCACGCTGCCGACGTACCACACCGCCGCGCTGTCGACCGACAACCTGGCCAAGGAATACTTCGGCGACCAAGGCATGCTGGGCTACGTGGCCGGCGTGCAGCGCAAGGAAATCCGTCAGGGTATCGCCTGCGTGAAGCACCAGAACATGTCCGGCTCGGACATCGGTGACGATCACAAGGAATACTTCAGCGGCGAAGCAGCGCTGAAGGCGGCAGGCAAGGACAACACGATGAACCAGTTCTGATACCGGTCATCGCCGAAGCGAAACGCCAACCCGGCCGGGTTGGCGTTTTTTTTGTCCGGCGAGTCGTGCCGACGAACCGCCGTCGGCCACCGCGCGCCGGGCCGGGCGCGCCGCGAAAACACGCCGTCGACGCGCAAAACCCGCGATAATCTTCCGCTGACGCCGACCGTTCGGCGCCTGCGAGCCGGCCGCGGCGCGTGCCCGTCGGTTCGCCATCGCGTGCCAGACGCGACGACCACCGGATCCCATCCCCTGCCCCGATGCCCGAGGATTTCCACTTCCTGCTGCTGCCCGGCTTCTCCGCGCTCGGCTTCATGTCCGCGGTCGAACCGCTGCGCGTCGCGAACCGCTTTCGCGCCGAGCTCTATCGCTGGCACGTGATCAGCGCCGACGGCGCGCCCGTCGCCGCGAGCAACGGCATTCCGGTCGCCGCCGAAGCCGCGTGCGCGGAGGTCGGCAACGTCGATACGGTGTTCGTCGTCGCGGGCTTCGATCCGCTCGTGTGCTACACGCGCGCGATCGGCGACTGGCTGCGCCGCCAGCACCGTCATGGTGCAACGCTCGGCGGCATCGACACGGGCAGCTTCGTGCTCGCGGAAGCCGGGCTGTTCGACGCGTCGCAACCGCTCACGCTGCACTGGGAAGCGCTGGCCGCGTTCCGCGAACGCTACCCCGGCCTGAACGCGACGCAGGAGCTGTTCGAGATCGACGACCGGCGCATCACGTGCGCGGGCGGCACCGCGTCGATCGACATGATGCTCGACCTGATCGGGCGGCGGCACGGCGCCGATCTCGCGGCAGCGATCTCCGAGCAGTTCGTCGTCAGCCGGATCCGGCAGCGCTCCGACAGCCAGCGGCTCGAGATCGCCGCGCGCTACGGCGTGCACAACCGCAAGCTGATCCAGGTGATCGGCACGATGCAGCGGCACATGGAAAACCCGCTCGGCTCCGATGCGCTCGCGCAAGAGGTATCGATTACGCGCCGCCAGCTCGAACGGCTGTTCAGCGCGACGCTGAACGACACGCCGACGCATTTCTACCTGAACCTGCGCCTCGATCGCGCACGCGAACTGCTGCAGCAGACCGACATGAGCATCACATCGGTGTGCGTCGCGTGCGGGTTCGAATCGCCGTCGCATTTCTCGCGCACGTATCGCACGCGATTCGGGTTGAGCCCGCGCAACGACCGGCGCGCGACACGCTGATCGTCGCCGGTTTCAAGCACAATCCAGCGCGGTATTGCACGTTCCGGCAGCGTTTCCCGCCGCTCGCTGAACAATTCAGGCGATTGATCGACGAACCGAAGCGGTCATCGAAAATAAATTGGAATGTCGCTGAAAATATTCTGTAACATACCAAAAAAAGTTAGATAGGTAGCCTAACGACATGCATGCTGCGTCCAGACGCGCATCGCACTGCGCGGGCTATCGACCGATATCGATCCGATCCGAGGGGTATGACATGACGATGCTCGATTCGCCGTCGCCGCACCTGCCTGCCGTTCGCTTCTTCGTCCGCTCCCCCCGCTCTTCGCCCGTCTGTTTCTTTTCGACCTGACATTTAGGGTTCCTTAGTCAGTCGGCACTCCCAACACCGCTGCGCCGCGCCGGTTCCCTCGAATCGGCGCGCGGGCCGTGTCGTGCCTGCGCGCCACGAACGCGCGGGCGTGTCCAACCGTTGAGATGAGGATCACGTATGCAGACATCACGCAAAGCACTGCCGCTCGCCCTGGGTCTCGCGCTCGGTTTCGGCATCGTCGGCGGCACCGCGGCCGATACGAAAGTCTCGAATCCGCAAGCAACGAGCCTGCGCGAAAGCCTGACGCGCGGCGTCGCGCCGCCGGCCGCCAAGGCCGACACGGCCGCCGGGCAGTTCCGCCCGGACGGCGTCGCCGTCACGCTGTACAACCCCGCGTATCGCGCGAAGAAAGCCGCCACGACGCCTGCCGCCACCGCGCGCGACTTCGTCGCGTCGCAGGCCACGCAGCTCGGGCTCGACGCGACCGCGCTCGCGAGCCTCGTCGTCACGTCGGAGCGCAACGATGCCGACTTCACCGTCGTGCGCCTGCAGCAGCAGGCGGCCGGATTGCCCGTGTACGGCAGCGATATCGCGGTGACGGTCGCGAAGGATGGCCGCATCCTGTACGTCGCGAGCAACACGATCAACGGCGTGGTGGCGACGTCGCGCAAGTCGCAGGCCGTCGACCAGCAGCAGGCGCTCGACCGCGCACGCGCGTATCTCGGCGTGAGCGGCTTCACGAACCTCGATGCGCAGCTCGTCGCGTTCGTCGACAAGACGGGCACGCATACCGCATGGAAGGTGCGCGGCCGCCCGAACGACGGTCCGAAAGGCGACTGGGAACTGCTGATCGACTCGGGCAGCGGCGAAGTGCTGCGCGCCGAGGACAAGGCGTTCTACGCGACCGACGGCACGGGCTTCGTGTTCCGGCCCGATCCGCTGTCGCCGACCAGGAGCAGCTACGGCAGCACGGGCTACAAGGACAGCAACGACGCCGATTCGTCGCAGCTCACCGCTGCACGCGTACGCGTGACGCTGAAGGATCTCGCGCAGTCGGGCGCGCGCTACTCGCTGTCGGGCCCGTACGCGGTATGCGTCGATTTCGATGCGCCGCTCGACAAGGCGTGCCCCGTGCAGTCGACGCCCGCGTTCGAGTTCACGCGCGGCAACCTGTATTTCGAGGCCGTGAACGCGTATTACCACATCGACACGTTCCTGCGCTACGTGAACCAGACGCTCGGTATCAAGGCGCTGCCGTACCAGTACACGGGCGGTGTGCAGTACGACCCGCACGGCGAATCGGGCGACGACAACTCGTCGTACTCGTCGAGCAGCGGCCGGCTGACCTTCGGGCAAGGCGGCGTCGACGATGCGGAGGATGCGGACGTCGTGATCCACGAGCTCGGCCACGGCATCCACGACTGGGTGACGAACGGCGGCCTGTCGCAGCAGGAAGGTTTGTCCGAAGGCACCGGCGACTATCTCGCCGCCGCATACAGCCGCGACTTCAACCAGTGGAGCCCGACGGATGCGCAGTACCACTGGGTCTACAACTGGGACGGCCACAACGAGTTCTGGGGCGGCCGCGTGACCAACTGGAACGTCGGGCGCACCTATGCGCAGGCGCGCGGCGCGGAGATCCATACGGCCGGCCAGTACTGGGCGTCGTGCAACCTCGTCGCGCGCGACGCGATCGGTGCGCAGGCGATGGACAAGGCGTTCCTGAAAGGGTTGTCGATGACCAACAGCTCGACCAACCAGAAGGCCGCCGCGCAGGCCGTGCTGACCGCCGCATCCGCGCTCGGCTACAGCAACGCGCAACTCACCGCGATCGGCAATGCGTACAACCAGAGTTGCACGTACGGCGTGACCGTACCGAAGAAGTCGTAAATCCGCAGCAGGCGGGGGCGCATCGCACGGCCTGCGGCACGCCCTCTTCCCCGACATCGCCATCCTCACGAGATCGAACATGCCTACTCTGAAACTGAGCCGCCTGAGCGTCGCACTGGGCGGCATGCTGCTGACCGCCGCCGCGCATGCGACGCCGGTGTGGATCACACTCGGTGACGCCGCGTTCCGCCAGCTGCAACGGATCGACGCCGGCGCCGCCGCGCAAACCAGCACGACCGTCGACGCCGGCAAGACGGCTGACGGCGCGGCGCGCCGTGAAACCGTTCACGTCGTCGAAATCGACGATTCACGGCTCGGCGAACTCGCCCACGCCGTTCACCATACACGCGGCCACGGGCCCGGCTATGTCGTGCACGACTCGTTCGACGAAGCGCGCCAGGCACTGCAGCCGTTGCCGCCGACGCTCGCGAAACAGGCCACCGCCGCCGTGTACAAGGTATCGAACGCGCCGCAGATCGGCACGTGGATCCAGCAGCTGCAAGCCAGCAACATCGTCGGCACGATCACGTCGCTGTCCGGCTTCACGAACCGCTACTACACGACGTCGCATGGTGTCGCCGCATCGGACTGGCTCGCATTGCAGTGGAAGCAACTGGCGGGTTCGCGCGCCGACATCACCGTCGAGCAGTTCGCGCACACGGGCTTTCCGCAGAAATCCGTGATCCTGACGATCCGTGGCAGCGATCCGGCCGCGGGCACCATCGTGCTGGGCGGCCACCTCGATTCGACGGTTGGCCGCACGACGGAGAACACGCGTTCGCCCGGTGCGGATGACGATGCGTCGGGTATCGCGAGCCTGACCGAAGCGCTGCGCGTGCTACTGGCGAACAACTACAAGCCGAAGCGGACGATCAAGTTCGTCGGGTACGCGGCCGAGGAAGCCGGGCTGCTCGGCTCGAAGGCGATCGCGAAGCAGTTCCGCGCGCAGAATGCGAACGTGGTCGGCGTGCTGCAGCTCGACATGACGAACTACAAGGGCGATCCGAAGGACATCTACCTGATCACCGACTACACGAACGCGGCGCAGAACACCTACCTGACGAATCTGGCGAAGACCTACCTGCCGGAACTCGCGATCGGCACGTCGCAGTGCGGGTATGCGTGCTCGGATCACGCGTCGTGGAATGCGCAAGGGTATCCGGCGTCGTTCCCGTTCGAGGCCGACCAGAACGACAGTCCGTATATCCATACCGTGAACGACACGCTGGAGAATTCGGATCGCCAGGCGAACCATGCGCTGAAGTTCGGCAAGCTGGCGCTCGCCTATGCGGTCGATCTCGGCGGGAACGGCGGTACGGTCGCGAAACCCTGACGGCGCGTCGCCGCTCGTTCGTCCGCCGATCCGTGCGGAAATGAAGGAAGCGCGTGCGCGTCGTTCGCACACGCTTCCTTCCTGATGATGCCGGTCGGCGCCTCGTGGAGACGCATGCAAAAACGACCGCTACGGAAGCTTCATGGCGCGTCACGTGCCGCGCGATCAGCTCGATCGAACCGGGCACGCACGCGCATCCGGATAGAATCGTCACTCGACCACTCCGCTACACGCCTCCCGCCATGACCGACACCTCCCGCTCCATCGACGACCTGTCGCCCGCTCGCGTCACGACCGCCTTCGACCTGCCCGGCCATACGACCGTTCGCTCGCTCGGCGTCGCACAGGGCATCATCGTGCGCTCGCGCTCGATCGTCGGCTCGTTCGGGGCATCGCTGCAGACGATCTTCGGCGGCAATATCACGCTGTATACATCGCTGTGCGAGAAGGCTCGCCAGCAGGCATTCGACAAGATGATCGACGATGCGCGCAAGCTCGGCGCGAACGCGATCGTCGCGATGCGCTACGACTCGACCGAGATCGGCGCGGGCGTGACGGAAGTCATCTGCTACGGCACGGCCGTGCGCGTGATGCAGGACGCGTGACGCCTGATGCGCGTCAGACGTCGCGCTCGAGCGACTTCATGTTCGTGAGCTGCGGAAACAGCCGCATCCAGGCGAGCGCAACCGCGATCGTCGCGGCTCCGCCGACGACGATCGCCGTCGGCGCGCCCCACCACGCGGCCGTCACGCCCGATTCGAATTCGCCGAGCTGATTCGACGTGCCGATGAACAGCGAATTGACCGCGCTCACGCGTCCGAGCATGTCGTCGGGCGTGCGAAGCTGCACGAGCGACAGGCGCACGACAACGCTGACCACGTCCGATGCGCCGAGTGCCGCCAGCGCGACGAGCGACAGCGCGAAGTGCCGCGACACGCCGAACACGATCGTCGCGATGCCGAACGCGATCACGCCGCCGAACATCGCGCGGCCCGGCCGCCCTTTCAGCGGGAAACGCGTGAGCCACAGCGTGCCCGCGAGCGCACCGACCGCGGGCGCCGCGCGCAGTGCACCGAGCCCCCATGGCCCGACCTGCAGGATGTCGCGCGCGTAGATCGGCAGCAACGCCGTTGCGCCGCCGAACAGCACCGCGAACAGGTCGAGCGACAGTGCGCCGAGAATCGCCGGCTCGCGCCGGATGAACGCGATCCCGGAGAACACCGAGCGCAGCGTGACCGGCTCGCGGGCGGGCGGCGCGCTGCGCAGCGGAATCGTGCCGCTCAGCATCGCCGCGATCGCGAACGCCGCGACGCTCGTGCCGAACGCGGCGGGCGCACCGACACCATAGAGCAGCCCGCCGAACGCAGGCCCGAGGATCTGCGCGGCCTGGTTGGCGGACGTCGACAGCGCGGTCGCACGCGGCAGGTCGGTGCGCGGCACGACAGCCGGCAGAAGCGACGACACCGACGGCGACTCGAACGCGCGGGCCGTGCCGACGATCGCGGCGAGCGCATACACGGCCGGCGCGGCCAGCCATCCTTGGGCAGCACCGAGCAGGAACACGCCGGCGGCCAGCGCCTCGACGCCCTGGCAGATCGTCGCGATGCGCCGGCGATCGTAGCGGTCGGCCACCTGCCCGACGACGAGCGTCAGCGCGAACATCGGCACGAACTGCGCGAGGCCGACGAGCCCGAGTGCGAACGCGCTATGCGTGAGCGCGTAGACATACCAGCCGATGGCGACCGACAGGATCTGGAAAGCCAGGGAAGACATCACGCGCGTGCCCCAGAAGCGCTGGAACGGGACGTGACGGAACAGGTTGGCGGGTAACGGGGACAAGGGGCTGGAGTCGGGCACGGAGTCGGTCATCGAGGTCTCGGCGGGCGGCGCTGCGCGCCGGTACCGTTCGGGAAACGACCGCGCACGCCGATGCGTGCGCGCGACAACGGTGCAGACGCGGCCAAAGCGCGATGATATGCCAACCGCGGAGAACGGGCCGCGGGCACGGTTGCCGACGATTCCGGCGGCCGTGTTGACCACGGCCGCCGGGCCACCACCCGGCGGCCCGGTTACCGGATCTTCCGATGCAGGCGGCCCGCGAACTTCATCGCGTCGGAACGCCGGTATCGCTCGAGCCCGTTGCGATGCCGAACAGACGCTGACCTTCCGGCGTGTCCTCGACCCTCCAGCCCTCGGCGCTCAACGCTTCCCGGATCCGGTCGGCTTGCGCCCAATCCTTGTCCGCCCTCGCGCGCTCACGCTCACCGAGCCACGCGCGGACGTGTTCCGGAACGTCGAGCGCAACCGGCCTCCATTCGCGCAAATCGAGGCCAAGCACGGTGTCGAAGCTGTCCACGGTCGCTTTCAGGGTCGCGGGCGGCAAATTGCTCCTGACCAGATCCCACAGCACCGCAAGCGCCCTGGGCAGATTCAGGTCATCGTTCACTTCGGCATCGAATCGCGCGACGAAATCCGCATCGACGCGCCCGCCGTCCGGCCAGCCGGCATAGAGGTGCCGCAGTCGATTCAGCGCGGTGTGCGCCGCGTCGAGCGACGCCCACGTGAAATGCAGCTTGCTTCGGTAGTGGGCTGTCAGGCACAGGTAGCGGTACGCGAGCGGATCGACATTGCGGCTCTGCAAGGTCTGCAGACGGACGAAATCGCCGCTCGACTTCGACATCTTCGTATCGGCGTCGAGCGTCAGGAAGTGCCCGTGCATCCAGTAGTTCGCGAGGTGCGTGCCGTGGGCCGCCCGCGTCTGCGCAATCTCGTTGCTGTGATGCACGGCGATATGATCCTCGCCGCCGCAATGGATATCGAACAAGGTCCCGAGATACTTCGCCGACATCGCCGAGCATTCGATATGCCAGCCCGGAAAGCCGCGCCCCCACGGGCTGTCCCATTCCATTTGCCGCTTGACGCCGGCCGGGCTGAACTTCCACAACGCAAAATCCGTGATGCTCCGCTTCTCGCCCAGCGCCACGCGCTTGCCCGCCTGCAACCCCGCGCGATCCAGCCGCGCAAGATAACCGTAGTCGTCCTGCCGGCTGGTGTCGAAGTAGAGGCCGTCGCTCGTCCGATAGACGTAGCCGGCCCGGTCGAGCGTATCGATGAACGCGACCTGTTCGGCGATGTGATCGGTGGCGCGGCACCAGACCGTCGGCTCGAGCAGGTGGAGCGCGCGCCAGTCCCGGACGAAAGCCTCGGTGTAGCGCCGGGCGATGGCCCACGCCGACTCGCCGGTCCGACGGCTCCCCTTCTCCATCTTGTCTTCGCCTTCGTCCGCATCCGAAGTCAGGTGGCCGACGTCGGTGATGTTGACGACGTGCCGGACCGCGTATCCGTTGCGCTCCAGGACGCGGCGCAGGAGGTCCTCGAACACGTAGGTTCTCAGGTTGCCGATGTGGGCGTCGTCGTAGACCGTGGGGCCGCAGCAGTACATGCCGACCTGCCCGGCCCGAATTGGCGTGAAGGGGCGCACGGTACGCGACCAGGTGTCATACAGCGCAAGCGGCATCGAGTTTCTCCGTCCCGAAAGTGTCGGCCCAAAAACAAAAAGGCCGCCTGTTTTGCATCACAGGCGGCCGGAAGGCGATTGCTTGAACGTTCAGCGAGTTCGCTGGACGCAATGTCCCCCTGGCATGTTCTGACAACATGCACGGACAAGCGAGGAGGGGGAAAGGGCGCGATCAAGCATGCGGACGATGCTAACGTCTATGGACGGCAACGGTCAATACCATCGGACAGCCGTTCCCGGTGACGATCCCGGGGCGGTAGCCACGCAGCCGGCGCTGACCCACGCGGATCTGATACCCGATTACACCCGTCAAAAAAAAGCGCGAACCTCGGTTCGCGCCAAAGAGAGACCTCTCGCTGAAGACATCGCCGTCCCACACCACCCCGCTCAGAACGAATGCCGCATCCCGATCCGCACGTCGGCCTGCGTCTGCGTCGTCGATGGCGTGAAGCTGTAGCCGATCACCGCATCGACGCCTTGCGACGCGCGCAGGTAGTCGCCGGAGATGTACACGTCGGTGCGCTTCGACAGCAGGTAATGCAGGCCCGCCGTACCCTGGTTCCAGTGATGGCCTTCGAAGCGCGTGTGCTGGTAGCCGGCAATCAGGCTCAATGCCGGCGTGAACTGGTACGAGCCGCCGCCTTCATAGACCTGCATGTGCGACGACTGGCCGAAACCCTTGATCGTCGTGTACGAGAAGTTGGCGTCGAGCGTCAGCTTGCCGATCGTGTAGCTCGAGCCGACGCCGAACGTGCCCTGGCTGTCGATGTCCATCGGCGTGTTCGCGAACAGGTCGGTGCGTGCGCCGGTCGCCGGATCGACGGTGACGGTCTGCTGGCCGAGGAACGTGTGCGTGCCGATCATCGCGTACGGGTCGAACGCATAGATGCCGTTCGGGTTGTTCAGGCGCGTGTAAGCGGCGCCGATCGAGAAGTCGCCCTTCGTGAAGCTCGCGCCCGCGCTCCACGCACTGTTGCGATGGAAGTTGCCCGCGACGTTGCCGAACGAGTACATCGCGCCGAACTTGAAGCCGCTGAGGTCGTTCGACAGGAACTTCACCGAGTTCGGCAGGCGGTCGCCGTTGAAGCGGTCGAAGTCGCCCTGGTGGATCGCATAGCCGCTGCCCCACGCGGAGATGTTGTAGATCGACACGAGTTCGTTCGTGATGTCGAGCTGGTTGCCGAACGACAGCGTGCCCCAGTCGTTCTGCAGGCCGACATACGCCTGCCGGCCGAACTCCGCGCCGCCGAAGCCGAGCTGCCCGTTGCCGAGATGGAAGCCGCTCTCGAGGGTGAACACGGCCTTCAGGCCGCCGCCGAGATCTTCCGTGCCCTTGAGGCCGAAGCGGTTCCCGTACGCGACGCCGTCGTCGAACTTGACCACGTGCGAGCCGCCCGTGTTGTTCACGTACGTGATGCCCGCGTCGAGAATCCCGTACAGCGTCACACTGCTCTGCGCATGCCCGATGGCGGGTACACAGGCCGCGCATGCAAGCGCGGCGGCTACGGCAACTTTCGTATGCTTCATTATCGACCACCCTCCCTGAACCGTTCGATGGAAAGAACCTCGTTCCGGCGCGCGCCGCGATGCGCCGGTGGATTCGAATTCGGTACGCCTGATGGCTTCGGAATTTCGTTTTCCGCAATAACGCAGCCATTGGCGAAAAATACAAACCCATATTTCGCGTCACCCGTCTGAAGGCGACACCAAATGGTCACGATGCGACCGGTCGGGAAAACACGTAGACGGCGGCGCGGTAAAAACCGGCCGCCCGGAGGGAGCGAATCAGTGACCGTCGAGGGCCGCGCGCACGGCCGGCAAGCCCGGCGCGCCGGCCGCCGTCGTCACGCCGTCCAGCCAGCCGGCAACCAGCGCCGGGTCGGCCTTCAGCGCATGCTGCGCCGCGAGCGCGGGCGACGTCTTGTGGTCGAGCATGTCGGCGATCATCCGGTTCTCGACGTCGACGGAGAACGTCATCTGCCGGAACAGCCGCGCGAGGTTCGCGCACTGGCCGGCGAATCCGGCGCGCGTGACGGTGTTGACCGTCGCGCCGCCGTAGTTCGGGCCGAAATACGCATCACCGCCCGACAGGTAGGTCAGGTGGAACTTCGTGTTCATCAGGTGCGGCTCCCACGCGAGGAACACGATCCAGCGCTTGTCGCGCACCGCGCGCTCGACCTGCGTGAGCATGCCCGTCTCGCTCGACTCGACCAGCGACCAGTTCGCCGGGCCGAGCGCATGGTCGGACAGCAGCCGCTTGATGTTCTGGTTCGCGGGTGCGCCGGGCTCGATCCCGTAGATCTTGCCGCCGAAGCGGTCCGCGTAGCGCCCGAGATCGGCGAACGTATGCACGCCGGCGGCCGCCACGTAATCGGGCACCGCGAGCGTGAACTTCGCGCCGCTCAGGTTCGCGTGCAGCACATCGATCGATTTCTCGTCGACGAACGGCTTCACGAGCGGCGCCTGAGCGGGCATCCAGTTGCCGAGGAACACGTCGACCTGCCCTTTCTTGAGCCCCTGGTACGTGATCGGCACCGACAGGTTCGCCACGTCCTGCCGGTAGCCGAGCGCCTTCAGCACGACGCCCGCCATCGCGTTCGTCGCATCGATGTCGGTCCAGCCGGGCGCCGCCATCTTCACGTCGCTGCACGTCTGCGGGTCGGCCGCGCGCGCGGCCTGCGTCGTCATCAGGCACGCGGCCGCGGTAAGCGCCGCGCCGATCCGGATTGCTGCATTGCATTGCCGTTCCATCGTCCGCTTCCTCCGTCTTTCGTCAGTGATCGCGATGCGGGACGCTCAGCGCCCGACGCGCGGAAAACGCGCCATCGCCTCGAGCGTGTCGAGTTCGATGTGATTGCGCATGTAGCGCTGGCTCGCGTCGGTGAACGGCTGCCAGTCCCACGCCTGAATGCGGCCCTGTGTCGTCGCCGCGTAATGGAAGCGCCGGCGCCGCTGGCTCGCGCGCACCTGCCGGTCCAGCTCGGGCAGGTTCCAGCGCTGCGCGGCTTGCGCGCGAAACGCGGCGAGCACGTCGGCCGCTTCCGGCGTGCCGGCGAGGTTCGTCAGCTCGCGCGGGTCGTCGGAGAGGTGGTAGAGCTGGTCGGGATCCGCCGGGCAATGCACGTACTTCCAGTCGCCGCTGCGGATCATCACGACCGGCGCAACCGCGCCTTCCGCGAGGTATTCGCCGAGCGCGACGTCGTGCGCCGGCGTGCCGTGCAGGTGCGGCACGAGGCTCGCGCCATCGACCGGGTCGGGCCAGCCGCCGGCCGGCGCGACGCCGGCCAGGTCGACGAGCGTCGGCAGCAGGTCGACGTGCGACACGGGCCCGCGCACGCGC
Source organism: Burkholderia sp. AU30280 (assembly GCF_020420125.1). NCBI lineage: Bacteria > Pseudomonadati > Pseudomonadota > Betaproteobacteria > Burkholderiales > Burkholderiaceae > Burkholderia > Burkholderia sp. AU30280. The sequence continues at coordinate 432,090 of NZ_JAIZRY010000003.1, forward strand.
GCGGCGCCGAAGCGGCCCGGCGCGTGGACGATCAGCGGCACGCGGCAACCGCCTTCGAAGAACGTCATCTTGTACCAGAGCCCGCGTTCGCCAAGCATGTCGCCGTGGTCGGACGTGACGATCACGATCGTATCGTCGGCGAATCCGCACTGTTCGAGCGCGGCCAGCACGCTGCCGAACTGCGCATCGACGTAGGACGTCGCACCGTAGTAGGCGCGGCGCGCGGCGCGGATCTGCGCGTCGGACGGCGGCGTGCGGTCGTTCTCGCAGACGAAGCGCAGTCGCTGCGAATGCGGATCGCTGTCGGCTGCATCGAGCCGCACGGCCGGCATGTCGATCTCGTCGTCGCTGTATTGATCCCAGTATTCCCGGGTGATCGCATACGGGTCGTGCGGATGGGTCAGCGACACGACCATGCAGAACGGCCGCGCATCGTGCCCGGCCGCCCGCTCGCGCGCGACGTCGTACAGCTTCTGCTTCGCCGCGAACGTGACTTCGTCATCGAAATCGAGCTGGTTCGTACGCACGCACGGGCCGGCCTCCAGCACCGAACTCATGTTGTGATACCAGCTCGGCCGCTCGGCTGGCCTGTCCCAGTCGGGCACCCAACCGAAATCGGCCGGATAGATGTCGGTCGTGAGCCGCTCCTCGAAGCCGTGCAACTGATCGGGCCCGCAGAAATGCATCTTGCCGGACAGCATCGTCCGGTAGCCGCCCGCGCGCAGGTAGTGCGCGAACGTCAGCGTTTGCGCCGGCAATTCGGCGGCGTTATCGTAGGCGCCGATCCCCGACGGCAGCTTGCCCGTCAGCAGCGAGAAACGCGACGGCGCGCACAGCGGGCTCGCGCAGTATGCGGCGTCGAATACGACGCCTTGCGCGGCGAGACGGTCCAGCGTCGGCGTGCGCGCGACGCGATTGCCGTAGGCCGGCAGCGCGAACGGCGTGAGCTGGTCGGCCATCAGGATCAGGATGTTGGGTGTCGGGTTCGTCATCGGCAGTCGTGGGGAAAACGGTGTTCGAATGGAACGGTGCGCCGCTTGCGCAGCGAGACGTCCGGCATGACGGAAGCGGCTCGACGAAAGTGCCGCACGGGCGGGCCGCGCTGGCTAGAATCGCGGAATGCGATGCGTGCCGCCCGTGCAGCGGGCTGTGAAGCGCGCCATGAAGCACGCATGCCGCACCGTCCGAAGCACTATCGCCCGCCCGAATTCGCGCGGGTAGGCGTCCGGCCCTTATGGGGCCATTAGAGAGACTTATGTCGAAATCCGAACCGTTACCGTCGATGCAGGCGCTGCGCGCGTTCGAATCGGCCGCCCGGCTCGCGAGCTTCACGGCCGCCGCGCGCGAGCTCGGCTCCACCCAGCCGGCCGTGAGCCAGCAGGTGTTCCAGCTCGAGGCCGAACTGGGCGTGCCGCTGTTCGAACGCAGCCCGCGCGGCGTCACGCTGACGGCCGACGGCCAGTGCCTGTACGAAGCCGTGCGGCTGAGCCTCGACACGCTGCGCGGCGCCACCGCGACCCTGCGTGCGCGCCGCGAGCACGGCGCACTCACGATCGTCACCGACTTCGGCTTCGCGACTTACTGGCTGATGCCGCGCCTGGCCGGGCTGAAGCGCGTGATGCCGGATGTCGACGTGCGTGTCGTCACGTCACAGGATTACGACGCGCAGCGCGACCATGGCGACATCGCAATCCTGTTCGGCGACGGCCACTGGCCGTCGTGCACCGCCGCGCGCCTCTTTCCGGAATCGGTCACGCCCGTGTGCTCACCCGCGTTCCGCGACGCGCACCCGCAGGTCGCGCGGGCCGAGCAGCTGCTCGCCCTGCCGCTGCTGCATGTGCAGCCGACGCGCCCCGAGCGCTGGCTGTCGTGGTCCGGCTGGTTCGACGCGCACGGCCTCGATACGGCGGCCGCCGCGCGCGGCGTGACCTTCAACAGCTACGCGCTCGTGATCCATGCGGCGCTGCTCGGCGAAGGCGTCGCGCTCGGCTGGTCGCCGCTCGTCGACGAACTCGTCGCGTCCGGTCAACTCGTGAAGCTCGTCGACGCGCCGGTCGTCACATCGCGCGGCTACTTCCTGGTGCGGCCGCCGCAGCGGCCCGAGCCGGACGCAACCCACGTGTTCCGGCGCTGGCTGCTCGACGCGTGCGCGAGCGCGTGACGGGCCGCCCCCGCGCGCTGGCGCGCCGATACCAGCCACACGGCGCGTTGGTTCTATCCGCCCCGAAATCGTCCTGATTTACTTGAGCCTCCCGCTACCCGCGCGGCGCGGCGCTTTCGTGCGCCGCCGCACGGTCGTACGCCCATGCCACCCGAGGAGTCTCATGACCGCCGAGCACCGCCCCGATCAATTCGTCCTGACACTGTCGTGCCCGAGCGCGGCCGGCCAGGTCGCCGCCGTCGTCGGCTTTCTCGATCGCCATCGCTGCTACGTCGATGCGCTGAACGTGTTCGACGACGATCTCAGCAACCGCTTCTTCGTGCGCTGCGTCTTTCATCCGACGGATGAGACGCTGCAGATCGATGCGCTGCGCCACGAATTCGCGCCGATCGCGGCCAGTCTCGGCGGCGGGCAGGGCGACATGCAGTGGGCCATCCACGACGTGAACGCACGGCCCAAGGTACTGATCATGGTATCGAAGCTCGAGCACTGCCTCGCGGACCTGCTGTTCCGCTGGCGCATGGGCGAGCTGAAGATGGACATCGTCGGCATCGTGTCGAACCATCCCGACTTCGAGCCGCTCGCCGCGCAGCACGGGCTGCCGTTCCGCCACTTCCCGATCACGGCCGATACGAAGGCGCAGCAGGAAGCGCAGTGGCTCGACTTCTTCGAGTCGAGCGGCGCCGAGCTCGTGATCCTCGCGCGCTACATGCAGGTGCTGTCGCAGGAGACGAGCGCGAAGCTCGCGAACCGCGCGATCAACATCCATCATTCGTTCCTGCCGGGCTTCAAGGGCGCGAAGCCGTATCACCAGGCGCATGCGCGCGGCGTGAAGCTGATCGGCGCGACCGCGCACTTCGTCACCGACGATCTCGACGAAGGCCCGATCATCGAGCAGGTGGTCGAACGCGTCGATCATGCGCTGCGCCCCGAGCAACTGCTCGCGGTGGGGCGTGACGTCGAATCGCTCACGCTCGCGCGCGCGGTGAAGGCGTTCATCGAGCGGCGGGTGTTTCTGAACGGGGATCGGACGGTGGTGTTTTCGTAACGCGCGAAGGACGCGACGCTCATGGGGCGACCGACGGCGCGCGCACGGGCGTCGGGCCGATGCGACGCGCCCTGCGCCGCAGGTACAGGTTGTTCAGGATCAGCGCCGTGCCCGTCAGGGCGGCGCCTGCGATCTGTGCATGATTGGGCACGACGCCCGTGAACGCGGAAACGGCGAATGCCGTGATGGGTACGATGTCCATGAACAGCACGCCGTTCATCGGCCCGAGAATCCGGTTGCCCGTCATCCAGAGCAGGATCGCACCGAAACCGGCCACCGGCCCCATGTACACGAGATGCGGCAGCACCGCGTGCACGGCGGCGAGTGACGGCGCCGCAATCCGGTGCGTGACGATCAGCACCAGGTTGACCGCGACGATCGTGGTCAGTCCGAGCCAGGTCGTGAAGGTCGTGTATTTCAGCGCCGACCAGCGGGTAAAGCGCGCCGCGCCGAACGTATAGACGACCCAGCACAACGCGCCGACGACGATCAGCGCATTGGCCGCATAGTGCTGCGGTTCGTGCAGCGCGGCGATCACGTCGCCGCGCGTGATGACGAGGGCCACGCCGGTAAAGGACAGCACGACGAACAGGATCGACACCGGCGCGGGCGCGACACGCCGCAACAGGGCGTTGAGCAGGAGCCCCATCATCGGCTGCGTGGCCATCATGATCGACGCGGTCAGCGCGCCTTCGTCGCCGGCCAGTTGCTGCCCCAGGAATACGAACGATCCGAATCCGCAAAAACCGATCGACCCGAGCAGCCACGCGAGCGCCACGGGCTCGCCGGCCGACCGGAACGCACCGGGCCCTTCGACGATCCGCAGCAACGCGATGAAGCCCGTGCCCGCAATCAGATAGCGCAGCGACGTGAACGTAAAGGGATCGATGTACCGCAACGCATCGGTCATCACCGGAAACATCACGCCCATCAGGATCGTCGCGGCCATACAGGCCACGACGCCTTTCCCGTACGCGTTCGCACCGGGCACTGCGAGAGTTGCGTTATTCATGACTGATCATTCCCAAATTAATTGAAAAATGATGCCGGTGCGGCTGCGCGCAGCGGCAGTGCCGTGTCAACTACGTCGCTGTCCTTGCCTGCCCTTCACGGTTGCGATGAGCACATTCGGAATCCCCTGCATTTGAAACCGATCATTCTCAAAATTGTCAAAAAAATCAGGTCAGCGCCCGCATCGCGATATCGACGATCGATGCCAGCTCCGCCTCCGACGCACTCGACTTGCCCAGCACGCGCATACCCTGGATCAGGCACAGCAGGAATCGGCCGACCTCTTCCGGATCGAGATGCCGATCGAAATCGCCGGCCTGCTGGCCGCGCGCGACGGCCAGACTGAATTGCGTGCCGATGCGCAGCAGGGTCGACTCGATGTACGGGCGCAGTGCGTCGTCGCCGGGCAGGAGTTCGACGGCCGAATTCGTGATGAAGCAGCCGCGTCGCTCCGACAGCCGCGCACCGATTTCCGTGTAGTACAGGAGCGCCTCGCGGAGTGCCTGCCGCGGCGGCAGATCGGCCGAGAGCCGCTCCTTGAGCCGTGCGATCGCGCCTTCCGCATAGCGGTCGAACGCGGCGACCAGCAGCCCATGCTTGTCGCCGAACGTGCGGTACAGGCTGCCGCGAAAGACGCCGGTCGCCTCGCACAACGCATCGATCGACGTCGCGTGATACCCCTGCTCCCAGAACACGCGTGCAGCGGCGTCGATCACCTCGTCGGTGTCGAATTCACGTGGGCGCCCCCTGTCACGGGCGCCGGAAGATGTCGAAGTCGGGCTCATGGATGCCGATATTAGAACCGATCATTCTCAAAATCAAGCGGTCACGCTCCGTGAATGCGTCGCACACGCCGGCATGAATGACGAAAGCCCGACCGCTTGCCAGCCGGTCGGGCTTTCTTCATCGCGTGCCGTGACATCGATCGCAGCGTCCGTGTGCGGTTTCCGGACGCTGCGCGCCGCTACACGGCCTGGCGCGTCACTTCACCCAGGCAAAGTAATACGACAGCCAGATCGTCAGCCCCGCGCCGACCAGCGCCGCGTAAGGCATCAGGTTCAGCCACATCGCGCGCTTCGGCACCTCGAGTTCCATGTCGCGCTGCATCTGCGCCGGGAACCGGCCGCGATCCTGCCAGTAATGACGATAGAGGAACACCGGCACGATCAGCAGCATCGCGATCAGCCCGTTGCGCAGCGTGCCTTCGCCCTGCAGGTTCGCACCCGCGCCGACATAGACGAGGTTCGCGTAGCCGCAGATCGCGCCGCCGACGAGCAGCCACGTCGGGCAGCGGAACGGACGATCCCAGTTGCCGCGATCCATCCGGTGGATCCAGCCCGACTGAAGATTCAGGAATACGAACAGCATGTAGCAGACGTTCGAGATCGACAGCACCGTCATGTAGTCCGACATCATCAGCAACACGAGGTTGAAGCCGAGATCGGTCCACATCGCGCGCGTGGGCGAGCCGTGCTCGTTCACGTGCGACAGGTATTTCGGCAGCCAGCCGTCCACCGATGCCTGGTACAGCGTGCGCGACGAGCCCATCATCGACGTCATCACGATCAGCAGGATCGACAGCATCAGCATCACGACGACCGCATTCGCGACCCACGCACCGCCGCCGACGATCTTCGCCATCGCGGCCGCGACGCCGGTGCCGTCGCCGATCGCCGGATCGAGCATCGCCTGCGTGCCGAGCGCACCCTGGAACGCCAGCGGCACGAGCGTCATCACGACGAGACAGAGCGCGCCCGACCAGAAGATCGCCTTAGCGGTGTCGCGGCGCGGATCGCGGAATTCGCGCGTGTAGCAGACGGCCGTCTCGAAGCCGTACGACGCCCAGCCGGCCATGAACATCGCGCCGAGCGCCATCGTGACGCCCTGGCCGTTCCACGAACCGAACGTCGCGGCCGTGAGATTGCCATGCGCGTCGTGACCGAGCGGCAGCAGCGGGAGCAGGTTCGACATCGGCACGTCGCCCGTGACGAACGGCACGATGCCGACGATCAACAACGGCGTGAGCGACGCGATGCCGAGAATGCGCTGCGTGCGCGCAGCCTTCGATGCACCGCTGTGCTGAAGCTTGAAGGTAATGAGAAGCAGGATCGTCGCGATGATGAACGTCGCATTGATCCGCAGGGATAGACCCGGCTTGATGAACCCGAGATCCGCAACCTTGAGCTGCCAGTGCAGCACCGCCGCGTCGGCGGGAAAGAGACTCGTGAGCGCATAGCTCGCCGCGAGGCCGCAGCCGAGCGCGAGCATCGGCGACCACGCGAGCCAGTTGCACCACACGGAAACCGGGGCAATCAGCTTGCTGTAACGGACCCAGCCAATCGCGCCGTACACCGACGCGCCGCCCGATTTATGGGGAAATAGCCCGGATATTTCCGCATAAGTCGCGCTTTGAATCAGCCCCATCGTGATCGCGGCGATCCAGATCGCCCACGCGGGCTGGCCGATCGTCGCGCATACGCCACCGATCGTGAACAGCACGCCTGCCGGCACGCCGCTCGTCACCCAAAAAGCGTCTTTCCAAGTCAGGCCACGATGCAGCGTGTGGCCTGTCGAATCATGTGAGATGGTTGCTTCCACATCACTGGTGCTATTCGCACGCAGTCCTGCCTGACTCATCCAATTCCTCCTCTCGTTCAGCGTGAGCGCTTCAGCGCTGACTCTGGTCCGATGCAAAGCAGATGATTCCGCACAAGGGCCGTAGTGTAACAATTTACGGGGTTTTCTGCAGAATCAAAAAAATAATTCCGGGATATGACCGCATCGCAGTGCGATTATTTCGGCATCCTTCCGATCAATCCCGGACTGTCTCGTCGTTGTTTTATTGCGTCGTATCGTCGCGGCTTATTGCACGCCTTCCGTCCACGCATTCACGCGGTCGGCATGCGCCGCAATCCACGCGTCGGCGGCTGCTTCCGGCTTCGAACCGTTCTGGATCGCCAGCATCACGCTGTCGATTTCACCCGGCTTCCACTGGAATTTCTTCAGGAATGCGACAACCGGCTTCGCCTTCGTTTCGAGCCCCGGATTCACGACGCTGTCCACGTGCTCCGCGCCGCCGAACACTTTCTTCGGATCGTCGAGGAAGCGCAGCTTCCACTTCGCGAACATCCAGTGCGGCGCCCAGCCCGTCACGATGACCGGCTTGTTCGCATTGACCGAACGCGACAGTTCGGCCGTCATCGCGCTGCCCGAGCTCGGCATCAGCGTGTAGTTCAGCCCGTAGCTCTTGATCGCGTCGTCGGTCTTGCGCATCACGCCGGCGCCGGCATCGATGCCGACGATCCGGCCGCCGAAGCTGCCCTTCTCCGCGTTCAGGTCGTCGATGCTCTTCGCCTTCACGTACGCGGGCACGATCAGGCCGATCTTCGCATCGGGAAAATTGGCACCGAGGTCGACGACCTTGGCCTTGTACTCGTCCCAGTACGAGCCGTGCGTGACCGGCAGCCACGCGGACAGCGTTGCATCGAGATCGCCGCGCGCAACGCCCTGCCACATGATCCCGGCGGCCACCGGCACGAGCTGAACCTGGTAACCGAGCTTCTTCTCGATCACCCGCGCCGCGACGTTCGACGTCGCCACGCTGTCGTCCCAGCCTTCGACGTAGCCGATCTTCAGCGTGGGCTTCGTATCGGCAAGCGCCGACGCGCTCAGCGCCAGCATTGCCGACAGTGCGCCGGTCCACAACATTTTTCCGAACAGCTTCATGGTCGATCTCCTTGATATGCGCCTGCGCGCGTTGCCTCTCTAGGTTCTTCAACCACAAATCCGCGGTATCGTTGTTTTCCGACGGATGCTTGTCCGGACGCGACGCGCCCGGACAGCCGATGGCGCGATTCGACTACTTGTCGATCACGAGATCGGACAGCGGCTTGCTGCAGCACAGCAGCACCATCCCCTGGTCGATCTCGCGCTGGCGGATGCCGCCGTTGTGCTTCATTTCAACCTGCCCCGACACGAGCTTCACCTTGCAGGTGCCGCACATGCCCTGCGTGCACGAGGCCGGCAGCCGCACGCCCGACTGGCGCGCCGCATCCAGCACGTGCTGCTCCGAGCCGCACGAAATCTCGCGATTGCTCTTTGCGAAGCTGACCGTGTACTGCTTCGTGTCGGTGTCGGTCCCGTCGGCCGGCGGCGCGAGATCGGCGAGCAGCTCGTCGCTCGCGGTCTGCGCGAGCGTTTCGAACGAGAAGCTCTCCTCGTGATACTGCTTGCGATCGAAGCCGGCTTCGTCGAGCAGGTCGCGCACGGCCTTCATGTACGGCGCGGGGCCGCACGTGAAGATTTCGCGCTCCATGAAATCCGGTGCGATCAACTTCAGCAGCGGCAGCGTCAGGAAGCCCGTGACGCCCGGCCAGTTGGTGCGCGCGCCGACGCGCTCGACGACGAACGACGTGCGGAAGTTCGTGTGGTTCGACGCGATCAGGTCGAGTTCGCGCGCGAAGATGATGTCGTCCGGCGTGCGCGCGCTGTGCACGAACAGGATGTCGCGATCCTCGGCGAGATCATGGTGCGCGCGGCTCATCGACATCAGCGGCGTGACGCCCGAGCCGGCCGACAGGAACAGGTACTTGCGCGCCGGGTGCCGGGCGCACGTGAATTCGCCGGCCGGGCCGAGCACGCGCACCGATGCGCCCGGCTGCAGGTTGTCGTGCAGCCAGTTCGACACCTTGCCGCCCGGCACGCGCTTGACCGTGATCGACACCGTGTGCGGCCGCGCGGGCGACGACGAGATCGTGTAGCAGCGGTTGATCGTTTCGCCGTCGATGTCGAGCTCGAGCGTCAGGAACTGCCCGGGTTCGAACGAGAACGAGCGGCCCTGCGGCGAACGGAAGAAGAAACTCTTCACGTCGTGCGTTTCCTGCCGCACGTGGCAGCACACCAGCGTTTCCTCGACGTCGCTCGTCCAGCGCTCGGGAAGGGCGTTCCAGAACGCCGGGCGCGTGACCCGGCTGTCCACCGGCTCGAATTGGGCCGCATCTCGCATCATGTGTAACTCCGCTTGCTGTTCCGCTGACGACTACGCGCCGGTTTTTTCGGCGAGCCGGCCGATGTACCAGGCCGAGAATTTTTCGACGAGACCTTCCGTGTACGGCGAATACGGGCCCGGCTCGTACGCGCTGCTGGTCGCGCCGCGCTGCGAGAATTCGACGAGCGCGCGATCCTGGTCGTTGGTCGCGTTCCACACGGCCGTGAGGTTCTTCACGTCGTAGTCGATGCCTTCCTTCGCATCCTTGTTCACGAGCCACTTCGTGCGCACGAGCGTCTTGCCGGCCGACAGCGGGATCACCGAGAACGTCACGATGTGATCGCTCATGAAGTGATGCCACGAGTTCGGCTGCGTCCAGAACGACAGCCCGCCGAGATCGGCCTTGTCGAAACCGCCGAGCAGCTTCTTCGACGCGACCTTCGCATCGAGCGTCTGCGATTCGCCATGGCGATCGAGCGGCAGGCGCTGCGTGCGGAAACCCGTCACGTCGAGCAGCTTCTCGATCTCGGCGGACGGCAGGCCCATTTCGGCCCACTCCTTGCCGCGCCGCACGCATGTTTCCGCGAACGCGTCCATGCCTTCGGCGTTGGCGTCGGAACGCTGGTAGCCGAAGCCGTATTCGTACAGCGAGATGGTGAGCTCCGGATGGTTCGCGACGCAGTGATAGCACTCGCGGTTGTTCTCCATCGTGAGCTTCCAGTTGCCTTCCTCGATGATGTCGATCTGCGCGGCGATCTTCGTGTTCGGCAGATCGTGCGGCAGCAGGTACGGCTCCATCTCGGCGCGCAGTTGCGCGAAGTCGGCGGGCGGCTCGTCGGCGAGGCAGATGAAGATCAGGCCCGCCAGGTTCTCGACGTGCACCGACTTCAGGCTGTGCTTGCAGCGGTCGAACTTCTCGCCCATGTGCTCGGCGAACATCAGCTGGCCCGTCAGGTTGTAGGTCCAGCTGTGGTACGGGCACACGATGTTGCCGACCGAGCCCTTGTCCTCGTTGCACAGGCGCGCGCCGCGGTGACGGCACACGTTGTGGAACGCGCGGATCGCCATGTCGTCGTCGCGCACGATCAGGATCGAATCGCTCCCCAGTTCCACGGTCACGTAGTCGCCCGGCTCCGGAATATCCGGCTCGATCGCCACCTGGATCCAGTGCTGGCGGAAAATCGCCTCCATGTCGAGCGCGAAGATGTCCTCGCTCGTGTAGAACGGCGCTTCGAGGCTGTACCCTTCCTTGCGCCGCTCGATCAATGCACGAATGTCTGCCGATACTTTCATCGTTTGCTCCGGATTCCTTGCATCCCTGGGTTCTTGCCGACAGGCATCAAAATCAGTAGTCGATGAGCTGATGCTCGCGCAAATACGCGAGGATCACTTGTGCTTTTTCGACCGAACTCCCTTCATTTACGACGTTGCCGCCACGGCTTTCGGTCGTCGTCGCGGACAGCATCCGGGCATGCCCGGAGCGCTTCTCGGCGGCGACCAGTTTTACGGGTTTACGCTCGACCGGGCCGACCGTCCACGCGGCCGCGTCGGCGTCCGTGCCGGGTGCCGCGAGCGCGGGCCGGATCGCGCCGGCACGCAGTCGCGCATACGCATAGCGCGGCTCGGCATTGGCGAGCGGATGAACGGCGACGACGGTCGGCAGCGCCGCGTCGACGCGACGTCGCAGCCCTTTCGGCAAAAATTGCCGGACGACCACGCGGCCGCCTTCGACCGTCACGTCGACGGCCGAGCCGACCAGCGGATAGCCGAGCGTCGCGGCGACGCGGTACGGCAGCATCCCGGTGTCGTACGCGCCTTCGGCGCGCGTGCCGGTCAGCACGAGGTCGTAGTCTTCGACGCGTGCGGCGAGCGCATGCACGGCATCGTCGCCGTCGCGGCAGGCCAGCACCTCGACCTCCCGGGCGCCGAGCGCCAGATATTCGGCAAGCGCCGCATTCGCGGGGTCGCCCGCATGGATCACGTCGAGCTGCGCGCGATGCCGCTCCGCGAGCTGGCGGCCGGTTTCGAGCGCGGCGGCGTCGTTGCGGCTATAGCGCGCGACGCCGCTGACCGGATGGCGGCCGACGGACACGAGCACCGCAATGCGTTGCAACGGGCGGGGGGCGTTCATGCGGCAACTCCTTCCGGTTCACGGGTGCCGACCGCGGCCGGCGATTCGCCACGCGCGGCGCGCGCGGCCTGCACCTGTTCGATCAGCGCGGCGATCGTGCCCTGCGCGTCGCCGACGACCGTCAGGTTCGCGCGCTTCGCGATCGGCGCACTGCCGTCGAGGTTCACGGCGATCACGTGACGGCAATCCTTGATCCCCTGCAGGTGCTGCACCGCGCCCGAGATGCCGAACGCGATGTACACGCTCGCCTCGACCGTCTTGCCGGTCGCACCGACCTGCTTGTCGCGCGTGAAGTGGCCGTTGTCGACCGCGACGCGGCTCGCGCCGATCGCCGCGCCGAACGCGCCGGCCAGCCGCTCGAACGCGCCGATGTCGGACACGCCGTTGCCGGCCGACACGATGAAATCGGCTTCCTCGAGTGCGACCTGGGCCGCGTCGATTTCGTCGAGACCGAGATCGCGGTACGGCTGCGCGGCGTCGTGCGCCGGGCGGATGAAGTCGGCGGCCAGGCGTTCGCCCGCGCCGACGAACGGCAGTTTCGCGTCGACCGCGTTCTGCGCGAGCAGGATCACGTCGGGCAGCGCACGGGTGGCAAACGCGCGCCCGGCCTGCGCATACGCACCGACATGCTTCGCGTCGATCTCGACGACATGCGTCGCGACGCTCGCGCCGGCGGCCGCCGCGTAACGCCGGCCGAGATCGCCGTCGCCCGTCGCGTTGTCGGGCACGAACACGTGTTTCGGCGCGAGTGCGGCAACACAGGCCTGCAGCGCTTGCAATTCGCTTTCAGGATCGAACACGCGCCGGTCGAAACCGGCGAGTTCAAGCAGCTTGTCGACGCCCAATTCAGCCACGTCGTCCTTCAGCTCGCCGAACGCGAGCAGCGCGACTTCGGTCTGCGCATCGGCGAGCAATGCGGCGGCAGCGATCGCCTGCCGCGAATGATCGTCGAGCGCGCCACGTTCACCGTGCGCGACCACCAGCATCACGTGCTTCGGATCCTGCACCGCGCGGCGTGGCTTCGCAGCCGCTGCGCCATGACCATGCGCGGACCCGTGCACGGCGTTCGCATCGGCGCTGCCTTCCTCGCCGAGCGTGATGCGCTTCAGGCCGGCGGCCGTGATGATGAACGGCCGGCGCGGATCGATTCGTTTGATCGTATTCATCGATTCACTCCAGCGAGGCGGCGACGAGTTCGGCCACGTCGAGCACGTCGGGGCGCGGGCCCACGACGCCTTCGAGCATCGCCGTGCAGTTCGGGCAGGCAACCGCGACCACGTCCGCACCGATCGTGCGTGCGTCCGCGATGCGGATGTCGGGAATGCGCTGCTTGCCGGGGATGTCGGTCAGCGGCGCACCGCCGCCACCGCCGCAGCAGCGGCCGCGCATGCCGTTGCGCTCCATCTCGACGACCTGGATGCCGATCGTCTTCAGCAGCTTGCGCGGCGCTTCCGTCTCGCCGTTGTAGCGGCCGAGGTAGCACGGGTCGTGATACGTGGTGCGCTTCTCGCGCAGCGCTTCGACGGCCTTCGGCGCGATCTTGCCGCTGTCGGCCAGTTCGGCGAGGTAGGTCGTGTGGTGCTTGACCGTCACGCGCAGCCCGAGCGCGCGGTATTCGTTGCGCAGGCTGTGCATCACGTGCGGATCGGCCGTCACGATCTGCCGGTACGACAGCGTGCCGAGCGTGCCGATCAGGCGCTTCGCCATCTGCTGGAACGTCGCTTCGTCGCCGAGCCGGCGTGCAACGTCGCCCGTATCGGTTTCGCTCGAGCCGAGCACCGCGTAGTCGACGCCCGCCTTGTTCAGCACCTTGACGAATGCGCGCAGCGTGCGCTGGTAGCGCATGTCGAACGCGCCTTCGCCCGCGACGAACAGCACGTCGACCGGCTTGCCGGGCTGCGCGACGGGCGCGCTCAGGTCGACCGACCAGTCGTAGCGCGCAGCCGTGTCGTAGCCGCCCATCGTGCCCGTCTCGCGCAGGTTCGCGAGCACTTCCTGGCCCTTGCCCGGCACCGAGCCATGCACGAGCGTGCGGTTGCGGCGCATGTCGACGATCGCGTCGACGTGCTCGATCAGCATCGGGCATTCCTGCACGCACGCGCGGCAGGTCGTGCACGACCACAGCGTCTGCTCTTCGATCAGGCCCGACACGATCGGGCCGTTCGGCTCGCCGCGATGCTGGCCGACCGCGAGGCCCGGCGACGGGCTGCCCGCGTACGCCGCGTCGGTGCCGCCCGCCATCCCGACGACGAGATCCTGGATCAGCTTCTTCGGGTTCAACGGCTGGCCCGACGCGAACGCGGGGCACGCGGCTTCGCACTTGCCGCACTGCACGCATGCGTCGAAGCTCAGCAGCTGGTTCCAGCGGAATTCGACCGGCTTCTCGACGCCGTACTCCTGATGCTCGATGTCCGGCAGCTTCAGCGCGGTCGGCGGCGTGGCCGTGCCGTTGCCCGTGAACGATTCGCGGGTGGCCGCGAAGCGCTCCTGGCGCGGGTGGAAGGCGAGGTGCAGCAGGCCCGCGATCGCATGCTTCATCGGGCCGCCCTTCGCGGCGCCGACCGTCATCGTGAATGCACCGACACCGATCAGCACTGCGCAGAGCACCGCGAATGCACCCGACATCGCGCCGGTCGGCACCAGCATGAACAGCACGAGGCCGAGCGCGAACGAGCCGAGCAGCCAGGGCAGCGTATTCCACGGGCCGCGCGACAGGCGGGCCGGCACATCCCTGGCCGCACGCCGGCGCCACACGAACACCGCGCCGACCAGCATCGCGAGCGCCGCGAGGAAGATCAGCTTGTCGAGCCACGGCGAATAGATCGCGAGGCCGTAGTTGACGAACACCAGCGCGAGTGCGCCGATCGCGCCGCCCGCCGTCGCGACGTGCGTCTTCGCGATATATGGATCACGGGCGACCACATGGTGCAGGTCGACGAAGTAGCGCTTCGGGATCGCGAACAGGTTCGCGACGCCAAACGTGCCGGGCGCGGTGGCCCGGCCGAGACGCCAGTAGGACGAACGCTTCGCGACCGCGAACGCGAGCCCCGCCACCGACAGCCACAGCAGCGCGGTAATGAGGAAAGCCGGATTCATCTTTAGAAATCCTTCACGAGACGCAGCGAGTCGTAGATCGCGCCGTGGACGTTGTGCATCGAGATGCAGTCGCCGACACGGAACAGCAGGAAACGGCCGTTGCCGAGTTCTTCCGACAGGCACGGCTGCGGCTCGGCCGCGAACAGCGTGTGCGGATCGATCTGGCCGCGGTTCACCGATTCCGGCTTGAGCTTCCAGTACAGCTCGTCGTTCGGCGACGAGCCGTTCTCGATCACGACCTGGTCGACCGCGCGTTCTTCCAGTTCTTCCGTGTACTCGTTGCGCAGCACGGCGATCAGCTTGCCGTCCTCTTCATAGACGCGATCGAGCATCGTGTTCGGCGTCGGGATCACGCCGAATGCGTACAGGCGGCGATAGAAGATCGGGAACGTCGTGCCGCCGCAATCGTCGGCGACCTTCACGTCCGGCGTGACGACCTCGACCTTCGAGCCGCGGCTCGCCATGAAGTCGGCCACGCCGGCGCCCGCGTGCGTGCTCACGCCGTCGAACAGCAGCACGTTCTGCTTCGGCTCGACCTTGCCGGTCAGGATGTCCCACGAGCTGACGGCCAGCCCCTCGGCCACGCCCCAGCCCGGCACCTGCCACGTGAAGCTCGAACCGCCCGTCGCGAGCACGACGATGTCCGGCTTCTCGGCCATGATCATCTTCTCGTCGGCGGCCACGCCGAGACGGCGGTCGACGCCCAGGCGCTTCGTTTCCATGTCGAACCAGCGGATGATCCCCGACATCTGTTCGCGCTGCGGCGCCTTCGCGGCGATCATCACCTGCCCGCCCACTTCGGCGTTCTTTTCGAACAGCACGACGTCGTGGCCGCGCAGCTTCGCAACGCGCGCCGCCTCGAGGCCCGCCGGGCCCGCGCCGACCACCACCACCTTGCGCTTCGGGCCGCGCGACTTCTCGATGATGTGCGGCATCGTCGCTTCGCGCGAGGTCGCCGCATTCTGGATGCACAGCACGTCGAGGCCGTTGTACTGGCGGTCGATGCAGTAGTTCGCGCCGACGCACTGCTTGATTTCATCTTCGCGGCCGTCGCGGATCTTGATCACCATGTGCGGATCGGCGATCTGCGCGCGCGTCATGCCGACCAGGTCGATCATGCCGGTCGCGAGCAGGCGCTCGGCCTGGCCCGCATCGCGGATGCTCTGCGCGTGCATCACCGGAATCTTCACGACCGACTTGATGCCTGCCGCGAGGTGCACGAACGGCTCCGGCGGCAGCGCCATCGGCGGCATGCAGTTGGCGATCGTGTTGTGCGTGTCGCCCCCCGAGCCGACCACGCTCAGGTAGTCGATCAGGCCCGTCTCCGACATCGCCTGCGCGATTTCCTTCAGCGCTTCGTGATCGAGGCCATCCTCGTGGAACTCGTCGCCGCACATGCGCAGGCCGACGCAGAAATCCTTGCCGACCGCCTCGCGCACGGCCGTCAGCACTTCGATGCCGAAGCGCAGCCGGTTCTCCAGGCTGCCGCCCCATTCGTCGGTGCGGTGGTTCGAACGCTTGCTCCAGAACTGGTCGATCAGGTGCTGGTGCGCGGCCGAGATTTCGATGCCGTCCATGCCGGCCGCTTTCACGCGCTTCGCGGCCGCCGCGAAATCGCCGATGATGCGGCGGATTTCCTCGATCTCGATGATCTTCGCGTTGCCGCGGTGCACCGGTTCACGCACGCCCGACGGCGACATCAGGTGCGGCCAGTGCTCGCCGTGAAACGACGAGCGACGGCCCATGTGGGTCGCCTGGATCATGATCTTCGCGCCGTGCTTGTGCATCGTGTCGGCGAGGCGCGTGAGCGGATCGATGATCTTGTCGGTCGACAGGTTCACCGATTTCCACCAGCCCTGCGGGCTGTCGATCGACACCGGGCTCGACCCGCCGCAGATCGCGAGGCCCACGCCGCCCTTCGCCTTTTCTTCGTAGTAGCGGATATAGCGGTCGCCCGGCAGGCCGCCCGGCTCGGCATACACCTCCGCATGCGCGGTGCTGACGACCCGGTTGCGCAGCGTCAGCTGGTTCAGCTGCATGGGTTTGAACAGGTGGGGATAACGCATCGCTGGCGACCTCTGGCGTTCGAATGTCTCGTGTTGCGGGTGTTGTGGTGTAGCGGTGAATCAGTGCATTAATGCATCAATGCGCGATCGGCGACACTTCGAAGACGCAGTGGTCGTGATGCTCGGCCGCGCACTGCACTTCCTTCGATTGCGCGCGCGGCGCGCCCTTGCCTTCCGGCGTCGTGTCGTTGACCCAGTCCATCGCGCCGGCGAACCAGCCCGCGAACATGTAGCAGAGCTTGCCTTCCTTGCCCGGCTGCTGAAGCACGAACGACGAGTGGCGCAACTCGATCCTGGCGCGCGCGCCGGCGGGATCGGCCTCGATGATCGAGAACAGGCCCCAACCGCGCTGCGACAGGCGCTTCAGGTAGTGCTCGAATACGGCCATGCCGGTCAGGCCGTGCAGCTTGGCTTCCTTGTCGCACCAGTGGTACGCGGACTTGTAGCCGGCCTTGTAGAGAATCTCGGCATACGCTTCGACGCCGAGCGCTTCCTCGACGGCGACGTGGTTGTTCGTGAAGAAATGACGCGGCACGTACAGCATCGGCAGCGCGTCGGTGGTCCAGACGCCGGTATCGGGATCGACGTTGATCGGCAGTTGCGGTTGCATCGTGGTGACTCCGTGAGGAAATTGGCCGCGCGTCTCGGCGCGCAGGCACGACATCGTCCGCGTGCCCGCGCGGGCACGTCCCGATTTCTTTTAATGTTGAATCGCTGGCGGCGGTTCGGCGTTCGCGGCGCTTATGCGCCCCACACGTCCTTGAACACGCGCACCCAGTTCTCGCCCATGATCTTGCGGATGCGCGACTCCTTCCAGCCGTGGCGTTCCATCGCGGCCGTCAGGTTCGGGAATTCGCCGATCGTGCGGATGCCGTCCGGGTTGATCACCTTGCCGAAGTTCGTCAGCTGGCGATAGCGGCCCTTGTCATGCGTCAGCATGTCGAAGAATTCCTTCGCGAAATCCTGCGTGAAATCCGTGCCGATGCCGACCGCATCCTCGCCGATCAGGTTCACGACGTAGTCGATCGCCTCGATGTAGTCGTCGATGTTCGCCTCGATCCCGCGCTTGAGGAACGGCGCGAACATCGTCACGCCGACGAAGCCGCCCGCATCGGCGATCTCCTTCAGCTGTTCGTCGCTCTTGTTGCGCGGATGCTCTTTCAGGCCCGACGGCAGGCAGTGCGAATAGCAGACCGGCTTCTTCGAGAACGCGATCGCCTCCGACGACGTGTTGCCGCCCACGTGCGACAGGTCGACCATGATGCCCACACGGTTCATCTCGGTGATCACTTCGCGGCCGAAGTCCGACAGCCCGCCGTCGCGCTCGTAGCAACCGGTGCCGACCAGGTTCTGCGTGTTGTAGCAGAGCTGCACGACGCGCACGCCCATGTCGTGGAACGCCTCGATGTAGCCGAGGTTGTCCTCGAACGCATGCGCGTTCTGGAAACCGAGGATCACGCCCGTCTTGTCTTCCTTCTTCGCGCGGAAGATGTCTTCCGTCGTGCGCACCAGCGTCAGCAGTTCGCTGTTGTCGCGGATCTTCTTCTTCATCACGCCGATGTTGTCGACGGTCTTCGTGAAGTTCTCCCAGACCGACACCGTGCAGTTCGCGGCCGTGATGCCGCCCTTGCGCATGTCTTCGAACACCGGCTTCTCGAACTTCGAGATGTTCAGCCCGTCGATGATGATGCTGTCTTGATGCAGCGTGCTCATGTGTTGCTCCAGTCTTGTCGGGTCGGTGGGATCAATAGATCGGGAAGCGTTCGCACAATGCGAAGATCTCGCGGCGCACACGCTGTTCGGTCGCCGGGTCGCCTTCCGGGTTCGCGCGCAGCGCATCGAACACTTCCAGGATCAGGCGGCCCACCTCGCGGAATTCCGCGACGCCAAAGCCGCGCGTCGTGCCGGCCGGCGTGCCGAGGCGGATGCCCGACGTGACGGTCGGCTTCTCGGTGTCGAACGGAATGCCGTTCTTGTTGCAGGTGATGCCCGCACGCTCCAGCGCCTGTTCGACCGGCGCGCCCTTCAGGCCCTTCGGGCGCAGGTCGACCAGCAGCAGGTGGTTGTCGGTGCCGCCCGTGACGAGATCGACGCCGCCCGCCTTCAGCACTTCGCCGAGCGCCTGCGCGTTCGCGAGCACGTTGTCGATGTAGGTCTTGAAGTCCGCGTGCAGCACTTCACCGAACGCGACGGCCTTGCCGGCGATCACGTGCATCAGCGGGCCGCCCTGCAGGCCGGGGAACACGGCCGAGTTGATCTTCTTCGCGATCTCCTCGTCGTTGGTCAGCACGAAGCCGCCGCGCGGGCCGCGCAGCGTCTTGTGAGTGGTCGACGTAACGACGTGCGCGTGCTCGACCGGATTCGCGTGGCGGCCCGCGGCGATCACGCCGGCGATATGCGCCATGTCGACCATCAGCTTCGCGCCGACGCTGTCGGCGATCGCACGGAAGCGCGCGAAGTCGAGCGCACGCGGGTACGCCGAGAAGCCGGCGATGATCAGGTTCGGCTTGTGCTCGTGCGCCAGTGCTTCGACCTGGTCGTAGTCGATCAGCATCGTGTCGCGGTTCACGCCGTACTGAACGGCGTTGAACCACTTGCCCGACAGCGCCGGCTTCGCGCCGTGCGTCAGGTGGCCGCCCGCGTCGAGCGACATGCCCAGCACCGTGTCGCCCGGTTTGGCCAGCGCGAGCATCACCGAGCCGTTCGCCTGCGCGCCCGAGTGCGGCTGCACGTTCGCATAGCCGGCGTTGAAGATCTGCTTCACGCGCTCGATCGCCAGCGCCTCGACTTCGTCCGCGAACTCGCAGCCGCCGTAGTAGCGCTTGCCGGGATAGCCTTCCGCGTACTTGTTGGTCAGCACCGAGCCCTGCGCCTCGAGCACGGCGCGCGACACGATGTTTTCCGACGCGATCAGTTCGACCTGCGACTGCTGGCGCTCGAGTTCCTTCAGGATGGCGCTGCGCACCGGCGCGTCGCGCTCGGCAAGGGGCTGCGAGAAGAAAGGCTGGGTGTTCGACATAGTGCGTCCGTGACGAAGAATAAGGGGCTGAAACCGAAGCTCAAGGCCCGCCCTGCCTGGGTTTCCCGCTCGTCCCGTACAAGGCTGCCGACGGCTCTATTCTTGTCGTTCGGATTTTCGGCGGATTGATGAATTTAGACGCGTTCTTTGCCTTTTCCGCCATGCGCGTCCGTTTTATACAAGTAACCGGTCGTGCTTTTTTGGATGGCCGAGCAAACGGCCCCCAGCAGTTCACCTATGAACAGGCACGCCGGCGGTGCGATTGCCGCCCGGTCGGAGTGCAGCACGTCACGAATTCGGTGCAGTGCAACATGCGGCTTTGAGCCAGACAACGTATGGAGCTAGGGTTTAGCCGTATGGCACGCTTGTTGCGCTGGCTCACACAATACCGCTGCCCGACCCGTGCCCCCCGGGCGAAAAGCTATTAGAGATTCAAGGAACGCTCCCCATGTCGCCCGACCGCACAGCGTCGCTGTCCCACTTCGCGTTCATGCCATTACCGAACTTCACGATGATCGCGTTCACCAATGCGATCGAGGTGCTTCGGATGGCGAACTACCTGAGCGGCCAGCCGCTCTACCGCTGGTCGATAATCAGCCCGGATGGCGGCCCGGTCACCGCGAGCAACGGCCTGACGGTCGACACCGGCCCGGCCGAATGCGTCGGGCAGCCCGACATCGTGTTCGTGTGCGGCGGCGTCGACGTGCAGCGCGCGACCACGCCCGCCCATCTGTCGACGCTGCGCCGCTTCGCGCGCGCTGGCATCCCGCTCGGCAGCCTGTGCACGGGCACCTATGCGCTCGCGAAATCGGGGCTGCTCGCGGGCTACGCGTGCGCGATCCACTGGGAGAACATGTCGGCGCTGAAGGAAGAGTTTCCGGACACGCGCTTCCTGAAGGAACTGTTCGTGATCGACCGCGACCGCATCACGTGCACGGGCGGCGTCGCGCCGCTCGACATGATGCTGAACCTGATCGCCGCGCGCGTGGGCACCGCGCGCGTCACGCAGATCGCCGAGCAGTTCATCGTCGAACACGTGCGCGATACGAGCGCGCAGCAACGCATGCCGCTCGTCGCGCGCCTCGGCTCCGCGAACAAGTCGCTGTTCGAAGTGATCTCGCTGATGGAGAACAACATCGAGGAACCGCTGTCGCGCGAGGAGCTCGCGCGGCTCGCGAACATGTCGCAGCGGCAACTGCAGCGCCTGTTCCGCGAACATCTCGGCATGACGCCGACGCACTACTACCTGACGCTGCGGCTGCGCCGCGCGCGCGAGCTGCTGCTGCAGACCGACATGTCGATCATGCACATCACGATGGCGTGCGGCTTCCAGTCGGCTTGCCACTTCAGCAAGAGTTATCGCGACGCATTCGGCGTCGCGCCGACGCGGGAGCGGCGCAAGCAGGTTGCGCCGCTCGCGCAGGGTGCGGCCAGTGCCGGGACGGTGTTTCCGGTGCATGCGGTCCATGCGTGACACGCGCGCAGCGCGGTGAAGAATCATGCGGTCGTGAAGACCGATGTCGACGGATTGTAGAAGCGTGGTCGCAACCGCCATGCAGCGGTTGTAACTTTCTGCGCGACGCTTCTGAGGCACTTCACCTGACCGCATTACCGCTGTAGGACGATTCCCCGCCCTCCCGGTTTGCTCGCGTCACGATAAGGCGCTCGCCGGGGATCGGGGCGATGTCGCGCCAGACAGTACCGTTCGTCCGAGCCCGGAATTTTCCCGCAGAAGAAACTCCGCTTCCGATACGTGATTTCGTCCGCTGTCACCCAGCGCAATCGCGTCTGCCATGCGTTCGCGGTCCACTTGGAGTTACCGCTTTTCGGCCGCCGAGCGCAGCGCGAGCCGCGATTGAGCGAACAGGTTCACGACGTCATCACGACCGCGTTGTAAGCACCGTCTGCCACGAATGATTCGTCGACGCGGCGCGGCACGGCCATTTCTCTGCCGTTGCAGTCGCTGTCGCTCCATTCGGCCGTACACGCTTTATGTTGAATCCCCAGTGCGTTTCGTCGGCGACCTATCAATCAAGTTGCATCCGCTTGTAGACAAGCAGCGTCGACAGCAAACGACCAAGTCCTGGATCGCAGCGCATCTTCCCGCTCGGTTTGCGAAGTTCAGCGCTCGATTGCGCTTTCATCCCTCTCATCTGTATTGCGCGACTTCGAATCATTTACGTTTCCATTGGATTACTAATAAAAATCATACTTGTCCAATATACAAACCAATCATTACCGGCGATCTTCGATAGCTCGCCCATACATGACATTCCAGATCTCGCCATCACGAACGCGGATAGTATCACCGGCTACATTGCAACCTTTGACAAGATAATCAAATAATGAACGGAAATTCACTGAAATCCGGCTTTTCAGCCTACCTTCTCGCGCTGTCGTCAATGCTGTCCGGCGCTGCGACTGCATGTACAATAAGCGAAGAAGCGCTGGTGCAATTTCCATTCAACAAAACCACATTATCCAATGCAGATAGAGTGATGATAGCGAATAGCGCCATTGAGGCTAAAAAGTGGCCTGATGTGAAAATCAAAGCAATCGTAATTGCCGGCGCCTATATCCACGAAAAAGACATTGAGAAGCTAAAGGATGCACGCGCCGAGAATACGATATCTTATCTGCGAAAACTTGGCATCGGCGCCGAAAATATTTTCGTCGACAAAAAGACATTTACAGATGAAATGGTGGATAAACTACCCGACGGAACGGTCGATATTCATCAGGTAATCGTGGAATTCACACCGATATGTAAAGGTAGCTGTGCATGGATGTGTAACGATCCCCGCGTTACGCCACGAAGTAAAGCCATCAATTGACGACCATGGAACGAAGCGTCAGCGTACGCAAACACTCTTATTCTGACGCCGAGAGCATTGCGGGGTATGTCGTCGATGGTGACTAAGTTCCTGGCTGCCGCCGCGCTCACTTTGATCTGCGCGCATGCAGCATTCGCGTGTGACGGTCCGTCGAACATGCCTGCCCATTACATCGACATTGTTTTCGATACTGATTCGAGCGCAATTTCTTCGATCGAACTATCGAGGTTATCGACATGGTCTAGCGATCTGAAAACGCGCTTTCCGATCATCGATACGGTATGGCTTGTAGGACTGGCCGAAAGAACCGAGCGAGACGCGAAGCAGCTTGCAACGCGACGTGCGGAAAACGTGATGACTGCCCTAGGTCAGTTTTCGATCCGTGGCGAGAAAAGCGATTTCATGGGTCAAATTTTCAAACCGGACGAGTTCGGCCAATCGGGGCCGCGCGTCGAGGTGAACGTTAGTCCGGGATGCCCTGATCACTGCTGCCCGAACCTAAACCCGATACCCAGGACGCGTTGACGTAACGCGGAGCGTTCGGACTTGCCCGCGCGAAGCGGTCCGTCTTCTTCTAACCTTTCCAGCACCTTCGCCTTCCCTCGTCCGGTCAGCCCATCGCCCGCGATTGACACACCGCACGCCCAGCGTTTTCCGAAAACATCAAGATTCCGGAATCTGCAACGTATCGGCGACCGCTCCAGCAGTGCCGACAGTATGCAGCGACCCTGGCCGCCGCTTCCAGCGCGCACTTACGACCCCCACACCTGCATTTCGTAGAGCGAGTAACCCCACTGCGTCGCGCGCTTCGTGCCGAGCATCCGCACGTAGCGGCCGCTGCCGTTGAGATTCGGCAGCGTGACGTGGCTATATGAAACGCCGTTGCTCGTCGAGTAGATCGTCGTCCAGTTGACGTTGTCGTTCGACGTCTGGATCTGGTAGACGAGCGCGCCCGCGTCCCAGTAGAGATCGACGTGATCGATATGCTTCGTCGCGCCGAGATCCACGGAGATCCATTGCGGATCGACGCCCGCCCCTTCCGGCGAATCCCAGCGCGTGCTCGTGGTGTTGCCGTCGAACGCCTTGTCGGGGGTGAGCGACGCGTTGTAGCTCGCCGACGCGGCCGCCGGATGTCCCTGCGACAGCAGCGTCGGCTGCACTGCGGCCGGGCCGCCGTAGTAGCTCGACCCGAGCTTGGCCTTCGTCGTGTCGGCGTTCACGCCGAACTGCGACAGGCTCCAGCGCTGGCCGGTCGTCACGTCGCCGACGTAGAGCTGATAGCCGCCCGCCGTCGTCGACGAGAAGAACACATAGTTGGTGCCGGTCACCGGCGCCGGATCCGAGTTGTTGCTCACGCAATCGTTGATCGGCAACGCGTTCGGCGTCGATGCCGGGTCCGCGGTCTTCGTGTAGATCTGGTCGGCCTGGCCGCTGTCTTTCCAGCGTGCGTAGAACACCATGCCGTCCCCACGCACGATCGGGTAGTACGTCTGCAGTCCGGCCGGGTGATCGAACGTGACGGTGACGCCGGTCGCGAGCGTGCGCTTCATCAGCCCCATGTTCGCGCCCGTGCCGGTCGCGTAGTACACGGCGCTCGCATCAGGCGAAAGGTACGGCATCGAGTATTCGGCGCCGGCCGGCGCATTCGTCAGGCTCACGACTGACGTGAACACCGGGCCCGCGCTCGTGTACGACAGCGTGGCCTGCTTGACGTCGCCGTTCTGCTTGAACACGAGCGTCTTGCCGTCCGCGCTGAATTTCGGGTCCTCGTTGCGCGTGGCACCCGTGCTGTTGGTCAGGTTGACCGGCGGCGTGCCGGCGCCAAGCTGCAGCATGAACACGTTCCACGCGCCGTTGCTGATGCCCATGAATGCGAGCCACTTGCCGTCGGGGCTGAACACGCCGTTCATCGGATCGGTGATGCCCCACGTGCTCTTGCTCAGTTGCGTCAGCGTATGAGCCGAGAAGTCGTACAGGAACAACTGGCTCGTGCCGTCGCCGTATTTGACGTAGCTGTGATAGACGAGCTTGCCGGTCAGTGCGGCGGGAAACGTCGTGTTCGGCTGGGCGGCGGGATTGCTGATGCAGGCGGCTTGTGCCGCGCCGCCGGACATGCCGAGGGCGAGGCCGGCCATCAGGCCCGCGATGAGGGTCGTCGATTTCACGCTGGTTGATTCCGGGAAAGGTAAGGAGGACGCCGCGGAAAAGTCCCGCACCGGATGCGCGGGTGCTACGGATCCGCCGCGCGGCAGCGGGGTCTCCGTATCGATCGGACATCGGGAATGAAGCTTGCTCTAGGATGCCCGCTCGTCAGACGAAAGAAAAGGATCAGAGGCCACGCAAAACATGCGGATCAGCGCGTCGACGGGATTGCGCGCGACGGGTGCCGTGCTACTCTTTTTTCAGCGACGCCCCACGCGCCCGGAGGGCCGTCATGAAGCGATATGCGGCGCTGGCACAGACGATCGCCGAAGCCATCCGGCGCGGCGATCTGGCGGCCGGTGCGCGCATCCCCACCGTGCGCGCGGCCTGTCGCGCGTACGGCGTGAGCCCGTCCACCGTGTTTCGCGCGTACTACGCGCTCGAAAGCGAGGGTCTGATCGTCGCGCGTGCACGGTCCGGTTATTTCGTTGCGAACCTCGAGGACAAGCACGTGCGGTTCGGCCATGAACCGCCGCGCAAGCCGGCCGCCCCGCCAGCCGGCAACGACGATACGCTGTTCCGCCTGCTCGACTCCCTCAAATACGACGACATCGTTCCGCTCGGCTCGGCCTTCGCCAGCTATTCGCTGTTCCCGATGAGCAGCCTGTGGCGCGCGATGGCGTCGGCGGCCCGCAACATGGATCGCACGGCCCTGCTGTCCGGCGCGCCGCCCGGCAACGACGGGCTGCGCCGCCAGATCGCGCTGCGCTACCTGAATGCGGGCGGGGCGTTGCCGATGGACGAGATCGTCATCACGACCGGCGCGCTCGAAGCGCTGACGCTCTGCCTGCAAGCGCTGACGCGCCCGGGCGATATCGTCGCGATCGAGCGACCGGCATTCCACGCAGTCCTGGAGGCCGTGCAGCGCCTGCACCTGAAGGCCGTCGAGATTCCGGTCGACCCACGCACCGGCCTCGATCTCGACGCGCTCGAGAAAGCGCTCGACACGCATCCGGTGCGCGCTTGCTGGTTCATGACGTCGTTCCACAACCCGACCGGCGCGACGCTGACCGAAGAGCGCAAGCGCGCGCTGATCGACCTGCTCGCGGCACGCAACGTGCCGCTGATCGAGGACGACGTGTATGGCGAGCTGCATTTCGGGACGGTCCCCACGCGCCCCGCCAAACTGTACGACGACAGCGGGCTCGTCCTGCATTGCGGTTCGTTCTCGAAATGCCTCGCGCCCGGGTTCCGGATCGGCTGGGTCGCGGCCGGACGCTACGTGCGGCAAATCCGTCAGGCAAAAGGCGCGAGCGCGCCGGCGGCCGACGTGCCTGCGCAGATGGCGATTTCGAGCTACCTGCGCGACGGCGCCTACGACCGCTTCCTGCGCAAGCTGCGCCGCAATCTCGCTGCGCACCAGGCGCAGATGCTGGCGGCCGTGCGCGCCTATTTTCCCGCGGGTACCGAGGTGTTCGCGCCGCCCGGCGGGTATTTCCTGTGGATCGAACTGCCGCCGCGCGTGGATGCGATGCACCTGTTCGGCGATGCGATGGCAAGCGGCGTCAGCATTGCGCCGGGGCCGCTCTTTTCGGCGACCGGCGGATTCCGCCGTTATCTTCGGCTCAATTACGGCCGGCCGTGGACGCCGGCCGTCGAGCACGCGATGCAGACCATCGGGACGCTCGCAGCGCGGCAGCGGCAGGACGGATAGGGCAGATCCGACGAATCGCGACGGCCCGCCCGCGCCTTGCGTTTCACGCGCCGACGACCAAGAATGAAGCGGTAGGCCGCCACGGACGAACGTGTTCCGCGCACCCGACGTCACGGAGAACCTCATGAGCACCGCATGCGAACGACCGTCGACGACGCACGCTCCGACGGATGCCTGCACCAGCCGATCGGTTGCGTTGCCGGAAACGATCATGACGACCGGCGAACGTTCGCGTCATTGACGGCACCCGCCCGCTTGCCGCGATGCGAGTCCTGCCCAACCGCACAATTCGCGCACGCGATGGGTGGCGCGCGATCCTGAACGCGCGGGCCGAAGCGCGGCACACTGCCGGCTTCCGGTGCCGGGAATGCGGCTTCGTGGCCTTCCGCGCGCTCGAGCACTGCCCCGTCTGCGGCCGCTGGAACTGGCCGTTCGATTCGATCCGCGTCGCGTCGAACGGCACGCGTGCGGCGCACTCCTTTCATACGTGGTCATCACGCATCGCGCGGGCGCTTCGCAACGCGGCATTCCGACGGCCGCGCGCATCGAGCGCGCCGATCCTGAGCCTCCTGACACTCGTTCTGCTGGTCGGCGGCTACGTGACGGTCGACCGGACATGCAAGGCCGATCCCGTTTGTCGCGGGTCGAATGAGTATGGCGCGAGGGCGAGCCATGCCGGCCCGTACGCATCGAACGATCCCGTGCTGCCGATCCTGCCGGCGCCCGTCTATCCGTTTCATTCGACCGACGGCACGCAGGCGCCAACCACCCGTCAGGGCAGCCTGGATGTCAGCCAAGCCGGCGAACGGACGACAGTCGCGCAAGCCGCGCCGGCCATGCGTGCATCCGACCGGTCGCACGCCACCGGCACGGTTCGCCTGGCGGACTTGAATGCCAGGCGTGGCGCCGCGCATCGCGCCCGCGCCTTCCACGGTGTGAGCGTGCACACCGCCCATGCGCGACGCACCAGCACCGGCAATACGCAAATCGCGCAGCTCTATCGCGGCCACTGAGCGCGGCCCGCCCTGCTCCGCGCCTCCCCAGTAGAAACGGGCGGCCCGTTTCCGGCACCGCCCGTCTCGCATGACGCGTCGCGCGCGTCGAACGCTAGCGCATCACGCTGCCAGCAACCCGTGCGGGTCGATGACGAATTTGCGCGGCGCACCGCCGTCGAACTTCTTGTAGCCTTCCGGCGCCTGGTCGAGCGAAATCACTTCGACGTTGACGATCTTCGCGATCGGCAGCCGGTCGAACAGGATCGCCTGCATCAGGTTGCGGTTGTACTTCAGCACCGGCGTCTGGCCCGTGAAGAACGAGTGCGACTTCGCCCAGCCGAGGCCGAAGCGGATGCTCAGGCTGCCGTGCTGCGCAGCCTTGTCCTTCGCGCCGGGATCGTCCGTCACGTACAGGCCCGGGATGCCGATCGCGCCGGCCGGCCGCGTGATTTCCATCAGCGAGTTCAGCACCGTCGCGGGCGCTTCCTCCGCATGGCCCGACGAACCGTGGCCGTGCGCCTCGAAGCCGACGCAGTCGACCGCACAGTCGATCTCGGGCACGCCGAGGATCTGCTCGATCTGCTCGCCGAGCGATGCGTCCTTCGACAGGTCGACCGTCTCGAAGCCCATCGCCCGCGCGTGCGCGAGGCGTTCCGCGTTCATGTCGCCGACGATCGTGACGGCCGCGCCGAGCAGGCGCGCCGAGGCGGCCGCCGCCATCCCGACCGGGCCCGCGCCCGCGATATAGACCGTCGAGCCCGGCTTCACGCCTGCGCTCACCGCACCGTGATAACCGGTCGGCAAAATATCGGACAGGCAGGTCAGATCGCGGATCTTCGCCATCGCCTGATCACGATCGGGGAATTTCAGCAGGTTGAAATCCGCGTACGGCACGAGCACGTATTCGGCCTGGCCACCGATCCAGCCGCCCATGTCGACGTAGCCGTACGCGCCGCCCGCACGCGACGGGTTCACGTTCAGGCACACGCCCGTATGCGTGTCCTTGCACATTGCGCAGCGGCCGCAGGCCACGTTGAACGGCACCGACACGAGATCGCCGAGCTTCAGCGTCTCGACGTCGCGGCCGATCTCGACCACCTCGCCCGTGATCTCGTGACCGAG
The DNA here is from genome assembly GCF_020420125.1 of Burkholderia sp. AU30280. Taxonomy (NCBI): domain Bacteria; kingdom Pseudomonadati; phylum Pseudomonadota; class Betaproteobacteria; order Burkholderiales; family Burkholderiaceae; genus Burkholderia; species Burkholderia sp. AU30280. Next base: position 460,416 of record NZ_JAIZRY010000003.1, read on the forward strand.
CACGAGGCCGACCGGCGCAGTCGTGCGGCCGCGCACCATGTGCTGGTCGGAACCGCAGATGTTCGTGCTGACCACTTTCAGGATCACGCCGTGGCCGATCGCGCGGCCGCTCGGATCGACCATCTTCGGATAATCGATTTTCTGGACTTCGACCTGACCCGGTCCAAGATAGACGACACCTCGATTGCTGCTCATCGTATTGTCTCCATGTCTCGTTGGCTGGCGCCGCGGCGCGCCGGCTCATGCGGCACACGCGCAACGTGCTGTTCGAGAGTAGTCCCGGAGACGGGGGCGTCGATGTCTCAAACGCGACACGCGTTTGAACACCGCCGACATCGATGGCGGAAATGCGAAAGTCGGGCGGGAAGCCTTCGGGCGGCCGTCATCCCTGAACCGAATAGCCGCCGTCCACGGGAATCACGGCGCCCGTCACGAAGTCGCACTCGGGGGAACACAACGCGACGGCGATGCCGGCCAGGTCCCGCGGCGTGCCCCAGCGCCGCAAAGGGGTGCGCGCCAGGACGCTGCGTTCGAGATCCGGAAACAGCCGTTTGGCCTCGGCAATCAGTTCGGTTTCGATCCATCCCGGCAGCAGCGTGTTGACCTGGATGTTGTCCGGCGCCCATTCGACGGCCCACGCCCGGCCCAACTGAACGATCCCGCCCTTGCTGGCCGCGTAGGCCGCACCGTAAGTGGTGCCGAACAGCGACAGCATCGAGCCGATATTGACGATCTTGCCGCCGCCGGCGCGCCGGAATGCGGGATGAATGGCCTGCGCGCAGAAATGGGCGCCGCTCAGGTTCGTATCGATGATGCGGTGCCACTCGTCGGCGCTCAGTTCATGCCCTGGCTTGCGGATATTCATTCCCGCGTTGTTCACGAGAATGTCCAGCCTGCCGAAATGCTGTTCCGCCTGCGAGACGGCCGCCACGCAGGCGTCGCGCCGCGTGACGTCCGCCTGGACGAACAGGCCCCGCTCGGCGCCGGCCGGCAGCGACGCCAGCGCCGCGTCGCCCTTGACGGGATCGCGGCCGACGAGAACGACGCGCGCGCCGGCCTCGACCATGCCGCGCGCGATGCCGAGCCCGATGCCGCTCGCCCCTCCGGTAATGACGGCCACCTTGCCTGAAAGATCGAACACACGTGCCTCCGATTCGCGTTGCTGTCCCGATAGCGCGACAGGATAGCCCTGCGCGACTCGGCGTTGCGCCGGTACGAAGCACGATATTTTTTGCCGCGAATCATGCCTTTTTCGAATCTTTCGGACATCGACCGACCGGTGCCTGCGGCGCATCGCACAGCGTCGGACGATCAACCGCCGGCATTCTCGCGAATGATCGCCGCGGCGGCCGCATCGGCCTCGCTCGCGACGCCGTCGTGCACGCGCGTGCTGACGGCCGGTGTCGGCGGCTCGCTGTCGAGCGCGTGGCCGTTGCGGTCGTGCGTGTCGACCGTCGCGCGCATCGACAGCCCGACGCGCAGCGGATGCGCGGCGAGATCGCGCGGATCGAGCGCTATCACGACCGGCACGCGCTGCACGACCTTGATCCAGTTGCCGGCCGCGTTCTGCGACGGCAGCATCGAGAACGCACTGCCGGTGCCCGCCGAGAAGCCCTGCACGCGGCCGCGATAGGTCACGCGCGAGCCGTACAGATCCGAAACGACTTCGACGGGCTGCCCGATGCGCATGTGGCGGATCTGCCCTTCCTTGAAATTCGCCTCGATCCACAGCTGGTTGAGCTGCACGACCGACATCAGCGGCACGCCGGGCCCGACCTGCTGACCGACCTGCACCGAGCGCTGCCCGATCGTGCCGTCGACGGGCGCGACGATCGTCGTGCGCTTCAGGTTCCGGTACGCGAGCTTGAACTGCGCGGCCGCCTGCACGACGGCCGGGCTTTCGTCGACGGGCAGTTTGGTGCCGAGCGCACGTGCCGCATCGAGCTGCGCCTGCGCGGCCGCGAGATTCGCCTGCGCACCAGCGACCGCCGCGCGTGCGCGCGCGAGCTCCTCGGGCGCGACGATCTCGACCGATGCGCCCGAGCGAGCCGCGAGCGCGCGCTGCGCGAGCGACAGGTCGGCGCGCCGCGCGTTCACGGCCTCGACGTACATCGTGTTCGAGATCTTCGCGTTCGCGACCTGCCGCACCGCCTGTGCGAGTTGCGCCTTCGCCTGCGCGAACGCGACGGACGCCTCGGTGTCGTCGAGCCGCACGAGCGTCTGCCCGGCGCGCACCGCCTGCGTATCGGCAACCACGACGTCGGTCACCGATCCGGGGATCTGCGCGGCGACCTGGACGATGCTGCCGGCGACGTACGCGTCGTCGGTGTCTTCGTAATAGCGGTCGCTCAGCAGCCAGTATGCGATCCATGCAAGCGCGGCCACCAGCACGACCGCGAAGAACGCGATGAAGCGCTTGCGGCGCGTCGCACGGCGCGCGTCGAGCGCCGGGTCGTTCAATGCGGCCGGCGGCGCGGCGGTATGGAGGTTGTCGTGGTGCATCAGTCGCTTTGCGTAACGATCAGACGATCGTGCTGGAACAGGGGAATCGGCGGCACGGCCGACGGGCTAGGCGCCGGATTCGCCACTACCGTGTGTGCGAGAACGGGCGCACCGCGAGGCGTCGCGCCGACGGCTGGCATGCGCGCCGCGTCGTCGCGCCGTGCGGAACCCGGATTCGATGCAGCGACGCTCGGCGACACGGCCGCGCGCTCCGCACGGGTATCCGCCGACGGCCCCGCCACCGGCCGGCTCGCGGTCGGTGTGGTCGCAGCAGCCACGGCAGCCGCCGCGGGCGGAGCAGCAGAAGCGCCTCGCTTCGCCGCCCCGCTACGCGCCCGATGCACGGCCGGTGCCTGTGCGACCGTTGCCCCTGCATCGAACCCGCCGCCCAGCGCGCCGATCAGCCCGACGCGCAGCGTCCGCTGCCGGCCGAGCAACGCGATCAATTGCGCGCGCTCGTCGATCAGTGTGAGATCCGCGACGTCCACGTCCTTCTGCATCAGCACGCCGCGCCGGTGACGGTCGGTCGCGATCTCCACGATCTTCTGCGCGGCCGCGACCGCGTCCTGCTGCTGCGCGACGAGCGTCTGCGACGTCTGCAGCGACGTGACGAACTGCGCGACCTGCCCGAGCGCATCGTCGACGGTCTTGTTGTACAGCCCGATCGCGACATCGGCCTGCGCGACATCCGCGCCGAGCTTCGCCTTCAGCCGGCCGCGATCGAAGATCGGCAGCGAGATCGCCGGACCGATGGAACCGGCAAGCGCGTCGCGCGAGAACAGCGACGCGGGCGTCAGCGCGAACACGCCGCCGAGCGCGACGAGGTTCACGTCCGGATAGAACTGGGCGCGCGTCGAATCGGCATTCGCGAACGCGGCTTCGACGCGCAACCGCGCGGCGACGATGTCGGGCCGGCGCCCCAGGAGATCGGCCGGCAGCCGCGCCGGCAGCGCGCCGCCCGCGAACGCGCCGACCCGCGGCCGCTGCAGCGCGAGCCCACGCTCGGGGCCACGGCCCGACAGCACGCCGAGCTGAAGTTGCGCGAGCTTGATCTGCTCGTCGTTCAGCGCGATCTGCGCGAGCAGCTTGCTGCGCTTGATCGACGCGTCGCTCGCGTCGTACGCGTTGTCGAGCCCGCGCGCGGTGCGCTCGCGCAGCACGGCCGTCACGCGCTGGCTGACCTTCAGCTTCTGCTGCAACAGATCCTGCGTCGCATACGCCTGGTCGAGCTGGCAGTACACGGTGACGATCGCGACCGCCAGCGTGAGCCGCACCTGCTCGGCCTCGACCCGCGCCGCTTCGCGCAGCGATATCAGGCTTTTCGTCGCGGCGCGGTTCTTGCCCCACAGGTCGAGCTGGTAGGTCAGCCCGACGAATACCGACGACGGCGAAGTGTTCGGATCGCCGAAGATCTCGACAGGTACGCGGTAGCCACTAACCGATACGTCGGCGACGTCGTTGCCCGGCTTCGGCATCCGCGCACGGCTGACCGTTGCGCCGGCCGTGCCCGTCAGCCCCGTCAACGAATCGAACTGCTGAAGCTGTGCCTGCGCGATCCTGAGCCGCGCCTGCGCGACCTGCAGATCGGGGTTGTTTTGCGACGCCTCGGCGACCAGCGCGTCGAGCTGCGGATCCTGCAACTGCTTCACCCAGTCGGGCGCGGGCCATGCGCCGTTCACGCCGGGGCCGGCCGTGTGCGCGAGTGCATCGTCGGCCGGCGCGTGCAACGACAGCGACGGCAGGAAGCCCGACGGCACACATCCGCTCAACGCCAGCGACACCGCCGCGGCGACGATCATCCTCGAGCCGCCCTTCGCGCCGCGCGCCGGATCCGCGTTTCCATTCACACGCCGCATCGCGCCCCTCATCCCTGCTGAACGCGCTGCGCCCGCGCGGCCAGACGCGGCCGCGCGCGTTCGAGCGGGCCGAGCCGGCCGAACAGGCCGTCCGCGACGCCGAACAGGATGCCGGCGAGCTTCGCACGCTTGTCGCGCTCGACGAGCGCGATCTGCACGACCTGCCACACGGTCAGCAGGTTCGGCACGATCGCCACCGGAAAGCGCAGCCCGTACTGCATCCCGAGCTGCACGGCATTGCGCGCGCTGTAGTAGCGCCGTTGCCACGAGTGATTCATCGACGTCATTTCGAAAGGGCCGATCGCGTGACGCTGCTTTGCGCCGATCCGGTGCGGCAGCACCAGCGACGGCACGACATAGAGCGGCACGTTGCGCGACAGCGCGCGGAAGCTGTATTCGGTATCGACGTGATCGATGAACAGCGTCTCGTCGAACCGGCCGAGCACGTCGAACGCGTCGCGCGACACGACGCAGCCCGAGGAAATCAGGAACGCGCAGCGCTGCAGCGGTGCACCCGGCTCGATCCGCAAGCGGCGCAGCCCGATCCCGTTGGTCGAGAGTTCGGGCAGGAAGCTGCGCGCGTTCTCGTCGAAGATGCGCGGGCCGGCCAGGAACGCGCGCCCCGCGAGCCCTGCGCAGACATCGCGCATCGCGGGGAAATACGCAGCCGGCACCGACGAATCCTGATCGAACAGCGCGACGGCGTCGATGCGATCGCGAAACAGCACCGCAAGCCCCGCGTTGTACGCGCCCGCGATCCCGCCGCGATTGCCGTGATGCAGCAGCGTGATGCCTTCGCGCGCGCACAGCTCGCGGGCCCGTGCATCGGGCTGCGGCGTGTTGTCGACGACGAGCAGCGCGTCGCACGCGTGCCGCCACGCGCCGAGTGCGTCGAGCTGCGCATCGCTCGGGTGATACAGGATCACGAGTGCGCCAAGTGTCGTCATGTTCCTCTCCTCAATGCCCGAACGACGCCGCCGCGCCGCGTTTCGGCCGCGTCAGCCACATCATTGCCGCGAGTGCGAGACACGTCATGCTCGCCATCCAGAACATGTCGTTGGTCGCCATCATGTAGGCCTGCTGCATCACGACCTGGTGCAGCGTCGTCAGCTCGCGCACGCCGTCCACGCCCATCGCGTTCAGCGTGTGCACGAAGCGCTGCGTGTTCGCCGACGCATGCGTGACGGATTGCGACACGACGTCGTAGTGATAAGTCGCGCGGTTGTCCCACAGCGTCACGCTCATCGCGGTGCCGAACGCGGCCGACAGCGTGCGCAGGAAGTTCGACAGGCTCGACGCGGCGGCGAGCCGGTCGTCCGGAATGCGCGACAGCGTCGCGGCGGTCAGCGGGATGAAGAAGCACGGCAGCCCGATCCCCTGGATCAGCCCCGGCGCGGCGATCTGCGCGAACGTCATCTTCAGCGTGAAATGCGCATCCCATGCGAGCACGCCCGCGAACACGAGGAAGCCGAAGGTCGCGAGCACGCGCGCGTCGAAGCGATGCGCATGCAGCCCGACGAGGATCGAGAACACCAGCGCGAGCACGCCGAGCGATGCCGTGGCGAGCCCCGCGTGGAACGCGTTGTAGCCCATCACGGCCTGCATCCACAGTGGGAACACGACGCCGACCACCGAGAAGCTCATCATCCCGAGCGAGATGATCAGCACGCAGAACGAGAACGTGCGATCGCGGAACAGGCTGAGATCGACGACGGGATGCGCCTCGCCCGCCTCCCAGATCAGCAGCGACACGATCGAGAGCGCCGCGACCACCGCCAGCGCGACGATCAGCGGCGAGCCGAACCAGCCGCGATCGTGGCCGAGATCGAGCATCGCCTGCAGCGAGCCGACGCCGATCACGAGCAGCACGATGCCCGGCACGTCGATCGGGCCGGCCTCGCCGCGTTGCGCATCAGGCCGCAGCATCGCGGTGCAGACCGCGAACGAGAACAGCCCGATCGGCAAATTGATCAGGAAGATCCACGGCCACGAGAAGTTGTCGACGATCCAGCCGCCGACCACCGGCCCGAAGATCGGCGCGAGCAGCACCGTCATCGCCCACAGCGCGAGCGCGATCGTGCGCTTGTCCGGCGGGAACGTGCGCAACAGGATCGTCTGCGACAGCGGCACCATCGGCCCCGAGCACAGCCCCTGCAGCGCGCGACAGATCACCAGCACGTGCAGGTCGCGCGCGAGCCCGCACAACAGCGACGTCAGCGTGAACAGCAGCACCGCGCCGACGAACAGCCGCAACTCGCCGACGCGGCGTGCGAGCCAGCCCGTCAACGGCACCGCGATCGCGGCCGCGACCGAATACGAGCTGATCACCCAGGTGCCCTGGCTGTTCGATACGCCGAGACTGCCGGAGATCGCCGGCACCGCGACGTTCGTCACGGTCGAGTCGAGCACCTCGATGAAGGTCGCGAGCGACAGCGCGAAGGTCAGCAGCGCCAGCCGGATGCCGCGCACCGGCTGCGCGGCCGGCTGGGGGGCCGGCGCGTCGAACGCGGACGGCCCGACGGGCCCGTCGTGAAGCGACGACGCGGTGCTCATGCGCCGGCCACCGCAACGTCGGGCCGCATGGCCGACGGCCCGTGCGCCGGTGCGAACCGTTCGATGAAATCGGCGGCGGCATCGCAGCCGTCCCGCTCGGCCGCAAGCAGCGCGCGCGTGCGCGCCGCGTGGGCCGCGAACGATGGTTCGCCGAGCACGCGCGCGAGCGCCGCGCCGAGGCGCGCGCCGTCGATCGGGCCGTCGACGCGCACGCCGCACCCGCTCACGGCAACCCGCTGCGCGTTGTCGAACTGGTCGTGCGCGAACGGCGTGACGACCTGCGCGATCCCGGCTTCGAACGCGAGCGCCGCGGTGCCGATCCCGCCGTGATGCACGAGCGCACGGCAAAGCGGCAGCAGCGTGCGCATCGGCACGAAGTGACGCACGAGCAACCGCTCGCTGCTGCGTGCCGCATCATCCGGCGTCAGCAGGATGCCGCGCGCGCCGGTCGCACGCAGCGCGTCCGCCACCGCACGCGCATAGGCCGCGTGATCGACCAGTGTCGAACCGGCCGTAAAAACGACCGGCGGCTCGCCGGCCGACAGAAATGCGTCGAGTTCGACGTCATGGGCGGGCGCCGCGACATCGTTGAACAACGGAAAGCCGCTTTGCACGTGATTCGCGGGCCAGTCGCGCTGCGGCGGCGCGAACCAGCCGGGAAACAGGCACAGCACGCCGTCGGTCGAATGCAGCCAGCGGCCCAGCACGCGCCGCACGGGCGCGAGCCCGAGATCGCGGCGCACCGCGTTGAGTGCGGGGCCGCAGGTGCGATCGAGCACCTGGCGCTCGATCAGCGTCATCAGCGCCGCCTTCACGGGCAGCGGCCAGCGCGCGGGAATCGTCAGGCGCGGGTGCGTCGGCGGCGCATGCGCGGACAACAGCGTCGACGGCGACACCTGCACCGACACGTACGGCGTGCCGTGCAGTTCCTGCATGAAGCGCGCGGAGAACGCCCACAGCGTGCCGACGAGCACCGTATCGCGGTCGGTCAGCGCACGCAGCGCGTCGTAATGCGGGCGCAGCGTCGGCGCGATCACCTGCCACAACGTGCGGAACGACGTGCGCGGATCCCACAGCGCGGGGTTCGCCATCGCGGCTTCGTAGTCGGCCTGCGTGCCGATCGGCACGAACGTGAACCCGCAACGGCGCACGGCCGGCTCGAACGGCGCGTGCGTGCAGAACACCACGTCGTGACCGCGCGACGCAAGCGTGCGCGCAACGCCGAGCAGCGGATGCACGTCGCCCGCCGAGCCGATCGCGGTCACGATCATCTTCGCCATCGCGCGCCTCGCGGGGTTCAATAGAAGCCGGGAATCAGCGCTGCGACTTCGCGACGGTACTGCGTGTACGCCGGCCCGAAATACCCGGTCAGCCAGCTTTCCTCGACGCGCACCTTGTACGCGAGCGACGCGAACACGAGCAGTACGCCGATCGCGCCACGCCATTCGCCGCCGATCAGCGCCGCGCCGACGAGCGCGACCAGGCAGCCCGTATAGATCGGGTGACGCACGAGCCCGTACGGCCCGGTGCGGACGAGTTCATGGTTTTCCTTCAGCGTGACCGACACGCTCCAGTTCGTGCCGAGGTGCAGCCGCGCCCACACCGAGAACAGCAGGCCGGCCACCAGCACCGCGAGCCCGCACTGTGCCTGCAGGCCGAAGCGCTGCCAGTCCGGCACGAGCGCCTGCCACGACGGATCGGGCAGGATGATCAGCGCGCCGCCGACGATCAGCGGAATCGACTGCAGCGTGCGCGAGCGCGATGCTTCCTTGCGCACGGTCGTCTTCACGCCCTGCGAAGTGGCGATCCAGTAGGCGAGCCACGCGGCCCACGGAACGACGATGGCGATGGTCTGAACGATATTCACGGCGGGCCTGCCTCGTTGGGATGGGAATTCGGGAGCGCCGCGCGTACCGGACGCACGGCGTTTTGCGTCACGACGACAGCGCGTGCATCGATGCGGGCACGCACGCCTGCGCGGCCGCAAGCGCGATGCCGGCGGCGCGCGACGACTCGCCGCAGAAAAAGTCGAGCAGCGCCGAACGCGTGTATTCGCGCTGCGCGCGGCCTTCGATGTCGAGGAAGTGGCCGGCGTCCGGCACCGTCGCGAACCGCGCGCGCGGCACGTGCGCGCCGAGCTGGCGCACGTCGGCGGGCGTCGTGTATTCGTCACGCTCGCCGTTCAGGAACAGCAGCTCGCAGCCGATGTTCGAGAACTCGCTGAAGTAGCGCTCGGGTTGCAGCGACAGGATCTGGTCGACGTGGAACGCGACCTGGTCCTGCTCGTCGCGCGGCAGGCGCGTGAGATACCGGTAGTTGTACAGCTTCATGATGCGCGGCAGGTAGCGGCCGACGGTGTCGTTCAGCAACTGCGCGGCCTTCAGGTTCTCGCCGGCCGCGATGTGATCGCGGGCGCGCGTCACATAGTCGACCATCGCATCGTTCAGGAACGGCGAGAACGAGCAAATCGCCGCGCGCCGCACGCTCGGGCAGCCGCGTGCCAGCGCGAACAGTGACGCGACGCCGCCCCATGACACCGACACGAGGTACGCCGGCGCGAAACGCTCGACCAGGTACTGCAGGATCGCGGCCTCGTCGTCCTTCGTCAGGATGAAGCAGCCCGGGTTGTGCTGGCGCGACTGCCCCGCATACGGCAGGTCGAAGCAGATCGTGTTCATCCGCTCGCCGAGATACTGGACGGTCTGCCCGAACGACGCGGTCGTCGCGAGGGCGCCGTTGACGAGCATCGCCGTGTCGAACGCCGGGTCGAACACGTTCCGTTCGACGTAGACCTTCAGACCATTCGGCAGCGGGACCACGTGTTTTTCGGTCAGCATCGTCGTTCTCCGGTGGATGCGGCGTCTCGACGTCGCGGCATGCTGCAGGTGCGCAATGACTGCGCCGGGTGTTCGCGCGCACTCCGAATCGCGCTGTTGGCCAATGCACCACGCCAATACCGGCGGCATCGATTCATTCCTCATGATGCGGCGCCATACTAATACGGACAATATTACTGACTCAAGTCAGTCCAACGATACCCTCTACTCCATTAGGAAATTCGGCAGATTCAAATTATTCCCTCATTTTTTATGGTAAGCGGAATTCATCCGAGGGCGATCGCAATCGTTTGCGAGGAGATGGCAAATCCTTGGTCAATCGACACATATTCATTTGAAATCAATGTGTTATAAATTTTCACTCATTCATTTAAAACGGATTTCCATGAATAAGTCGTGACGTCGGCTTGCGAGCCGACTTCCATGCCAGACCGAATATCACATAACTCAATATTCTTTCACTCCGTAATCGCTTCGACACCTGCAACGATTAGCCGGATTGATCGCTCACTTCACAAAGCGTTTTAAACAAACTCCAGCTTTTTTAATCATCTTTCAATTATTTTTCCGCACCTGCACAACCCGCGATCGGGGGCCTCGCTCGCCTGCCGGGCACCCGCTGAAACCGTCAGACCCCGATTTTTTGTTGATTGAACGTTCAATAAAAAACCGCTAAGCTCTCGACTTCCATGAACGGCCCGTCCGGGTGAAGGGAGTCGCGATGCCGAAAGTCGGAATGCGGGAGATTCGCCGCGCACAGTTGATCGACGCCACGCTGCGGTCGATCGACGAAACGGGGCTGCCCGGCACGACGCTCGCATCGGTCGCGCAGCGCGCGAACATCTCGACGGGCATCGTCAGCCACTACTTCGGCGACAAGGACGGCCTGCTCGAAGCGACGATGCGGCACGTGCTGCGCGACCTGTGGTCGGCCACCACGCGGCGCCGCGTGGCGGCACGCAAGGATCCGCGCTCGCGGCTGCGCGCGGTCGTCGCCGCGAACTTCGACGACACGCAGGTCAGTGCACCCGTGATGAAGACGTGGCTCGCGTTCTGGTCGCAGAGCATGCACGACCCGATGCTCAAGCGTCTGCAGCACGTCAACACGCGGCGCCTCCACTCGAACCTGTGCGCCGAATTCGCGAAGGCGTTGCCGCGCAAGCAAGCGCGCGAAGCCGCCAGCGGCCTCGCCGCGCTGATCGACGGCCTGTGGCTGCGCGGCGCACTCGCCGGCGGCCCGATCGACACCCGGGCTGCATTGAAGCTCGCCCACGATTACATCGACCTGCTGCTCGCGTCCGACTGACGCGTCACGCAGTCGCCCTCAAGGAGATCCTCATGTCCGTATTCGGTTTGCAGCGCCTCTACATCGGCGGCGGTTACGTCGACGCCACGAGCGGCAAGACTTTCGACACCTTCGATCCCGCCACCGGCGAACTGCTCGCGCAGGTGCAGCAGGCCAGCGCGGCCGACGTCGACCGCGCGGTGGCGTCCGCCCAGGAAGGCCAGCGTGAATGGGCCGCGATGACCGCGATGCAGCGCTCGCGCATCCTGCGCCGCGCGGTCGACCTGCTGCGCGAGCGCAACGACGAACTCGCCGCGCTGGAAACGCGCGACACCGGCAAGCCGATCGCCGAGACGCTCGCGGTCGACATCGTCACCGGCGCGGACGTGATCGAGTACTACGCGGGCCTCGCGACCGCGATCGAAGGGCTGCAGGTGCCGCTGCGCGCCGAGTCGTTCGTCTACACGCGCCGCGAGCCGCTCGGCGTGTGCGCGGGCATCGGCGCCTGGAACTACCCGATCCAGATCGCGTGCTGGAAGACGGCGCCCGCGCTCGCGGCCGGCAACGCGATGGTGTTCAAGCCGAGCGAAGTCACGCCGCTCACCGCGCTGAAGCTCGCGGAAATCTATACGGAAGCCGGCGTGCCGGCCGGCGTGTTCAACGTCGTGCAGGGCGACGGCTCGGTCGGCGCGCTGCTCACCGGCCACCCGGACATCGCGAAGGTGTCGTTCACCGGCGGCGTCGAAACCGGCAAGAAGGTGATGTCGCTGGCCGGCGCGTCGTCGCTGAAGGAAGTGACGATGGAACTCGGCGGCAAGTCGCCGCTGATCGTGTTCGACGATGCGGATCTCGACCGCGCGGCCGACATCGCGGTGACCGCCAACTTCTTCAGCTCGGGCCAGGTCTGCACGAACGGCACGCGCGTGTTCGTGCACCGCTCGATCAAGGATGCGTTCACGCAGCGCGTGCTCGAACGCGTGAAGCGTATCCGCGTCGGCAAGCCGACCGATGCCGACACCAACTTCGGCCCGCTCGTGTCGGCCGCGCAGCTCGACAAGGTGCTCGGCTTCATCGAGAGCGGCAAGGCCGAGGGCGCGAAGCTGCTCGCCGGCGGCACGCGCCTGACCGACGGCCACTTCGGCAGCGGCCAGTACGTCGCACCGACCGTGTTCGGGGATTGCCGCGACGACATGAAGATCGTCCGCGAGGAAATTTTCGGGCCGGTGATGAGCATCCTCGATTTCGAATCGGAGGACGAAGTGATCGCCCGCGCGAACGACACGCACTACGGCCTGGCAGCCGGCGTCGTGACCGAGAACCTGTCGCGCGCGCACCGCACGATCCATCGTCTCGAAGCCGGCATCTGCTGGATCAACACGTGGGGCGAATCGCCGGCCGAGATGCCGGTTGGCGGATACAAGCAATCCGGTGTCGGGCGCGAGAACGGCATCACCACGCTCGAGCACTACACTCGAATCAAGTCGGTGCAGGTCGAGCTCGGCCGCTACAACCCGGTGTTTTAAAGAAGGAGAATCCGTCATGACGACACGCGAATACGACTACATCATCTGCGGCGCCGGTTCCGCGGGCAACGTGCTCGCCACGCGCCTGACGGAAGATCCGGACGTCACGGTGCTGCTGCTCGAAGCGGGCGGCCCCGACTACCGCTTCGACTTCCGCACGCAGATGCCGGCCGCCCTCGCCTATCCGCTGCAGGGCCGCCGCTACAACTGGGCGTACGAAACCGACCCCGAGCCGCACATGGACAACCGCCGGATGGAATGCGGCCGCGGCAAGGGGCTCGGCGGTTCGTCGCTGATCAACGGGATGTGCTACATCCGCGGCAACGCGCTCGACTACGACAACTGGTCGACGCACAAGGGCCTCGAGAACTGGACCTACCTCGACTGCCTGCCGTACTTCAAGAAAGCCGAAACGCGCGACGTCGGCCCGAACGACTATCACGGCGGCAACGGTCCCGTGTCGGTCACGACCAGCAAGCCGGGCGTGAACCCGCTGTTCGAAGCGATGGTCGATGCAGGCGTGCAGGCCGGCTATCCGCGCACCGACGACCTGAACGGCTATCAGCAGGAAGGCTTCGGCCCGATGGATCGCACCGTCACGCCGAAGGGCCGCCGCGCCAGCACCGCGCGCGGCTACCTCGACCAGGCGAAGGCGCGGCCGAACCTCGAGATCGTCACCCACGCGCTCGCCGACCGCATCCTGTTCGACGGCAAGCGCGCGTCGGGCGTCACGTACCTGCGCGGCAGCGAACGCGCGACCGCGCAGGCGCGCCGAGAAGTGCTCGTGTGCAGCGGCGCGATCGCATCGCCGCAACTGCTGCAGCGCTCGGGCGTCGGCCCCGGCGCGTGGCTGAAGGAACTCGACATTCCCGTCGTGCTCGACCTGCCCGGTGTCGGCCAGAACCTGCAGGATCACCTGGAGATGTACATCCAGTACGAGTGCAAGGAGCCGGTATCGCTGTACCCGGCGCTCAAGTGGTGGAACCAGCCGAAGATCGGCCTCGAATGGATGCTGAACGGCACCGGCCTCGGCGCGAGCAACCATTTCGAGGCGGGCGGCTTCATCCGCACGCGCGACGACGATCTGTGGCCGAACATCCAGTATCACTTCCTGCCCGTGGCGATCAACTACAACGGCTCGAACGCGATCGAGATGCACGGCTTCCAGGCGCACGTCGGCTCGATGCGCTCGCCGAGCCGCGGCCGCGTGAAGCTGCGCTCGCGCGACCCGAACGCGCACCCGAGCATCCTGTTCAACTACATGGCCGAAGCACTCGACTGGCGCGAGTTCCGCGATGCGATCCGCGCGACGCGCGAGATCATGCGGCAGCCCGCGCTCGACCGCTATCGCGGCCGCGAGCTGAATCCGGGCGCCGACTGCAAGTCGGACAAGGAACTCGACGCGTTCGTGCGCGCGCGCGCGGAGACCGCGTTCCATCCGTCATGCTCGTGCAAGATGGGTTACGACGATATGGCCGTGGTCGATGAAGAAGGGCGTGTGCACGGGCTCGACGGCCTGCGCGTCGTCGATGCGTCGATCATGCCGATCATCACGACCGGCAACCTCAATGCGCCGACGATCATGATCGCCGAGAAGATCGCGGACAGGATTCACGGGCGCAAGGCGCTTGCGCGGGTGGACGTGCCTTACTTCGTGGCGAACGGGGCGATGGCGAGGAATGTCGCGAAGGCGGTGCGGCAGCCGGAGACGGTTTGACGACGGCGGGCGTGCTGCCCGCTCATCGGCGTACTGACGAAACGCCGCCGACAGCGATTGTCGGCGGCGTTTTTCATGCGTTTTTCATGCCTTCGTCAGCCGCTGTTCACTTCTCGCTTCAAACGCTCGACGTCCACGTGCATCAGATAGTGCGTGATGTTCTTCCAGATCGGATGGAACCCGTAGCCGCCGTGCTGCAGTTCATCGAGCGCCTGCTCGCGCGTCCAGCCCTGATACACCATCCGGTACAACGCCGACACGAGGCCGGTACGATCGGCGCCGTGCTGGCAGTGGATCAGCACCGGGCCGTCCTGGTCCGCCGTGCGCAGCGCCTTCAGCGCGGTGACCATGTCTTCGTCGCGAATGTCCCACGTGTTGATCCGGATGCGCTGCATCTTGATCTGCGTGCCGGCCAGGATGCTGTCGTCCGCGTGAAACGAACGGAAGCTGATGACCTTGCGGATGCCGAGCTTCTGCAGTTCCGGCACGTCCGAGCGCGACAGCTGGGCGCTGCGGTACAGCGTCGGCGTGATGCGGTGCAGGTTGTTCACATGCGCATCGGTCACGCCCTGCGCCCAATTGATCGGCCGGGCGGATACCTCGGCAGCCGGGTCCGCCTCGGCCGGCTGCACGAGTCCGGCAAGCGTGGCGGCGATCGCGGCAATGACGGCGATTTTCATGTCGGGTCAGGGCTCAGTAAAAGGCGCGCTTGCGCTCGCGGGAAAGCATGAACAGCACGATCGCGGCGGCGCTCATCGTCCAGTAGTCCGTCGGGGCCACGCCCAGCCAGTGGATATGCCATGGCACGTTGGCCGGATTGAAGCGGGCCAGGCCATACGCCGGATTCAGCACGAACCACAGGAAATCCTCGGTCAGCCAGAACACCATGATGCACGCGATGATGCGGGCTTCGATGCGCCACGACCATCGTCCATTGAACACGGCCGGCAGGTGAAAGAACAGCGCGACGAACGGAAACACCCACGCGTGGTAGCCGGTCATCGGGCGCCCGCCCCAGAAGATGTCGAGCAGCCAGTGATGCTCGATGCGCCACGTCGGCAGGTTGGCGGCCCAGCCCGCGCTGCCTTCGATCTGGATCTCGACGTTCGCGAAGAAGTACGCGAGCAACACGACCCACGCGACGACGAACACCGTATGGCGCGTCGGCACAAAACGCGCGCCGCTCATGCGGCCGGCTCCAGGCCCAGCACGCGATCGAGCACGAAGCGGCCGGCGAGCGGCCGCCCGAGCGGCGCGAGACGGCGGCGCATGTCGGCGAGGCGCTCCGGCGTCTGCAGCAACCCGCGGATCCGGTAGACGAGCGCATCGTCGTCGATCGCCTTCAGCGCGACGCCCTGTTCGAGCAGGAAATCCGCATTGCGCTCTTCCTGGCCCGGAATCGGCGAGTTGACGATCATCGGCAACTGCATCGCGAGGCATTCGGATGTCGTCAGGCCGCCCGGCTTCGTGATCACGAGGTCGGCACAGGCCATCAGGCGTTCGACCTGCTGCGTGAAGCCCTGCGGAAACAGCCGGCCCGGATGCCGCGCGGCCAGTGCCTGCAACGACGCCAGCATCGCCTTGTTCTTGCCGGCCAGCGCGATCAGCTGGAAGTCGGCATCCATCTCCAGCAGGCGCGCGGCCAGTACGTCGAGGCCGCCGAGGCCCGCGCCGCCGGACATCATCAGGAACGTCGGGCGCGCGGGATCGAGGCCGAATTCGGCCGCGCAGGCCGCGCGATCGAGCGGCTGGCCGAACGCCGGCATGATCGGAATGCCGCTGACGTGCACCGTTTCCGGCGCCATGCCGCGCGCATGCATGCGCCACGCGATTTCGTCGTTGGCCGCGAAATAGCCGCGCATGTTCGGCACGACCCACATGCTGTGCAGGTCGAAATCGGTGACCTGCACCCACACCGGCGTGTCGACGCGCCCCTTGCGGATCTCGCGCGACAGCAGTTCAGCCGGCAGGAAGTGCGTGCAGATGATCGCATCCGGGCGCTGCCGTTCGATCTCCGCGAGCAGCGCCCGGCAATTGAGCCGCTCGATCGCGCGCCGGATCTTCTGCGACGGCGCGGCGGGATCGACTTCGTCGGTCTTCTGGTACAGGTAGCCCCACAGCGCCGGCTGGCTGCTGACGAGCTTGATGTAGAGATCGGTGTAAAGCTTGCGAAAGCCGGTGGACACGAAATCCATCACGTCCAGGTGGGTGGCTTCGATGCCAGCGGGATGGTGGTCGGCGAACGCGCGGATCGCTTCGGCCGCGCGAGTATGGCCGGCGCCGGCGCTGACGCTCAGGAGGAGGATCTTCTTGCTTGGCTTTGACATCTGACTGACCGTTTCGATGAAGGGGGTCCGGAGGCGGGTTCGCAGCGGCGCGCTCACGCG
Organism: Burkholderia sp. AU30280; assembly: GCF_020420125.1. Taxonomy (NCBI): domain Bacteria; kingdom Pseudomonadati; phylum Pseudomonadota; class Betaproteobacteria; order Burkholderiales; family Burkholderiaceae; genus Burkholderia; species Burkholderia sp. AU30280. The sequence continues at coordinate 477,076 of NZ_JAIZRY010000003.1, forward strand.
GCGGCGGTTTGCGTCCGGTGTGCAACAAGCCTGGCCGATCTTCGGCGGTGCGGGCGGGCGGTTACAGCGCAGCGATCGCCCGCATCGTCTGCGGAATCATACTGCGTTCGGTCGATGGCGCCTGGATCGGGGAGGCGCGCAGGCGGTCAAGCGGTCAGGAAAGATGGATGGTGTGGACGGCGTGGCGTGCGGCCAGTGTGGACGCCGACGGCTCGTCGCGTCACCGGCCGACGCCCGTTCACGTGTGCGAACGGGGCTCGGCATTCGGCGCGAGCCACGTGCTCGTGCGCGATTGGTTTGGCATCCTCACATGTTGGTTCGGCAAAGGCGATGCATCGGCCGGTCGTGTCCCACGAACTCCCCGAATCAGGGTGTTGCACCACCCTGCTTGCGCATCCGCTTCCCACGAATGATCGGGTTCCATCGCGACGTCAGGCTCATCGCGCCTTGCAGGCGTTCGAACGCGACGTCCTCTTTCGGCCCGAATCGGCTGACCGCCGGCCATGCAAGCACGTGATCGAGCCACGCCTGCCACTCGTCACCGTGAAAGCGGCGACCGATTTCCCGGACGGCGTCCGGTGCCGCGATCACGATGCCCGCCAGCAGGGAGTAGGCCCAGAAGCTGCCCGCGCCGACGAGCTGATCGAGCCTGCACACGGATAACGCCGCGAGCAGCCCGTCCACCGACGCGAGATCGGCACGATGCGTGCGTATCGCGCGCGCCACGAGGTTGTGCTGACCGCCATACGCGGCAATGGACGTTCCGTTGCCGGCGGCGAGCACGGCCGAGAACGTCGCGAGCGCAGCCATCTCGTCGATGCGCGATGCATCGTCGCGCGGCCCGCACGCGCGCAGCACGATCGCGTCGATGACGGCGCCAGGCAAGGTCGACGTTTCTCCACCCGCCGCCGCGACGACGGCCAGCCTTTCTCTCAGGTTCTTCGCAGGCGGCAAGCCGTCCTGCGCGCCCTTTTCGTGTTCAGTGCTTTCGCCGTCATCGCCCCCGTTGCCTTCGACACCGCCGGCAATCCGCTCGAGCGCGGCCCAACCGATATCGGGGTCGTCGAATGCGCAGGCATCGATCGCGCCGTGCGCGGTGTCGAACACGGCGCGCGAGCCGGGGCAGCTGCGTTCGGCTTCGGCGAGTTGCTGCATCGAAGGCACATGCGAGCACGCGCCGCGCGGGTCGGTCAGGTCGCATGCGCAGGCGCCGCCGTCCGATGCGATCCACGGCGCGAGCCGGTGAAGCATCGCCGTCGCTTCCCGGGACAGGCTCGCGCCAGCCCGCATGCGTATCGCGTGAGACGCGATGACGGTCGTGTCGTCGGCGTCACCTGCCTGCGCCGCGCAAGCGGCAGCGTCGAGTCGTTCGATCAGGTACTGCAACCACGCGGCCGTGCGCAGCCGGTCAGGCGTCGCGCCGCGGGCATCTCCATACTTTGCTGGATCGGTAAGCATGGGTCTTCCGGGAGTATTCTGGCCAATTGGAATAGGGTTAATTCGGTCGAATCGGCTGGCGCGGTACGCCGTGCCGACCCGCAAGACCCCACGCGTCGGATCGCGACACGTGTGGTCAGCCTGTCGCCACGCTGATCCGGGCGACGGCTCGAAAACGTCGAAGAAGCGGACATCCGCGTAGATCCCGCGCCGCCTTCGTGCGCAGCAAGCTCTCCGCTTCGATCGGCGGCGCTTACTGAACGTGGAACTTCGGCGACGTGATGACCATGCCGTTCACCGTGCAATCCGGCGTCAGCACGGCGTTGTTGAACGTCGCCATACAGTGGATCGGACCGACCGCCCCCTTCTGGAGCGACGTGATCCCCGACGCCGAAAACGGTTCTCCATTCGGATTCATCGGCAAGCCATCCGCTCGCGAAACGGTCACTGCGAATGCGGGTACGGCCGAAACCGCGGTAACGACGACCGCGGCGGCAAGCGATGCAATTTGACGAATTTTCATCTGTACGGCCCTCTCTCTTGATATATGGCGGCCTTCCTCGAGAAACGCGACCGCTCTGCCGAACGAATCCGGCCGTCGCGCCGATACACGCGACGGCACGGACCCATCGAAACCGCGAATACCCGCCGCACCTACCGCACGGCCCTCGCGCGCGGCGGGCATCCTGCTTCGATCTGCGACGCTTACTGCACGTGGAACTTCGGCGACGTCAGGACCGTGCCGCCCACCGTGCAATCCGGCGTCAGCACGGCGTTGTTGAACGTCAGCGACGAGTTCGAATCGCTCCACGCCGTCACGACCTTGCTCGGCCCGCAAGTGCCGAGCAGCGTCACGGTCACCTTCGCGTTATTGATCGACAGCTGTGTCGTGCTGTCAGCCTGCCCCGTCCACGGCGACGCGCTGCTCGCGCTGCCGGCGATGAGGCCGCAGGTCCCGCCGCCGGTGAACTGCGTCGACGTGATGTTGACGATGCCGGTCGACGTGATCGTGCCGTTGAAGGTCGCGGTACAGGAAGCGCTGATCGATCCCTTGCTGAGATTCGTGATCCCCGACGCCGAGAACGGCTCGCCATTCGGGTTCATCGGCTGACCGTCGGCCCGCGAAACGGTAACGGCGAAAGCAGGCGCGGCCGAAACCGCGGTGAAAGCCACTGCAGCAACAAGCGATACGATTTTACGAATGCTCATTTGAACTGCCCCCTCTCTTCACAAATGGCGGCACGCCGCCAGGAACGCGACCTCCCGGCCGGAAAGGTCCGGCCAACCGGTCGCAGGAAGCCGCCGGCGCGCGTCATGCGCGCCGGACGGCTCAGAACTTGTAGGAAATCCCGACGAACGTGATCAGCGGATCCGCCTTCAGCCGCGTGCGCGTGGTGGCGAGCGTCGAGCCGTCGGCCGCCTTGATCACGAGCGACGAGTAGGTCTTCAGCGGCATGTACGTTAGCGTTGCCGTGAGCCCCCAGTGCTTGTCGATCGCATAGCTCGCGCCGACGTTGTAGACCGGCGTGAACGACGACGACGCCTTGCCCTCCACCGACGTCGGCCCCGGCTTGCCTGCGCCCGCCGCGAGTACGCTGCCGAGGTTCTCGTTGATGTCCTTCGCGAAGTTGCCATTCAGCTCGATGTTGCTGAACCAGCTGTAGGCCACGCCGATCCCGACGAACGGCCGGAACCGCGCCGTCGGCGAATTGAAGTAGTACTGCAGAATGACCGTCGGGCTCCATTGCCGCGCGTTCTTCACCGCCGGCTGGTTCGCCGGATCGTCCATGTTGACGCTGCCGAGCGCGCCGGCCGGGCCGGGCGGCCGGATCGTGCCGTGCCCGGTCAGCGTGAACTCGGGCGGCACGCCGAGCACCGACGTGACCGCAATATGGTCGGTGAAGAAGTGCGTGAGCGTGAGGCCGACCGTATCGGCATTGTTGACCGTCAGGCTCGTGCCCGGCGACGTGAACGACCCGGGCAGGCGCAGCGGCCCGTTGATCGGCATGCTCGCGAGATTCGTCGTCAGCCCGTTGGTCGAATCCTGCGGCATGATGTGCAGCCAGCCCAGCGTCGCGACGTTGTCGCCCGCCTGCTGGGCCGATGCGAGCGTCGACACACCTGCGACGACACCCGCGACAATCAGCTTCTTCATGAAGTCTCCCCTCATTCTGTCCGGGCGCCGCGCACCTGCGCGCGGCGCCGCCGTGTCTCCATCCAGGCGTGCGTCACTGCACGAATGCGCCGACCGTGAAGTACGGGTTGCTCGTATCGTTCATGTCGAGGAACCCGAATACGCCGCCGGCGAACACGAACTTGCCGGTCGCCGGCCCCGACGCGGCGTCCGCATGCACGGTCGTCACGACACCGGGCACCTTCTGCGTGTAGTCGAGGTTCAGCGCGCGCGTGAGCGCGGCCTGCGACGCATTGAACGGATCGAGCAGCGTGGCCTGCGCGCCGACGAGCGCGGTCGCGCGGTAGTTGAACGCGCTGTCGACACCCGTGTACTCGCCGTTCTGCGAGCCTTGCGCGATCGCCGTCTGCGGGCTCAGGAACGAGATGCCCGATTCGTCGTCCGCGCTCGGCGGGCCTTGCGTGAGGTCCGCGTTGGCAGCACCGGTGCGGATGAAGATCGGCACGAGCTGGTTGCGCAGCTTGCCGACGATCAGGATCCCCTTGCCGGCCTTCGCCGGATCGGCCGCGGCGAGCGTCGGCGGAATCTGCGGCAGGTAGTTGAGCGACTGGAACGCCGGCGCATCGGGCCGCAGCGTGAACGGCTGGTTCACGGTCGCGCTCGACGCGAGCGGCTGCCCGCCGTTCTTCTTGCCGAAGTTGTCGGTTTCGACGTAGCTGCCGTCCGCGTTGATCGTCACCTGCTGGTCGAGCGCCACCGGCTGGAAGCTCTGCGACGGCACCTGGTGATAGCCGAGCTGGTTATACTTGCCGGCGATCTTCGTCAGGTCGGTTTCCAGCGACGAGAAGCTGATGAACGGGTAGTACGGGAACGTCGTCTGCGCAATCTTGCCGACGCCGATCACGCCGTTGAACTGGATTGTCGCGCCGGGAATCGCGCCGCCCAGCACGCCTTCGCCGAGGAACAGCCGCGCGGGCCGGTTCGGGTCGAGGCTGGCGTTCTGCATCCGGAACGTGCACTGGTTCAGCTTCACCGTCGGCAGCCCCGTTTCGTCGGCGAGCGTGCCGTCGACCACGTTGGCCGGCGCCGTGTCGCGGGTCGGCTGTACGGTACCCGTGGTGCTCGGCACCGGCGATGCGAGATACGTCATCCGGTACGTCATCTTCGTCGTATCGAGCTGCACCTTCACGAGCTCCCCCGACCCCGATCCGCCGATGAACACCGTGTTGTAGTCGATCGTCTGCGGGCACAGCCGGACCACCGGCGCGGGCGGCGGGTCGCCGTCTCCGCCGCAGGCGGCCAGCACGGGCGCGAGCGACGCCGCGGCCATCCATTTCTTCAAATTCATAGGAATCCTCTTGAAATCCGATTCGCCGGCGGCGACGCGTGCGCCGCCGGTGTTACGCGTTCAATGCGGGGTTACTGAACGAATGCGCCGATCGTGAAGAACGGGTTGACCTGGCTGTTGTTGACGACCATCGCGTAGACGTTGCCGGCCGTCACGATCCAGCCCTTGTCGCCCTTCTTGAAGATCGCCACGTTGCCGCTGGCGCCCTTCGCGTTGAAGTCGCTGTTGGCCGTGATCGCGATCTTGCCGGGCGATGCCTGCGTATAGTCCAGCCCGAACTGAGCCGTCTCCGACGACGTCTGCGGATCGATGAATGCCGCGGTATTGCCCTGGAAGAGCGTCGACGTGTAGTTCGCCGCGATGGTCGATACGGCGGTGCCATCGGTACAGTTGCCGGCAGACGGCGTGAAGTAATTGAAACTGGTGTTGAACACGCCCGGCAGGTCCGGATGCGGGATCATCGGGTCGAAGCTCGGTCGCGCAACAGCCGCATTGCTCGACGGCCCGTTGTTCGTCACCACACCGCACGCGGACGCGCTCGTCGCACCGATGAACCCGCCCTTCAGCACGTTGGCCGCAACCGGTTTGGAAGGCGCGAGCATCGAGATGCCGACTTCCGCATCGGCCACCGAACCGAACGGATTGCCCGGCGGGGCATACGCGTACCCTACGCGGATCACCACCGGCACCAGTGCACCGTTCAGCTTGCCGACGATCATCACGCCATGGGCCTGGCTCGGCACGAGAAGCACGATCGGCTGCCCTTGGCCGGCCGACGGATACGGCTGCCCCGTCTGCGCATTGCTGACGAATACGTTGTCGGACGTGCCGTCCGCGTTCTTGCGCAACGTCCACGGCGTGCCGGTCGTCTGACACGAGTAGTCGCTGCCTTGCGTGATCGTGCACGAGCCGTCCGCATTGAGCGTCTGGTTCCAGTTCACGACGTCCGGCTGCCAGCCCTGCGGCGTGGTGGTCTGAAAGCCGGTGCCGGTCGGCGACAGGTGAATGCCGACTTCGTTGTATACGCCGGCCACCTTCGTGAAATCCGTTTCCGTGTCGGTAAAGCCGATGAACGGATAGAAGTCGAACGTGCGCGACGGTACAGTACCGAGGAAGTAGCCCGGCACGACCTCGATCCCCTGGAACGCGATCGTCGCCCCCGGAATCCCGCCGCCCACGACGCCGTTGCCGACGAACAGCATCGGCGGATCCGCGCGATTGATCGTCACCGAATACGTGCCGTCGCTCGTCGCGCCGCTGTCGAGCACGAATGCGCAGCGGTTCTGCTCGGCCGTCGGAAGATTGGTCGGGTGATGGAACGCGCCGTTGATCGTCAGGCCCGCGCGCGTGTTGTTGATCTGCCCCGCCGACGTCGGCACCGACGAGTCGAGGAACTGCATCTGATAGGTGAGCTTCGTCGTGTCGAACTTCACCTTCACGTACTCGCCGCTGCCCGAACCGCCCGTATACGTCGTCGTGTAATCGAGCGCGTCCGGACACAGCTTCGTCACGACCGGCAGCGTCGTTTCGGCGCCGCTCGGCCCGCATGCGCTGCCCGAACATTGCGGCACATTGATCGGCCCCGGATCGTCGCCGCCGCCGCAACCGGCGACGAACGGCAACGCGGCTACCGCGCACGACAGGATCGCCTTCCGCCATTCAGGAATGCAAATCATCAACCCCTCCTTTTCAGGTACGACAAGTCTCGTCCGGACAGGCTGCATGGCCCGCCGGTTGGTATCGCGCCGCGGCACGAACGCGCGGCGCATGACGATGCGCGCAAGACGGCCGCGATGCCGGTCAGGCAAATGCGGCACGCGCCGCGGCGGCAGACAAGCGAGCTCCCGCAGCGCCGTCATGCGGCACGGCGCCGTCGGAACGATCGAAACGGGAAGTGGTTCGCCGCTACACGGCGATAGGGCAACGCAGGCATGCGATCTGCGTCGCGCCTGCATTCAGCGAAAAAACGGGAAACGGCAGTCCGACCGGCCCCGCGGATACGCGTCTCATCTGTGGGTCTCCATCCGTACGCTTGATTCGTTATCGTGATGCGTCGTTTGTGGAAACTATGATCGGGCGATACCCACAAGTAAATGGATGCAGAGTTCCAAACGACCGAAACCGCGCAATCCTAGCGTTCATACGGTATTTGACAGATTTTCAAACAGCCTTCATTTTATTTGCTCAGACAAATACCCAAGCTGTATAACACGCGTTTGAACGGCGCCTGCCGATCCGCGCTTGGCCAAGCCAGTCGGGCCTGAGCCGCTCGCATGCATGTTGCGGCGCAACCTTACACATCGACGATCGCGAGCGTGCCGTGGCTGCCCGGCAGCACCGCGTGAAGGGTTCCGGCAAGCGCCAGGTACATCTGCCCGGCCTCGACCACGACCGTCTCGCCCCCGACCTCGAGCATCATCCGGCCGTCCAGCACCAGCAATCCCTCGTTGTAGTCGTGCACTTCCGCTTCATAAGCCTGCGCATCCATGCGCAGCACCTTGATCCTGGCCGGCCCGACCTCGCCGACGATCGTGGATTTCCAGGCGACGGCCTGCGCCGCCGCCACGGATTTGAAATCGATCAAAGCCATGTGCTCGGCTCCGCGAACGATGAGAGGAACGCATTATCGCGAGCGCCGCGCATGCCGTCCCGGTACGGCGCGGCGGCCTTCGGGCGGCACAGTCGGCCGGCGAGCCGCGCGGCGGCCGAGCCGAAACCCGATCGCTGCCCGATTCGCCGAAAGCGGCGCAAATTGTTCGCGCATCGCAAATAAAGCGCCGCGTTATTCGGCGATGCACCGTCAATTCACGCAAATCCGGCGCCGGCAACGCACGCCCTTTCCACGAACATGCATTTCCATCTACCGATTGCTAATATGGCGGTCCCGCGATCCCGCACCACAACGCCGTTCGACATGACGCCCGTTCGCCATGCCGTCCCCGATCCCGGCCGCTTCGCGAGCGGCGGCGATGCCGGGCACGCGCGGCACACACCGTCGCGCCGGCCGGCCATGCCACCCGTGAGCATGCAACCGATCCTTTCCGTCTCCGATCTTTCCAAGACCTACGCGTCCGGCTTCCAGGCGCTGAAGCACGTGACCCTCGACATCCGCCCCGGCGAGATCTTCGCGTTGCTCGGGCCGAACGGCGCCGGCAAGACGACGCTGATCGGCTCGATCTGCGGCATCGTCACGCCGACCGAAGGGCGCGTGACGGTCGGCGGCCACGACATCCGCGATCAATACCGCGCGGCCCGTGAAATGATCGGCCTCGTGCCGCAGGAACTGACGACCGACGCATTCGAAACCGTCTGGGCGACCGTGTCGTTCAGCCGCGGCCTGTTCGGCAAGGCGCCCAATCCCGCGCATATCGAGAAGACGCTGAAGGCGCTGTCGCTGTGGGACAAGCGCGACAACAAGCTGATGACGCTGTCGGGCGGCATGAAGCGCCGCGTGATGATCGCGAAGGCGCTGTCGCACGAGCCGCGCATCCTGTTCCTCGACGAACCGACGGCCGGCGTCGACGTCGAGCTGCGCCGCGACATGTGGAAGCTCGTCGATTCGCTGCGCGAGAGCGGCGTGACGATCCTGCTGACCACGCACTACATCGAGGAAGCCGAGGAAATGGCCGACCGGATCGGCATCATCCTCGGCGGCGAGCTCGTGCTCGTCGAGGAAAAGCATGAGCTGATGCGCAAGCTCGGCAAGAAGCAGCTCACCGTGCAGCTCGAGCACCCGCTCGCCGACGTACCGCCCGCGCTCGCGCCGTTCGGGCTCGAACGCGCGGACGACGGCGCCGCGCTCGTCTACACGTACGACTCGCAGCGCGACGACGCGAGCATCGCGAAGCTGATCAACGCGCTCGGCTCGGCCGGCATCGGCTTCCGCGACCTGCACACGACGCAGAGCTCGCTCGAGGACATTTTCGTCAGCCTGATCGACAACCGCCGCAACGGCATGCAAGGAGCCTGACGCATGAACCTGCATGGCATCCGCGCGATCTACCGCGCAGAAATGGCCCGCACCCGCCGCACGCTGATGCAGAGCATCATCGCGCCGGTGATCTCGACGTCGCTGTACTTCGTGGTGTTCGGCTCCGCGATCGGCTCGCGCATCAGCGACGTGAACGGCATCGGCTACGGCTCGTTCATCGTGCCGGGCCTCGTGATGCTGTCGCTGCTGTCGCAGAGCATCTCGAACGCGTCGTTCGGCATCTACTTCCCGCGCTTCACGGGCACGATCTACGAGATTCTCTCCGCGCCCGTGTCGTACTGGGAGATCGTGATCGCGTATGTGGGCGCGGCCGCGTCGAAGTCGATCCTGCTCGGCGTGATCATCCTCGCCACGGCCGGCCTGTTCGTGCCGCTGCACATCCTGCATCCGTTCTGGATGGTGCTGTTCCTCGTGCTGACGGCGATCACGTTCAGCCTGTTCGGCTTCGTGATCGGCATCTGGGCCGACAGCTTCGAGAAGCTGCAGCTCGTGCCGCTGCTGATCATCACGCCGCTCACGTTCCTCGGCGGCAGCTTCTATTCGGTCGACATGCTGCCGCCCGCGTGGCGCGTCGTCACGCTGTTCAACCCGATCGTCTACCTGGTCAGCGGCTTCCGCTGGTCGTTCTACGGCATCGCCGACGTGCACGTGGGCGTCAGCCTCGGCGCGACGTCGCTGTTCCTCGTCATCCTGCTGGCGATCGTCGCGTGGATGTTCCGCACCGGCTACAAGCTGAAGAACTGACGCAAGACGGCGCCACCCCGCGCCGCCGTCAATGACGCATTTGGGCAAGCAGGCGGCGTTTTTCCTCTGATGCGGCATTTTGTGGTCGCGTCTACTGAAGATGAAGCATCGGGGCCTCGGAGCACACGCTTCGCGGCCCCTTTTCATTTCAGAGGACGCCATGCCCGCCGCCACCGCTCCCGCCTCCGCCGCCGCCCGGCTCGAACGCCTGCCGTTCTCCGGCTATCACAAGCGGATCTTCTTCATCATCGCGATCGCGTTCTTCTTCGACTCGGTCGACCTCGGCACGATGACCTTCGTGCTCGGCTCGATCCGCAAGGAGTTCGGGCTGTCGACCGCGGCCGCCGGCCTCGTCGCGAGCGCGAGCTTCTTCGGGATGGTGCTCGGCGCGGCCGTCGCCGGCCTGCTCGCCGACCGCTTCGGCCGCCGGCCCGTGTTCCAGTGGAGCATGGTGCTGTGGGGCGCGGCCTCCTATCTGTGCTCGACCGCGCAGAGCGTCGACGCGCTGATCGTCTACCGCGTGCTGCTCGGGATCGGGATGGGGATGGAATTCCCGGTCGCGCAGACCTTGCTGTCCGAATTCGTGCCGACCGAGAAGCGCGGCCGCCTGATCGCGCTGATGGACGGCTTCTGGCCGCTCGGCTTCATCACGGCCGGCATCGTCGCGTACTTCGTGCTGCCGCAGTTCGGCTGGCGCACCGTGTTCGCGCTGCTCGCGATTCCCGCCGTGTTCGTGCTCGTCGTGCGCCGCATCGTGCCGGAATCGCCGCGCTGGCTCGAGCATGCGGGCCGGCACGCGGAAGCCGACACGGTGATGCACACGATCGAGGCGAAGGTGATGCGCTCGGCCGGCGTCACCACGCTGCCGCCGCCGTCGCGGCTTGCCGAGCCGGTCGCCGCCCGCGGGCGCGGCGCGCTGCGCGAGATCTGGAGCGGCGTGTACCGGCGCCGCACGGTGATGGTGTGGCTGCTGTGGTTCTTCGCGCTGCTCGGCTTCTACGGCCTCACGTCGTGGCTCGGCGCGCTGCTGCAGCAGGCCGGCTTCGAAGTCACGAAATCGGTGTTCTACACGGTGCTGATCTCGCTCGGCGGCGTGCCGGGCTTCCTGTGCGCGGCGTGGCTCGTCGAGCGCTGGGGGCGCAAGCCGACCTGCATCGCGTCGCTGCTCGGCGGTGGCGCGATGGCGTATGCATACGGCCAGAGCGCGCTGTACGGCGGCAGCATGGCGCTGCTGATCGGCACCGGCCTCGCGATGCAGTTCTTCCTGTTCGGGATGTGGGCCGCGCTGTACACGTACACGCCGGAGCTGTACGGCACCGGCGCGCGCGCGACGGGCTCGGGCTTCGCGTCGGCGATCGGGCGCGTCGGCTCGCTGATCGGGCCTTACGTGGTCGGTGTCGTGCTGCCCGTGTTCGGCCAGGGCGGCGTGTTCACGCTCGGCGCGCTGTCGTTCGTCGCGGCCGCGCTCGCCGTGTGGACGCTCGGGATCGAAACGAAGGGCCTCGCGCTGGAGCAACTGGCGGCGGGCGATGAAGCGGGTAGCGGCGGCCGGTACGCGGCCGCGGCGGACAAGGTGTCCTGAGCGCCCGGTCAGCCTGGGTGTTCCTGACGGCCGGGACGGCGTTCGGTGCCGTGCCCGGCTGGCTGCTGCTTGAACTGACAGGATTCGCGGCCAGCCCGTGCCGATCTTCACAAAGCATGTCCATCAATGGGATGCGCTGGTCGTGTATCTGCCGGCGTACCAGGCGCTGCTGTCGTCGGACATCCTGATGCGCTTCGGCGACGAAGCCGCCGCCGACCCGCTGCCGGCGTTCCTCGATTCGATCCGGCGCTCGGACTACCTGCCGTCGCTCGCACACCTGGCGAGTGCGGTGCGCCGGACCCAGGCGCTCGATCTCGACGTCATCCTGCCGATGCATGGGCCGGTAATCACGCACGACATCCCGCGCGTGCTCGCCGACGCGATCGCGCATTGCGACGCCGCCGCCGCGTAAGCTGCGGCGTCGGCAATCCGACGGCGGCGCAGCAGGTTTCGAGCAGGTCCCGGTCAGGCGCCGGCGACGACGAACTCTTCGGCCGCCTTGCGCTGCACCGCGGCCATCACCGCCAGTTCGCGCTTGCTGCGCGCGTCGCCGGACACGACACCGGTTGCGTTCTTCGCCTTCGCGCCCAGCGGGAAGAAGACAAACGACGCTCCATCCGGAGCCGCCGGCTCGGCGCGCAAGCGTTTGTTCAGGATTTTCAGGTACTTCTTCTTCGAGACTTCCTTAGCAGCCATGGCGTCCTCCGCGTGAACGTGGTGAGGATCAGCATACCAGTTTTGGCGACAGGCTCCGCTGCAAGGCCCGCCGGAGCGCAGTCAGCGAAAATTCATCGGGCCCGATGTCGATTCGCGTCGCCGTCGCGCGTCGTGTTGTCGTAGCCGATCGTTTTGCCGTCGGCACGGCCGACGGCGCCCCCTCATTCCATTCAAGGAGAGTCTGCCATGCGCGTCCTGGTAATCGTCAAGGCCACTGCCGATTCCGAATCCGGCCGGATGCCCGACCCTGAAATGATCGCCGCGATGGGCCGGTTCAACGAAGAACTGGCGCAAGCCGGCATCCTGCTCGCCGCCGACGGGTTGCATCCGAGCATGCGCGGCAAGCGCGTGCACTTCGCCGGCAAGAACCGCACCGTCATCGACGGCCCGTTCGCCGAGACGAAGGAACTCGTCGCCGGCTTCTGGCTGTGGCAGGTGAAATCGATGGAAGAAGCGGTGGAATGGGTGAAGCGCTGCCCGAACCCGATGCCGGGCGACTCCGACATCGAGATCCGCCCGCTGTTCGAGGCCGAAGACTTCAGCCCGGCCTTCACGGCCGAGTTGCAGGAGCAGAAAGCGCGGCAGCGCGCGCAAGCCGAGGCCGGGAAACACGCATAAGCCGGGCGACGCTCGACGGTTTCGCACGACCGTCGGGCGCCGCGTCTACCCGCTGGTGCGTGCGCGTCTCACGTGCGTTTGCGCGGCACCGCGAGCCGCTCGACCGCGCCGCCGGTCACGTCCCTGAACATCCCGGCATTGCCGTACGCCCGCGCGGCGAGCATCGCGCCATAGACCAGCGACACGAATGTCGCGGCCTCGGTCTGCACCGACACGCCCGGCTGCACGATGCCGTCCTTCACCCCTGCCTCGAGCACGCGCACCAGCCACGCGGCGAGGTCGTCGAAATGCGCCTTCACCGCCCGTGCGACTTCGTCAGGCAGCGCCGGCAGTTCCGCGCCGAGCATGCCGGCGACGCAGAACGGCGCGCTGTCGTCCGCGATGCAGCGTTCCCAGTAGCCGAGGTATGCGCGCATCTGCACCAGCGCGTCGGCGCCGCTCGATTCGAGCAGCGCCATGTCGGCATCGAAGTTCGCCTGCGACTGCTGCAGCACGGCGACCGCCAGATCCGCCTTCGTCGGAAAGTGATGGTGAATGCTCGCCTTCCGGATGTCGATCGCGTCCGCAATGTCGGCATAGCTGAATCCGCTGTAGCCGCGCCGCATGATCAGTTGCCGCCCGGCTTCGAGAATGCGGGCCGCCGTGCTGTCACCCGTTACCGTCATATTTGCCTACCATCTAGTCGGATGAAAAACAGGGATAGTTTACCGTCCTGAGATAGTCTTTTCCAGTCGCAGTTTCTCCTTGTCTCATTTACCTACCTACTAGTAGGATGAACATATCGACGAAACAAGAAGCCTGTCGATATCCGACGGTTCCCTACCCTGTCTTTCTTCTGGAGAATGAAAATGAAGCGCTTATCCCAAGTCCGCCAGATCGCGGCCGCTGTCGCGTTGTCCGCCGCCGCACTCGGCTCGCATGCGGCCGTCGCCGCCCCAGTCAAGAACGTCGTGCTGGTCCACGGCTACTTCGCCGACGGCTCGGGCTGGCAAGCCGTCTCGAACATCCTGACGCGCGACGGCTACAAGGTTGCCGTCGTGCAGCAGCCGGAAACGTCGTTCGACGACGACGTGAAGGCGACCCGCCGCGTGATCGACGCGCAGGACGGCCCGAGCATCCTCGTCGGCCACAGCTACGGCGGCGCGGTGATCACCGAGGCCGGCAACGACGACAAGGTCGCGGGCCTCGTCTACGTGGCCGCGTTCCAGCCCGACACCGGCGAAAGCCCGCTCGACCTGACCAAGAAGACGCCGCCCGCGACGAAGGCGATCAAGGCCACCGAAGACGGCCACCTGGTGTTCGACGAAGCGTCGTTCCACGCCGACTTCGCAGCCGACGTGCCGGCCGCCGAAGCGAAATTCATGGCGATCTCGCAAGTGACGCCGGCCGCGCAGTCGTTCGGCGTGCCGATCACGCACGCCGCCTGGCGGACGAAGCCGAGCTGGGCCGTGGTCGCCACGGCCGACCGCGCGATCAACCCCGAGCTCGAACGCTTTATGACGCAACGCGCCGGCAGCAAGACGATCGAACTCAAGTCGAGCCACGTCGCCTACCTCTCGCACCCGGCCGAAGTCGCGAAGCTGATCGAACAGGCGGCCAAGGGCGCCGGCCAAGAGTGAGGCAACCCATCGCCCGCATCCCGCCGTTGACGCTGCCCGCCGAGTAACGTATCGTTTTGATACGTTACTCGGCGAAATCCTTCCGTCATGCATTCCCGCTTCGACCGTTTCCGCACCACCGCGCTCGGCGCCCAGCTCGAAGCGTTGATCGCGCAACCCGGGCGCTACGCCGAATTCGCGGCGCTGTCGCGCGTGGGCGTCGCCGCGATCGGCGCGGTTCAGCACGAAATCGCGCACAAATTCCCCGAAATCGAAACCGACACGACCGCCCGCCAGTTCTGCGGCGCGATGGTCGCGGAAATCATGCGCCGTCACGGCCACGACGTCGTGCAGGCACGCGGACGGCTCGGCGGCACGCTGTTCAGCTATGGCGCGGTGTTCAGCGCGTATCCACAGGTGCTGCCATTCGCCGACGTGGTCGCCGCGCTGGCGCGCCTGCCTGATCGGCTCGCCGCGTATGCCGCACACGTGCCGGCCGCGCTGTGGACACGCCGCCCCGACGGCACGGGCTTCTCGCTCGTCGAGCACGCGTGCCACCTGCGCGATCTCGACGCGGTGTTCGCCGAACGCATCGACGCCGTGCGCACGCTCGAACTGCCGGTGATCGCGTCCGTCGACGGCACCGTGCTCGCCGCGCAACGCGACTATCTCTCGCAGCGGCTTGATGCTGCCGTTACAGCATTCCGCACCGGGCGGGTCTCGCTATGTGAAACCGCAGCTGCGCTGGCGCCGTCGCAACTCGCACGCTGCGGGCTGCGCGACGGCATCCGCCGCATGTCGCTCGACGAACTCGTGCGCGAACTGCTCGACCACGACCGCACGCATGTGCTCGAACTCGACGAACTGCTCGCCGAACTCGGATTGCCGCCCCTTCCTTCCACGCCCGCCCCATGACCCGGCCCACGCCCGTCGTCTTCATCCACGGTTTCATCGGCACGCTCGACGTGCGCGGGTGGAACGGCCCGCATCTCGCCCCCGACCTGCTCGGCTACGGCGCGCATCGCGCGATACCGTTCGACGCGATCACGCTCGCCGCGCAGGTCGAGCATGTCCGCCACGCCGTCGATACGCACTTCGGAATGCAGCCGGTCGATATCGTCGGCCACTCGGTCGGCGGTGCGATCGCGATGCTGTTCGCGCACGCGCACCCCGAACGCGTGCGGCGGATCGTGAACGTCGAAGGCAACTTCACGCTCGACGATGCGTTCTGGTCGGCGTCGGTCGGCCGCATGACGCCCGCCGAAGCCGACGCGATGCTCGACGGCCTGCGCGCCGATCCGCCCGGCTGGCTGCGCGGCACGATCGACGCGCCATCGCCGGGCCTGCTCGACGACGCTCGCCGCTGGCTCGCGCATCAGCCGGCATCGACGCTGCGCGCGATGGGCCGCTCGGTCGTCGCGACGACCGGCGAACCCGGCTATCTGCGGCAGCTCGCCCAGGTATTCGAGCGTCACCCGGTCTGGCTGATGGCCGGCGAACGCTCGCGCGCGGGCTGGCACGTGCCCGACTGGGCACGCGCCCGCTGCGCCGGCTTCGACACGATCGAACGCTGCGGGCACCTGATCCCGGCTGAACGGCCCGACGCGTTTCGCGCGGCGCTCGAGCGCATCGTGTCCGCGCCGGCCGCCTGACAACCCGTAGGATTCGCCGAAATATGGTTGAAAGGCGCGGTTGCTAGAGTCGCCCGAACAGGGTTTCCCGGCGCCCGGCGCCGAACGGGGTCGACACATGCGAGGATCGCTGAACCTGGCACGCGCCTTCTGGCTGCTTCTGCTGGTCGCCATTTCAGGCCCTGCCCTCGCGTTCCATGCGCGCGTCGTCGCGATTCCCAGCGCCGCGATGAACGAGACGCTCAAGGCCACCGTCGTGCTGCCCGACGCTTATGCGCGCGGCGCCCGCGACGGCGACCGCTATCCGGTCGTCTATCTGCTGCACGGCTCGGGCGGCGACCATACCGACTGGACGTCGAACACGCGCATCGCCGCGCTGGCCGATCGCTATCACGTGATCCTCGTGATGCCCGACGGCGGGCACGAGAGCTGGTACATCGACAGCCCGTTCGATTCGGGCAGCCGCTACGAAACCTTCATCGGCGACGAAGTCGTGTCCTACGTCGATTCGCACTTCCGCACGATCGCGACGCAACGCGCCCGCGCGATCACCGGGCTCAGCATGGGCGGCTTCGGCGCGCTGCGCATTGCGCTCGACCGGCCCGACACGTTCGGCGCGGTCGGCAGCATCAGCGGCGCGGTCGATCCGCGCTGCTGCGAGGACGAGCCGGGCATCGACCATGTATTCGGCGACCCCGGCCGCCATCCGTCGTTCTGGAACCGCAACGTGATCGCCGCCAACGCCGGCGCGTTCGTGCGCGCGCATCTCGACCTGACGATCGATTGCGGCCGCGACGACACGTTCGTCGGCTCGAACCGCACGCTGCACGAACGGCTCGTCGCGCTCGGCGTGCCGCACGACTATGCGGAGCGGCCTGGCGGCCACACGTGGGATTACTGGGGGAATGCGATCCGCTACCAGATGCGGTTCTTCGCGACGTCGTTCCAGCATGGCGGCTATGCATACCATCCCGCGCCCCGTGCGCCGGGCATGACGCGCGCGGGCTGACGCGCGCTGCATCGCCGCGCCGCATGTCGCCGCCGGCCGCCTCGACAGCGTGCTTGAAGACGGGTGCCCGACTTTTCCGGCCATCACTTGTAGTACGCGAGCCGGCGGCAGTCGTCACGCGCGCTCGCGGTGATCGTCGATGCGCTGCGCTATCGCACATGAGTCGACGACGCGCCGCGATTCATGAACCGGATCGATAAGTGCATGCGGATTGCCGGGGATTATCGATAGGCGCATCGGTGGCTACCATCGACGGTGTTCCCCACGTTCCCCGGAGCCCTCGATGTCCGAACCGACTTCCGCCGCGCGCAAAGCGTTCGGCGCCATCGCCCCCGCCCTCGCCGACTACACCGACAACGTGCTGTTCGGCGATGTCTGGCAGCGCCCCGGCCTGTCGCCGCGCGATCGCAGCCTCGTCACGGTCGCGAGCCTCGTATCGCTGTATCGCGTCAACGAACTGCCGTTCCATCTGAAGAAGGCGCTCGACAACGGCCTCACGCGCGACGAGCTGATCGAAGCGATCACGCACCTCGCGTTCTACTCGGGCTGGCCGACCGCAAGCTCGGCGCTGACGATCGCGCAGCGCGTGTTCGACGAAGCCGGCGCGTAAGCACGGCCGCCCCTCATTCAACCGGCGGGCGCGCGCCCGCATGGAGCCTTCATGGATTACCGCTATCTCGGGCGCAGCGCGCTCAAGGTGTCGCGGCTGTGTCTCGGCGCAATGATGTTCGGCGGCGAGACCGACGAAGCGACATCCTCACGGATCATCGACAAGGCGTTCGACCAGGGCGTCAATTTCATCGACACGGCCGACGTCTATCACGCCGGCCGCTCGGAAGAAGTCGTCGGCCGCGCGATTGCGTCGCGTCGCGACAGCTGGGTCGTCGCGACGAAGTTCGGCTATCCGGCCGGGCCGGACGCCGGGCCGAACCGGCAGGGCCAGTCGCGCAAATGGATCGTCGAATCGGTCGACGCGAGCCTGAAGCGGCTCGGCACCGACTACATCGACATCCTCTATTTCCATCGCGCGCTGACCGATGCGCCGCTCGATGAAGGCATGCGCGCGATCGCCGACCTGATCCGGCAAGGCAAGCTGCGCTACTTCGGGTTGTCGAACTTCAAGGGCTGGCGCATCGCCGAGGTCGTGCGGCTCGCCGACCAGCTCGGCATCGATCGCCCGGTCGCGAGCGAACCGCTGTACAACCTCGTCGATCGCACGGCCGAGGTCGAACAGCTTCCGGCCGCCGCGCACTACGGGATCGGCGTCGTGCCGTACAGCCCGCTCGCGCGCGGCGTGCTGACCGGCAAATATGCGGTGGATGCGCAGCCGCCCGCCGATTCGCGCGCCGGCCGCGGCGACCGGCGTATCCAGCAAACGGAATGGCGGCCCGAATCGTTGCACATCGCACAGCAGGTGGCCGCGCATGCGGCCGCGCGCGGCACGACATCGGTTGCGTTCGCACTCGCGTGGGTCATGAAGAACCGTATCGTCAGTTCGACGATCGCGGGGCCGCGCACCGAAGCGCACTGGGACAGCTACATCGATGCGCTCAAGCTCGAACTCGGCCCGGACGACGAACGGTTCGTCGATTCGCTCGTGCCGCCCGGGCATGCATCGACGCACGGCTATACCGATCCCGGCTACCCGGTCGAAGGCCGCAAGGTCTGAAGCTGGAACGGGATGATTGAATGACATGCCGGGCGCGATGCCCGGCATGAAGATGAACGCGCGTCGCCCGACGCGCATTCACGTTGATGCTGCTCGATCAGTTGTCGTGCGTCGTGTCGGCGCTGACGACGCGATCGAAGCATTCCTGCGCACGCGCCAGCTCGTCGAGCGCGCGATCGAGGCGCGACATCGCGCGTGCATATTCGGCCGACGAAACGTCGTCGTCGCTTTCGCCGCGCACGGCACGAAAGGCCTGATCGACGTTGCGCGTGGCTTCGACGAAGCGTTGCGCGGCCCGGGCTTCCCGCGAACAGATGTGGGTCGACATCGACACTTCTCCCTCAGGATTGCAGTGTGAAGCACGCCGACGCTCAGTGTGCGTGGTGCGCATGTCGGCGGCGTGAACCACGACCCATCGATTGTCGACGCATCGGCCGCCGCGCAGCGCGCTTCGTGCCGATTGTCTCTCTGCGCTCGCCGCTCCGCTATGGCGAGATTGCAACAAATTCTTGCGCGATTCCGCTGCGCGCGTTTCGTCATGCGCGCCCGATGCGCGAATGCGCAAGGCCTGCGAACGCGGCCGCCTCACCCGGCGACAGGTCGAACAGGTCGCCGGTGAGATCGCGCGGATGCTCGGCTGCCGGCCGATTGCGCAAGCGCGCCGCGTGCGTGGGCGCAACATACGCGGCCGCCGTTTCGATCGGCGGCATATCGAACAGATCGCGCGTGACGCCGCGCACGGCGTCGGTCGGCGAGCGGCCGCGCAAGCGCGCGACGAGTTCGACGAAGCGATCGAAATCGCCCGCGCGCGTGGCCTTGTTCACCTCCGCGAGATCGCGCGCCTTCAACACGCACGGCTGCGCGAGCCGCACGAAATACGGTGCTTCGAGCTCGACCGACAGCGCGAGCGGATAGCTCTTGCCCGTCTGCTCCTTCGCGCGCCCGACGCAATCGACCACGGCCGCCCCCTGTGCGGCGCCGAGTGGCTTGCCGGTGCTCACGCTGCGCAGGTGATCGGGAAACACGCGCAATTGCGTGCCGACCGTCAGCGCGGTGGATGACGCGCACACGAGCGCGTAGTGCTGTTCGCGGCGCCGGCCCGACGGCAACGTCGCGCGACTGGCGATGAACGTGTGCGGCGGCAACGGCCGCACCTGCCCGCTCGCGTCGACCCATGCATTCCACAGCAGCATGTCTTTCCGCTCGCCTGCGCGCGGGCGCGATGCGACCGGCGAAAACAGCGCGAGCAGCGAGCCGGTGCGATGCGCGGCGACTTGCGCGCTGCTGCCGAGCGGCTGGTTGATGCCCCACAGAAACCGCCCGCCCCCGAGCCGGCGCTCCCATTCCTTGCGGAGCACGACGGTCGGCAGTTCCTCGCCGGACTCGGCACCGATCTTGGTCCAGCAGAACGTGGGGGGGAGGTGTTTCAGTGTCATCAACTTTCTCGGGATACAGCCTCGCTGGTGACAGCAAGCCCATTCAACAGCCGTAACTGTATAGGTATAATGCATCGCATGGAAGCCCCGGACCAAGATTTTCCCGTTCAAGACCTGTTGCGCCGCCTGATGGCAGATACACGCTCGTCCAGCGAAATAGCGCGACTCTCCGGGGTCAGCCAGCCGACCGTATCGCGCCTGAGGCTTTCGAACGGGCATCGGCTGCGCCGCAGCGCGCCATTCAATAAGCTATGCAGTTTCTATGGTGTCGATACCGGGCCGTCGCGCCGCCAGTACAACGACCTGCTGCGCGACGCGATCGTCGACGCATGGGATGGGTCGGACGAGCACGGGCGCGCGCTGCTGGTCGTGATCCAGGGGTTGAAGGGGTTGCAGGCGAAGGCGGATGATGGGTGATGGGGGTGTGCGGGACGCTGGATGTCCGCCGCTGCGATTGCGATCGGCAGCGGCTTGCTGCTAGTCGCTGATCCCGAAGTGCAAAAGCCAGCGTCCGTCACGCGCGATACGGGTACAGTAAAGCACCTACTGCTCCAGCCCCACCACCAGCGGCCGCTGATCGCTACGTCCGTGATCGTCGACCACCCGCACCGTATAACTACCGGCCGTACCCGGCTGCCAGAACAGCGCATCGCCCGGCGCACTGCGCCCGACAAACGCGTCGTTGACGAACCAGTACAGCGCATGCGCGCTCGCATCGGCCGTCGCGTTGAACGCGATGCGCGTCTCCTCGGTATGCTTCACGCGCATCGCATACGTACTCCCGCGCAGCGGCGACGTGATGCGCGGCGGGTCGCCCTCGACCTGCCCCGCGTCGCGGCAGTCCGCATTCTGCGGCGGCCGCCGGCGCGGAATGCCGGCCTGCATGAACACCTGCTGCAGATCCGACGGCCAGAACTCGAAGATCTCCGTATGCGTGCGCTTGCCGTCGTACGGCGGGCACGCGGCCTTCCCTGTCGCGTCGTCGATCACGACCGGCCGGTGCACGGTACTCACGCGAATCGGCGACGTGCCCGGAATGAACCACGTCCAGCCCTGCTGCGGGCACCACTCGTTCGGCAAATCGCCGCTCGCGAGGCAGATCCGCACACGCTTCAGCTTCGGCGGCACCGCGCGCGGCAGCTCGACGAGCGTGCGCTCGGCATTCAGCGCATCGACGACCTGGAAGAACAGCGGCGCCGCCGCATCGACGCCGACGAACGCCGTATTGGTCGAGTTGTCGAAGTTGCCGACCCACACGACCAGCACGTACGGGCCGAACACGCCAGCCGTCCACGCATCGCGGAACGACCATGACGTGCCGGTCTTCCAGTAGACCGGCACGCTCGATGGCTGCGCGCCGCTCGTCTCGTCGGGGCGCAGATGCTGGCGCAGCATGTCCATCGTCATGTAGCTCGCCTCGGCGCTGAGCAGACGCCGGCCGGGCAACGCCGGTTCGTCCGCGCGCAGCCGCAGCGGCCGGAACTCGCCGCGATTCGCGAGCATCGCGTAGAGCGCCGCGAGATCCTGCATCGTCACTTCGCCGCCGCCCAGCACGAGCGCGAGCCCGTAGTGCTGCGCGCTCGCGAGCCGGCGCACGCCGGCTTCCTGCAGGAACCGGTACAGATCGGGTGACTTGAGCTGCGACGCGACCCACACGGCCGGCACGTTGCGGCTGCGGTTCAGCGCATCGGTCGCGGTGATCGGCCCGAGAAAATGGCCGTCGAAATTCTCCGGCGCATACGGGCCGAACGCGGTCGGCACGTCGCGCAGCACGGTCTGCGGGTGCAGCACGCCCTGGTCGAAGCCGAGCGCGTAGATGAACGGCTTGAGCGTCGAGCCCGGTGAACGCCGCGCGAGCGTGCCGTTCACCTGCCCGTCGATCGTGCGGTCGAAGAAGTTCGCGGAGCCGACGAGTGCCTTCACGCCCATGTCGCGCGTATCGACGAGGATCGCCGCCGCGTTGCGCACGCCGCGCGTGTCGTTGCGCGCGACATAGCGTGCAATCTGCCGCTCGAGCGTGTGCTGCAGGTCGAGATCGAGTGTCGTCACGAGCCGCGCGTCGGCGTCGCTGTCGTTCGCCGCCGCGCTCGCGGCCGTGCGCCACGCGCTGCGTGCGGCGAGCGCCTGGTCGACCGCATGCGGCGCATCGAACGGCAGCGCGGACAGCGGCCGCATTGCCAGCGGCAACGCGAACAGCGGCTTGAACGATGCATCGCCCGGATGCTTCGTCAGCCAGCGCGCATACAGCCGGTTGCGCGACGCGGCCAGCGCGCGGTTGATTTCGTCCTGCCCGCCGCGCACCCGCCGCGCCGGGTCCTGCGGAATCACCGCGAGCGCGAGCGCCTCGGGCAGCGTCAGCGCGTCGGGCATCCGGTCGAAATAGACGACGCTCGCGGTGCCCGCGCCTTCGACGTTGCGACCGTACG
This sequence comes from Burkholderia sp. AU30280, assembly GCF_020420125.1. Lineage (NCBI taxonomy): Bacteria > Pseudomonadati > Pseudomonadota > Betaproteobacteria > Burkholderiales > Burkholderiaceae > Burkholderia > Burkholderia sp. AU30280. Next base: position 499,416 of record NZ_JAIZRY010000003.1, read on the forward strand.
GCGCATCGTTCAGATACGCTTCGAGGATCTGCCGTTTCGAATAGAAGAGTTCGAGCTGCACCGCGCGCGCGACCTGCTCGAGCTTGCCGGCCGGCGTGCGCGTGTTCAGCCGCCACAGCGAGCGTGCGAGCTGCATCGTCAGCGTCGAGCCGCCCTGCGGATTGCCGCCGCGCACATACGTGATCCACGCGCCGCGCGCGAGCCCGTACGGATTGAAACCGGGATGCCACCAGAACCAGCGGTCCTCGTGCAGCATCACGGCTTCGACGAGTTGCGGCGACATCCGCTCGAGCGGCACCCACAGCCGGTAGCGGTCGTCCTTCGCGAGCGTGAGCCGCAGCAAGCGGCCCCGTGCGTCGACCACCGCGACCGACGACGGTTTCCAGTCGCGCAGCGGCGGATGCGGCCACAGCCGGCAAGCGGCCAGCACGCCGAACACGAGCAGCGCGCCGGCGATCCAGTTCTGCCAGCGATGCAACCAGCGGCCGGCGCCGTGCAGCACGCGCCGGAGCACCGAAACGTCGTCAGCCACGCGCGGGCGCTCCTCGCACCCGGCGCGGCCGGTAACGACATTGAAGCCTCGTCGTCATCGCACGCGCTCCACCGTCAGCGTCGTACCGCCGGGCGCCTGTGCCTGCAAGCGTCGGTCGTACATCGACTCGCCGTATGCCGGCGGCGCGACGAAGCGGCCCGCGTTGCTCGCCTTGATCCGGTAGACGAACTCGCGCACGTCGGTCGTCGCGGTGCCGTAGATCACCACGCGATCCTCGCGCACGTCCGCGAACTGCGGCTGCCACGTGGAACCCTTCACGCCGATCGGCGAACGCCACGGTGCGTCGGCCACCGGCGCCGACGCGCCGCCATCGCCACTGCTGTCGCCATCCGGTGCGTCGGTGACGGGCGGCGGCGCGATCACCGGATCGAAGCCGCCCGGCAACAGGTCGACGATCGCGACGTTGCCGACGCTCGCGTTGCCCGTCGCGCGGATCTTCAGGTGCACATCGATCTCCTGGCCGACCGTGATCTTGTCGAGCGGCTTGCCGTCCGTGCCGGTGTAGTCGCGCACGATCTCCAGCCCGTTCTTGATCGCCTTCGTCGACGTGCCGCGGTCGTAGCCCGACTGGCTCGCGATCCACCACGCGGGCAGCGTGCTGCCGTTCACGAAATCGACGCGCGACGCACCGGCCGACCACGTGCCCGAGCGCACGAGGTTCGCCTGGATCAACGACACGTCTTTCGGCGCGGCGCCCGCGCGGACCTCGTCGATCGAGAGCTGGTCGAGCTGGCCCGCGCTCGATGCCGCGTACGCATCGAGCGCGAGGATCGTCATCGCCGACGACAGCGTGTTGTAGCGGTTGTCGACGAGCGGCGCGGCGAGGTTGTCCATCGCGCGCGGCGACAGCTTGCGCACGCGGTCCGGGAAGTGCTTCGCGATCAGGTACAGCACGCTCGCGTCGCGCGTCAGCGGATCGAGGTAGTAGCCGGTCACGTAGCCGCCGTCGGAGGCGCGCTTGCGCTCGAGCAGCGCTTGCGGGCCCGCGATCAGCGCCGCGGCCTCCTTGTCCTGCTTCAGCAGCTGGTACGACGCGGCGAGCCACGCAGCCGCGAGATCGTTCTTCCAGTCGTTCGGGTACGCATCCTGCAGCCGCTTCTGCACGGCCGCGAGGCTGTTGGTCGTCACGTTGCCCTGGCGCGTCAGCAGATACACCGCGTACGCGCGCTGCCGCAGCAGGTCGGGCGAGCCCAGCGAATCGTTCGCTGCAAGCTTCTGCAGATACGCGTTCCCCGCGTCGAGCATGTCCTTCGGCACCGCGATGCCACGCTCGCGCGCGTCGAGCAGCACGTGCATCGCGTACGCGGACACGAACGGATCGGCGTCGGGCGTCGCGCTCCACAGGCCGAACCCGCCCTGCGCGTTCTGCCGGCTGCGCAGCACGCCGAGGAACTGCGTGATCGCCGCCGCGTTCGTCGCGTCGGCGCCGGCGTCGGTCGCATGCATCGCGCTCGTCAGCGCGCGCACCGACAGCCACTTCGCCGCGAACACGCGCGGCACGGCCGCGCTCACCAATTGCTCGCTGCAGTAGTGCTCGAAGTTGACGAGATACGACGACAAGCCTTCGGACAGCACGAGCGGCGCGGTCGAAATGCTCGCGTCGCGCGATGCATACGCGTCGTACATCGGCCGCAGGTTCGGCACGCTTGCCTTCTTGCCCGGATCGAGGCGCGCGATGTCGAGCTGCGTGCGGAACGCGGCGGCCGGCCGCACCGATACGTCGACACGCTGCTGCGCGCCCTTCGCGCCATAGCGCGCGCCGAACGACAGCGAACCCGAGCCGAGCGTATCGGTCGCCTTCACGCGGAACATTGCGACACCCTCGTGCTGCGGCGCGAGCGCGACGTTCTGCGTGACCGGCCCGATCACCTGCAACTGCGGGCCTGTCTTCAGCGTGACCGCGACCGGCACCGGCTGGTTGCCGGCGCCCGTCAGGTTGTTCGCGACGCCGACGCTGACGTCGGCCTCGTCGCCCGGCGCGAGCGTCGTCGGCACGTTCGGCGACAGCACGAAATCGCCGCGCACCGTCGTCGCGCCTTCGAACGTGCCGACCAGGTCCGGCGACACCGATACCGCCATCACGCGCAGCTTGCCGTTGAAATAGTCGGGCACGGTGTAGCTCAGGCGCGTGTCGCCGTTCACGTCGACGATCCCCGACCAGTAGACGACCGGTTTGTCGCGCTTGCGCTTGAACGGGTTCAGCTGGCGGCCGATCGCATCGTCGGCGTCGCCGCCGGGCGCGGCCATCGCCATCAGCTTCTCGAAGTCCGGCAGGATCAGGTCGAGGATCTGCGACGTGCCGACTTCGAGCATCCGCTTGCGGAAGAAGAACTTCAGCGGATCGCCGAGCTTGTAGCGCGCGACCTGCAGGATGCCCTCGTCGACAGCGAACACGACGACCTTCGCGGGCTTCGCCGAATGCACGGTGAAATTCACCGTGTCGCCGGGCTTCACGAGCGCGGGCGCATCGACCGACACCGCGTTGCGGCGCGCATCGAGGTTCACGGAGAACGGCACGACGCCGTAGCTCAGCGGGCTCATGAAGATTTCATCGGACGACGGATCGCGGATGTATTGCACGTTGATGTAGCCGTTGCCCTCGAAGCCAGCCGGCACCGTGATGTGCTGGATCGAGCTCGTCGTGTCCGCATGGAACCACGCGTGCGCATACACCTTGTCGCGCTCGATCGTGATCAGGCCGCTGCCCGCGTAAGGCGCGCGGATCGCGATCTCGACCTGCTCGCCCGGCTTGTAGTCGTGCTTCGCGAGGGTCACCTGCAGCTCCGCGTTGCGGTCGAGCGAACGCGTGACGTTCGCATCGCCCGTGACCGAATACTCGATCCGGTTCACCGCCGCGCCGGCCGCGTCGCGGATCACGAGCGCATAGCTGCCCGGCTTGTCGGTGCGCAGCGTGAAGTCGAGCCCGCCCGCCGGAATCGTCAGCGGTTTCTCGTCGACCGGCACTTCCTTGAGCCGCGAATCGTATTTGTACGCGCCGGAATCCTGCTTGGTCAGCACCGACACGTAGCGCTCCTCGACGAGCTGCGCGCGCAGGTCCTTCACGTCGATCGCCTTCGCGTTCGGATCGATCGCGACGAGCCGCACCGTGCGCGGGCTGCCACGCTTCACGTAGCCGAGATCGTCGACCGACTTGTAGCCGACGAGCCAGTCGTTGTTCGAGACAAGCGTCTGCGCATTCGCGGCGACGCTGCGGCCGCCTTCCGCTTCATAGGCCTTCGCCTGGAAGTAGAGCTGGTAGGTCGCGTCCGCGTACTTGTCGAGATCGAGATCGAACTCGGCATGGCCCTTGTCGTCGGTCGCGCCGTCCTGCAGCGTCGTCGTATAGCCCTCCTTCGCGCGGCGGGCATCGAAGAAGCGATAGCCCTGCCAGCTGCGGAACGACGGCCATACCGGGCGCAACGTCAGCGTCGCCGCGACGCGGCGCTTCTCCGCCGGCGTGCCGAACAGGTTCTGCGCATCGACGATCCCCTTCAGCCCCTTCGGCTTCACCCATCCTTCGACGACCTGCTGCGACAGCTTCGCGTCGACCTTCATCCGGTCGGGCAGGAACTCCTTCACCTGCACCGTCGTGCTGCCGATCGGCTCGGCACCCGGCTGGCCGTCCTTGACGATGTAGAGGTTGACCGTCCACGTGCCGGTCGGCGCCGTTTCGGCCGTCGTATAGCCGAGCTCGGTGAAACCCGTCGCATCGACCGTCACCGGCTTGCGCTCGACGGTGATCCCGCGCGGATCGACGATCTCCGCCTGCAGCGGCACGCCGGCCGGGCTGCGCGCCCAGCTCGCCGCACGCACGATCAGGCCGATGTGGAACGGATCGCCGGGCCGATACAGGCCGCGATCCGAGAACAGGTACGCGGACAGTTGCCCCTGGCCCGTCGCATTGCGCTCGCCGTCGACGTCGAAACGCGAGAAGTCGAGCTGGCGATCGCGGCCGGCCACCGGCAGGAACGACAGGTCGGTATCCTTCTTCACGACATACAGCTGCGGCCGCTTCTCGCGGTCGAGCCCCTTGAACGCGGGGAAATGCACGATGCCGTCGGCGCCGGTCGTCTGCGTGAACAGCGCCTGGCCGTTCACCGCGAGCACCGACACGGTTGCGCCCGCAACCGGGCGGCCGTTGCGGATCGACTGGACGAACACGTCCTGGCTGCCGTCCAGCGCCTTCTTGACCAGCATCCCGAGATCGGTCACGACGATCAGGCGCGTGTCGCCGAGCGCGTTGTCGCTGTCGTCGCCGTTGCCGTTGTCGTTGCTGTCGCCCGAATCGGCGCTGTCGGACGAATCCTGGCTGCCGTCGCCGGACGATGCATCGCTGTCCTTCGCATCGTCGGCTTTCTTCTTCTCGGCCGCCGGATCGTACTTCGTCAGGTGCAGCAGGAACACGCCGCGCTTGCCGCCTTTCAGGTACTGGCCGAGATCGATGCCTTCGTAATGCGCCTTGCCGGGGTCGCCCGCCGGGAACGCACGCGTCTGCACGAAGCGCTCGACGATGTGATCCTCACTGAACGAATACGACAGCTCGGGCCGCGCGTACGTGCCGTTGTTGAAGCTCACGAGATGCTGGAGCTGGTCGGGCAGCACGCGGCCGATCTCGACCTTCATCCCCGGCAGGTTGCGCGACACGACCGACAGCCGCTTGCTGCCGCTCATCGACAGCAGCGAACCGTCGGCCATGAAGCGCAGCAGCTTCGGATAGTCGGGCACCGTGAACGCGGTCGTCACCGGCTCGGCGAGCAGGTAGCCGCCCGCCGATTTCAGGTCGCCCGCGAAACGCACGACGATGCGATCGCCCGGCGTCGCGTGATACTTGAAGCTTTGCAGCGTGGCGTAGTCGTTCTCGGTCGGCACCGCGTCGAGCGGCAGCGGCTTCGACTGCTTCAGCACCGCATCGCTGATGTCGGCCACGTTCCATTCGTACGGCGGATCGTCGTCCGCCTGATCGACGCCCGGCTTGCGCTTCGGCAGCACCCACGCCTTGGCGCGCGCGGCCAGGTCGGCGCTGCGCACGCCGTCCGACGCTTCCGCGACGAGTACCTGCTCGGGTTCGTAGCGCTCGTTGTCGACGAGCGTCGGCGCGATGTTGTCGATCGACAGGCTGTAGAGCCCCGGCACGTCGACCGAAGCATGCAGCACGTCAGGCGTGCCGTTGCCGCCGCGCGCGCTCTTCACGCCCTTGTCGACGTCGAGCCGTGCCACCAGCGGATCGCGCGGAATCTCGAGCGGCTGCGAGTAGACCCACGCGCTCGTCTTCATCTTGTCGTAGTTGACCGTATAGCGCAGCGGCGTCGAATTCTTGCCGTCACGGCCGACCAGCACGAGGCCGATGCGCTTCTCGAACTCGGCCGGATCGACCGGGTAGTTGAAGCGCAGCTGCAGCAGCGCCTGCTTCTCCGCCGGATTGTCGGGGTTCTGGTAGAACTCATTGTTGCCGACCGTTGCGGCGAACGCCGGCAGGTCGAATGCGAAACGGTCGTCGTGCATCGTCACCTGCGGCGCGAACACCCGGTGCACCGCGAAACGCACCTCGACGTGCGCGCCGACCGGCCAGTCGGCCGCCGGCGTGAAGCGCAGCGTCTTGTCGTCGACCCACTCCCATGCGCCCTTCAGCGCGGGCGTCATCTCGATGCCGTCGCCGGCCGGCTTGCCGACCCGTTCGATCGGCGCCGCCGATTGCGCGAACACGACTTCGAGCGGATGCACGGTGATCTTCGGCTTGTCGGTGTCGTCCACCTCGTAGGTGGTGATCGCCGGCGCCTTCACGGTGAAGCTGACGGTTTCGGGCTCGGGCGGCTTCGGGCGATGCTTGAGCCAGTACCCGCCGTAGCCGAGCGCGGCCGCGAGCAGCACGAGGCCGCCGGCATGCCACGGGCGGCGGCGCACGGCCGCGGCGGTGATGCCCATCCACGCGGGCGCCGTCCACGACACGTCGCCGACCAGCGGCCGCAGCGCGCAGCCGAGCAGCCACCAGACGAAGCCCGCCACGCGAATCGGCAGGAGCAACAGGAAGCGCAGCAAATCCATTGTTATTTCCTTGTCAAGGACATGCTGCCTGATGCGGCAACCTTCCCCGAATTGTTATGGGTCTTGTGACGGCGCGGCCCGGTTGCGCCGTAATTGCTTGGTATGTTCGACCGGATGCTGGGCGCCATTATCGATCAGACCCGAAACGATGGAAACATCGCCGTGCCGGCGCGCAACGCGGCCGAATGACCGGCCGGTCGGGCGGATTTCGGCTCGCCGGCCGACCGCTGCACGCGCTCGCGCCGCCTTCGCTAAAATGCGCGACCCGGCATGATTCGAATCAAAATGAAAGGAAACCGCTTGAAACTCCCGTTCGAATGGCAGATCGGGCTGCGCTATGCGCGCGGCGGCCGGCGCTCGGCCGGCGACGGCTTCGTGTCGTTCATCGCGGGCGCCGCGATGGCCGGCATCGCGCTCGGCGTCGCCGCACTGATCGTCGTCTTGTCGGTGATGAACGGCTTCCGCACCGAAGTGCGCGACCGGATGCTGTCGGTGCTCGCGCATGTGGAAATCTTCTCGCCGACCGGCGCGATGCCCGACTGGCGGCTCACCGCGCACGAATCGCTGCAGAATCCAACGGTGCGCGCCGTTGCGCCCTATGTCGACGCGCAGGCCCTGCTGACGAACGCGGGCAGCGTGACGGGCGTCGCGCTGCGCGGCATCGATCCGGTGCTGGAGCCACGCGTGTCCGAGATCGCGCGCAAGCTGAAGACCGGGCGGCTCGACGCACTCGTGCCGGGCGAGATGGGCATCGTGCTCGGCTCGGCGCTGGCCGACGCGCTGCACGTGAAGATCGGCGACCGCATCACGTTCTTCGCGCCCGGCAACACCGCGCGCATCGGCGACGCGCTGCCGCGGTTCCGGCAGTTCAACGTGGTCGGCACGTTCGAGTCGGGCCACTACCAGTACGACAGCGCGCTCGCGTACATCCATCTCCGCGACGCGCAGACGCTGTTCAACGTGCGCGCACCGACCGGCATCCGGCTGCGCCTCGACGATCTGCAGCGCGCGCCGGAGATCGCGCTGGCGCTGTCGCGCACGCTGTCGGGCGACCTCTATATCCGCGACTGGACGCGGCAGAACCGCACGTGGTTCGAAGCCGAGCGGCTGCAAAAACGCATGCTGTCGCTGATCCTGATGCTGATCGTCGCGGTCGCCGCGTTCAACCTCGTGTCGTCGCTCGTGATGACCGTCACGCAGAAGCAGGGCGACATCGCGATCCTGCGCACGCTCGGCGCGCCGCCCGGGTCGATCATGAAGATCTTCGCGATCCAGGGGATGACGATCGGCCTCGCCGGCACGCTCGCGGGTGTCGCGCTAGGCTGCGCGATCGCGGTGAGCATCCCGTGGGTGCTGCCGGCGATCGAGCAGTTGCTCGGCATCCGCTTCCTGACGCCGTCCGTGTACTTCCTCAGTTCGCTGCCGTCGAAGCTCGCGGCGACCGACGTGATCGAGATCGCCGCGGCCGCGTTCCTGATGTCGTGCGTCGCGACGCTCTACCCGAGCTGGCGCGCCGCGCGGGTGCGGCCGGCCGAGGCGTTGCGCGACGAATAGGCGCGCAGCGGCCGGTGCCCGGCGCTGCGGGGCGCGTCGTCATGCGATCTCGTGCAAACCGATGCTGTTGCGGCCGTTCAGGATGTCCTCGAACGCGGCCCCGAAGCCGACGTCGATCAGGCCCGCGCGCCTGCCGTCGGTCTTCTGCCCCGAGTCGTCGACGAAGATCGCCGCGCCCGACGACAACTGACGGTCGGTATCCAGCAGCGCAAGCGTGCCGCGCGCGCTGCCGGCCGACGGGTCGAACTTCAGCGGCGTGCCGTCCTGCGTGGTGAAATGCCCACTGACCTCTTCGAACTTCTGGTTGCGCGCGACGGACGCGTTGATCTCCTTCATGAAGAGGAAGTCCGCGTCGGCGCGCTGGCTGGCCACCTTGCGATCGTCGTCCGTGAACGTCTCGCCCACGGCGGCCGCGCCCTGCCCGGCAAAGTCGACGGCCTGCTGGTGAAACTCGCGCGTCGCGAGCACGAGGCCCGCGTTCGCGTTCAGCGTCGACTCCACCCACGCGCGGTCACTGTCCGTCATCGTCTTCGACACGACCTTGATCCGGCCGTCGTCGGTCTTGAAGTCGAACTGCGCGTCGGCCAGGTCCGGGCGCTTCGCGATGATCTCGTGCATGCTCGTCGCGAGCTGGCTGGTGACGCCGCGCAGCTTCGTCGACAGGTCGCCCAGCATCGACATCTGCTTCATGCGCGCCGCCTGCATCGCTTCCTGATCGAGCGCCCGGATGGTCATCGGCGTGTCCGGCGGTTTCCCGGTGGTCGCGTCCGTCTGTGGGCGCCCGTCGAGCGTCGCATCCTGCGCCATCTGCACGAGCGAAAGGCCGCTCGCTGCCGTGACTGAAATCGTCATGCCCTCTCTCTCCTTTCAATCTGTTTTTTACCGTTTACGGACAGATTTCCCGGAAATTTAGACCGATCGCATGGCGATCGCCCGGCGCGCCTGGAAACTTTGTTTGACTCAAACTAAAAAAGTTTGACACCGAGATTTCACTGAGATAAGTTTTGCGCAAGCTTCCGGAAAGCATTCCGGCCAGCCCCGCCGACTCGCGTCGCGCTTTCCTGCCGTTGCAGCACCGCCGTTCGCAACATCCCCGCCGCATCGCATCGTGCCGTTCCGTTTCATCTGAAACCTGAAGGAAGATCGGGTATGCCCGCATTTGATTCGCACTCCTGCGTTCATTTCGTACCGCCTGCCTCGCATCGACCGTGCGGCACGAACCAGCCGCCGCGCTGACGCTTTCCGTTCGGGGCGATGCCGTCGCCCCGACACCCGCCGGTTTGTGCGATGCGTGACGCGCGTCGACGCCGGCCGTGACACCCGGGCATCGCGCCCGGCGCTTTCGAAGGTGCCGTTCCGTTTCATCCGATGCAGCACCCGGCCGGGCCGCAGGGGGCATATCGCGGGCCGTCCGGTTCCGGACAATCACAACAAGAGGTCGACAATGGACATTCATCGAACCGGATTGCGTCGCGCGTGGCTTCCCGCACTCGTTGCAGCCGCGACGCTCGCCGCATGCGGCGGCGACGACGGCGGTAGCGTGGCGGGCGTCTCCGCGCTCGCGCAGGGCCAACAGGAGGGGGCCGCCGCCTCGGCGGCCGACAAGCAGTCGCTGGCATCACGCATTTCGCCGTCCGGCGTGCCGTACGCCAATCCGGCCAGCAGCGGCCGCTACCGGCCCGTGATCGCGAACGGCCAGGTGCAGCCGTCGCTGTCGGGCGGCACGATCGAGGAGAACGCGTGGGTCGACACGCCGGTCGATTCCGACGGCGACGGCACGCGCGACCGCATCCACGTGCGCATCGTGCGCCCGAGCGAAACCGCGAACGGCGCGCGCACGCCCGTCATCGTGCTCGCCAGCCCGTACTACGCGGGCCTCGCCGACAGCCCCGACCACAACGTCGACGTCGAACTCGACGGCACGCCGCACCCCACCGCCAACGCATCGGCCGCCGCGGCCGCATCGACGTCCGCGCGCATCATGGCCGCCGCGCCGCAGGTGCGGCTGCAGCAGCAGGTCGAAGCGGCCGCCGCCGGGCGCTCGTGGATCGAGAGCTACTTCATCCCACGCGGCTTCACGATCGTCTACGCGGATTCGCTCGGCACCGCCGGCTCGGACGGTTGCCCGACGATCCTCACGCGCGACGAATCGGTCGCGATGGCATCGGTGATCCGCTGGCTCGGCCGCGACGCGACCGCGAAGGACGCGAACGGCAAGACGGTCGTCGCGAACTGGTCGACGGGCCACGTCGGCATGTACGGCGTGTCGTACGACGGCACGCTGCCGAAGATGGTCGCGAGCCTGCGCACGCGCGGGCTCGACGCGATCGTGCCGGTCGCCGGGCTGACGAACATGTACGGCTACTACCGCTCGGGCGGGCTCGTGCGCGCGCCGGAAGGCTATCAGGGCGAGGACGTCGATGTGTACATCAAGGCGCTGCTGACGAACGCGCATCCGGAGCGCTGCACGCACCTGATCGACGAAGCATTGCAGCAGGAAGACCGCAAGACCGGCGACTATTCGCCGTTCTGGGCCGCGCGCGACATTCCCACCGCATACGCGGTCGCGCCGGCGCTCGTCGCGCAGGGGCTGACCGACGACAACGTGCGCGTCGATCAGTCGACGTCGTGGCATCTCGCGATGCGGCGCCAGGGCGTACCGACGCAGCTGTGGCTGCATCGCCTGAAGCACACCGACCCGACCCGCGTGCCGGCGATGGCCGATGCGTGGACCGCCGAAGTGAACCGCTGGTTTACGCGCTACCTGATCGGTTTCGACAACGGCGTCGAACGCGATCCGCGCGCGGTGATCGAGCAGGCGGACGGCACGCTGCTGAAGGAAGCGGACTGGGCCGCACGCCACGCCACGCCGGTCACGTATTTCGCGGGCGGCGACGGCGCGGGCACGGGCACGCTGCTGCGACTGCCGACCGGCGGCCCGCTCGCCCGTTTCACCGACGATGCGCGCATCACCGCGCTCACGCTGGCGAACGCGCCGACGGGCGAGAACCGCAGCCGTTTCGAAACCGCGCCGCTCACGGCCGCGACACGCCTGTCCGGCGCCGCGACCGCACGCGTGAGGCTGATCTTCACGGCGGTAGCCAACGTGACGGCCCTGCTGGTCGATCGTGCGCCGGACGGCACGGCCACGATCGTCACGCGTGCGTGGACCGACCCGCGCAACCGGTGGTCCGAGTGGCGCTCGGAGCCCGTGCTGCCCGGGATGCCGTACGACCTGAAGCTGACGTTCATGCCGCGTGACTACAAGCTGGAAGCCGGCCACCGGCTGGGGCTCGTCGTGCTGTCCAGCGACAACGAGGCCACGCTGCGGCCGACGCCGGGCACCGGGCTGACGCTTGACCCGGCCGGTACGTCGGTGACGGTGCCGCTGGCTTCGCTCACGGGCGCGTAGCCCCACGCCGGCTGCCGGTGTAACGGCACAGCGTCCCCCGCCTGCGCGCCGGTCGGCGCCGGCGGGGGTTCGCTGCAAGAAGGTAACGTGTGCGATAGGCTGCGAAAGTCGAATGCCAACGGAAAACGCACATGATCCCGATCAGCGCCAAGGCGATCGTCCGCGACGGTCGCTCCGTCCTGTTCCTGCGCAATCCGCGCGACGAATGGGAGTTGCCGGGCGGCTGGCCCGAAGCGGGCGAATCGCTCGAAGAAACCATCACGCGCGAAGTATGGGAGGAATGCGGAATCGTCGCATCGGCGATCCGCTACGTCGCGAGCCGTTCGTGCGAAGTCGTGCCGGGCAAGCGCGTGCTCATCGTGTGCTTCCAGTGCGAGGTCGATCGTCATGAAATCGTCCTGAGCGACGAGCACCGTCAGTTCGGCTGGATCGACCTCGATGCCGACAAGCCGGCGAACCTGCCGGCGTTCTATTGGGAATTCTGCGCGCAGGCGGCCTGAACCGCGCCCGCCCCACGCTCAAAGCGGCGTCAACACCGGCTGCCCTGAAAAGTGCCGCGCCGCGTTGTCGATGAACTGCCGCACCGACCGATCGAGCGCCTCGGGCGACCAGCCGCCCATGTGCGGCGTCAACACGACGCTGTCGAGATCCGTCAGCGCACGCGGCGGCTCCGGTTCGCCTTCGTACACGTCGAGCCCCGCGCCCGCGATGCGCCCTTCGCGCAACGCTTCCGCCAAAGCAGCGGTATCGACAACGCTGCCGCGCGACACGTTGACGACGAACCCGCCGGGGCCGAGTGCATCGAGCACCGCACGATCGATCAGGTGCCGCGTGCCCGCGCCGCCCGGCGTCGCGACGATCAGGTAATCGGCCCACTGCGCGAGCGCGTCGACGCGGTCGAAATAGCGGTAGGGAACGTTCTTCTCCGACCGGTTGTGATAACCGATCTCGATATCGAAGCCGGCCGCGCGGCGCGCGCACTTCTCGCCGATCTTGCCGAGCCCGACGATGCCGAGCTTCTTGCCCGATACGTTCGGCGGCATCGGCAGCCCTTCGCGCCACACGCCCGCGCGGGTTTTCGCATCGAGCCGCACGACGCCACGCACCGCCGCGAGCAGCAGCGCGAACGCGTGATCGGCGACGCAATCGTCGTTGGTGCCGGCGCCCGTCACGACCGTGACGCCGCGCGCCTTCGCATGCGCAACGTCGATATGCTCGTAGCCGGCGCCGAGCGCGCTGACGAACGTGAGTTGCGGAAGACGATCGATCTCGGCGGCGGTGAGCCCCGTGCTGCCGTTGGTCAGCACCGCGCGTATCGTGCCGCCGTATTCGGCGATCGCGCGTTCGCGTTCTTCGGCAGTCGGGGCATAGCGCACGTCGAACGACGCGGCGATCTCGCGATGCGCGTCGCCGCGCAATGCGATGAGGACCAGCAGCTCGGGCTTCATGGCAGGAAGTGTCCGCAGGCGGGAATGGATTTCAGTGTAACAAGCCCGCGTGACGGATGCGGGTTATCCCCACGCGGGCTGTGGGCACGCCGCCGCGCACGGTTTGCCAAAGCCGGCTCAGTCAAGTAACTTTCGGCGTACGCCCCCGTCCTGGAGATTGGCTCATGAAGCTCGCCCTGCCCGCCCGGATCCTGGGCCTCGCATTCGCCGCCGCGCTCGTCGCGCCCGGCGCACACGCCGACACGCCCGTCGTGGTGTCGTCGAAGATCGATACCGAAGGCAACCTGCTCGGCAACCTCATTGCGCAGGTGCTGAAGGCCCACGGCATTCCGGTCACCGAAAAGATCGCGCTCGGCACGACGCCGATCGTGCGCAAGGCGCTCACGAGCGGCGAGATCGACATCTACCCCGAATACACGGGCAACGCCGCGTTCTTCTTCAACAAGGCCGACGATCCCGTGTGGAAGAACGCAAGCCAGGGCTACGACACCGCGAAGAAGCTCGACTACGCGGCGAACCATCTCGTGTGGCTCGCACCGGCGCCCGCGAACAACACATGGGGCGTCGCCGTGCTCGCGCCGGTCGCTCAGTCGCAGCACCTGAAGACCTTCTCCGATTTCGGCAAGTGGGTCGCGGGCGGCGGCAAACTGAAACTCGCCGCGTCGGCCGAATTCGTGAACAGCGCGTCCGCGTTGCCTTCATTCGAGAAGGCGTACGGCTTCAAGCTGAAGCCCGAGCAGCTCGTCGTGCTGTCCGGCGGCGACACGGCCGCGACGATCAAGGCCGCCGCGAACCAGACCGACGGCGTGAACGCCGCGATGGTCTACGGCACCGACGGCGGCATCGCATCAAGCGGCCTCGCGGTGCTCGACGACGACAAGCACGTGCAGCCCGTCTATGCGCCGACGCCCGTGATCCGCGAAGCCGTGCTGAAAGCCCATCCGCAGATCGCCGACTACCTGAAGCCCGTGTTCGCGAGCCTCGACCTGAAGACGCTGCAGTCGCTGAACGCGCGCATCCAGATCAACGGCGAGCCGGCGGCCGGCGTCGCGAAAAGCTATCTGAAATCGAAGGGCTTCGTTAAATGACGGATCGCGCGGCGGCGTCCGCGCGGCGCGTGACACCCGACAAGGTCGGCATCCTGATCGGCGTACTGACGATCGTCGCCGTGCTCGGCCTGCCGTTCGCGGTGCTGCGGCCGAACCGGATCGCGGCCGGCGCCGACCTGTCGGTGTTCGCCGCGCTGCCCGCCGTACAGGGCGCCGCACTCGCCGCGCTGTGGATCGCCGGCGCGCTGTGGGCGATGACGGCAAGCCGCCCCGCCTGGCGGCTCGTGGCCGGCTGCGCGTGGCTCGCCACGCTCGCTTACGCGGTCGGTGCGGCCGCGACGCACGTCGTCGCACCCGACGACACGCTCGCCCGCGTGTCGCCCTCCTCCGGCGTCTGGCTGCTGCTGTTCGCGTGGGCCGTGCTCGTCGCCGACGCACTCGCACGGCTCGCATTCGGCCCGTGGCGGCGTCTCGCCGCGCTCGTCGTCGCGATAGCGGCGATTTCGGTGCCGCTCGCGAGCGGCTGGTGGGACGGCCTCTCGGTGATGCGCGAATACGCGGTGCGCAGCGACGATTTCTGGCGCGAGGCGCTCCGGCACGTGTCGCTCGCGGGCGGCTCGGTGGCCGCCGCGCTCGTCGCGGGCGTGCCGCTCGGCATCGCCTGCGCGCGCATCGCGGCGGTGCGTACCGTCGCGATGCCCGTGCTCAATGTCGTACAGACGATCCCCAGCATCGCGATGTACGGGCTGATGATGGCGCCGCTCGGTTTGCTCGCCGCGCACGTGCCGCTCGCGGCCGCGCTTGGCATCCGCGGCATCGGCGTCGCGCCGGCCGTGCTCGCGCTGTTCCTGTACTCGCTGCTGCCGATTGCGTCGAGCGTCGTGGTCGGGCTCGGCCAGGTGCCGCCGCACGTCACTGAAGCGGCGCGCGCGATGGGCATGACGCGCGCGCAGCGGTTGCTGCGCATCGATCTCGCGCTCGCGCTGCCGGTGATCCTGAGCGGCGTGCGCATCGTGCTCGTGCAGAACATCGGGCTGACCGCGGTCGCCGCGCTGATCGGGGGCGGCGGATTCGGCACCTTCATTTTCCAGGGGATCGGGCAATCGGCCGCCGATCTCGTGCTGCTGGGCGCGATCCCGACGATCGCGCTCGCGCTGGTGGCGGCCGTCATGTTCGAAGCCGCGACCACGCTCGCGAAGGGGCGTGCAGGATGATCGAGATCGAACGCGCGGGCAAACGCTTCGGCGACATCGTCGCCGTCGACGACGTATCGCTGACGATGAAGCGCGGCACGATCACCGCGCTCGTCGGCGCATCGGGCAGCGGCAAGTCGACGCTGCTGCGCATGATCAACCGGCTGATCGCGCCTACCAGCGGCACGATCCGCATCGACGGTGTCGATACGGCCACCGTTGCGCCCGAACAGCTTCGCCGCGGCATCGGCTATGCGATCCAGGGGCACGGACTGTTTCCGCACTGGAGCGTCGCGCGCAACATCGCGACCGTGCCGCGCCTGCTCGGCTGGCCGGCCGATCGCATCGATGCGCGCGTGAACGAATTACTGGACCTGTTCCATCTCGCGCCGGCCGAGTTCGCGGACAAGCTGCCGCACGAACTGTCGGGCGGCCAGCAACAACGCGTCGGCGTGGCGCGCGCGCTCGCGGCCGAGCCCGCGATGCTGCTGATGGACGAGCCGTTCGGCGCGCTCGATCCGATCATCCGCAACAAGGCGCAGGACGACCTGTTCGCGCTGCAGCGCCGCCTCGGCATCACGGTCGTGATCGTCACGCACGATATCGAGGAAGCGCTGAAGCTCGGCGACACGATCGCGGTGATGGATGCCGGCCGGCTCTTGCAGGTCGCTTCGCCGGCCGAGATTCTCGGCAAGCCGGCGGCCGGCGTCGTCGAGCAGCTCGTCGCGGGCGTCGACCGGCCGCTGCGCCTGCTCGCGCTGACACCGATCGACGCGGTGGCCGAACCCGGTCATGCCGACGGCGAACCGATCGCCGCGACACGCACGCTGCGCGATGCGGTGTCCGAGCTGCTGTGGCGCGGTGTCGATGTGCTGCCGGTCGGAGATGGCGACGGCAACAACACGCGCCGCATCACGCTCGATGCGATCCGCGCGCACGCGAGGAAGCCCGCATGACGACGCACGGCGTGCGGCCTGCGCGTGCGGCGCTGCCCCGGCGGCTGCCGGCCTATGCGGCCCGCGCGGCCGCGCTCGCACTGCTGCTCGTGCTGCTGTTGCACCCTGCATGGCTGCAAGGGCTGTTCGCACCGTTCGCGGACAACGGCGCGCCGGTCATCTACGATCGCGCGAGCCTGCTCGACCTCACGCTCGCGCATCTCGGCACGGTCGCGCTGTCCAGCCTGATCGGCACGATCGTCGCGGTCGCGGCCGGCATCGCGGTCACGCGGCCGTGGGGCGCGGATTTCCTGCCGGTCGCGCGCAGCGTCGTCGACATCGGCCAGACGTTCCCGCCGGTCGCGGTGCTCGCGCTCGCGGTGCCGGCCGTCGGCTTCGGATTGAAGCCCGTGCTGATTGCGCTCGTGCTGTATGGCCTCCTGCCCGTGTTCGAAAGCACGATCGCGGGGCTCGAGGACGTGCCGCGCGACGTCGTCGACGCCGCGCGCGGAATGGGGATGAGCGGCTGGCAGCAACTGGTATCGGTCGAGCTGCCGCTCGCATTTCCGGTGATCGTCAACGGGGTCCGGCTCGCGGTCGTGATCAATCTCGGCACCGCGACGATCGGCTCGACAGTCGCCGCGCGCGGGCTCGGCGACGTGATCATCGCGGGGTTGCAGACGTCGAATACCGCATTCGTGCTGCAGGGCGGCGTAATCGTCGGGCTGCTCGCGGTGCTCGTCAGCGATGCGATCGGCGCGATTGCACGGATGGCGGCCGCGCGACGCGCGTAAGGTTCGCGGCGCAGCACGCTTTATGCGTGTGTTAAAAAACGTCAGCGCGAGATTGTGCGGCGTTTATCCGGACTACGATGCGTGTCCGCGCAACGATCGCCCTATCGATTCGTTGCGCACCGAAACAAGCCTACATGTCGCTTTCATTCGAGCCGGCGTTCGACAACCCTTGGAGATTGGCCGATATACTATGCGCCTCTCATTTCCCCGCACTTCACCATGCGACGGTTTCTCTCGCTAATCGTGCTTTCGTTCGGCATCGCGCAACAGGCATCGGCGCAGCAAGCGCCCGCGCTGCCCGCGTCCGCGCCCGAAGCGATTGCATCGGCGCCGTCCGTCGCATCCGCGCCGCTCGCCGACGCCAACGATCAGCCGAACGAAGCAAACCGCCGCATCACGTCCTACCTGACGAAGAAGTTCGGCGTCGCGAAGGAACGGGCCGCGAAGCTCGCCGATATCGTGAGCGTGACGGCGACGAAATATTCGCTGCCTCCCGCACTCGTTTACGCCATCATCTCGATCGAATCGCGCTTCCAGGAAAAGGCACGCGGCCAGCATGGCGCGACCGGGCTGATGCAGGTCGTGCCGGCCGCGCACCGCGGCCTGCTGCGCAACGTGAAGGACCTGACCGAGCCGAACGCGAACGTCGAAGCCGGGTCGGCCATCCTGTCGGGCTATGTGAGGGCGGCAGGCGGCAACGTGCAGGCCGGGCTGAAGAGCTACGGCGGGTCGAACGCGTATGCGGCGAAGGTGATGCAGCGGGTCGATTCGTTCCGGTTCGTGCTCGAACCCGACGACGACGCGAAAGCCGCGAATCCCGAGAATGATGCGAAGGGCCGCATGATGCCGGTCAGCGAAAAGTCGAGCCCGACGTCGGTCCGCGGCAACTAGCCCGCTCTACGCCGGATCCGCATGCGCCACGCCACCCGCATCCTTGCCGTCGCCGCGCTGGCGATCGGCCACTCCTCCGCATTCGCCGCCGTCGACTGCGAGAAACACGCGCTGACGATGAGCAACGTGCGGACTTGCGTACTCGGCCAGAACGATCAGGCCGTCGAGCGCGCGTACCAGTCGCTCGAGCGCAAGCTCAATCAGCGCAACCCCGATGCCGCCAGCGCGCTCGCGAAGTCGCAGGCAAGCTGGACCCGCTTCGCCGACGACACTTGCGACTACGTGAAAGCCGCCAATCTGCAGCAAATGCTCCCGGAAGACGCGCGAATGAATTGCTGGATCGATTTCAGCCAGGCACGCGTGCGCATCCTGAAGAAATGGGAAGCGCAGCTGGACGCGCCGCAACCTGCGCAGCAGTGATCGACGGAAGGATGCGCGCGCAACCGCCCGTCACGCGTGCGCGAAACGCTCCCGCAAAAACTCGATGAAATGCTGCGTCTTCGCGGGCAGCAGCCGCGTTTCCGTCATCGCATAGACGGGAATCGGCTCGCCCTCCCATGCGGGCATCACGCGGCGCAACCGGCCGGCGGCCAGATCATCCGCGACGACCTCTTCCGACAGCACGATGATGCCCGCGTCGAGCGTGGCCAGGCGCCGCAGCATGCCGACGCTGTTTACCGCGAAACGGCTGCTCACCGGTACCGCGACGGTGCGCGTGCCGTCATGCAGCGTCCACGTGCCGGCCCTCGCCAGGCCGAGGCACGCGTGCCGCGCCAGGTCGTCCGGCGTGTGCGGCTCGCCCTCGCGCGCGAGATAGCCGGGCGACGCATACAGGTAGTTCCCGAGCGTAGCCAGCCGCCGTGCAATCAGTTGGGAATCGTCGGATTCGCCCATGCGGATCGCCACGTCGAACGGTTCGCTCACCAGATCGACACGCCGCGACGTCAGCTCGAAATCAAACGTCAGCTTGGGGTAACGATTCGAGAACTCGACGATCAGCGGCGCCAGGTAGGTCACCGCGAAATCGACCGGAAACGATGCGCGCAGCACGCCCGTCGGTTCGGCCAGCAGATCGCCGAGCTGCTCGTGCGCGAGTCGCGCCTCGTCGACGATGCGCTTGCAACGCTCGAAGTACAGCCGGCCGGCCTCGGTCAGCTCGATCCGGCGCGTCGTGCGATGCAGCAGCCGCAGCCCGATCGCCTTCTCCAGCGCGCTGATACGCCGCGACAGCGTCGAGTTCGGCATCCCCAGCGTCTCGGCCGCGCTGCGAAAGCCCTTCGCCTTCACGACTTCGACGAACAGCGCCATGTCGTTCAGCAGTTCCATGCTCATTGCCCCACCAATGGATCAATGTTATCCAGATTACCCGGTTTATCCCGAAAAGGAAGCAATGGATGATAGCTGCGTGGAGGCGAGGCCTGCGCAACGATGCGCGGCCGGCGCCTGAACCGGCATCGTCCCGATGCCGCCGTCCCGAACTTCGAGGAGCAACGCATCATGAGCCAACTGTTCACCCCGGCCCGCGTGGGCCAACTGTTTACCCCGGCCCGCGTGGGCCGCTACACACTGCAAAACCGCCTCGTCATGGCGCCGATGACGCGCAGCCGCGCGGCCGTCGACGGCACGCCCGGCCAATGGGCCGCCGAATACTACGCGCAGCGCGCGAGCCTGGGCCTGATCGTCACCGAAGGCACGCAGCCTTCCGACGACGGGCAGGGCTATCTCACCACGCCCGGCATCTATACCGACGCGCACGTCGCCGGCTGGAAGACCATCAGCGACGCCGTGCATGCGCGCGGCAGCCGGCTGTTCATCCAGCTGATGCACGTCGGGCGCATGTCGCACCCCGACAATACGCCGCATCACCGGC
This sequence comes from Burkholderia sp. AU30280, assembly GCF_020420125.1. Taxonomy (NCBI): domain Bacteria; kingdom Pseudomonadati; phylum Pseudomonadota; class Betaproteobacteria; order Burkholderiales; family Burkholderiaceae; genus Burkholderia; species Burkholderia sp. AU30280. The sequence goes on from NZ_JAIZRY010000003.1 coordinate 519,157, forward strand.
AGGGTGTCGCGCCCTCAGCGATCGCACCGGGCGTGCAGATTTTCACGGTAAAGGGCATGCAGGACGTCCCCGTGCCGCGCGCGTTGACGACCGAGGAAGTGCGCGCGACCGTCGAGGACTTCCGCATCGCGGCGCGCCGCGCGATCGAGGCCGGCGCCGACGGCGTCGAGATCCACGGTGCGAACGGGTATCTCGTCCAGCAGTTCTTCGCGCCGAATACGAACACGCGCACCGACGCGTATGGCGGCTCGATCGAGAACCGCGCCCGCTTCGCGATCGAGGTCGCGACGGCGATCGCCGACGAGATCGGCGCCGACCGCACCGCGATCCGCCTGTCGCCCGGCGCCAAGCTCGGCGGCGTGGACGAAGGCGAGCAAGGGCCGGACCTGAACCGCTATCTGGCGACCGAACTCGACCGTCTCGGCCTCGCTTACCTGCACGTGATGTATCACGGCAATGAAGCGCTGCTGGCCGACCTGCGCAAGCGCTGGAGCGGCATGCTGATCCTGAACCGGCCGGGCCGCCCGCGCGACGCGATCGGCGACGACCTGAAGTCGGGCCTTGCCGATCTCGAAGCGTACGGCCAGATGGTGCTCGCGAATCCGGATTTCGTGACGCGGCTGAAGACGGGCGCGCCGATGAACGATGCGCGGCACGAGACGTTCTTCGGCGGCGATGCGCGCGGGTATCTGGACTATCCGACGCTGGATGGGGCGGCTGCGGCTTGACGCGACCGATCGGGGCGATCGCTGCGACACGCTGGAACGGGTGCCGCGGCGATCGCCCGCGGAACGCTCGACGTCAAAGCAGCGCGGTGTTCACCTTGGGCACCATCGGCGCGATGCGCAGGCGATGAACCATCAGGCACCCTCTCGCGACACGGTCGGATCGGGCGGCTCGGCCAATTCATGCAGCGCCTTGCGCGCCACGGGCACTTCGCGTTTCGGCACGACGAGCACATTAAGCCCCAGGCCGTCGAGCACCTTGAACAGTTTGTCGACGCCCACTGCCCGGCCGTTTTCGAGACGCGACAGCACGTCCTTGGAGACGCCGAGCATATCGGCCGCGTCATCGATCCGCATCTGGTTCTGCGCCCGCCGGTTGCGGACGAGCGCCCCCAACGCCGCAAGATCCTGTGCAAGCGGATCGGGGGATGCAATCGGGCGGGGCAAGGTACGAGCCATAATTCCGGGATACCAGGAACAAAACGCTGCCAAATACGCACCGGCAGCATTGTTACGGAAATATCGGAGTTATAGGTCAGAACGCCGGAGGCAATCAATTGTTCGCATATCTCAGGAACAAAGATTGTCGTGCTCCCCTTGGATGCATAGTTCGCATATTTCAGGAACTATGCAAACGCGTGAGCCCACCCCCGCGGGCCGACCTCCATCATCCCCGCCAACCGCCTCTTTCCGCATCAAAACTGCCCCGCCGCGCCCGTCCACCTCAAATAATCCCCGCGCGTCCAGTCGAGCGACACGCCGACGCGTTTGGTGCCGGGCCGGATCTTCGGCTTGTACACCGACAGCGTCAGCGACTCGAGCGCCGGCCACTCGCGGAACGACAGCACCGCGAGATCGGCGACGAGCGTCTCGAGCAATCGCGTATGCGGCTTGTGCGACAGGAACGCGGCAACACGCGTGCAATAGCCGTCGTAATCGATCCACTCGCCCTGCTCGCTCGGCTCGCACCGATAGCCGAGCCTTGCATCGATCACGATCGGCTGCGGCGCTTCATGCTCGTGCGCATGAATGCCGATCCGCGCGGGCACCTTCAGTTCGTCGACGAACACGCTCCAGCCGCGCCCGCGCAGGCGCGGCGCGTCGATCGCCACGAACGGTTCGTCGAACGGCTTCATGATGCCAGCGGCGCGGCCGCGTCGAGCATGATGCGCACGAAGTAGTCGGCGAAGCTGCGGCGCAGGACGATCTCGAACGCATCGTCACCGGTCGGGATCAGCACGATCGACGACTTGAAGTAGTGCGACTGCGCGCACTGGCCCGGCTTGAACGCACGCGGATGGAGATCGAGCGGGCAGCCGCGTGCGAGCACGTCGCGCACGCATTCGCCGCTGATCTCGACAACCGTATAGCCGCTACCGACGTCGACGGCCGCCGCATACGAACCCTGCACGGCCTCCGCGAGCTTCGCTTCGAGCACACCGGCCGGCACGGGCCCGTGCGAGCGCACGAGCCACTCGTCGGGGCCGAGCCACAGCACGTCGTACTCGGCGCCGCGCGCAACCGTGTTCGGCGCCGCGGGCGGCCGGCAGCCGACTACGCGCTCGAACGCGCTCACGAACGCCGGATCGCTCAACTCGCCGCGCACGTTGACGAGATCGAGGAACGGCCGCTCGCGCAGCGTGAACTTCTTCGAGGCGCGCGCCTGGTGCGGCTTCAGCACGTCGGCCGCGCCGACGAGCGGCGATTCAAGCGCCACGCCGCCCGCGCCCGCCACCTGCGTCTGGTTTCTGGTTTCATTCCACATGCTGGCGCACCCCTTCGGTATCGTAGAAAACCGGGCTCGAGATCTTCGCGGTGATGCGCTTGCCGTTGGCCAGCGGAATCACGACGCTCTCGCCCATCTTGTTCAGGCCGCCCTTCACGACCGCGAGCGCGATCGAGCGCTTCAGGATCGGGCTGTAGTAGCTCGACGTCACGTGGCCGATCATCGGCGTCGGATCGACCGCCGACACCTGCGTGTCCTTCGCGACGATCTGCGCGCCTTCCGGCAGCACGAACTGTTCGTCCTCGGTCAGCAGGCCGACGAACTGCTTGCGGCCTTCCTTCGCGGTGTCCGAACGCGCGAGCGAACGCTTGCCGAGGAAATCCTTCGACTTCGCGACGAGCCCGCCCATCCCGAGGTCGTACGGCGTGACCGAGCCGTCGGTATCCTGGCCGACGATGATGTAGCCCTTCTCCGCGCGCAGCACGTGCATCGTCTCGGTGCCGTACGGCGTGATGTCGAACTCGGCGCCGGCCGCCATCAACGCTTCCCATACCGCGCGGCCCGCGTTCGCCGGCACGTTCACTTCATAGGCGAGCTCGCCCGAGAAGCTGATCCGCATCACGCGCGCCTTCGCACCCGCGACGGTGCCGTTCCGGTAGCTCATGAACGGGAACGCCTCGTTGCCGAAGTCGATGTCCTGGCACACCTTCTGCACGACCTTGCGGCTCTTCGGGCCGACCACCGCGAACGTTGCCCAGTGATCGGTAACCGACGACAGCCGCACCTTCATGTCGGGCCATTCGGTCTGCAACCAGCGCTCGAGCCACGTCAGCACGCGCGCCGCGCCGCCCGTCGTGGTCGTCATCATGAAATGCTGGTCGGCGAGGCGCACCGTCACGCCGTCGTCGAACACCATCCCGTTCTCGTCGAGCATGAGCCCGTAGCGGCACTTGCCCACTTCGAGCTTGTTCCACGGATTCGTGTACATCCAGTTCAGCAGCTTCACTGCGTCCGGGCCCTGGATGTCGATCTTGCCGAGCGTCGACGCGTCGAGGATGCCGACGCTGTTGCGCACCGCGAGGCATTCGCGCTTCACGGCCGCATGGAGATCCTCGCCGTTCTTCGGGAAGTACCACGGCCGCTTCCAGTTGCCGACGTCCTCGAACAGCGCGCCGTGCTCGACGTGCCACTCGTGCACGCAGGTCTTGCGGATCGGATCGAGGAAATCGCCGAGCTCGCGGCCCGCGAACGTGCCGAATGACACCGGCGTGTAGTTCGGGCGGAACGTCGTCGTGCCCGTTTCCGGAATCGTCTTGCCGAGCGCCCCCGCGAGGATCGCCATCCCGTTGATGTTGCCGAGCTTGCCCTGGTCGGTGCCGAAGCCCATCGCCGTGTAGCGCTTCACGTGCTCGACCGACTCGAAGCCTTCGCGCGCGGCCAGCAGGATGTCCGCGGCCGACACGTCGTTCTGGAAGTCGACGAACTGCTTCGGGCCGCGCGCCGCGGCTTCGCGGCTGCCGACGAGCCACAGCGGCTGCAGAGCGCCTTCGACGGTTTCCGCGACCTGCGGCGCAACCGCGCGCTGCGCAGCCGTAAAGCCCGCCGCCTTCGCGGCTTCCACGCCCGCATCGACCGCGAGCCGCAGCGCACGCGCCAGGCCGAATTCGCCGGCCGCCGCGCCGATGCTCGCCTCCGCCTGCACGGGCTTGCCCGGCAGGAAGCACGCCTTCTCGTCGCTCCAGCAGGCCTTGCCGCCCGATTGCGCGAACAGGTGCAGCACCGGGCTGAAGCCGCCCGACATCGCGACGAGGTCGCACGGCAGCGTCTGCAGCTTGCCGCCCACCTGGCCGTTCGAGAGCGACGCGACGTCGACCGACGAGACGCGCCACTTGCCCGATGCGCTCGTCACGACCGCGCCGCTCATCACCGTCACGCCCTGCCGCTTCGCGGCGGCCGGCAGCGCGCCGTTCGACGATGCGCGCGAATCGACGACCGTCACCTTCGCGCCGCACGCCTTCAGGTCGAGCGCGGCCTGGTAAGCACGATCGTTGTTCGTGAACACGACCGCGTTGCGGCCCGGCAGCACGCCGAAGCGATGCACGTAGGTGGACACCGCGCCGGCGAGCATCACGCCGGGCAGGTCGTTGTTGCCGAACACGATCGGACGCTCGTGCGCGCCGGTCGCGAGGATCACGCGCTTCGCGCGGACCTTCCACAGCAGCTCGCGCGTCCCCTTGCGCATCGATACCGGCAGATGATCGGTCAAACGCTGCGTAACCGTCACGAGGTTGTGGTCCTGGTAGCCGAACGCGGTGCTGCGTGACAGGATCGTCACGTCGGGCAGCTTGCGCAGCTCGGCCTCGATCTTCTCGACCCACTGCAGCGCGGGCTTCGCGTCGATCTCCGCACGGCACGACAGCAGGCTGCCGCCGAGCTCGCGCTGGTCGTCGACGAGAATCACGCGCGCGCCGGCCGTGGCCGCCGCATGCGCGGCCGCGAGGCCCGACGGGCCGCCGCCGACCACGAGTACGTCGCAGTGCGCGTAGCACTTGTCGTAGCGATCGGCGTCGAGCGCTTCCGGCGCCTTGCCGAGGCCGGCTGCTTCGCGGATCTTCTCTTCGTACTTCGGCCACATCTTGCGCGGCCACATGAACGTCTTGTAGTAGAAGCCGGCCGGCAGGAAGCGCGAGAGCTTCTGGTTGATCGCGTACTTGTCGTTCTCGAGCGTCGGCTCGGCGTTCACGCTGGACGCGACGAGCCCCTGGTACAGCTCGATCTCGGTCGCGCGTGCGTTCGGCACCGTGTACGGGCCCGATTCGAGCTGCACGACGGCGTTCGGTTCCGCGACGTCGGCCGTCACGATCCCGCGCGGACGGTGGTACTTGAAGCTGCGCGCGACGAAGTGCACGCCGTTCGCGAGCAGCGCGGACGCGAGCGTGTCGCCCTGGAAGCCCTGATACGTGCGGCCGTTGAACGTGAACGTCAACGGGATCGCGCGATTGATGCGGCCACCGGTGCCGAGGCGGTCTTTCTGGCTCATTTGCTCGTGCCCTCTTCGTGTGCGTTGGCGGCAGCTTCACCGCCGAACTTTTCGTAGCCCTTGATATCGTAGGTCACCGTGTCGCGCGTGGCCTTGAACCAGCGGCGGCAGCCCTGCGCATGCAGCCATTGCTCCTTGTGCAGCCCGCGCTTGTTCTCGCGCATGAACACGTACTCGCCCCATTCGCGGTCGGTCATGTTCTCGTTGTTCACCGGGCGCACGATGTCGGCTTCACCGCCGCACGAGAACTCGGATTCGGCGCGCGGCCCGCACCACGGACATTCGATCAGCAACATGTTTTTCTCCTCGTTCAGTGCGCGACGGCGGCAGCGCCGTGCTCGTCGATCAGGTGGCCCGTGTAGAAACGGTCGAGCGCGAACGGCGCGTTCAGCGGATGCGGTTCGTCGCGGGCGATCGTGTGCGCGAACACCCAGCCCGAGCCGGGCGTCGCCTTGAAGCCGCCGGTGCCCCAGCCGCAGTTGAAGTAGAGGCCCTTCACGTCGGTCTTGGTGATGATCGGGCACGCGTCCGGCGACACGTCGACGATGCCGCCCCACTGGCGGTTCATCCGCACGCGCGAGAACACCGGGAACATCTCGACGATCGCCTGCAGCGTGCTTTCGATGATGTGGAAGCTGCCGCGCTGGCCGAAGCCCGTGTACTGGTCGATGCCTGCGCCGATCACGAGGTCGCCCTTGTCGGACTGGCTGATGTACGCGTGCACCGCGTTCGACATGATCACCGAGTTGACCACCGGCTTGATCGGCTCGGACACCAGCGCCTGCAGCGGGTGGCTTTCGATCGGCAGGCGCACGCCGGCCATGTCGGCGAGCGTCGTCGTGTTGCCGGCTGCCACTACCGCGACCTTCTTCGCCTTGATGAAACCCTTCACCGTATCGACGCCGACCACCGCGCCGCCTTCGCGGCGAATGCCCGTGACCTGGCAGTTCTGGATGATGTCGACACCCGCGCGGTCCGCGCCGCGCGCGAAGCCCCAGGCCACCGCGTCGTGGCGTGCAACGCCCGCGCGGCGCTGGATCGATGCGCCGAGCACCGGGTAGCGGCTGTTCAGGTTGATGGTCGGCTCGATTTCCTTGATCTGCGCGGGCGTCAGGAATTCGGCGTCGACGCCGTTGAGCCGGTTCGCGTTCACGCGGCGCTCGGTGTCACGCACGTCCTGAAGCGTATGGGCCAGGTTCATCACGCCGCGCTGGCTGAACATCACGTTGTAGTTCAGGTCCTGCGACAGCCCTTCCCACAGCTTCATCGCCTTCTCGTACAGCGCGGCCGATTCGTCCCACAGATAGTTCGAGCGCACGATCGTCGTGTTGCGCGCGGTGTTGCCGCCGCCGATCCAGCCCTTCTCGAGGATCGCGACGTTCGTGATCCCGTGCTCCTTCGCGAGGTAGTACGCGGTCGCGAGGCCGTGGCCGCCGCCGCCGACGATCACGACGTCGTATTCCTTCTTCGGTTCCGGGCTCTTCCACTGCTTTTCCCAGTTCTCGTGATACGAGAGGCCGTTGCGGAACAGGCTGAATATCGAGTAGCGGCTCATGTTGGTGATCCTTCGTTTAGCATTCGATGACGTTCACGGCCAGTCCGCCGCGCGACGTTTCCTTGTATTTCGTCTTCATGTCGGCGCCCGTCTCGCGCATCGTCTTGATGACCGAATCGAGCGACACGTAGTGCTGGCCGTTGCCCTTGAGCGCCATGCGCGATGCGTTCAGCGCCTTGATCGCGCCCATCGCGTTGCGCTCGATGCACGGGATCTGCACGAGCCCGCCGACCGGGTCGCAGGTCATCCCGAGGTTGTGCTCCATGCCGATCTCGGCCGCGTTCTCGACCTGGTCGGGCGTGCCGCCCATCACCGCGGCAAGCGCGGCGGCGGCCATCGAGCACGCGACGCCCACTTCGCCCTGGCAACCGACTTCCGCACCGGAGATCGACGCGGTTTCCTTGTAGATGATCCCGATCGCCGCGGCCGTCATCAGGAATTCGACGATGCCGGCTTCGTTCGAGCCCGGTACGAACTTCACGTAGTAGTGCAGCACCGCGGGAATCACGCCGGCCGCGCCGTTGGTCGGCGCAGTGACGACACGGCCGCCCGCCGCGTTCTCCTCGTTGACGGCCATCGCGTACAGGTTGACCCAGTCGAGCATCGACAGCGGGTCGCGCAACGACTCTTCCGAGCGCGCACGCAGGCGGGCATTCAGCTCGGCCGCGCGGCGCTTCACGCGCATCGGGCCCGGCAGGTCGCCCTCGACCTTGCAGCCGCGCTCGACGCACGCCGCCATCGTGCGCCAGATCGCAAGCAGCCCGGCGCGCACTTCGTCGGCGGGGCGCAGTGCGGATTCGTTGCGCATCATCAGCTCGGCGATCGACAGCCCGTGTTCGCGGCACTGGCGCATCAGGTCGTCGCCGGTGCGGAACGGATACGGCACCTCGACCGCCGCGCGCACGCCGTTCACGCGATCGCCGTCGCGGTTCACGACGAAGCCGCCGCCGACCGAGTAATACTCTTTCTCGACGAGCAACTGGCCGTGCTCGTCGAAGGCCTGGAAGCGCATGCCGTTCGGGTGCACGATGCTCGTGCCGCTCATCAGCTTGCGATAGAAGCCGATGTGCTCCTTTTCCTCGAAGCGGACGGTCTGCTTGCCGAGCAGCGACAGCGATTTCTCCGCGCGGATCGCGGCGAGCCGCGGCTCGATCAGGTCGGGATCGATCGTGTCGGGCAGGTGGCCCTCGAGACCGAGCAGCACGGCCTTGTCGGTGCCGTGGCCCTTGCCGGTCGCGCCGAGCGAGCCGTACAGCTCGACGCGCACGCGGCGCACGAAGCCGAGCAGGTTCGCGTCCTCCACGTGCGACGCGAAGCGACACGCGGCGATCATCGGGCCGACCGTATGCGAACTGGACGGGCCGATGCCGATCTTGAACAGGTCGAACGCGCTGACGTTCATCTGGCTTCCTCTGGGTGGGACACACGTGAAATGACGTTGGCGCCAGTACATCAAAGCGTAAAATCGGCCGATAGAACAAAAACGGCATCGGCGTGGGATACCGCCGCCAAGCGCCGCTTCGGCGGCCCCGAAAATGCGTTTTGGCGATGGTTCGCGACGGAAAACCACAAGTCCGGCCGAAGCCGATCGGCGACGCTGGCTACATCCGCGCCGCCCCGGCAGCCGTACCCGCAACCCGAGTGAAACGAGTGAGACCGCCTGCCCGGCGTGACGAGATTGGCCGCGATGACACCCGACGTACCCGCTTCCCCCCTCGCAGAACCCGCGCCGCGGCGCATCCGCTTCGGCATCGTGCTGCTGCCGAACTTCACGTTGACGGCCTTCTCGGGCTTCGTCGACATGCTGCGGCTGTCGGCCGACGACGGCGACTACAGCAAGCCCGTGCGCTGCGCGTGGAGCGTGATCGGCGAGACCCTCGCGCCGGTGCGCGCGAGTTGCGGGATCCAGATCACGCCGTGGGAGACGTTCGACGCGGCCGAGCCGTTCGACTACGTGGTGGTGGTCGGCGGGCTGCTGCATTCGGGGCCGCAAGCCGGCCCCGAAACGCTCGACTTCATCCGCCGCACGGCGACGGGCGGCGCGACGGTCGTCGGGATCTGCACCGGCGTGTTTACGCTGATGCGCGCCGGCGTGCTCGACGGCTACCGCACCTGCGTGAGCTGGTTCCACTACTGGGATTTCATCGAACGCTTTCCGAACGCCGATCCCGACCTCCTGATCGCCGACCGGCTGTTCGTGATCGACCGCCGCCGGATTACCTGTTCGGGCGGCCGCGCGTCGATCGACGTCGCTGCCGCGATCCTGCTGCGCCATTTCGATCATGCAACCGTGCAGAAGGCGCTGCGCATCCTGCTGGTCGGCGAGATGCAGAAGGGCAACGCGCCGCAGCCGCATCCGCCGGGGCTCGAGCCGGCGACGCATCCGAAGGTCAAGCGCGCGATTCTCCTGATGGAACAGCATGTCGGGCGTGCGCTGTCGCTCGACGAGCTCGCGAGCAAGCTCGACCTGTCGACGCGGCAGCTCGAGCGGCTATTCAAGGCGGAAACGGGCAAGAGCCCGCAGGTGTTCGCGAAGCAGGTACGACTGCGCACCGCCGCGTGGCTGCTGACGAGTTCGGACCGCACGGTGGCCGATATCGCGTCGAGCTGCGGGTTCGCCGATGCGTCGCACCTCGGGCGCGAGTTCCGCAAGCAGTTCGGCGTGCCGCCGGCGACTTATCGGGAACGTGGGGGTGAGGTGGCGGAGGCCGCCGGGGCGCCGGATGCGGCGGTCGACCCCGTCGAGGACATCGCCGATTGACGGCCGAAGGCACCCGCACTTCACTTTCCAAGCCAGCCGACAAACTGCAAAGCGACACCCGCTCGCGGCGGTTTCAATCCGATTGGAACCGGTTTCAGTCAACTTGACCGACGTTGAACGACATTGATCGAGGGTTATCCCGGATGCTGCGTTTCACTCAAATTTGTATGATGACCACATAACCTGACAAACCAGAGCACCATGTTCGAGAAAGTTCCCGCCCGCGCGATGAGCGACCATGTCGCGCAGCAACTGCTCAAGCAGATCGAAGCCGGCAGTTTCTCCGCCACCGGCAAGCTGCCGACGGAGGCCGTGCTCGCGCAGGAATTCGGCGTGAGCCGTACCGTGATTCGCGAGGCGATCTCGCGGCTGAAGAACGAAGGCGTGGTCGAGCCGCGCCAGGGCAGCGGCGTGTTCGTGAACCAGCACGGCGCGATCCGGCCGCTGCGGATCGACTACGCGGAGGCAGTCGAAGCCACCTCGCTGCCGCACCTGCTCGCGGTGCGCCGCGCGATCGAGGCCGAGGTCGCGGCCGAAGCCGCGTTGAATCACACCGATGAAGACATGGCCGACATCGACGATGCGCTGCGCAAGATCGACGATGCGGTGGCCGAAGGGCGCGACGGCGTCGCGGAAGACGTCGCGTTCCACCGCACGATCGCGGCCGTCACCGGCAACCCGTATTTCCTGAAGACGCTGCAGTTCCTGAACCAGTACCTCGAAGCCGGCGTGAAGGTCACGCGGCGCAACGAAGCGACGCGCGAGGACTTTTCGCGCCAGGTACGCGAGGAACACGCGGCGATCGCCGACGCGATCCGCGCGCGCGACCCGATGGCCGCACGCAACGCGGCGCGCACGCACATGTACAACGCCGCCCGCCGTCTCGCGGAAGCCGGCATCTGCTGAAGCCGGCGGCGCCTGCCGCCGTCGTTGTCCCGAACCTCTCCCGAATCGATCAAGGTTGACCATGTCACGAAATGTTGGAGTCATCGGCCTCGGCGCGATGGGCCTCGGCGTCGCCCGCTCGCTGCTGCGCGCCGGCCTGCGCGTGCACGCCTGCGACGTGCGCGACACCGTGCTGCAGGCATTCGCGGCCGAAGGCGGCATTGCCTGCGCGACGCCGGCCGAACTCGGCGCGCAGTGCGACGTCGTCGTCACGCTCGTCGTCAATGCCGCGCAGACCGAAACGGTGCTGTTCGGCGAGCACGGCGCGGTCGCGGCGATGAAGCCCGGCAGCGTCGTGATCGCGAGCGCGACCGTCGCACCCGAATTCGCGGTCGCGCTCGGCGCGCGCATCGAGGCCGCCGGCCTGCAAATGCTCGATGCGCCCGTGTCGGGTGGCGCCGCGCGCGCGGCCTCCGGCGAGATGACGATGATGACGTCGGGCCCGGCCGCCGCGTACGCGGGCTGCGAGGACGTGCTCGCGGCGATCGCCGGCAAGGTCTACCGCCTCGGCGACGCGCACGGCATCGGCTCGAAAGTGAAGATCATCAACCAGTTGCTGGCCGGCGTGCACATCGCGGCAGCGGCCGAGGCGATGGCGCTCGGCCTGCGCGAAGGCGTCGATGCCGATGCGCTGTACGACGTGATCACGCACAGCGCCGGCAATTCATGGATGTTCGAGAACCGCGTGCCGCACATCCTGAACGGCGACTACACGCCGCTGTCGGCGGTCGACATCTTCGTGAAGGATCTCGGCCTCGTGCTCGATACCGCACGCCGCAGCAAGTTCCCGCTGCCGCTGTCGGCCACCGCGCACCAGATGTTCATGAGCGCGTCGAGCGCCGGCCACGGCGGCGAGGACGATTCCGCCGTGATCAAGACGTTCCCCGGCATCACGCTGCCGCCCGCCCGCTGATTCGTACGACACCCCTGCCATGACTGCTTCCGCTTCCCGTCCCCTGCTCGGCTGCATCGCCGACGATTTCACCGGCGCGACCGATCTCGCGAACATGCTCGTCAAGAGCGGCATGCGCACCGTGCAGACGATCGGCGTGCCTGCCGACGGCACCGCAGACACCACGCTCGACGCCGACGCGATCGTCGTCGCGCTGAAGTCGCGCACGATCCCCGCGGCCGACGCCGTCGCGCAATCGCTCGCCGCGTACGCATGGCTGCGCGCACAAGGCTGCCGGCAGTTCTTCTTCAAGTACTGCTCGACCTTCGACTCGACCGACGCGGGCAACATCGGGCCCGTCGCCGATGCGCTGCTCGACGCGACCGGCGGCGGCTTCACGATCGCATGCCCGGCGTTCCCCGAGAACGGCCGCACGATCTATCGCGGCCACCTGTTCGTCGGCGACGCGCTGCTGAACGAATCGGGGATGGAAAACCATCCGCTCACGCCGATGAAGGACGCGAACCTCGTGCGCGTGCTGCAGCGGCAGACGAACTCGCCGGTCGGCCTGATCCGCTACGACACGATCGCGCTGGGCGCGGCCGCCGTGCGCACGCGGATCGAGCAACTGCGCGCGGAAGGCGTGCGCTTCGCAATCGCCGATGCGCTGTCCGACCGCGACCTGTACGTGCTCGGCGAAGCATGCGCGGGCCTGCCGCTCGTCACCGGCGGCTCGGGCATCGCGCTCGGCCTGCCCGCGAATTTTCGTCGCGCGGAGCAACTGCCCGAGCGCGACAACGCGGCGTCGCTGCCGCGCATCGACGGGCTGTCGGCCGTGCTCGCCGGCAGTGCATCAAAAGCAACCAACGCGCAGGTCGCCGCGTGGCGCGCGACGCGGCCGAGCTTCCGCGTCGATCCGCTCGCGGCTTCGCGCGGCGAGCCTGTCGTCGAAGAAGCGCTCGCCTTCGCGCGTGCACACCTGCCACAGCCGGTGCTGATCTACGCGACCGCGACGCCCGACGAAGTGAAGGCCGTGCAGCAGGCGCTCGGCGTCGACGCGGCCGGCCAGCTCGTCGAAGCCACGCTCGCGGCGATCGCGCGCGGCCTGCGTGATCTCGGCGTGCGCAAGTTCGTCGTCGCCGGTGGCGAAACGTCCGGCGCGGTCGTGCAGGCGCTCGGCGTGAAATCGCTGCAGATCGGCGCGCAGATCGATCCGGGCGTGCCGGCGACAGCCACCATCGACGCGCAGCCGCTTGGCCTCGCGCTGAAGTCCGGCAACTTCGGCGCCACGGACTTTTTCGACAAGGCGCTGCGCGCGCTGGACGGAGCCGCATGATGAGCGATGAAGCGAAACTGCGCGAAGAGATCTGCGTCGTCGGCGCGAGCCTCTACGCACGCGGCCACGCGGTCGGCAGCGCCGGCAACATCAGCGCGCGCCTGCCCGACGGCTGGCTGATCACGCCGACCGATGCGTGCCTCGGCCGGCTCGACCCGAACGACATCGCGAAAGTGGGCCTCGACGGCCAGCCCGTATCGGGCGGCAAGCCGTCGAAGACGCTCGCGCTGCATCGCGGCATCTACGCGCGCAATGCCGAAGCGAACGGCGTCGTCCACACGCATTCGACGCACCTCGTCGCGCTGACGCTCGCGGGCGTGTGGCGCGACACCGACGTGCTGCCGCCGATCACGCCGTACTACGTGATGAAGGTAGGCCACATTCCGCTGATCCGTTACCGCCGCCCCGGCGATCCGGCCGTCGCGGCCGAAGTCGCGGCGCTCGCCGACCAGGTGCGCGGCGTGTTGCTCGACCGGCTCGGCCCGGTGATGTGGGGGCCGTCGGTGTCGCACGCGTCGTATGCGCTCGAAGAGCTCGAGGAAACCGCGCGGCTGTGGCTGATGACGCACCCGAAGCCCGAGCCGCTTTCCGACGCGGCACTCGACGAACTGCGCGAGACCTTCGGCGCACGCTGGTAACGCGGCGCGTCACGTACCGATTCCCCTGCCCGCCGTGTGCGCGGGCCTTCCGTCAGCACACACAAACGATCCGGCGGCGGTCGCGTTGCCGGCACACGATATAGGAGACGACGATGACTGCTCTCGACGCGGCCGCTGGCCGCTCGCCCGCCGCGCCCGCCCATGCCGCGGAACTCGACCGCACCTACAGGAAAGTGTTCTGGCGCATCGTGCCGTTCCTGATGCTCTGCTACGTGGTCGCATATCTCGACCGCGTGAACGTCGGCTTTGCGAAGCTGCAGATGTCGCAGGATCTCGCGTTCAGCGAAACCGTGTTCGGGCTCGGCGCCGGCATTTTCTTTCTTGGCTATTTTCTGTTCGAACTGCCAAGCAACCTGCTGATGCACCGCATCGGCGCGCGAATCTGGATCGCGCGGATCATGATCACGTGGGGCCTGCTGTCCGCGCTGTTCGCGTTCGTGCAGACGCCGACGCAGTTCTACGTGCTGCGCTTCCTGCTCGGCCTCGCGGAAGCCGGCTTCTATCCCGGCGTGATCCTGTACCTCACCTACTGGTTCCCGTCGCATCGCCGCGCGAAGATCATCGCGGTGTTCATGTCCGCGATTCCCGTGTCGGGCATCTTCGGCAACCCGCTGTCGGGCTGGATCATGGAGCGCTTCCACGGCGGCTCGGGCTTTCACGGGTGGCAATGGATGTTCATGATCGAAGCCGTGCCGGCCGTGCTCGTCGGCATCGCGACGATCCTGTATCTCGACAACGGCATCCGCGGCGCGAAGTGGCTCGACGAGCGCGAGAAGCAGTTGCTGGAGGACGAGATCGCCGCGCAGCCGCAGGAACGGCAGCAGCACGGCCATTCGCTGAAGGCCGTGTTCTCGGACCCGCGCATGTGGTGGATGTCGCTGATCTACTTCGCGTTCGTCACGGGCCAGTACGGCCTCACGTTCTGGATGCCGACGCTCGTCAAATCGACCGGCATCACCGATACGCTGCAGATCGGCCTGCTGTCGGCGATTCCGTTCCTCGTCGCGATCGTCGTGATGAACCTGTTCGGCCACAGCTCGGACAAGCGCCGCGAACGCCGCTGGCACCTGATCGTGCCGGCGCTGATGGGCGCGCTCGGGTTTGCGGTCGCCGCGTCGTACTCGCACAATACGGCGGTGTCGATCATGTTCCTGTCGCTCGCGGCCGGCGGCGTGCTGACCTGCGCACCGCTGTTCTGGTCGCTGCCGACCGCGTTCCTCGCGGGCTCCGCGGCCGCGGCCGGGATCGCGATCATCAACTCGGTCGGCAACCTCGCCGGTTTCGCGAGCCCGTACGTGATCGGTTACCTGAAGGACGTCACGCACAGCACGGCGTCCGGCATGTACGTGCTGGCGGCCATGCTCGTGCTCGGTGCGATCGCCGTGTGGCTCACGCCCGCGAAACTCGTGAACCGCTGAGCCGCCAAAGGAACGACCCGGCCGCCATTCGACGCGGGGCGCCGCATGCCCCGCCCCATTCATTCACAGGACCCGCTGCCATGCCACGCTTCGCCGCCAACCTCTCGATGATGTATACCGAGCACGCGTTCCTCGAACGCTTCGCCGCTGCCGCCTACGACGGCTTCAAGGCCGTCGAGTACCTGTTCCCGTACGACTTCGCCGCCGAGGATATCCGCGCGCGCCTCGACACGCACAACCTCGAACAGGCGCTGTTCAACGCGCCGCCGGGAGACTGGGCCGCGGGCGAACGCGGCATCGCGTCGCTGCCGGGCCGCGAGGACGAGTTCCGGCGCGGTGTCGACCAGGCGCTCGACTATGCGCGCGTGCTCGGCAACACGAAGCTGCACGTGATGGCCGGCATGGTCGCGCCGGGCGCCGACCGCGCGCGCCATCGCGACACCTACCTGGCGAACCTGCGGCATGCGACGCAAGCCGCCGCCGCACGCGGCGTCACGATCCTGATCGAGCCGATCAACCAGCGCGACATGCCGGGCTATTTCCTGAGCCGCCAGGACGACGCGCAGGCGATCTGCGCGGAACTCGGCGCGCCGAACCTGAAGGTGCAGTTCGACTGCTACCACTGCCAGATCGTCGAAGGCGATCTGGCGATGAAGCTCAAGCGCGATTTCGCGGGCATCGGCCATATCCAGATCGCGGGCGTGCCCGAGCGCCACGAGCCGGATATCGGCGAACTCAACTACCCGTACCTGTTCGAGCTGATCGACGCGCTCGGCTACGACGGCTGGATCGGCTGCGAATACCGCCCGAAGGCCGGCACGTCGGCCGGCCTCGGCTGGCTCAAGCCGTACCTGTGATTCCTGCATTCCCACGAGGATAAAGAACATGAAAGTACTGATCACCGGCGGCGCCGGCTTTCTCGGCCAGCGTCTCGCGCGCAAGCTGCTCGAGCGCGGCGAACTGGCCGGCCCCGACGGCCGCCGCGAGAAGATCGACGAGCTGGTGCTGCTCGACGTCGTCGCAGGCAGCGATTTCCGCGACGCACGCGTGACGTCGATCGTCGGCGACATCGCCGACCGCGCGGTGCTCGAAAGCGCGATCGACACGCACACCGGCGCGATCTTCCACCTCGCGGCGATCGTCAGCGGGCAGGCCGAAGCCGATTTCGATCTCGGCATGCGGATCAACCTCGACGCGTCGCGCACGCTGCTCGAAGTGTGCCGCGCGCGCGGCCACCAGCCGCGCGTCGTGTTCACGAGCTCCGTCGCGGTCTATGGCGGCACGCTGCCGGACATCGTGCAGGACGACACCGCGCTGAACCCGCAATCGTCGTACGGCGCCGAGAAGGCGATCGCCGAACTGCTGCTGTGCGACTACGCGCGGCGCGGCTTCGTCGATGGCCGCGTGCTGCGGTTGCCGACGATCAGCGTGCGGCCGGGCCGCCCGAACGCGGCTGCGTCGTCGTTCGCGAGCGGCATCATCCGCGAGCCGCTGAACGGTGAGGAAAGCGTGTGCCCGGTGCCGGGTTCGACGCGGCTGTGGCTGCTGTCGCCGCGCGGCGCGATCGAGGCGCTCGTCGCGGGCTGCGAGATCGACGGCGCGAAGCTCGGCAACAAACGCGTGATCAACCTGCCCGGCCTGTCGGTATCGGTCGACGAAATGATCGCGGCCCTGCGCGAAGTCGCGGGCGACGAAGTCGTGAAGCTGATCCGCCATGTGCCGGACGAGCGCGTCGAGAAGATCGTCGGCAGCTGGCCGGGCCGCTGGGATACGTCGCGTGCGGAAGCGCTCGGGCTGACGGGCGATACGTCGTTCGCGGACGTGATCCGCAGCCATCTCGCCGACGAACGGCGCTGATGCCCGCGCCGCCGGCCGCGCGGGCACCGGCGCCCCGGTCGCATCAACGCGGCCGGGCGGATTCCCCGATGGGCAACGGCGCGTGTTGCGTTCCGCCCGACCGGTTCGCCGAACCGGCCGCCCACTGCCACGCCAGCAGGCCCGGCAGATAAAACAGCAGGTCGCGCACGCGGCGGGCGCCGGCCAGCGCGAGACAGGTCGGCGGGTCGAACCCGAGCAGCCCGCCTATCAGCACGAACCCGCCCTCCTGCACGCCGAGGCCGCCCGGCATCAGGAACGCGATGCTGCTCACGAGCTGGATCAGCGCCTCGATCGCGAGCGCCTGCGCAAAGGTCGGCTGCGCGCCGAGGAAATACAGTGCCAGCCAGATTTCCAGCGCGTAGCCCACGAACTGCAGCGTCTGCCAGATCGCGAGATAGCGCACGACGATGCCGGTCCTTCTCCAGATCATCCGGATCGACTGATCGGTGCGCGCCGATTCCCCGACCAGCGCCACCACCTTGCCGCTCGTGACGCGGTTGAGCACGCGCATCGCGCGTTCGAACGGCCGCGCATGCTGCACCAGCGCGAACAGCAGCAGCACCGGCACCAGCGCGGCCATGCCGATCGCGAGATTCGCGGCCACCCGCGCCGCGTCGGACGACACATGCTCGAGCACGTAGCCGATCGCGACCAGCGCGAACACCAGCTGGCTGATCAGCGTCAACTGCATGTCGGCGACGAGGCTGGCGACGGCGGTTGCCGGCCGCACGCCCGCCTGCCGCAGCAGGCCGAACGACACGATCTCGCCGCCGATCCGCGCGACCGGCAACAAGCCGTTGATCGATTCGCGAATCCATACGAGCTTCAGCATCGTCGCGAACGACGGTCGGCGCGGGCCGCGGATCAGCATCCGCCAGTCCCACGCATTCGCCAGCATCGGCAGGATGTGGGCCAGTGCCGCGAGCAGCAGCCCCGCGCCGGCGGCCTGCAGGCGATGCAGGATTGCCAGCGGATGCTCGTGCCAGATCAGCCATACGGCGAGCGCGAGCCCGCCCAGCGCCGCCACCTGCCCCACATGGCGCAGGCGGGCGTCGCCTCGCGCGGCGTTTCGCTCCGCAGCATCCACGCCGGGGTTCGTCCGTGCCGTCATGATTCGCTCGCGGGCGACAGCAGGCCTTCCCGGTCGACGCGAAAGCGCGTGCCGCGCCACACGACATGCGACGAGAAAAAGCTCGACACGAACACGAAGAACTGCAGGAGATCGACGAACGGCAGCCACAGCGCACCGCGCAGGCCCGCGCCGGTCGCCCGGCTCGTTTTCAGCATCAGCAGCGTCCGCGCGCCAAGCGCCGAGGCCATCAGCCCGCACGCGGCGGTCGTGCCGCCGGAGAACATCAGCGCCAGCAAAGCAAGCGGCACCGGGTGCATCAACACCGAGCCGGCGTGACCGAGCCGGTCCGCCGCGCGGATCGTGCAGCTCCAGCGCAACTCGTGTGCGTACAACTGCGCGAACGTCTCCTCGACGCACGCATGCCCGACGACGAACGGCGGAACGACGACCTGCGCGCCCACCTGCCGCACCGCCTCGCCCAGCGCATGATCCTCGGCAAGGTGATGCGCGAAGCGCGTGAGCCCGCCGATGCGTTCGAGCGTCGCGCGCGTGATCGCAATCGTCTGGCCAAAGCAGGGCCGTGCGCGCCCGATGAAGAGTCCGGTAATGACGCCCGGCAGGAAATGGTAGTTCGTCATCGCGACGGCGACACCGGGCCAGAAGCCCGGCGATGCGATGCCGCGATACACGCTCGTCACGATGCCGACATCCGGCTGCTGCAGCGCGCCGACGACGGCGCGCAAATAATCGCGCTCGACCAGCACGTCGCTGTCGGCGAGACAGAGCACCGAATACTCCGCGTGTTCGAGCATGTTCACGAGATTGGCGACCTTGCGGTTCGGCCCGTACAGCCGCGCATCGGCGACGACCTTGATGTTCGCGTCAGGGTAGCGCGCACGCAGCGTCTCCACGGCCGCGAGGGCCTTGTCGTTCGCATCGTGCACGCCGAACAGGTGCTGGACCGGCGCCGGATAAGTCTGCACGAAGAAGCTTTCGAGATGCTGTACGAGCTGCCACTCGTCGCCGTGCAGCGGCTTCGCGACGGTGACGCCCGGATAATCGCGCGGCTCGGCCGCCGCCCGGGAAAAGAACCGGCCGACCAGCACGCTGGCCGTGATCGTGTATGCAATGCCCAGTAATACGCCCAGCCCGCAGACGATCGACATTGCCCCGGCCAGCGCGCTCAGCACATGCAGCAAAACCATGCTTCTCCCCAGTGGTGACCCATACGACCATGGCACCCGGAAGCCGCCGCGCGCACGCGGGTTCACCCGTGCGCGCCGCCGTATCGATTCCCGTGGAGCCGGATGTGAAGGACGACCAAGCGACGGTACGCGCAATCAGATGACACAACTACCGTGCGGCGATCGATTCCTGTCACGCGCACGTAGCCGCATGCGAGCGCGGCCCGGAACGCGACGTCGGCAAGCTTGCGGGCCAAAAGTATCGCGGTGGCGACCGCGATGACGACCCAGATGCGAAACGTCATCGTCGTGAAAAATGCTTCGGGTATGCGCCAGGCAAGCCACGACACCAGCACGAAACACTGAATGAACAGGCCGGCCGGCGCGGCGATCAGCAGGTGGGCGCGCCATCGCTCGATCGTCGAAGGTGCCATGGTGAAAGAATCTCCCGTGCGGGCGACCGATACAGATCTGAACGATTCAAAGGGGCGCGCGGGTCGGGATCAGGAAAAGCCGAAATCCAGCGGAGAACGATTGTGGCGACGCCTGCTTGACGTTTCGTCAAGAACGCGGCCGTAGAATCCACCCGACCCATACCGTCCCCGTCGTACGCCAGGCGTCTTCATGTCCACGCCCGCCCGATATGCTCGACTATCGCATGCGGCTGACGAGATGATCGCGGCGCCGCGCGAAGCGGCGCGCGATGACGGGCAGCGCAGCCGGTGCCCTTTTTCCACGTCGAGCGGCACGAACGGCTGCCGTACTGCCGTTCCGAGAACACGACGGCCTGAAGTCGCACAAGACCATATCGACACCTAGTTGCTGGTCTGCGCCGGCGTATCGGCGGCCGGTGCATGCGCTGCGGCAGCCGCCATCCGGGACCGGTCCTGCTCGGCAAGCTTCGCTTGCGCCGCCTGGATGTCCGCCGGATACTCGCCTTCGTCACCCTTCGCCGGGTCGTACCCGGCTGCTTCCAGACGCATCAATTCGTCGCGCACCTGCGCGCGCGTCAGCGGCGCGGCCGATTGCGCGAAGGTCGACTGACCGACGATCGCGCCAATTATCGTCAGTACTGCGATATAGGTTTTCATCATGAACTCCTTCAATGTTCCGTATCGATCAACCTGGTTGAATGCCTGACCTGCAAACGCAGGCGGCTGCGTCAGCTTCCGAAATAGATCGTGCAGAAGCTCGCGGGGCCAACGCATGCGGCAGAACCTTGACGCGGCGACATCGTCGCCGGCTTGCCCGCTTCGGATGACGCGGCCGGATCGCTGCCGACCGCCGTGCCGGCCTGATGCTGCGGCATCTGATCGACCTGCCGCTGGAACAGCGGGCTCACGTGCGGATACGACGTATCGGTCACGAAGCGCAGCCCGTTGTTTTCGGCATCGATCAGTTCCTGCCTGACCTGCGCGCGTGTCAATTCCTGTGCGGATGCTTGCGTCGCGATACCCGCGAGGGAAATCGCCGCCACCGCGGCGGCCACCAGCCAATGCGTGTTCATGTTCCACTCCTTGAGAAGTCAACGAGACGATGTGCTACACCCGTATGACGACGGAGCGCGTGCGTTTATTCCCGCGCGTCGCGCAGCCCGGATCACTCGGATCACTCGGCTTCTCCCGCGCCGGGAAGGCCCGGGACGGACGTTCATGAAACTGTCATTCTTTCGTCAGCCGGCGTAACCTGACGTAACGCAGCACCCGCTGCGCTTCGGGCAGACTGACGTCGCCCCCTACGGATCGCCCTTCGATCGACCATGTCCGTCGCTTACGACTATGCAGCCAGCCTGCTGCGCACGCTGTACGACCGCCATATCGACGGCGGCGCGGTGCTCGACACGGCCGCGTTTCCCGATGCCGAGCGTTTCGTCCGAGCCTGGACCGACATCCAGGCAGAGGCATTCGCCGTGGCGCGCGACATGCCGCGCATCCCGCGCTTTCACGAGATCATGCGCGAGCAGTACGACATCTCGGCCAACGACGCACGCGACTGGCGGATGTTCATCATGCAGGCGTACGGCCAACCGTTCCCGCGCAACCTGTCGCGCTGCCCGACCATTGCATCGATCATTGCGGCGTCGCCTGACGTGCTGTCCGCATCGCTGTCGTTCCTCGCGCCCGGCAAGCACGTTCCACCGCATCGCGGGCCGTTTCGCGGCATCCTGCGCGGCTATCTCGTGCTGTCGATGCCCAAGCGCGCGGACGGCACGCCGGCCGCCGTGCTGAAAATCGACGGCCACGAATACCGGCTCGAGGAAGGACGTTTCCTGCTGTGGGACGACACATTCATGCACGAGGTGTGGAACGACAGCGACGCCGTGCGGATCGTGCTGCTGCTCGATATCCGCCGGCGCGGGATGCCGCGCCTGCTCACGTGGCTGTCGAATGCGGTGATCGGCGTCGTGCGGCTCGGAATCAGGATTCGCGGGCGGTCGATTCCGGTCTAGTGCGTGTGACCGCCACGGATGCCCGTCACGCCATGCGCGGCGAATCGTCCTGCGCCAGCTCCGTCAGAATCGACGTCAGCGCGCGAATCCTGGGTTGCGTCGCGCGCGGCGACGGGTACACGAGAAAATAACCGAGACCGTTGTCCACGACATCGCCGAAGGGAGCAACCAGCGTCCCGGCCGCGAGCCGGTCCCGGGCCATGCGCGGGTCGCCGATCGCCACGCCGTGCCCCTGCTCGGCGGCAGTGAGCGTCAACTCGAGCGTGTCCAGTACGAGCCCGGTTTCCGGATCGACCGCCGTCGCGCCGACGGCAGCGAGCCAGGAGCGCCACTCTTCATGCCCGCGGGCGGGATGCAGCAAGGTGGCCTGCGCAAGGTCGGCGATCGATTTCAACGAAGCGGCCAGCGTGCCCGTACACATCGGCGTCAGCCGCTCTGCAAACAGCGGAACCGACACCATGCCGGCCCAGTGCCCGGCCCCGCGCACGACGATCGCGTCGACGTCGGTTCCGGCGAAATCCGGCGTGTCGTCCGCCGACGTCTGGATACGCAGTTCGGTCCGCGGGAGCGCGCGATTGATCGCCGGGAGACGCGGCAGCAGCCAGCGGATCGCGAAGGTCGACGGCAACCGCAGCGTGAGAACCGGCGCGACGCCGCCATGAGCCTCCGCGTGACGTGCCAGTCGCGTCAGGACGTCGACGGCCACCGTCAGCAGCGCGCCGCCTTCCGCGGTGAGCGCCAGCCCCGACGCTTGTCGCACGAACAGCGCGCACTTGTAATGCGCTTCCAGTTGCTGCACCTGACGGCTCACCGCACCCTGTGTCCTGCACAGGTGATCGGCGGCCCGGCTGAAACTGCCCAGTTCGGCGGCGGCGACGAATGCCTGGAACGCCGTCAACGGCGGCAGCGCCCGCGTGAGTTCGGCAAGCGGGTATGCACGGGCCGCATGCCCGGGTTGCGGATTTTTCGATTGTTCGGACATCGCTGCATCGCTATCGTGGTTGCGCCCGGTACGCATCGCCTGTCGCGGCCCGGCTCGTCAACAATCAGCGGAGAAAGAGAATGGTCTCGTCGTCGAAGGCACTATACACGCAGCAGGTCGACACCTACCTGAAGGCGCTCGAGCGCGGCGACGTCGAGTCGATCTGCGCGCTGTTCACGCCGGAAGCACGGATTTTTTCTCCGTTTCTCGGCTGGATGCAGCCGAAGCCGTTCTTCGAAAAGGTCGTTGCGGCATCCGGACAAAGCCGGATCACGGCGATCGACATCTGCGTCAGCGCGACCGGTGCACGACGGGCAACCGGTTACTTCGTCTACGACTGGGGGCTGAAGGACGGCACCGCCGTGCAATTCGAATGCGTCGACGTGTTCGAGTTCGACATCAACGGGCTCGTCGAGCGCATGGTCATCGTGTACGACACGCATCCGATCAGGGAGACGGTTGGCGACAAATATGCGTAGTACAACTGCCCGATAGCGGCGTGACACACCTGAGCGTCGGCTCCGTCGTTCCCGCAAGGGGACGCGGTGTCACGACACATGACACTGCGCGACATCCAGCCGATAGACGCCGCGTTTCGCCGCGCACCGGAACGGCGGGTCGATCGCCCGTATGTTCGTCAACTCCCAGCACACGTATCCGGCACGCCATTGCTTGCCTTGCGAGCGTGCTTCGTCGGGTGTCCAGTCGTGCACGCCCACGACGTCGACCAACGCGAGCGCAACGCCGTCCGGATCTTCCTGCCTGTCCTCGCGCGGATAGATCGTGTTCTGCACCAGCACGAGGTCGGTCAACGGGATGGCCGGTGGCGCCCAGGAGCGGATTTCGACCTGCTTGCGTCCCGCGAGAATGTCGTCGACGGCGGGCGTGACGATCGACAGGGCCAGTCGTGGCATGACGGATATTTCCTGCAGTCACTTTGCATTCGTCGCGTGGCCGTCAGGCGACCTCTCGGTCAGGACAGGCGTGCAGCCACGGTCGGGGCACGATTGTTGCGGATTTGCCGAATCCTGTCGACCGGGCACGGCGACAGCATTGTCCGGGTCGATGTCTTTCGACCCCGTTATGTCGCGGACGGCCTGCCGCCGGCATTTGGCGGCCCCGAAACGCCCGGCGGATCGCCTAAACTACAGACCGTCCCTTCGCCTATCGTCTGCCCCCGGTCATGGCGCACCTCTTCTTCGCCGCGTCGATCCAGCGGCATATCGAAACGCCCGAGCGCGACGTCGATGCCCGCACGGTCGGCGAGGCATTCGACATCGTTTTCAGCGAGCTGCCGCGCCTGCGCGGCTATATCCTCGACGACCAGGGTTCGCTGCGAAAGCACCTGTCGGTCTTCATCGACGGCCAGCCGATACGCGACCGGCAACGTCTGTCCGACCCGCTTGGAGACGCCAGCCGCGTTTATGTCGTGCAGGCGCTTTCCGGCGGGTAGGAAAGACGGATCCGCATTCGGGTTTTGCATGGCACCGCCAAGGACACGAGACATGAGCGATCGATTGCTAGTTGCCACCCGCAAGGGACTGTTCGTTCTGCAGCACGATGGCCACGGCGGCTGGTCGCTCGACGCGCCGCACTTCCCCGGCGAGCCGGTCAGCATGACGCTGGCCGATCCGCGCGACGGCACGCTGTACGCCGCGCTCAATCTCGGCCATTTCGGCGTGAAGCTGCATCGCCGGCGGGCGGGCGCGTCCGACTGGGAAGAGTGCGCCGTGCCCGTCTACCCGCCGCAACCGGCCGACGACGCGCCAGGGCGCAACGATACCGACGCGGCCACGAACGACGAGGACGATGCGCCGCCCGCGCCGCCGCGCGCCCCGTGGTCGCTTCAGCAGATCTGGTCGCTCGAAACCGGCGGCGCCGACGAGCCGGGCGTGCTGTGGGCCGGCACCATTCCCGGCGGGCTGTTCCGCTCCGACGACGGCGGCAGTTCCTGGGCGCTCAACCGGGCATTGTGGGATCGCCCGGAGCGCGCCGAATGGGGCGGCGGCGGATACGATGCGCCGGGCATCCATTCGGTGATGGTCGATCCGCGCGACAGCCGGCACGTGACGATCGGCATCTCGTGCGGCGGCGTCTGGCAGACCGCCGACGGCGGCGCGACATGGCGCGTGACCGCCGACGGCATGGAAGCCGACTACATGCCGCCCGAGCGGCGCGGCGAACCGAACATGCAGGACCCGCATCGCGTCGTGCAGTGCGCGGCCAGCCCGGACGTGCTGTGGACTCAGCATCACTGCGCGATCTTCCGCTCGACCGACGGCGCCGAGCACTGGAGGCGGATCGACGCGCAACCGTCGAGCTTCGGCTTCGCGGTAGCGGTACACCCGCACGAACCGGACACCGCGTGGTTCGTGCCCGCCGTAAAGGACGCGTGCCGGATTCCGGTGGACGGGCGATTCGTCGTCACGCGCACGCGCGACGGCGGACGCAGCTTCGAGCAATTCGCGAACGGGTTGCCGAGCGCGCCGGCGTACGATCTCGTGTATCGGCACGGGCTCGCGATCGATGACACCGGCACGCGCCTCGCGATGGGATCGACCACTGGCGGGTTATGGACGTCCGGTGACGGCGGCGAAAACTGGCGGTTGGTGTCGGCGCATTTGCCACCGGTTTATTGCGTCAGGTTCGGGTGACGGTGGGTGGGCGGACGGGTCGACGGCCCACTTCGGGGCGTCGAAGCCGATTCAGAGTGCAGTGGCCCGCTCGTCGGGGAACGGCGCATCCACAAGCAGCCCGACGTTGACGGGAGACGTACATGACAGCCACGCGCCGCTCCCTGGCGACGAAGCCCCCGCGAAACGCGCACACCTGCAAGCTGCCCGGCGCATGGCGCAGCCCGGCCGTCGCGCAGGTCGCGACGATACGCGACCGAAGCTGGCATTGCGACGCGACGCTCGCGAAGCCGATACGCATCGTGAAATGACCGGTGCGGCACCCGCCTGCGCCTGATGAGCGGTGCAAGCTTGCGTTCCCGCTCAGCCCCCTCCCCCCATCCGCCCCACCGCCTCCCGCGTCTGCGCAATCTCCGCCTCGAGCCAGTCCAGAAACGACCTGACCTGCGGCTCGCGCTCCCGCCCGGGCCGGCACAGCGCGACAAAACGCGCGCCCGCCATCCGCACCGACGGCTCGATCGGCGCCAATGCCCCATGCGCGACATGCTCGGCAGCCAGCACGGAGCTGAGCAGCGCGATGCCCTGCCCATGCAGTACCGCCTGCAACGCGTAGTGCTCGTCGTCGTAGTGGCGAAACACCGCGCGCTCGAGCCACGCTTCGCGTCCAGCCGCGCGACACCACGACGCCCAGTCGACCGACACCGGCAGCGGCGTATCCCACACGGTCTCGATCAGGTCGAGCGGCTCGTCCGTGCGATGCGCGTCGAACCCGGCCGCCGCATACGCGCCGAAATACTCGTCGATCAGCGCAATCTCGTGCAGCGCCGGAAACGTGCGCGACGTTGCGCGAATCGCGAGATCGATCCGCGCATCGCGTTCGAGATCCGCGAGCGTGTTGCCGGTTTCGACCTTGATGTGCAGGTGCGGATCGACACGACGAAACCGGCCGAGACGCGGAATCAGCCACATCGCGGCGAACGCGGGCGTGGTGGTCAGCACGAGCGTGCGCTCACCGGTCGCCTCGGGGCGCACCGCGTCGAGCCCGCGGCTCAATGCGAGCAGTGCCTCGTGACTCGCGCGAAACAGGCACTCGCCTTCGTCCGTGAGTCGCACACCGCTCGCACCGCGCTCGAACAGCAGCACGCCGAGCCGGCTTTCGAGCGACTTGATCTGGTGCGACACGGCGGCCGGCGTCACGGACAGTTCGTCCGCGGCGGCCTTGAATGTACCGAGCCGCGCCGACGACTCGAATACACGCAATGCAGTCAGGGGGATTTTCGAGAACACGGGGCCTCGCGGGCCGGATCGGGCCGGGTTGAATTCAATTGAATCGGGGTGAGATTAGGTGAATTGAAGCGGGCGTGCAACGCGAATAGCCTTGCGGGACGTCGCGGCACGGTGCCGCGGCGAGTGGCGTCCAACCGGAGCAACAACGTGCAAGGCCTACCGCGCAGGATCACGCAGGCGGTGCTCTACGAAGCGATCGCGATTTTCTGCATCTCGCCCGTGATCGCGGCGATCTTCAAGCAGGACCTCGTCTATTCGGGGGCGCTGTCGGCGACGATGTCGGCGATTGCGATGCTGTGGAACATGATCTTCAACGCACTGTTCGAGCGCTGGGAAGCGTCGCGCCGGCAGCCGTCACGCACGCTCGGGCGGCGGATCCTGCACGCGACCGGATTCGAAGGCGGTCTGATCTTCATCCTGGTGCCCGTCGTGTCGTGGTGGCTCGGCATCTCGTGGCTCGACGCGTTCGTCTTCGACATCGGGTTGTTCGCGTTCTTCTTCTGTTACGCGTTCGTATTCCAGTGGATGTTCGATCGGGTGTTCGACGTACCGGCGGCGACGAAGGGGCAATGAGCAACACGGCTCATATTGCGAGGAAAGGGCCTGGATATGCGCTGCCGCGCCACGAAACGCATCACCTGTTGATACAACAGTGGTTGGGACAGCCAGGGAGCAATGTTATCTCGGCACGTTTTGCGTTCTCATTGTCCTGAATACTCATGCGTTGATAGACATAACCATGAACGGCGTAGCGTTCCTGTTTCAATCCAAAATGCACCAGCAACCGTTGAGCGGACTCGGCTCGTCTGACAGACAGTTCGTCGGGTTCGATTTCGGCAGACTCGGCTACGCCGCTCACGGCTACCCCTTCTCGAATGGGAAACTGCGACAGCATTTTCGATACCCAGCTTTCCAGTCTCTTCACTTGCTCTACACTCACCGCTGCAGAATTCTGCCCGAACATAAGATCGAAATTTTGTCCTGGCAAGCTCTCAACCCCATCGCAAGCATACGAAGGTCCAGCCACAAACAATAAGAATGCTCCGCTAATCAAGCCAGATAACATATGCCGAGATGCTGTCTGCATTTTCAATTGCCATATCCGGGTTATTTTGGCCCCATTCGGGCAGAAAGCGCGTGATTCCGTACTTTGGGTCGCCTGCCCCGAACGTATCCGTGAAGTGAGTACACTCGTGGATGAGTGTCGACAACTTGGAAGTCGCTACCCGGCTTCGGTCACGAATCGTGCAAAATTCTTCGTGGATGCTGATTGTGCGCGTTGCAGTGTCTGGACCACATACGTGTGCAACGGTGCCAACATTCTTGTTGGTCGGCAAGCACCCAAGCGATCGATCCAGATCGGGGTGAGCCCTCAGAAAGTTTCCCGGACCTAGCGACCGCATAACTGCAAGGGTAGCCGTCAATCCCGTGACAAGACGGTGGCGAATCCCGTGGTCGCTCGCGCCGAACCACGTCCAGACGCGCCTACGCTCTTCCGGCGACCACTCGGCCAACCGCTCGAGCCGCTCCTTCACCAGGTCGGCGCCCTCGTCGCGCAGTTGCATCATCAGCCTTCTGAATTCCGCGTCGGTCATGGCCGGACAGATTGGCGGACCGTTGAGCGTCAGGAAAACCTTAAGCTTCGAACCCTGCACGGTGTTCGTCACAGCAGAATCGTGAACGCAAACGTATTCGTTACCGGGCATTGTCATTGTTCTCCATGACCTCGAGCCTCAGTTTTTCGGCGCGGCGCGTAGCTATACGCTGGGTGTTTCCCTCGAAATCCGTGACACCGCTGAAGACCCGACCCGAGGTTGTGTATATGCGGTACTGAACATGTACAAGCGGCCTACCGCTTCGCTCATCACACAAGACATACTGCTCGTCGTGCTCGTCGTTGGTCGCGAACGCTGATTCAGGGTGATTTCGGATCGGTTCAGTCAATGCATCCACCTGCCCTGCCGTGAATATCATCTTCATGCCGCGCTCGGCATAAAAGACGGGCGGCGGGTTGCATCCACAAACGTTGACGTCGCCACTCAACGCCCACGGTTTGCCGTTCGGCCCGGTTCCAGGCCATCGCGGCCCTTTCGACGCGATAAATCCGTTCTGCCCGCAAGCGGTACAGTAGGTTTTCATGCCCAGCGTAGCGATATGCACGCGCGGCGGCGGGTTGGAACAGGTGACGGTCGGCAGGCCTTCCGTGATCGTCGCACTGCCACCTCGGTCACCTTGGGCGAGGAAGTAGCGGATCATGCGCGATCCCGCCGTTCAATGCATGCGATTGCAAGCACGACGACCATCAGGCAACTGATGGTCTCGTTGCCCGGCCCGCCGCACCGGGCAGGTGAGCCGACGACAGTCGATGAATGCGCAAGTATTTTCTGCTTGTGCTGCATCCGGATTCCCCTTCGTGAAACTGATGCAATTGACTCCCACTAAAATGCACGATTCGGAAGGGGTTTTCAATCATACGAGTTCGAAATTCGGATAACTAATTTTCTTATACTTTCATCGCTCAATTTAAGCTCTGTTCGAACGGAGCACCGGGCCAGCATACGAAGAGCCCTGAACACGAGGAAAACGCGCGTTCGTATGTGCCGGCGACGGCGAAGGAGTCGTACGCTCACGCACCAGTGGCGATTTTTGGCAATTGCCAGCCGAAGCGCACCGCCGCCATCCGCACCGCAAAGCATGCAACACCGCCCAGCACGGCCGCGACGATCGGCGGACAACCGAGCCGCCTGCACGACACGACGCACACCGCGCCGAGCAGCGCCGCGCTCGCATAAATATCCGTGACCAGGACGACCGGCACCCGCGCGAGCAGGACATCGCGAACGACCCCGCCGCCACAGCCGGTCACGGCGCCCATCAGCGTCGCGATGAACGGGTGAACCCGGAATTCGAGCGCCTTCACCGCGCCCGCGACCGCGAACAACGCGAGGCCGGCCGCATCGAGCGTCGTGAGCAGCGATGGAGAAAACGCGGCGACCCGCTCATGAAACACGAACGCGAACAGACCTGAAGCGAACGCGAGCGCCGGATAGCGCCAGTCGCTCACAGCGCTCGGCGGCCGTGCGCCGATCAGCAGATCGCGGATTACGCCGCCGCCGAGTGCGACGACGAGCGACAACACCATGACCCCGAACAGGTCGAGTCCGGCACCGATCGCCGCATTGGCGCCCTCGATCGCGAACACCACCGTGCCCGCGAGATCGGCGGCAAGCACCACTTGCTCGATACGCTTCATGCGAAAGCGCCGTCGGGGTGCTGCGTCGTCCGGTGGCGGCCTGTGTCGACACAAGCGGACGTGCCGTTCAGCCGCCTGCCGTCTTTCTCTCGCCATCCGGATACATCACGCGTGTTGCGGATCATGGCCGTCTCCTCGATCGGGATCGAGCAGTCTAGCGCATCGGCCTCTTACCGACGGGTCGCGCGTGAAGCCAAACGCAAAAAGCCGGCGGAAACAGGATGCGCACCCTGCTTCCGCCGGCTCGAACGCTCGCCGGGCTTCCGGTCAGGACCGTGAAGCCCGGCGCACCTCGCTCAATGCACGCCGAGATAAGCCTTCACCGCCGGCAGGCCCGGCTTGCCGTCGAGCGTCGTCACGCCCGCGAGCCACTTGTCGAGCGCCTGCGGGTTCGCCTTCAGCCACTCGGCCGCCGCCTTGTTCGGATCTTCCTTGTTCATGATCGGCACCATCACATGGTTCTCGATCGACGTCGTGAACTGCAGGTTCGACACGAACTTCGCGACGTTCGGGCAGCGCTGCGAGTAGTCGGGCGGCGTCGCCGTCAGCACCTTCGCTTCGCCATAGTTCGGGCCGAACACGTCGTCGCCGCCGGTCAGGTAGTCGATCTTCATCTGCACGTTCATCGGATGCGGCTCCCAGCCCAGGAACACGATCCACTGCTTGTTGCGGATCGCGCGATTCACCTCGACCAGCATCCCGGCCTCGCTCGACTCGACCAGCTTGAACTTGCCGAGGCCGAACTGGTTGCCGTCGATCATCTTCTTGATCAGCGCATTGCCGTCGTTACCCGGTTCGATCCCGTAGAGCTTGCCGTTCAGCTTGTCCGCGTACTTTTGAATATCCGCGAACGACTTCAGGCCGCCCTGGTACACGTAGTCAGGCACCGCGAGCGTGTATTTCGCGCCGGTCAGGTTCGGCGTCGAGAGCACCTTGATCGTGCCGGCCTTCGTGAACGGCTGGATGATCGGGTCCATCGTCGGCGACCAGTAGCCGAGGAACACGTCGATCTGCTTGCTCTTGATGCCGGCGAACGTGATCGGCACCGAGGCGATCGTCTTCGTCGGGCTGTAGCCGAGCCCCTCCAGCATCGTCGACGCGAGGCCCGTGGTCGCCGCGATGTCGGACCAGCCGACGTCCGCGAAGCGCACGTTCTTGCACACGGGCGGATCGGCCGCATACACGGCCGACATCGGCGCGGTTACCCCGATCCCGCACACGGCTGCGATCAATAGGCGCTTCATCTTGCTTCTCCTCAAAGTGATGTCGTTTGCTTGAATGCGGGATCGTTTATTGAAGCCGCGCGCCGCGATCCCGGCGGCGGCGCGGACCATCGATTCGGTCAGCGCCCCGGCAACCGGCGCTCGTAGCTCGGCGCGTGGCCGAACTGCGCACGGTAGGCCTTGCTGAAATGGCATGGCGAATGAAAACCGCAGACCGTCGTCACGCGCGCGATCGACGCGTCGGTCGTGCGCAGCAGGTCGCGCGCGCGCTTCAAGCGCAGCGTCAGGTAATAGTGGGTGGGCGACACGTTCAGGTACACCTTGAACATGCGCTGCAGATGCCGCTGCGACAACCGCACGAGCCGCGCGAGCTCCTCGAGCGACAGCGGCTCCTCGATGTTCGCCTCCATCAACCGCACGACCTCGATCAGCTCCGCCCGCGAGAAGCCGACGCGCGCATCGACCGGAATCGGCTGCGTATCGGTCGAGCTGCGGATGCGCTCAAGGATGAACTGCTCGGAAACCTGCGCGGCCAGCTGCTGGCCGAACCGCGTGCCGACGAGGTTCAGCATCAGGTCGAGCGGCGCGGTGCCGCCGGTGCAGGTCAGCCGGTCGCGGTCGACGACGAACAATTCGTCGGCGAAACCAACGTGCGGAAACTCGGCATGCAACGCGGACAGGTTCTCCCAGTGCACGGTGCAGCGATAGCCGTCGAGCAACCCGCTCGACATCAGCGCATACGCGCCCGTGCAGATGCCGCCGAGCGGCAGGCCGCGTTCGGCGAGCGCCGCGAGCGTATCGCGCGCACCCTCGTCGACCACGTCGCGGATGTGGATGCCGCCGCACACGATCATCACGTCGGGCAGGTTCGTGTAGTCGAGCGCTTGCGTAGGCCGTACCGCGATGCCGTTGCTGGCGTGCACCGGGCGGCCGTCGAGCGAGTAGATCGACCACTGGTAGTGATCGGCGCGCCCGACGTAGTTCGCCATCCGAAGCACTTCGACGGCGCTCGAGAACGCGATCATCGAGAAGTTCGGCAGCGTCAGGAAGCCGAAATGGGCGAGGGACGAAACCGGTGAAACGCAGGCGGCGGGCGCGGCAGCGACGGCGGACGTCACATCGGTCTCCTGGCGAGGAGGTTGCAGGGGGCCAGCCCCGCGGCATATGCCGCGGAAGCCGTTGTTCATTTTTGGGTGAGCGGCCGGGGGCGCCGGCCGCCGGAGGTCAGGCCTGTGCGGGGGCGGCCTTCACGCGAAACAGCTGCTTGAGGCCCGAGAACAGCGGCGCCTTCACGGTGCCCGGGGCACGGCCGAAGCTTTCGGTGATGCGGTCGAGAATGATCGCGAGCAGCACGACCGACAAACCGCTTTCGAAACCGAGGCCGATGTCGAGGCGCTGGATACTGGCGAGCACGTCATTGCCGAGGCCGCCCGCGCCAACCATCGACGCGATGATCACCATCGACAGCGCCATCATGATCGTCTGGTTCACGCCCTGCATGATCGATGGCAGCGCATTCGGGAACTGCACCTTGTACAGCAACTGCCACGGCGTGCAGCCGAAGGCCTGGCCGGCTTCGACGATCTCGCGGTTCACGTGGCGGATACCGAGGCTCGTCAGTCGCACCGCAGGCGGCATCGCGAAGATCACCGTCGACAGGATCCCCGGCACGCGGCCGAGACCGAACAGCATGGCAGCCGGAATCAGGTAGACGAACGCGGGCATCGTCTGCATCAGGTCGAGGATCGGGCGCACGGTCGCGGCGACCCACTTGCTCTTCGCGGCCCAGATGCCCAGCGGGATGCCGAGCACGAGGCTGATGATCGTCGACGACAGCGTGAGGCCGAGCGTGATGACGGTCTGGTCCCAGAAGCCGGTCGCGAAGATCAGCAGCAGCGATGCGGTGGTGAACAGCGCGAAGCGCCAGCCCACCCGCCACAACCCGACGCCGATGAAGATGGCCATCATCATCCACATCGGGATCGCCTGCAGGCCGTGCTCGACGAATGCCGCGAGCCCCTCGATCGCCTGGCCGATCGTGTCGAACGTCTTGGCGTCGTGGTCGAGCAGATAGTGAACGGACTGGTCGACCCAGGTACCGAGCGGAATCATTTCAGACATGGGAACCTCGCGAACGCGTGATGGCCTTCAGGATGAGCGCACGATCGACCGAGCCGCAGTAGCAGCCGTCGTCGTCGACGACCGGCAGTGCATTCGGGCTCGCGACCACACGCGCGACGACATGTTCGAGCGACGCATCGCGCCGGATGCTTTCGATCGGCCGCACGGACGGCGTGGCCTGACCGATCGCATCGCGCGTGACGAAGCCGCGGATCTTGCGTTCGCCGTCGAGCACGAACGCGTATTCGGCACTGCCGTTCAGCGATGCCGCGACGTTCGCGGCATCGCACTTCGACATGGTCGGCACGGCGCCCGTCTGCATCAGGTCGCCGGCCGTCAGGTAGCGGCTGGTGTCGATGCCGTCGAAGAACGCGCGCACGTAATCGTCGGCCGGGTTCGCGATGATGTCCTGCGGCGTGCCGACCTGCACGAGACGGCCGCCCTCCATGATCGCGATGCGGTTGCCGATGCGCAGCGCTTCCTCCAGATCGTGCGACACGAACATGATCGTGCGGCGCTGTTCCTTCTGCAGTTGCAGCAGCACATCCTGCATTTCCCGGCGCTTGAGCGGATCGAGTGCGGAGAACGCCTCGTCCATGATCATCAGCGACGGGTTCACGGCCAGCGCGCGGGCGAGGCCGACGCGCTGCTGCATGCCGCCCGACAGCTCGGACGGCAGCTTCTGCGAAAACGGCGCGAGGCCGACCTGCTCGAGCACTTCCATCGCGCGGCGCTCGCGTTCCTTCCTGCTGACGCCCGCGACTTCCAGGCCGAACGCGGCATTCGACACCACGGAGCGGTGCGGCATCAGCGCGAACGACTGGAACACCATGCTCATGTCCTTGCGGCGCAGCGCGGTGAGCGCCGAGCGGCGCGCCGACGCAACGTCGAGCCCGTCGATCATCACTTTGCCCGCGCTCGGGTCGACGAGGCGGTTCACGAGGCGGATCAGCGTGGATTTGCCGGAGCCGGACAGGCCCATCAGCACGAAAATTTCGCCTTCCTGCACATCGAAGGAAACGTTGTGCACGCCGACGACCTGGCCGGTGCGCTTGAGCACGTCATCCTTCGTCGCACCGGCGGCGAGCATGTCGAGCGCCTGCTGCGGGTTACTTCCAAATACCTTGCACAGACCTTCGACTACGACCTTGGGGGCATCCATCGAAACCTTCTCCTCGTGTAGCGGGGACTCACGCGTGTCACTCAACGTGCCTACATAGTTGCCAGAAAAAACCCCGACCTGCCGACGAATTACGACAAACGCTTGCGCAAATACGACACGGCCTCCAGCCCCGCCGGGCGGCCCGCAGCACGCGGCGGCACCCGATTGCGGCGGCGCAATACGCGCAAGGCCAGCAACGACGGGCATCGCGCGCCTGACTTGTGCGCAGCAGCGCGGCGCATATCGCGTCGCGCCTTGCGCCAATTCGCATCGGGCACGCGTCGCTTTACGACAATTTCACGTCCGATCGCGCGCCGATCTGCTCAAACGAAAGCGCATCGCCTCCACCCGTAAAAAGCATGACCGTGCAAAAAGCCGCGCGACGACACCGGACGGCGCATGCCACGATACCGCGTCAACCCGGAAAATCCGCGACGACCGCTGTGATACATTCCCCGCCAACAGGCTGATCGCGACGCAGGCCGCCACGCGGCCACCATGGTCAGCAGCGCATGCCGGTTCGCCTGCCGGCCATGCCGATACCGCCTCGATCGGCACACATCCGATCGCAGGCCGATAACGATACGAGAGAGGGAGCAAGGCGAAATGAACTGGGCTTTTACCGCAATCGGCTTCATCGTGGGCGGGATTGCCGCATTGATCGGGAATTTCTCCGCCGTCTACGGCGCACTGCTCGGCGCCGCGATCGGGTTCTGCCTCGACAACACACGGCAGCAGCGCAAGCGCAAGGCCAAGGGCGCGACACCCGACACGTTCGCGATGCAGCCGCCGCCCGCCCAGCCGCCGGTTCCACTGGCCGAGCGCGTCGCGCGCCTTGAAGCGACCGTCGAGACGCTGACGCGCGAAGTCGCGTCGCTGCGCGGCCAGCTCGCCGGCGCGAAGGCCGGTTCGGCCACGACTGACGCGGCAGTGCACACACCCACCGGCACGGCCGCTGCATCTGTCCCGCCATCCGCACCCGCCACGCCTGCGGCCGCCCTGCCGCCGCGCGCGCCTGCCCAGCCGGCCGCCGCACCGGCGACCGCATCGGCGCCGGTTCCCGCGCCGGTTCGCGCCGCCACGCCTGCGCCGACACCGGCCGCCGCGATCCGCGCGAGCGAAATGCCGGCCGCCCCGGCTCCCGCACCGTCGGCGCCCCCCGCACCGCCCAAGCCGCGCGAACCCGACATCGCCGAGCGCGCATTCCGCGCCGCGCGCGACTGGCTACTCGGCGGCAACACGGTCGTGCGCGTCGGGATCATCGTGCTGTTCTTCGGCGTCGCGTTCCTGCTCAAGTACGCGGCCGACAACAACATGCTGCCGATCGAATTCCGCCTCGCGGGGACCGCGCTTGCCGCGGCCGCGCTGCTCGCGATCGGCTGGCGCGTGCGTGCGCGCCGCGCGGCGTACGGGCTCGTGCTGCAGGGCGGCGGTGTCGGCATCCTGTACCTGACGATCTTCGCCGCGACCAAGCTGTACGCGCTGCTGCCCGTCGGCGCCGCGTTCCCGCTGATGGTCGCGGTGTGCGCGCTGAGCGCGTTCCTCGCGGTGCGGCAGAACGCGCTGCCGCTCGCGTTCATGGGCACCGCGGGCGGCTTTCTCGCGCCGGTGCTGCTGTCGACCGGCCAGGGGAACCATGTCGCGCTGTTCAGCTACTACGCGCTGCTGAACGCGGGCATCTTCGCGATCGCCTGGTTCAAGGCGTGGCGTCCGCTGAACCTGCTCGGTTTCGTGTTCACGTTCACGATCGGCTCGGCGTGGGGCGTGACGGCCTACCGCCCCGCGCTGTTCGCGAGCACCGAGCCGTTCCTCATCCTGTTCTTCCTGATGTATGTCGGCATCGCGCTGCTGTATGCGGTGAAGCGCGAACTCGCGCTGCGGCACTACGTGGACGGCACGCTCGTGTTCGGCACGCCGATCGTCGCGACCGCGCTGCAGGCATCGCTCGTGAAGGACATGCCGTTCGGGCTCGCGTGGAGCGCCATCGCGCTGTCGGCGTTCTACGTCGCGGTCACCGCGTGGCTCGCGCGGCGCCGCGACCGCCTCGCGCTGCTGTTCGAATCCACGCTCGCGCTCGCGGTGATCTTCGCGACGCTGGCCGTGCCGCTCGCGTTCTCGGGCCCGACGACCAGCGCGGCGTGGGCGATCGAAGGCGCGGCCGTCGTCTGGCTCGGCGTGCGCGAGAAGCGCATGCTGCGGTTCGGCTTCGGCCTGCTGATGCAGGTTGCCGCGGCCGGCGCGTTCTTCACGAGCCTGCTCGGGCCGGCCGACGCCGCCGCGCTGCCGGTGCTCAACAGCCCGTACATCGCGATGCTGCTGATCGCGCTCGCCGGCCTGTTCACCGGCTGGTGGCTGCACGGGCGCGGCGAAGCGCGCGCGTGGCGTGCATGGATGCCCGAGATCGGTGCCGCCGCCGCCGCGTGGGGGCTGCTGTGGTGGGTGAGCGGCGGCCTGCACGAGATCCTCGTGTACGCGAGCCGTCACGTCGACCTGCATGCCGACCGCTTCGTCGTCGATACGACTGCGCTGTTCGCGGCCGGCACCGCGTGGCTCGCGCATGTCGCGCGCCGCCGGCTCGCGTGGCCGCTCGCCGAATGGCCCGCACTCGCGCTGACGCCGGTACTGGCGCTGCTCGCGCTGCGTGCGTTCGATGCACACGAAGCGCCGCTGTCGGGGATGGGCGCGTTCGCATGGCCGGTCGCCGTCGGCGCGGGCCTTGCGCTGCTGTGGCGCCAGTCGCGCGGCACGGCAGGCGCCGATGCCGTGAAAGGCGCGGCGCCCGGCGTCGCGCAATCCATTTCGGCAGGCATCGTCGCGCCGCTGCATACGCTGATGTTCTGGACCGTGTGCGGGCTGCTGTCGCTCGAAGGCTTCTGGCGCCTGCGCGCGTACGTGCCCGAAGGCGCGTGGAGCTGGAGCGCGTGGGCCTACGGCTTCGGTGCGCTGCTCCTGCTGGTGTCGGGCCCCGGCTCGCGGCTGCGCTGGCCCGTCGCGGCGTTTCCGCGTGCGTACCAGGTGTGGGGCGCGGCACCGCTCGCCGCGCTGCTGTGGCTGTGGAGCCTCGCCAGCGTGATCAGCGACGGCAATGCGGCGCCGCTCTTCTGGCTGCCGCTGCTCAACCCGCTCGACATCGCGCAGTGCCTGGTGTTCGTCGCGTTCGCCGTGTGGCTGCGCCGGCTGCGGACGCTCGGCATCGCGTGGCATCCGCGCGTCGTCGACTACGCGGCCATCGCCACCGTGTTCCTGTGGTTCAACGCACTGATGCTGCGCACGCTGCATCAGCGCTTCCACCTGGTCTACGACATCGATACCGTGCTGTCGTCGTTCGGCATCCAGCAGGTGTTCATGGTCGGCTGGAGCCTGTTTGCGTTCGCCGGGATGTGGCTGACGCGTCGCGACGGCATCGCCCGCGTGTGCGCGCTTGCATCGCTGCCGCTCATCGTCGTGATGTGGGTGTGGACCTTCTACGCGAACTTCACGCAGGACGGCGGAAGCTGG
Organism: Burkholderia sp. AU30280; assembly: GCF_020420125.1. Classification (NCBI taxonomy): domain Bacteria; kingdom Pseudomonadati; phylum Pseudomonadota; class Betaproteobacteria; order Burkholderiales; family Burkholderiaceae; genus Burkholderia; species Burkholderia sp. AU30280. The sequence goes on from NZ_JAIZRY010000003.1 coordinate 556,956, forward strand.
GCGCGCGTGCCGCTCTTCAACCCGCTCGACCTCGTGCTCGTGGTGGTCTACGCACTCGCCGCGTCGTGGTTCGTGCGCGCAAGCAAGCTCGGCTGGTCGTTCGGCAAATATCGCGTCGAGCTGCTGAGTGCGGCCGGTGCGACCGCGTTCCTGTGGCTGAACGCGATCCTGCTGCGCACGCTGCATCACTGGGCCGGCGTCCCTTATGAACTCGGCGCGATGGCGGAATCGACGCTCGTGCAGGCGTCGGTGTCCGTGTACTGGACGCTCTGCGCGCTCGCGATCACGATCTGGGCCACACGCCGCGGGCTGCGTCCGCTGTGGTTCGTCGGCGCCGCGCTGCTCGCGCTCACGGTCGTCAAGCTGTTCCTGTTCGACTTGTCGCACGTCACCGGCATCGAGCGCATCGTGTCGTTCATCGGCATCGGCGTGCTGCTGCTGTTGATCGGCTATTTCTCGCCGCTGCCGCCGAAGGCCGCCGCGCAGCAGGACGACAACGCATGAAACGACTCGCCGCCCTGCTCGGATTGAGCCTGCTCGCGTCGTTCGCGGCCGCCGACGGCACGCCGGGCGCCGGGCACGTCGCGCAGCGCTTCTCGCTCGACCTCGACGGCGCCGCCGCTTATTACCAGCTCACCGTGCCGCAGCCCGTCTACGCGGCGAGCCGGCGCGACGATCTCGGCGACGTGCGTATCTTCAACGGCGCGGGCGAACCGGTGCCGTATTCGCTCGACGCACCCGCGGCCGCCGCGCCCGCCGTCCCGCCGAAACGCACGCCGGTGCACTGGTTTCCGTTGCCGCCCGCCCGCACCGACAACGGCAACGCGCCGCTCGGCGTGACGGTCGGCCCGGACGGCGCGCTGCGCGCAGGCGTCGCCGCACCGGTGCGCGCGAAGCACGGCGCGGATCTCGTCGACCTGTCGCGTGCGGACGGCGACATCGACGCGCTGCTGGTGCACGTGGGCGACGACAGCTACCAGGGGCGTGTCGCCGTCGAAGCCAGCGACGACCTGCGTAGCTGGCGATCGCTCGGCAGCACGCAGTTGCTGAAGGTCGGCCACGGCGACACCATGCTGGTGCAGGAACGCATCGCACTCGAAGGCGCGGCGCCGCGCTACCTGCGGCTCGACTGGCTCGACGGCGCGCCCGCGGTGACGTCGATCGACGTCGAGACGCACCCTAGCGATGCGCGCGGGACCGACACCGCGTCCGTCCCGCGCCAATGGCGCGACGCCGTGCGGGTGCGGGCCGGCGGCTCGCCCGGCGAGTACCTGTTCGACACCGATGGCGCGTATCCGGTCGACCGCGTGCGGATCGACCTGCCGCAGCCGAACACCGTCGCGCGGGCGACACTGCAGAGCCGCGCCGACGCGCAGGCGCCGTGGCGCGACGTTGCGGGCGCCGTGCTGTTCCGGCTGCAGGGCAAGGCCGGCGAGCAGCGCAATCCGCCGCTCGAATTCGTGGCGAATACGGATCGCGCGTGGCGGATCGTCGTCGACATGCGCAACGGCGGATTCGGCGGTGGCCAGCCGGCCGTCGCGATCGGCTGGCATCCGGCCTCGCTGACGTTCGTCGCGCGCGGCACGCCGCCGTTTACGCTCGGCGTCGGTGACGCGTCGCTCGCATCGTCGGCCGTGAGCCGCGACGCGTTGCTGGTCGGCATGGCGCCCGAAGTACGGCCGGCGCGCGTCGGCCCGGCGTTGCCGGTATCGGCGGTCGCGCCGGCGCCGGCGGCCGATACGGACGCACCGCGCCGCTACGTGCTGTGGGGCGCGCTGGTCGTCGCGGTCGGCGTGCTCGGCACGATTGCATGGCGCCTCGCGAAAGGCGGTGGCGATGCACGCGGCCGCGACGAGTAACGACGCGCGGTCATGCGCGCCCCCGTCGCCCGTCTTTACGCGCCGTTTATCCCGCGTGCCGGATTCTTTCGACGGTCGCAATGCATAACTGCGTACAGTCGTCGCATCGCAACCACGATGCGACGACATGCAGGAAACCTATCCATCGTATGACCCGCCGGCACCGCGCCTGCGCGCGGCCCGGCCGCTGAAGCGGCTTCTGCTGCTATGCCCGATCGCACTGTCGCTGTCGATCGCCGTGCCCGCCCATGCCGACGACACGCCGGCGGCACCCGTCGCCGCCACCAACCCCACCGAAGCGTCGCTCCCTCCCACCCTCGACACGATCGTCACGGCGCTGCGCAACCGCTTTCACGTCGCGTATGCCGACGCGCGCACGATCGCGCGCGCAGTGCAGACCGAATCGGATCGCTACGGGCTTGCACCGGCGCTGCTGCTCGCAATCATCGCGGTCGAGTCGGGCTTCGATCGCCACGCGGTCAGTGTCGCCGGCGCGCGCGGGTTGATGCAGGTGCTGCCCACCGCCCATCGCGATCTCGTCGCGCACGTCAAGGACCTGTCAGATCCGGCCACCAACGTGCGAATCGGCGCGGCCATCTTCCGCGGCTATCTCGACGATGCGGACGGCGACGTCGAAACCGCGCTCGTGCGCTACAACGGCGGCACGACGCGCTATGCACGGCGCGTCGCGCTGCGCGTGCAGCAATTCGATGCGCAGCTGCGCCGTTCGAACGACATGGCGAGCAACGAACCGCGGACGGACACTCACCCCTGAGCGCGTCGCGACTGCACGCCGGCCAGCCGGTAGCCGACGCCTGGCTCCGTCACGATGTACGCGGGCCGCCTCGGATCCGGCTCCAGCTTGCGCCGCAGGTGGCCGACATACACGCGCAGGTAGTGCGGATCCTTGCCATGCGTCGCGCCCCACACCTCGTTCAGCAGGCGCTCGTGCGTGAGCGGCTGGCTCGCATGATGCGCGAGCACGGCCAGCAAGCGGAATTCGATCGGGCTGAGATGCACGCGCGCCCCGCCACGCAACACCTGGCGATCGCCGAGATCGACGGTCACGTCGCCGAAACGCACGCGGACCGCATCGAGGCGCCCGCCGCCGGCCTGCCGCCGCAGGTGCGCGCGAATTCGCGCGATCAATTCGGCCGCGCCGAACGGCTTCGTCAGATAGTCATCCGCGCCCGCGTCGAGCGCGGCCACCTTGACGCTTTCCGCACTCAACGCCGACAGCACGATCAGCGGCGCGGCCGAGCACGCGCGCAGCGCACGGATCAGCGCGGTGCCGCCGATGTCGCGCAGGTTCGTGTCCGCGACGATCAGGTCGGGGCGGCGCGCGCCGACCACCGTCACGCCCGCCGCACCGGTCGCGGCCTCGCACACATGCATGTGTTCGGCCTTCAGCGCGACACGGACGAAATGCCGGATGAACCTGTCTTCGTCGACGATCGCGATGACGACGGTCGGTTCGCTCATCCGGCAGCGCCTTCGTCCGGCGCGTCATGCGCGCTCGCGCACGCCGCACGGTGCGCGTCCATGCTCAGGCCCATCCGCATGCCACCAGCACCACGTCGATCAGCTTGATGAACGGGAACGGCAGCAGCACGCCGCCCAGGCCGTACAGCAACAGGTTCCTGCGCAGCAGCGGCGCGGCGCCGAGCGGGCGATAGCGCACGCCCTTCAACGCGAGCGGGATCAGCGCGACGATGATCAGCGCGTTGAAGATCACCGCCGACAGGATCGCCGACGCCGGCGACGCGAGATGCATCACGTCGAGCACACGCAGTTGCGGATAGGTCGTCGCGAACGCGGCCGGGATGATCGCGAAATACTTCGCGATGTCGTTCGCGATCGAGAACGTCGTCAGCGAACCGCGCGTCATCAGCATCTGCTTGCCGATCTCGACGATCTCGATCAGCTTCGTCGGGTTCGAGTCGAGGTCGACCATGTTGCCGGCTTCCTTTGCCGCCTGCGTCCCGGTGTTCATCGCGACCGCCACGTCGGCCTGCGCGAGCGCCGGCGCGTCGTTGGTGCCGTCGCCCGTCATCGCGACGAGACGCCCGGCCGCCTGGTGCTCGCGGATCGTCGCGAGCTTGGTTTCCGGCGTCGCTTCCGCGAGGAAATCGTCGACCCCTGCTTCCGCCGCGATCGCCGCCGCCGTCAGCCGGTTGTCGCCCGTCACCATCACGGTCTTGATGCCCATCTTGCGCAGTTCCGCGAAGCGCTCCTTGATCCCGCCCTTCACGATGTCCTTCAGCTCGATCACGCCGAGCACGCGAGCGACACCGTCGACGCACTCCGCCACCGCGAGCGGCGTGCTGCCGCGACGCGCGATGTCGGTCACGACCGCGTCGACTTCGCGCGTGACGCGGCCACCGTGAGACTCGACGTAATGCCGGATCGCATCGGCCGCACCCTTGCGGATCTCGCGGCCGGGCAAGTCGACGCCGCTCATCCGCGTCTGCGCGCTGAACGACAGGAACACCGGATGCAGCGCCTGCAAGTCGCGCTCGCGCAGGTTGAAACGCTGCTTCGCAAGCACGACGATGCTGCGGCCTTCCGGTGTTTCATCGGCGAGCGACGACAGCTGCGCGGCATCGGCCAGCGCTTCCTCGGTCACGAACGGCGCGGGCACGAACGTCGATGCCTGGCGGTTGCCGAGCGTGATCGTGCCGGTCTTGTCGAGCAGCAGCACGTCGACGTCGCCGGCCGCTTCGACCGCACGGCCCGACGTCGCGATCACGTTCGCCTGCATCATCCGGCTCATCCCGGCCACGCCGATCGCGGACAGGAGGCCGCCGATCGTCGTCGGGATCAGGCACACGAGCAGTGCAACCAGTGCGGTGATCGTCACCACGTGGCCGGCCTTCACCGCGTCGACCGCGAACGTCGAGAACGGCAGCAAGGTGGCGGTCGCGAGCAGCATCACGATCGTCAACGCGACGAGCAGGATCGTCAGCGCGATTTCGTTCGGCGTCTTCTTGCGCTTCGCGCCCTCGACCATCGCGATCATCCGGTCGAGGAACGCCTCGCCCGGGTTCGCGGTGACCTTGACGACGATCCAGTCCGACAGCACGCGCGTGCCGCCCGTCACCGACGAGAAATCGCCGCCCGCCTCGCGGATCACCGGCGCGGATTCGCCGGTGATCGCCGATTCGTCGACCGACGCGACACCTTCGATCACGTCACCGTCGGCCGGGATCGTGTCGCCGGTTTCGACGAGCACGACGTCGCCTTTGCGCAGGTCGGTCGATGCCATCACTTCGACGGCCGCCTTCGCACGCGCCGCCGCGAGCTTTTTCGCGACCACGTTGTGTTTCGCACTGCGCAACGACGCGGCCTGCGCCTTCGAGCGCCCTTCCGCGAGCGCTTCGGCGAAGTTCGCGAACAGCACGGTGAACCACAGCCACAGCGCGATCGCGACGATAAAGCCGGCGGGCGCTTCGGCCTGGCCGAACAACGCGGCGATCCACAGGATCGTGGTCAGGATGCTGCCGACGTACACGCAGAACATCACCGGGTTGCGGAACTGCGTGCGCGGCGTGAGCTTGCGGAACGAATCGGCGATCGCCGGACGCACGAGCGCGGGATCGAACATCGAGCGCGCGGGCGTGCGCGCATGGCCCGGATGCTCGGGGCGCGGACCTGTCACGGGCGAGAGAGACATGGCGGGTTTCCTTTACCGCCGCGCATGCTCGCGTGCGGCTTCCGTTTCCACGCAACCATCTTATGAAGGTTCGCGTGAAGATCGCGGCAAAGGATCGCGTCAGGGTATAAAAAGCGCGTAAACGTCCGTTTCGCCGCGGCGCGGCGGAGGTGTCTCAAGGGCCTTACACGAGCGGGAGCGCCACACTCCGCTCATCCGGCGTTTACGCGGCAAAGCAGGAAAACGAACCGGGGGCGTGGCGTTCAGCCGACCGTGTAGCGCCCGTGCTGACGCGGACGCCACGGCGACGAGCGGCAACTCGCGGCGCCGGCCGCGCGTCGTGCCGCCCAGCCTGCGCCACGCCGCCCGTGCAGGTCGCGCCGGGCCAGTGCGGCCACCCGCGCCGGCAACGCATGCGCGAGACGCCGCACGGCCGCCACGCGCGCGGCCATGCGCGACGCCGGCGATGCCGGCGACATGCGGCGCGCGGCCTGTGCGCCGGGCCGCTTGCAGAGGATCGCGCTGTCATAGCGCTTGCCGTCGAAGCGCATCACGTCGACGACGTCGAAACCCTGTGCGCCGTAGAACGCGAGCAGGTGCGAAGCGGGATGCGGCGTATCGAGCGCGAGCAGCGTGTAGCCGCGCAGCGCGGCCCACTGTTCGGCGAACGCCAGCAGCAACGCGCCGATCCCGCGGCTCTGGCAATCGGGGTCCACCGCCACCTGCCGCACGCTCGCAACGCCTTCGCGCCGGTACAGCGAGCACGCCGACGACGGATCGGTCGCATACAGCGTGGCCGTGCCGATCACGCGCCCGCCGCACACGGCCACGTAGCACTCGCCCGCTTCCGCGCGGAGACGCGTGACGTCCTCGCTCTGGTCGACGCACGTGCAGTTGAGTCCCATCGCACCGAGCCGCGCGAACGCGCGATGCAGCATCGGCGTGAGTTGCGCATAGCTGTCGAAGGCCGGATCGAAACGCCGCACGATCACCCGATCGGCGCACACGGAAGGCGGCGCGGCAGGTGTGTGTTCGGCGATCGCGTTCCAGGGTATCGACATTGCCTTGCTCCGTGGTTGGGATGCCCGAAGTCTATGAGCGCGCCGGCCGCCCTCGCAAGAAAAAATGTCGTAAAAGTTCGGGGAAATACGTGCGGGAGAGACGGTCTCGACCGTGCGTGCCACGCCGCCGTGTGCGCCGCGGCGAGCGCATGAAAGCGCACCGATCGTTGTTTGCGCAAGCAATGCGCGCTGCGGCCGGATCACGCTTCGGCGAGCGCCGTTGACACCGGCGGCGGCGCCTTCCAGACTCGAGGATTCCTTCCCTCACCGAGCGCGCTCATGATCACCTGCTTCCTTCGCTACGTCATCGATCCGTACAAGCTCGACCAGTTCGAAGCGTACGGCAAGATGTGGATTCCGCTCGTCGAAAAGTTCGGCGGCACGCATCACGGCTACTTCCTGCCGTCCGAAGGGGCGAACGACATCGCGCTCGCCATGTTCTCGTTCCCGAGCCTCGCCGAATACGAGCGCTACCGCGAACGTTCGATGGACGATCCGGCCTGCCAGGCCGCGTTCCGCTACGCCGAGGAAACACGCTGCATCGTCAGCTACGAACGCAGCTTCTTCCGGCCGGTGTTCGCGTAACCGGCAACGGCCCGGCACATCGCGCCCCTTTTCCTGGCCGGGACGAAAAAAAGCCCCGCCTGCATCCGCGCGGCGGGGCCAACCCATGTCAGTAGAGACATCATGGAGGAGACGGGCCCATCTTATCGACCGCCGCCCGCCGTCCCAACCAAGCATTTCTGCTATCGATCTGGGCGGCCGCGCACACGATTGCCCCTGCTGCCCGGCATATCGATAGAACGAAAAGTCGTTTTCAGAGTGGTGGCGGGGTCGTTACCATCTGGTTTTAAGCCTGTGCTTAGCCGGGCAAGCCATCCCCAAGGAGCGCCCCTTGACTGCATTCGATCAACACCGCCGCCCGTTCGTCGTCGGCATTGGCGGTACCACCCGGGCAGCGTCGTCGACCGAACGCGCGCTGTCGTTCGCGTTGCGCGGCGCGCAGGCGGCCGGCGCACGCACGCGGCTGTTCGACGGCCCGTTCCTGCATACGCTGCCGCACTACGCCCCCGAACACAAAACGCTGACCGACGCGCAGCGCGAACTGATCGACGCCGTGCGCCAGGCCGATGCGATCATCATCGCGACGCCCGGCTATCACGGCGGGGTCTCCGGCCTCGTGAAGAACGCGCTCGACACGCTCGAGGAACTGCGCGCGGACGATCGCCCGTATCTCGACGGCCGTGCGGTCGGCCTGATCGTCACCGCCTACGGCTGGCAGGCGGCCGGCACCGTGCTGACGTCGCTGCGTTCGATCGTGCATGCGCTGCGCGGCTGGCCGACGCCGTTCGGCGCGACCGTGAACACGCTCGAAACGCGCTTCGACAGCGCCGACAGCTGCTCGGATCCGAAGGTCGTCGCGCAGCTCGAGACGGTCGGCACGCAGGCGGCCGAGTTCGCGCTCGCGTTCGCATCGCATCGCGCGGCCTCGCATGCGGCATCGGTCGACGCACTCGCGCCCGTGCTGAAGATCGCCAACCAGTAATCCCCCGCCTTCCACCGCCCGCGCCCGGCCGACCACGATCGCCGGCGCGGGCGGTGCACGTTCGGACGAACGGCCCGGCGCCGTGCACGCCGACGCCTCTCCCCGCCTGCCCTTCCCCGTACCCCGTACCGATAACGATTCGGCTCGCTGCGTGATTTGCATTGGCCGAAAGATTGGTTCACGCCGCGGGCGGGTTTTCGTACGCTGAACCTCCGAACTTTCTCCGCGCACCTCATGAACCGTACGATCCGCTACAAGGGCTACGAAGTCGCCCCCGCTGCCGCCCGGTTGCCGAACGGGCTGTTCGCCGCCAACCTGACGATCGAGAAGGCGAGCGGCGGCCCGTCGCCGCGCGCGGTTTCGTTCGACGCAATCGATTTCTTCTTCGAGGAAGAGCACGCGCTGGCCTACGCGTCCCGCTGGGGCCGCCTCTGGATCGATACGCACGCGTGACGCGCGCCTGGCCGGCGTGCGCATGGCCGCTCGAAAATACGCGATTACGGAAGCTATGCAAGAATCTTTCGATCCGTAATCGCACGACAACAGCCATGAGTGACACGCTGCAGGAAAAGCATGCAGCGGCAGATCACGCAATGCGCAACTGGACCTTCGAGAGGCAAGGTCCGGTCCGGATCGGTTCCGATGCGCACATGCAGATGTTCTGCCGCATGCTGCTCGACACACACAATCCGTACAAGCCGGCGGTGATCGACTGGCCGGCGCTCACACCCGCCGAGCTCAAACGACTCACGTCGCTGCCGATCTGGGACATCGCGGTGCAGACCGAGGGCCGCGCATCGATCCGCGTGGCAACGTATGCGGCGACAATCGACGATCCGCTGCTGCGCCGCGCGCTCGAGATGGACGGCGACGAGGAAGCGCGCCACAAGGTCGTGCTGTCGAAGCTCGTCGACGCATACGGCATCCGGCTCGCCCCCGAGCCGGCCTACCCTGCGCCGAAGGATCCCGAGTGGTGGTGGATCGTCACGGGCTTCAGCGAATGCATCGACAGCTTCTTCGCGTTCGGCCTGTTCCGTTCCGCACAGCGCTCCGGCTATTTCCCGCCCGAACTCGTCGACACCTTCGAGCCGGTGATCCAGGAAGAAGGCCGCCACATCCTGTTCTTCGTGAACTGGTATGCGTGGTACTGGCGCTCACTCCCGTGGTGGCGCCGGCCGTGGTTTTTCGCGCGGGTCGCGGCCGTGTGGGTGCATTTGATCCGGGAGCGCATCGGCATCGCGCGCGGCATCGATTCCGACGGCGTCGCACGTGACGCGAACTTCCCGGCGACCGGCACCGCCGACATCGGCGACGCGCTCAATCCGCGCGAGCTGATCGAACTGTGTCTCGCCGAGAACGACCGGCGGATGGCCGGCTACGACAAGCGTCTGCTGCGCCCGATGTTCGTGCCGCGCATGGCGCGGTTTGCCCTGCGGTTTCTGAAGAAGTAAGGCAACTGCGTCGGGGCAAAAATCCGGTTGCCTGGTTATCCGGTCGGGCAACCGGGTAACGCCCCGCGACGATCGAAACACCGGGCCGGCCTGAATCCCGCACCGACCGGATCGCAGACAATTGCGTCCCCCACATCCGGCCGCGCCGCAAGCGATACGCGTCGATCGACGCATCCGTTCTGTTCGATGGCCCGCGCCCGGGCCGCGTTCGAACTTCGCTACGCGTTCGCCGCGCTTCCGCATCGCCGGGGCTGCCCTGCCCGCCGCCCGCTCGAGATTTCCCCATCGCATGCGGTGTGGAACCTCACCGACTGCCATCGAGCCGCCGAATGCGGCGCACCTGACGCACTTATTCCCGCCCTTTTTTCTTCGGTGCTTTGGCGCGCGCGGACAGATTGTCACACCCGGGATTTGACGATTCCGGAACGTCGTCGCCGACGCCGGACAGCCTCTTTAGCAACCTGTCGCGAACGGGCGCACCGCCGACGCGGGTCACGCCTGCCTGACGGATTCATTCCGTTTTCGTACCCCTTGCGATTAACCACATTGCCGAAATAGTCAATAGGACAAGTTTGAAATATGAATGACGACGGTCCGACCTATCGCCCCGTAGCACTTTTTTACACATTCGGCGGGGCAACCGGCCCGGAATGCCCGCCACGCGCACCATCGCTGCGGACGAGATGCGCAAATCAGCACAGACCGATGCTCGATATTTAAAATTAAATTGATTTACGGATAATCATTAAAATCAATAGAAAATCAGTACTCAAATTCATAATTAACAAATTAACAAGGCAGCAACAACATTATCCATTAGCACCTCGGCCAATATTACGCGAGTGAAAGGATTGCTCATCTCGCAAACGTTTGCTATTTCATTAGTCTTACGAATAAGGGCTCCAGATGTGTAGGCCACCGCACAAAACTCCCGCAACCATATGATTTTTATGAAGAAATATGCGATGAGCCAGGGGACCACAAACCATACATCAAACATTCTTACAACCTTCAAATGCATTCTGAGTCAATGCGTCAGAAGTCGACGCATTAACCATTCTTTAACTTTCAAAACCCACCATTTATCACTTTTTATCAATCACAAAAACCCTCCTCCAATAAACTCCGCCCATCAATTTTGAGATTCACGCGGGCGCACGGAGTATTCCTCTAACGAAAGAGACCGGTGTGTGGCGTGCATATTTGGAGGTAGCTGGACATGAACCGCACATACCGCTCTATCTGGAACGAATCCCTCGGCGCGTGGGTCGCCGCATCGGAACACGACTCGGCACGGGGCAAGCCGAACAAGTCGGCCGTCGCCATCGCCGTTCTGGCCGTTCTGGCAGCGCTGCCTTCGCTCGCGAGCGCCTCTACGCTGATTCCAGGTACAACGAACGGCACACAATTCACCGTGTCGTCGTGTACGTCGGTTGGCGGCAGCGGTACTCCCGGGCGGACGACGATGCCCAATACCAATGCCTATCCTGTCGACGGATCCGGCACCTACTCCACCGTCGCAGGCTGTAACGCCTCCGGCAACAACGTTCTCGCAGCCACGGTGTATGGCGCGTTCGCCCAGGTGACCGGTAACGGCGGCACGGCCATGGGTTTCCTGTCGTCCGCTGCGCTTTGGGGCACTTCCGCCGGCCTCGAATCGACTGCCAGCGGCACGGCGGCGACCGCGCTCGGCTTCGGTGCAACCGCCAACGCGTTGAATTCGGTTGCGATCGGCGGGGCGGGCGGCAACGGCACGACGCCGCTTTCGTACGCAAACTCGACCATCGCATCGGGCGCCGGCGCGATTGCGATCGGTAGCAATGCAACGAAAGGCGCACAAGCCGCCGCCTCCGACAGCATCGCGCTCGGCGGCCAGTCGTCGGTCACCTCCTCCGCAACGTCCGGCATCGCGATCGGCCGCGGTGCCACGGTGAACGGCGCATACGGCATCGCACAGGGCGATGGCGTGACGACCGGCGCAACCGGCTACAACGTCGCAATCGGCTCGTCGGGCACGACCGCCAACAGCGGTTCCGCGAATGGCGGCGCCGTGGCGATCGGTCGCTCGCAGACCGCCAGCGGCGACGGCGCGGTCGCGCTCGGCACCAGCAACTCGGCAAGCGGCACCGGCGCTGTCACGCTCGGCAACGGCAACTCGGCGAACGGTACGGGCGCGGTTGCGCTGGGCAGCGCCAACAGCGTGACGGGTGCGGGTTCGGTCGGTATCGGCAGCAGCGCCACGGCGGCTTACGCAGGTTCGACCGCGATCGGCGCTTCGTCGTATGCGGGCGGCGCGTCGGCGCCTGCTTCCGCTTACGGCAACGGCAGTTCCGCGACGGCGAACTATGCGACCGCGATCGGCGTCAATGCCAGCGCTGCTGGCGGGGGCAGCGTGGCGCTCGGCGTGGCCACGGCAAGTGCGCTCCAGAGCGTGGCGATCGGCCAGCAATCCACGGCTTCCCAGGCAGGAAACATTTCGATCGGTTCGTTCGCGACGGCCAGCGGCAACGGCAATGCGGTCGCGATGGGCTATCAATCGACCGCTTCGGCCGGCAACGCGATGGCGCTCGGCTATCTGTCGACGGCCAACGTGGCAAATTCCGTCGCCCTTGGCAACAACTCGGCGACAACCGGTACGGCGAACACGGCGACCGGCGGCACCGGTTCGGTCAGCTCCGCCACGATCGGTGGCCAGACGTTCGGCAACTTTGCCGGCGCGAGCGCGGCCAACGGCGTCGTCAGCGTCGGTACGGCTGGCAACGAGCGTCGCATCCAGAACGTTGCCGCGGGTCTCGTCACGGCGACCAGCACCGATGCGATCAACGGCAGCCAGCTCTACTCGGTCGCAAGCACGACGACGTCGAGCATCACGAGCCTGTCGACGTCGGCTTCGACCGGTTTGTCGTCGGCGAACAGCTCGATCTCGTCGCTGTCGACTTCGACGTCGACGGGTCTGTCGTCGGCCACCAGCTCGATCGGCTCGCTGTCGACCGGACTCTCGTCGACCAATAGCTCGGTCACTTCGCTGTCGACCGGCCTCTCGTCGACGAACAGTTCGGTCAAGTCGTTGTCGACGGGTCTCTCGTCGACCAATAGCTCGGTTACTTCGCTGTCGACGGGGCTTTCGTCGACGAACAGCTCGGTTACGTCGCTCTCGACGGGTCTCTCGTCGACCAATAGCTCGGTTACTTCGCTTTCGACCGGTCTCTCGTCGACCAATAGCTCGGTTACGTCGCTGTCGACGGGTCTCTCGTCGACGAACAGCTCGGTTACGTCGCTGTCGACGGGTCTTTCGTCGACCAACAGCTCGGTCACTTCGCTGTCGACTTCGACGTCGACCGGTCTGTCGTCGGCCACCAGCTCGATCGGCTCGCTCTCGACCGGCCTTTCGTCGACCAACAGCTCGGTCACTTCGCTGTCGACGTCCACGTCGACCGGTTTGTCGTCGGCCACCAGCTCGATCGGCTCGCTCTCGACCGGCCTTTCGTCGACCAACAGCTCGGTGACGTCGCTGTCGACCTCCACGTCGACCGGTTTGTCGTCGGCCACCAGCTCGATCGGCTCGCTCTCGACCGGCCTTTCGTCGACCAACAGCTCGGTCACTTCGCTGTCGACGTCCACGTCGACGGGCCTGTCGTCGGCCACCAGCTCGATCGGCTCGCTCTCGACCGGCCTCTCCTCGACCAACAGCTCGGTCACTTCGCTGTCGACTTCCACGTCGACGGGTTTGTCGTCAGCCACCAGCTCGATCGGCTCGCTCTCGACCGGCCTTTCGTCGACCAACAGCTCGGTCACCTCGCTGTCAACCTCCACGTCGACCGGCCTGTCGTCGGCTAACAGTTCGATCACGTCGCTGTCCACGTCGACTTCGACCGGTATCAACTCGCTGTCCACCGGCATCAGCTCGACCAACAGCTCGGTCACCTCGCTGTCGACCTCCACGTCGACCGGCCTGTCGTCGGCTAACAGTTCGATCACGTCGCTGTCCACGTCGACCTCGACCGGTATCAACTCGCTGTCCACCGGCATCAGCTCGACCAACAGCTCGGTCACCTCGCTGTCGACCTCCACGTCGACCGGCCTGTCGTCCGCCAATAGCTCGATCACGTCGCTGTCCACGTCGACTTCGACGGGCATCAATTCGCTGTCCACCGGCATCAGCTCGACCAACAGCTCAGTCACGTCGCTGTCCACGTCGACTTCGACGGGCATCAACTCGCTGTCCACCGGCATCAGCTCGGCCAACAGCTCGATCCTGTCGCTGTCCACGTCGACTTCGACCGGCATCGGCTCGCTGTCCACCGGACTGAGTAGCACGAACAGCTCGGTAACCTCGCTGTCCACGTCAACCTCGACCGCGATCAACGCCGCGAAGACGCACTACTACAGCGTCAACGACGGCGGCACGCAGCAAGCCAACTACAACGACGACGGCGCAACGGGCGTCAACTCGCTCGCCGCCGGCGTAGCCGCAACTGCCGCGGGCGCAAGCAGCGTCGCCGTCGGCAACGGCGCGAACGCGGCAGGCGCAAGCGGCGTCGCCGTCGGCAGCAGCGCAAGCGCGGGCGCAAGCAGCGCGGTCGCGATCGGCTCGAACGCCGTCGCGAACAACGTCGGCAGCGTCGCCCTGGGCAGCGGCTCCGTCACGGCAGCGGCCAACCCGACGCCCACCGGTACCATCGGCGGCGTAACCGCCACGTTCGCGGGCGGGAATCCGACGAGCGTGGTCAGCGTCGGTAGCGCCGGTGCCGAGCGTCAAATCACGAACGTTGCGGCCGGCGAGATCTCCGCAACCAGTACCGACGCCATCAACGGCTCGCAGCTCTTTGCAACCAATTCGGTCGTGAATTCGCTGTCGACGACGGTATCGTCGTCCAGCAGCGCAATCTCGTCGCTGTCGACCGGTATTAGCTCGTTGTCGACCGGCCTGAGTTCAACCAACAGCTCGGTCACCTCGCTGTCGACTTCAACGTCGACCGGCATCAACTCGCTGTCCACCGGCCTGAGCTCAACCAACAGCTCGGTCACCTCGCTGTCGACCTCCACGTCGACCGGCCTCTCGTCGGCCAACAGCTCGATCACCTCGCTGTCCACCTCGACCTCGACCGGCATCAACTCGCTGTCGACCGGCCTGAGCTCGACCGATAGCTCGGTGACCTCGCTTTCGACTTCCACGTCGACCGGCCTCTCGTCGGCTAACAGCTCGATCACGTCGCTGTCCACGTCGACTTCGACGGGCATCAACTCGCTGTCGACCGGCCTGAGTTCGACCGATAGCTCGGTCACCTCGCTCTCGACTTCCACGTCGACGGGTCTGTCGTCGGCCAACAGCTCGATCACCTCGCTGTCCACGTCGACTTCGACGGGCATCAACTCGCTGTCGACCGGCCTGAGCTCGACCGATAGCTCGGTCACCTCGCTCTCGACTTCCACGTCGACGGGTCTGTCGTCGGCCAACAGCTCGATCACCTCGCTGTCCACGTCGACCTCGACCGGCATCAACTCGCTGTCCACGGGCCTGAGCTCGACCGATAGCTCGGTCACGTCGCTCTCGACTTCCACGTCGACGGGTCTGTCGTCGGCCAACAGCTCGATCACCTCGCTGTCCACGTCGACTTCGACCGGCATCAACTCGCTGTCCACCGGCCTGAGCTCGACCGATAGCTCGGTCACGTCGCTCTCGACTTCCACGTCGACGGGTCTGTCGTCGGCCAACAGCTCGATCACGTCGTTGTCCACGTCGACCTCGACCGGCATCAACTCGCTGTCCACCGGCCTGAGCTCGACCGATAGCTCGGTCACGTCGCTCTCGACTTCCACGTCGACGGGTCTGTCGTCGGCTAACAGTTCGATCACCTCGTTGTCGACGTCGACCTCGACGGGGATCAATTCGCTGTCCACCGGCCTGAGCTCGACCGACAGCTCGGTGACCTCGTTGTCGACCTCCACGTCGACCGGTCTGTCGTCGGCTAACAGCTCGATCACGTCGCTGTCGACCTCGACCTCGACAGGGATCAACTCGCTGTCCACGGGCCTGAGCTCGACCGACAGTTCGGTGACCTCGCTGTCGACCTCCACGTCGACGGGCCTCTCGTCGGCTAACAGCTCAATCACGTCACTGTCGACGTCGACCTCGACGGGGATCAATTCGCTGTCGACCGGCCTGAGCTCGACCGATAGCTCGGTCACCTCGTTGTCGACCTCCACGTCGACCGGTCTGTCGTCGGCCAACAGCTCGATCACCTCGTTGTCCACGTCGACCTCGACGGGCATCAACTCGCTGTCGACCGGCCTGAGTTCGACCGATAGCTCGGTCACCTCGCTGTCGACCTCCACGTCGACCGGCCTCTCGTCGGCCAACAGCTCGATCACTTCGCTGTCCACGTCGACTTCGACGGGCATCAACTCGCTGTCGACCGGCCTGAGCTCGACCGACAGCTCGGTGACCTCGCTGTCGACCTCCACGTCGACGGGTCTGTCGTCGGCCAACAGCTCGATCACGTCACTGTCAACCTCGACCTCGACGGGGATCAATTCGTTGTCCACCGGCCTGAGCTCGACCGACAGCTCGGTGACCTCGCTGTCGACCTCCACGTCGACCGGCCTGTCGTCGGCTAACAGCTCGATCACGTCACTGTCGACCTCGACCTCGACCGGCATCAGTTCGCTGTCCACGGGTCTCAGCTCGACCGATAGCTCGGTGACCTCGCTGTCGACCTCCACGTCGACCGGCCTGTCGTCGGCCACCAGTTCGATCACGTCACTGTCGACGTCGACTTCGACGGGGATCAATTCGCTGTCCACCGGCCTGAGCTCGACCGATAGCTCGGTGACCTCGCTGTCGACTTCCACATCGACGGGCCTCTCGTCGGCGAATAGCTCGATCACCTCGCTGTCGACGTCGACCTCGACCGGAATCAATTCACTGTCCACGGGCCTGAGCTCGACCGATAGCTCGGTGACCTCGCTGTCGACTTCCACGTCGACCGGCCTGTCGTCGGCCAACAGCTCGATCACGTCGCTGTCGACCTCGACCTCGACCGGCATCAGTTCGCTGTCCACGGGCCTGAGCTCGACCGACAGCTCGGTGACCTCGCTGTCGACCTCCACGTCGACCGGTCTCTCGTCGGCGACCAGCTCGATCACGTCGCTGTCGACCTCGACCTCGACGGGGATCAATTCGCTGTCCACGGGCCTCAGCTCGACCGACAGCTCAGTGACCTCGCTGTCGACCTCCACGTCGACGGGCCTCTCGTCGGCCACCAGCTCGATCACCTCGCTGTCGACCTCGACTTCGACGGGGATCAACTCGCTGTCCACGGGCCTGAGCTCGACCGATAGCACGGTGACGTCGTTGTCGACTTCCACATCGACGGGCCTCTCGTCGGCGAATAGCTCGATCACCTCGCTGTCGACCTCGACCTCGACGGGCCTGTCGTCGGCCAACAGCTCGATCACGTCGCTGTCCACGTCGACCTCGACCGGCCTGTCCTCGGCTAACAGCTCGATCACCTCGCTGTCGACTTCGACCTCGACCGGCCTGTCCTCGGCCACCAGCTCGATCACGTCGCTGTCGACTTCGACCTCGACCGGCCTCTCTTCGGCGAACAGCTCGATCAGCTCGTTGTCGACCTCGACCTCGACCGGCCTCTCGTCGGCGAACAGCTCGATCACCTCGCTGTCGACCTCGACCTCGACCGGCATCAACTCGCTGTCCACCGGCCTGAGCAGCACGAACAGCACGATCCTGTCGCTGTCCACGTCGACCTCGACCGGCATCGGCTCGCTGTCCACCGGCCTGAGCAGCACGAACAGCTCGGTGACGTCGCTGTCGACCTCGACCTCGACCGCAATCAACGCCGCGAAGACGCACTACTACAGCGTCAACGACAACGGCGTGCAGCAAGGCAACTACGCCAACGACGGCGCAACGGGCACCAATGCCCTCGCGGCCGGCGTGAACGCCAGCGCGGCAGGCGCCAGCAGCGTCGCGGTCGGCGACGGCTCGAACGCGCAGTCGGCAGGCGCGGTCGCCATCGGCCAGAACGCATCGGCAACGGGCGGCAAGGCCGTGTCGATCGGCTCCGGCAACACGGCAAGCGGCGACGGCGCGGTCGCGATCGGCGACCCGAGCATCGCAACGGGTACCGGCGCGGTGGCGATGGGTGCGAACGACACGGCGACCGGCAACGGCGCAGTGGCGCTCGGCAACGCGAACACGGCAAACGGCGCCAGCGCACTCGCCCTCGGCAGTTCGAACCAGGCCACCGCGGACAACACGATCGCGCTGGGCAACCAGTCCACGGCCAGCGCAGTCGGCGCACAGGCCTACGGCTCGAGTGCAACGGCAAGCGCCGCCAACTCGCTCGCGTTCGGTACGAACGCGCTGGCCAACGTCGCCAACTCGATCGCCCTGGGCGCGAACTCGGTCACGAGCAACGCGAACCCGACGTCGAGCGCCACGATCGGCGGTGTCACGTACTTCTTCGCGGGCAGCTCGCCGGTCGGTGTGGTGAGCGTCGGCGCACCGGGCCAGGAACGCCAGATCACGAACGTCGCTGCCGGCCAGATCTCGGCCACGAGCACGGACGCGATCAACGGCAGCCAGCTCAACGCGACGAACAACGCGGTGAATGCGCTGTCGACGTCGACCGCGTCGAACGTCGCGTCGCTGTCGACGGGCATCAACTCGCTGTCCACGGGTCTCAGCTCAACGAACAGCAACCTCACGTCGCTGTCCACGTCGACCTCGACCGCGATCAACTCGCTGTCGACCGGCCTGAGCACGACGAACAGCAACGTCAATTCGCTGTCGACGTCGACCTCGACCGGCATCGGCTCGCTGTCCACCGGCCTGAGCACGACGAACAGCAACGTGGCGTCGCTGTCGACCGGCGTAACCAACATCAACAACCAGTTGAACCAGTTGTCGACGACGATCAACAACAACACGACGCGCACCGCCAACAACAACGGCATCGCGGCCGACATGAACGGCACGGGCAGCGATCACCCGACCGTCACCGCGGGTTCGAACTCGGTGGCGATCGGCGCGAATTCGACGGACGGCGGCCGCTCGAACGTGGTGTCGGTCGGCAGCGACACGCAGCAGCGCCAGATCACGAACGTCGCGCCGGGTACGCAAGGCACCG
The DNA here is from genome assembly GCF_020420125.1 of Burkholderia sp. AU30280. Taxonomy (NCBI): domain Bacteria; kingdom Pseudomonadati; phylum Pseudomonadota; class Betaproteobacteria; order Burkholderiales; family Burkholderiaceae; genus Burkholderia; species Burkholderia sp. AU30280. The sequence goes on from NZ_JAIZRY010000003.1 coordinate 575,677, forward strand.
ACGCGGTGAACGTGAACCAGCTGACGCAGGTGCAGACGACGCTGTCCACGGCACTGTCGGGCCAGCAGGCGCAGATCAACTCGCTGGGTTCGCAACTGCAGCAGACCGACCAGATGGCGAAGCAGGGTATCGCGGCCGTCGGCGCGATGGCGTCGATCCCGCAGATCGATCGCGACGCCAACTTCGGGATGGGCGTGGGCACGTCGACCTTCCTCGGCCAGAAGGCGATGGCGGTCAACATGCAGGCTCGCATCACGGAGAACCTGAAGGCGTCGATCAACGGCGGTTTCAGCGGCGGTCAGAAGGTGATCGGCGCCGGCATGCTGTACCAGTGGAAGTAACGCGTCGCGCCGCCAGGCCGCCCGGCTCGCCAGCCGGCCGGCCCGCGGCGGCCTCGACGGCCGGACGGGCCCGCCGCGCCACCCGTGGCGGGCTTCAGTCAACCCAAGCATTGAGGATGTAACCGTGAACAAACTCGCTCTTGCGCTCGCACTCTCCGCAACGGCCCTCGCCGCGTGCTCGACCGCATCCGGCCCGACCTTCAGCGCCTCCGAACTGCAACCGCGCGACGGCGTGCGTACCTTCCAGGTGGACTGCCACGGCCTCCTGTCGGGCCCGCAGACCTGCATGAAGGCCGCCCGCAAGATTTGCGGCGAAGAGCCGGTGCGCGCCGTCGACTCGGCCCGTGCGCTGCGCGACAAATCCGATCCCGCGACGCTCGTGTTCCAGTGCGGCGCCGCGCCGGCCGAAGCGGCGTCGGCCGCCGCGCCGGCGGCTGCCGTCGTCGAACAGGTGAACCTGTCGGGCGACGCGCTGTTCGCGACCGACCAAGCGACGCTCGCCCCGACCGCGCGCGAATCGCTCGACCGGTTGCTGAGCGAGCGTGCAGACCGCACGTACTCGCAGGTGAGCGTCACCGGCTTTACGGATTCGGTGGGCAGCGACGACTACAACCTCGCGCTGTCGAAGCGCCGTGCCGAAGCCGTCGCGGCGTACCTGAAGGCGCACGGCCTGAAGACCGACTCGCTGACGGTCACGGGTCGCGGCAAGGCCGATCCGGTCGCGTCCAACGCGACGCCGGAAGGCCGCGCCAGCAACCGCCGCGTCGAAATCCGCCTGCAGCACTGAGCGGGCCGCCGACGCGCGCGGCGGCCCGCTCCGGCCGGCCGCCAGCGCCGCGCCGGGCTCGCACCCGACCTGCGCCGGACCGACCGGGCGCCGCTTCGCCGGCGCCCGTTTCCGTTGGCCGGCGGCTATGTCAAAGTTCGTCACGTCCTGCCAAAACCGGTGGTTTCCGTGCCACAATCGCCGCAGACAGTCGCCGGGGCAGCCTGCCCGAATCGCACGCCGTGCCAGGCGTGCCCGACGACACGCCGGAAACCGGCTGCCGCCCTCGCGAACCAGGTCGCCCGATTCGCCCGCCGCGGCGTACCGGCGCACATGCAACCATGACAATCCACGGCGCGCCGCTGCCAGGCCAGACGCTCGACGCGATGCCCGGACGCACGACGCCGCAGAGGAAACCAACCGGTGACGGACATCAATGAAGCCGCCTCGGGCGGCACCCGCAGGCAACGGCCGGCGGTCGGCATCTCGCTGTTTGCGCGCGACGGCCAGGCGATCTGGGAAAACGGCATCCACCAGAACATCGCGTTCCTCGCGATGATGCTCAAGCGCTCGGATCGTGTCGGCCCCGTCTACTTCCTGAACGGCGGCGACGCCAGCGCACTGCCGGCCGGCCTCGAACTCGACGGCCTCGACATCCCGCTCGTGAAGCCCTCCGACGTCACGCACGAACTCGACGTCGTGATCGAAATGGGCGCACAGCTGCCGGTCGAATGGCTCCGGCACATGAAGGCGCTCGGCAAGAAAATCGCCGCATTCTTCTGCGGGCACGTGTACGCCGGCCTGTGCGAAACCCCGATCTTCGGCAAACCGTCGGGGCACATCTTCAACGGCGCGCCGTTCGACGAAGTGTGGCTGCTGCCGCAATACGACAAGACCGCGGCGCCGATGCTGCAGACCATCCTGCGCGCGCCGGTCCACCTGATGCCGCACATCTGGTCGCCCTACTTCCTCGAGCGCCGGATCGCCGCGCTCGCCGCGGAAGGCGCGACGTTCGGCTATCGGCCGGGCCGCCGCCCGTGGCACCTGGCGACGCTCGAACCGAACATCTCGGTCGCCAAGTCGTGCCATTACCCGATGCTCGCGTGCGACGAGCTCTACCGTGCGCGCCCGGACGCGGTTCAGCACATGTTCGTCGTGAACTCGCTGCACATGAAGGAGCATCCGACCTTCGTGCACTTCGCGAACAGCCTCGATCTCGTGCGCCAGCACAAGGCGACCTTCGAGCCGCGCCTCGACCTGCCGGGCTTCATGGCGCGCCATGCGGACGCAGTCGTGTCGCACCACTGGGAAAACGGGCAGAACTACCTGTATTACGACGTGCTGTACGGTGGCTACCCGCTGATCCACAACTCGACGCTGATTGGCGACGCCGGCTACTACTACCCGGACTTCGATTCCGCCGCGGGCGGCCGGGCGCTGCTCGATGCGTGGCTGCACCACGACGAACGGCTCGACGACTACCGCGCGAAAGCCGGCCGGCTGCTGCAGTCGGTCTCGATCGACAACCCCGCGAACCTCGACGCGTTCGTCTCGCGTCTGGTCGCCTGAACCGGAGCATACGCATGTCGGACTCCAATGCCCGTCAAGCGCCCGGCGAGGGCAAGCGTCTCGTCGTCGGCGTGTCGCTGTTCGTGCGCGGCGCCGGCCAGTCGCTGTGGGAAAACGGCATCTTCCAGAACTGCCTGCTGCTGATCCTGCTGCTGCGCCAGTCGCCGCTCGTCGCGGAAGCCGTGATGGTGAACGGCGGCGAACAGGTCGCCGATCCGCAGATGATGCTCGGCGAATGGGACGTGCCGCTGCTGTCGATGGACGAAGCGCTGCAGCGCTGCGACGTGCTGATCGAAATGAGCGCGCAGTTCGGCGCCGACTACCTGCGCGCGTTCCGCGAGCGCGGCGGCAAGGTCGTCACGATGCGGGTCGGCAACGACTACGTGATCGACATCGAACGCGCGATGTTCGACAAGCCGTCGGGTTTCCTGTTCTCGGGCGCGCCGTACGACGCCGTGTGGACGATTCCCGAATTCGAGCGCTCGTGCCTGCACTATTACCAGACGGGCCTGCGCGCGCCCGTCACGATCGTCCCGCACATCTGGCACCCGATGCTGTTCGACAAGGCGCGCGCGACGCTCGGCGCGGGGCTGTCGTACGGCTATCAGCCCGGCAAGCCGCGCTGGCGCGTGACGATGTTCGAGCCGAACATCTGCATGGTGAAGACGAGCGTCATCCCGATGCTGGTGGCCGAGGAAGCGTATCGGGCCAAGCCTGATTTCCTCGAGTTCGTGCGCGTGTGCAACACGCTGCACCTGAAGGAACATGCGACGTTCGTCCATTTCGCGAAGAGCCTCGACATCGTGAACCACGGGATCACGACGTTCGAAAGCCGCTATGCGGTGTACGAGTTCATGGCCGCGTATGGCGACGCGGTGGTGTCGCACACGTGGGAAAACGCGCAGAACTACCTGTACTACGAGCTGCTGTACGGCGACTATCCGCTGATCCACAACTCGCCGTTCCTCGGCAAGGCCGGGTATTTCTATCCGGACTTCGACTGCCAGGCCGGCGGCCGCGCGCTGCTGAAGGCATTCGCCGAGCACGACGCAAACCTGGAAGCGTACCGCGAGCAGTCGAGGCACGTGCTCAGCTCCGTCAGCATTTACAACCCCGAGAACGTCACTGCGTACTCCGACGCGATCGCGGCCCTCTATCGCGACGCATGACGCGCCGCCCATTCCGGACTCCGACATGAACGCACGCCCGACCCTCACCCGCGCAAAATGGCTGATCGGCTGCGCCGTCGCTTCGATCGCGATCGGCGCGCACGCGCAATCGTCAGGCGAATCGGCCGACGCGCTGCTCAGCGACTCGGATGCGGTGTTCAAGCAGCTCGACGCCGGCCAGTACGCCGCGGTTTGGACCGACGCGGCCCCGTTCGTGAAGTCGCGCATCAAGCAGGATCAGTTCGCGGCCGACATGCAGCGCGCCCGCCAGTCGGTCGGCACGGTGCGCCATCGCGGCTGGGCGCAGATCACGCGCATCCGCTACACGAACGCGGGCACGACGCCCGACGGGCTGTATGCGAACGTCGACTATACGACCACGCTGACGAGCGGCGCGACCGTGTTCGAGAAGCTGAGCTTTCGCCTCGAGGACGACGGCCAGTGGCACCTGACCGGCTACGTGCCGCGCCAGTCTCAGAACTACGCGCCGTAAGTCGCGCCCCCTGCACCCCGGAGCCGCCATGAAACTCAATGTCGCGATAACGATGAACGTACAGCGCGACGCGACCCAGTCGATCTGGTACAACGGCGCGAACCAGCATTGCGTGTACCTGTACATGCTGCTGAAGCAGTCGCCGCTGATCGGCGAGGTCTGGCTCGCGCACGACGACGGCATCACCGACTATCCGCAAGCGCTGATGATGGACGCGTTCGGCGACGCGCTGCGGCCGCTGTCGGCCGTCGTTCACCAGACCGACCTGCTGATCGAGATGAACGCGTTCATCGATTCGACCCACACGGACGCCGTGCGCCGGCGCGGCGGCAAGTGCGTGTCGTACCGCTTCGGCAACGACTACGTGATCGCCGTCGAGACGATCAACTTCGAGAAGAACCCGTGGCGGCCGAACCCGAACCGCGTGCAGTTCGACGAGATCTGGACCAACCCGCAGCACATGCATACGTGCGCGGCGTATTTCCAGGCCGTCTATCGCGCGCCGGTGATCGAGCTGCCACACATCTGGTCGCCGTATTTCATCGAACGCAGCCTCGACGCCGATCCTGACCTGAAGGCACGCTTCGGCTATCGCAACCACGGCACCGCGAAGCGCATCGCGTTCTTCGAACCGAACCTGAATGTCGTGAAGAGTTCGATCGTGCCGATGCTCGCCGCGAATGCGTGCTACGTCGAGCATCCGGAGCTCGTCGAGCACGTGTACATGACCAACACGTTCGACAAGAAGGAAAACGTCGCCTTCAAGCATATCGCGCTCGGGCTCGAGATGGTGCGCGACGGCAAGGCCACCGCCGACGTGCGCGCGCCGTTCGTCGCATGGGCCGCGCATCACACCGACATCGTCGTGTCCCATCACTGGGAAAACGGCCTGAACTACCTGCTGTACGACGCGCTTTACGGCAACTACCCGCTCGTGCACAACTCGCCGTTCCTGCGCGACGTCGGCTACTACTACCCGGACTTCGAGATCTTCGATGCGGCGCGCGCGATCGCGACCGCCGCGCAGACGCACGACGGGCGGCTCGACGACTATGCGGCCGCGGCCCGCCGCTGCCTGCACCAGGTCGACGCGCTCGCCGAGCACAACGTCCACGCGTATTCCGCGCAGATCCGGCAGCTGTTCGCCGGCCGCGCGCTCGGCTGATCCCCTCCTTCGCTCGCACCCCGCCCATGAATCAGACCGTCCGCAATTTTGTCGTGATCGATTCGATCCACGGCCCGTTCGTCATCAACCGGCACTGCGCGCTTCAGGCCGAAGCGCTGATCAAGACCGGCCGGCCGCATATCCAGGGCGAGCTCGACATGATCCTGCACGTGATCGACCAGTTGCCGGACGATGCGATCGCGGTGGACGGCGGTGCGAATGCGGGGCTCGTGTGCGTGCCGATCGCGCACCGACTGCATGCGCGCGGCGGCCGCGTGTATGCGTTCGAGCCGCAGCGCACGCTGTTCCATGCGCTCGGCGGCACCGTCGCGCTCAACCAGCTCGACAACCTCCATCTGCTGAACATGGGGCTCGCCAGCGCCAACGGAACGATGAAAGTGCCCGACGTCGACTACGGACAGGACGCCGACTTCGGCACGGTCTCGCTCGTCGACGGGCAGGCCGAGGGCGGCACGCCGACACCCGTCGTGCGGCTCGACTCGCTTGGCCTGCCTCGGCTGGATTTCCTGAAGCTCGACATCGAAGGGATGGAGATCGACGCGCTGCGCGGCGCGCGCCGGCTGATCGAGACGCATTTGCCGTGGTGCTGGATCGAATACTGGAAAGTCGGCGAGGCGCCGATCATCGCCACGTTCGCCGGCCTCGACTACACGTTCTACCGCATCGACGGCCTGAACATGCTGTGTGTGCCGAACCCGCGCTGGGACCGGCAGAAGCTGATCATCTCGGGCGAACCGCTCGCCGTCGCGGCGCAGGCGGAACACGATACGGCGCCCTCGGCCACGGCAGCCGCAGCCGCCGATGCCGATGCGCCCGAAACGAGCTGGAATCTCGCACTCGACCACGAGTCGCGCTGCGAATGGGGCCATGCAATCGAACGCTGGCAGCGTGCGCGCGGCCGCGGGCTCGACGACGATGCGATCGCGCTGCAACTCGCGTCGTGCTACGGCTTCGCCGGCGCACCCGAAGCCGGGCTCGCGGCGCTCGAACGCTTCGGCGATCCTGCCGCACTGCCCGACGCGACGCGCGGGCGCATCGAACTCGCGCGCGCGGCGCTGCTGCTGCGCGCCGGCCGGCGCGACGAGGCCGCCCGTGCCACCATCGCCAGCGAAAACGTGCTGACGGCCGCGCAGTTCGGGCTGCCGACGGACCGGCTCTACCAGGGCCAGCCGCTGCAGGGCAAGCGGCTGCTGGTGCTCAGCTACGGCGGCGTCGGCGACCAGCTCCAGTACGCGCGCTACCTGCATGCGCTCGACACGCTCGGCTGCACGAGCGTGACCGTCGTCGTGCCTGACGCGCTGACGGGCCTGCTGCGTCACACGTTCCCGCACATCGAATTCATCGGCGCACACGGCGCCTGGGTCGACACGTCGCAACTCGCGCACGACTACTGGTGTTCGTTCCTGATGCTCGCCGCGCAGTTCGGCTACGCGCCGGCGCCCGCAGGCGCGGCGGCCGCGTACCTGTCTTGCCCGCCCGAGCACGCGGCCGCGTGGCGCGAGCGCGTGCAGCGCGACGGCCACGCCGCCGGCACGCGCCGCATCGGGCTCAACTGGCGCGGACGCGAAGAAAGCGACACGCGCTTCCATCGCGCGGCCAGCCTGCTCGATCTCGCGCCGCTCACGCGGATGCATGGCCACGCCGCGTACTGCATCAATCGCGACCTGTCCGCGCAGTCCGAGCAATCGGCGCTGCCGGTGACGTTCCCACATCACGCGATCGGCGATTTCAGCGACCTGGCGGCACTGATGCTCACGCTGGATGCCGTGGTGACCACCTGCACCGCACACATCCACCTCGCCGGCGCGCTCGGCGTGCCGGCCGTGCTGCTGCTCAGCCCGAAAGCCGATGCGCGCTGGGAAACGGGCTCGCGCACCGCGCTCTATCCGGGCATCCGGATCGTGCGCGCCGCGCACGTCGGGCAATGGGACGACGCGGTCGATCGCGCGATGGCGTTCGTGCTCGGCGGATTCGGCAAGGATTGATCGATGGGATGCGGATCGGGGCCGCTGCATGCGGATGATGTCGGCGCGGGCCGCGCATCTCGCGCTGCACCATGGCCCGTGACTGGCGCGAACGGGCGCTAGACCAGCACCCGATCGCCGCTCTGCGCGGCGAACCTACGGCCATGCCGCCGCCCTATCCGCGCGAGCACCGCGAAGCAACGCGCCATCGGCCGGCTGGCGCCGCCGGATTGCTTGACGAGGCTGTCGGATACGCCACGCGCGATTGCCGAATCGTCGCCGCACGCGCCCGCGATGACGCCCGCGTAATAGTGGCGCGCCGCCAGTTCGCGGCCGCCGGCGTCGAGCGGCCTCATTCGCTGAATGCGACGCGCAACGGCTTTGAGGCCGTCGAGATACGGCGCGACGTCGATCGGCACATCGGTCGATTCGGCGCCCAGTTGCCACAGCATGTCGGCCAGCTCGCCGATCGCGACGAGGTCGCGCGCACCGTTCGCCTGCGTGCCCGTTCCGGCTCCGGCCTTCGTCCCTGCCATGCTCGCGCCCCTTTGCGATTCGTCCCGGCCACGCGCCGGTCTCGCCCGACATCGGCGTGCATCATGCACGCCACCTCGCCTGTTCCCGCACCGTCACGCGGCGGCCGGCGACCGCCATGAAAACCGAATGCCCTGCGCCCAGGCGACGCCGGCATCCACGATGATCTGCCGGTCGACCTCGCTCTCCACGCCTTCGACGACGACGTGTCGCGCGCCTTCATGCGCGAACGCGATGAGCCGGCGGAACTGGTAGCGCCCGATCGCGTTGCGCTTGATCATCGACAGGATCGACCGGTCGAGCTTCACGATGTCGGGATTGCCGACCACCAGGTTGTTCAATGCGCTGAAGCCGACACCGAAATCGTCGATCGCGATGCGGCACCCGGCTTGCCGGAAGCGGTTCACGAACGATCGCCCCGCGACGGGATTCAGCGGCCCCGTCTCCGTGATCTCGATCACCAGCCGCGCGGCGACCGACGGCTCGCGCTCGAGCCGCCTGAAGATGGCCAGCCACGCGTCGTCGACCACCGCGCTCGCCGCCGCCACATTGCAGCCGTAGACGGCAGCCGGATCCGCGCGCAGCGCGTCGATCGTCCGGCCGACCACGAGCCGGTCGAACCACCGCATCAGCCCGAGCGCCTCGAGGCGTGGCAGGAACGCGAGCGGCGGCAGCGCATCGCGCTCACCCCATCGCAATCGCGCCAGGCATTCCTGGTACAGCACCCCGCCCGACAGATCGGCCCGGCACACGGGCTCTTGCGCGAACCCGAGCCGGCTTTCCACGAAACTGCGTACCGACGCGAGGTCGGGATGATCGTCGGGGGCGCCGAACACGAGATCGATTTCGTCACGATTCGCTTCCCGATTCGCCTCCAGGCGAGCTTCGACCGCATTCATCCGGCGCTCCGGCAAATGGCGAGCCGCGTGTCGCGGCTCGACCTCAAGAAACATGCGGAGCAAGCCGACCATGACGCACTCCGCTGCCTACCCGGCCCATCCTGTTATGTCGATCTTTTCCGGGAGCGTACTTTTCGCTTCGGCGCGCCGTCAAATTCGATATTTTTCAACGATATTCGGTTACTGGGAATACACCATGCATGCACGACACCGACTGTGCGACAGGCCACACTAACGCAAATTTCGGAACCCCGATTCAGATATCGTTTATTCTTTTTCGTCTAAACAACCGCACTCAACTCAATTCTTCCGAAAATTGCAGGCCTCGAATTCGGAAAAATCTCAATTGATCAGATAAATACCGGCCCGATAAGCATTGTCCGCGCCCACTGCCAGGCCCACCGCGGAGGCCTGTCACCCGGTTTGCTTTTCACCGGAAAACGGCCGCCGCGCGTCATTCGATCACCACAGCATTTAATTTTATCGTTTCAAACGAATTACTGGATTTCCAAATGGGAATCAAGCCACCTTGAATCAATAATATCAAGTTAATTCATATGATGATTATCAATTGAAACATGTTTAACAATCTTAAAGACTTGTTAACCTATAAAATAATTTCTGACGGACTTCCCTCGGAGCCGTCAGATTCGTGCCTTCAAAAACCGTCGAACCGATCGGGTTCGGCGGTTTCTTTTTTAACGGCATTATTTCGTCAGACATTAGGGCGGGACAATCCCGATAGCGGGATTCGGCGCGACGGTGTGCGCCGCGCGAAAAATCGGGCCTTATGCGGCCGATGCGCCGATCAGATTCGCGAGCAGTGCGTCGTATTCGGAAACGAGCGCCGGATTCGCCGACGTATAGCGGCCGAGGATCTCGCGCTGGCGCCGCGTGTACGCTTCCCAGTCGTCATCGTGCGTATGCAGCGCGCGCAGCAGCGCATCGGCGCCCTGCTGCACGTCGTTGTCCGGATAGTAGTAGCCGAGATCGGGCGCGAGGCTCGCGTTGTGCACGAGCGGATAGCCCTGCCAGCACACGTCGAAATAGAAATAGTTGAGCGGGTTCGACCATTGGTGCGACACGACGATATCGGTCAGGTCGGCCAGGAACAGCGGCGTATCGAAGCGTCCGACGAAGCTCGCCTTGCCTGCGCGCACAATGTCGAGGTAGTTCATCAGCATCACGAACTCGGGGCTGTCGTGCGCGAGACGGTCGGCGTTCGTCACGTGCGTGAAGCAGATCGCGTCGGGATCGCGGCGATACGCTTCGTCGATGATCAGCATCGGATACACGCAGAACTTCACCACGTCGTGGTTCGGCTCCATCACCGTCAGACGCTTGCCGGGCTCGCTGCGCGGCCGGTACTCGCCGCGCTCGGGCAGCGGCTGCGCGCGCGCACTCAGGAACATCGGATCCCACACGAACGGCACGACGCGCCCCGGGCAGCGGCGCAGCGACTGCAGGAACGGCAGCGACGAGGGCGCGATCTGCGGAATCGCCCACACCTCGTCGTAGCCGCGGTTGATGAACAGCGAATCCCATAGCCGGCGGCCGAACAGCATCGACTCCATCACGTTGATGTACTCGACGCCGCAGCAGTAGCTGACGAGCTTCGCGCCGCGCGCCTTCAGGTAGGCCGTTTGCTCCGCGTTGACCTGGCCGCCGAGCTCGATCAGCACGTCGAGGGAATCCTTCATGTCGTCGAACGTGCGCGTGTCGAATACGCTGCGATCCCACGGCAACGCATCGGTGAGCGGCACATCGGTGGTGTTGACCAGCGTCACGCGGTAGCCGTGCGGCGACGCCATCAGCAGCTTCGCGAGAAACAGCGCGTTCTGCTTGATGCCGTTGATCCACAGGCTTTCGTCGGGCGCACGCAGTCCGATCGTGATACCGATGCGCAGGCCGTTCAGGACAGGAGACGTCATCGTCGGCGGGATGGGAGGTTGGATGGAAGTGGAATGAAGCAGTGTAGCGCGCGAAGCGCCGCCCGCGTCAAGCGGCGGCGCACGTCGGCGGCAATCGGGCATTCTAGCGGACCGCCGGCCCGGACACTGTCATGGATTGTTCGCCCGCACCGGCTGCATCGAAGTGAGAGATCACCTGCCACCCATAGTCGCCACCGCGCGAGAGATACCGCTACATCACGCCGGCCGGTTGCGTGGTGACGAGACGCGAAATCAATCCGGTATCGGGGCGCACAGAGCGGCCAAGCTCGGCGAACGACACATCGGCCTGCGTATCGAAGAACGGATAGCGGCCGCTCGTCGCCGCGTTGAAGGGCGCGGCAACGCTGGCCCGCCATGCGTCGTTCAGGCGCGCCGCGGCCGGATCCAACCAGCCGGCGCGGCGCGCTTGCCGTCAGATCGCCGTCATCGTCGGCGCCACGGCGGCCGGATCGGTGATGCTGGCCTTGCCGGTTTCGACATGCCCCGCGATGCGGCGCATCCAGCCCGCGTTCCCCGCGACCGTGAACTGCAGGTCGTACCAGTGGCTGCTGCACGACAAATCCCAGTGCGCTTCGATACGCTGCCCCGGCGGAATCGTCAGCGTGCGCGCGGCCCCGCCGTACGCGACATCGATCGCCGTGACCGTGAGCGCGCTGGTGCCGGCATTGGCGAGCGTCACGTAGATGTCGCCGTTGGCGACGTCATAGCACGGCGTGATTTCCGGCTTCGCAGCCGCATCCGCGGCGGCGGCCCCCGCGAAGCGCCGGAAATAGCCGTTCGGGCCCCAGACGCTCACCAGGTAGTTGCCGTTCGCGTCGAGCGTCCACGTATCGGTCAGTTGCTTGCCCGCTTCGACCGTGTAGCGGCGCGGCATCGCGGTGGCGTCGCCCGTATAAACCCAGAAGTGCGCGCCTTGCGTGCCGGTATTCGCGAACGTCAGTGCGTAGCCTTGCGCCCCGAGCTGGCCGGTGACGTGCAATTCGTACGGCAGTGCACGAGCCGGCCGCGTGCCGGGTTCCTGCGCCGTCACGACCTGCTGCGCGGTGCTGGCCGGCGCGGTCTGCGACGACGCCCGCGAGCATTGCAGGTCCGCTTGCGCGACATACGCCTGCGTGCTCGGCAAGGTCGGCACCGTGGCATCCGATTTCGAGAAGTCGAGCGCCGACGTCAGGTCGCCGCAGATCGCGCGGCGCCACGGCGAGATGTTCGTTTCCATCACGCCGAAACGCTTCTCGATGAATTGCAGCACCGACGTGTGATCGAAGACCTGCGAGCAGACGAAGCCACCCTTCGACCACGGCGAGACGACGAACATCGGCACGCGCGGGCCGAGACCGTACGGCAGGTTGTCGGCGGTATACGTGCCGGTCTGCGTCTTGGTCACGACGTTGTGCCGCTCGAGCGACACGTCGACGGTGCTCAGGCCGGAGCCCGGCAGCGTCGGCGCCTGCGGCGGCACGACATGGTCGAAGAAGCCGTCGTTCTCGTCGTACATGACGAGCAGGACGGTCTTGCTCCACACGTCCGGATTGGACGTCAGTGCATCGAGGATGTTCGACAGGTAATAAGCGCCGTACAGCGGCGTGAACTTCGGATGTTCCGAATACGCGGCGGGCGGCAGCAGCCACGATACCTGCGGCAGCGCGTTCGCCTGCACGTCGGCTTTCAATTGCGTGATCGAGCGCGTGCTCATCCCGCGTGTCTGCAGCGACGAACCGGCCGGCGCATTCACGAAGTTCTCGAAGCACGCCAGCATGTTCGTGCCGTAGTTGCCGGTGAAGTTGTCGAACCCGGTACCCTGCTGGTAGATCTGCCACGAGATGCCGGCCTGTTCGAGCCGCTCCGGGTAGGTCTTCCAGCTGAAGGGCGGCAACTGGATCTTGTCGAACTGGTTGTCAATGTAGTCGGTGTTGTCGAGCAGCGGGCCGCCGCCCGTGCCGAGCGGATCGACCATGCCCGTCATCAGGTACATGCGGTTCGGATGCGTGTTGCCCGGAATCGAGCAGAAGTAGTTGTCGCACACCGTGAACGCATCCGCGAGCGCGTAATGGAACGGGATGTCGTCGCGGACGTGATAGCCCATCGTCATGTTGGACTTCTGCACCGCCCATTGATCCGCGCGGCCGTTGTCGATCGCGCCGTGCGTCGTCGCCCACGTATGCGGCAGGCCGCCGATGCACTGCGCGTTGACGCCCGGGTTGGTCGTGTCGTAGCGGAACGGCGCGATCACGCTCGTCTTGTCCTCCTGCCGCGGCTGGAACCACACCGGCTTGCCGTTCGGCAGCGTGACAGGGAAGCGGTCGTTATAGCCGCGCACGCCGCTCAGGTGACCGAGGTAGTGGTCGAACGAGCGGTTTTCCTGCATGAACACGACGATGTGCTGAACATCCTGGATCGTGCCCGTCACGGTATTCGGCTCGATCGCCAGCGCCTTGCGGATCGATTCGGGAAGCAGTGCGGTGGCGGCGGTCGCGCCGGCGAGGCCGGCCGAGAACTTCAGAAAATCGCGTCGCGAATGGGTGGCCATGCTGGTTGCTCTTGATTGGATTTCTGGTGGGAACGACCGGAATCAGGAAGCGGGCGAGGAGGCAGGTGCGGTGAAACCGGGCGGGCAGTGCATCTGCGCGGTGGCGACCAGGCCGCCGCCGCATGCGGCCTTCTGCTGCGCGACGGGTGCGGCGGGTGCGGTCAGGTCGTCGTTGCAGGCGCCGAGGAGTGCTGTCAGCGCGATCAGGCCAGCGACCGCGACGGGCCGTAGGGCCGAGTTTCGCATAACGTCTCTCCGTGGATGTGAGGACGCGACACGGCCGTGCAGCCGCGCCGGTCATATCGACGCCGGGATACTAATTATGGTTTGTTACACGACAGTGTCGTGCGTAGGCGGAGCAGAGAGAGGGTGCCGGCGAGGCCAGAGCCGGGTCACGTCGAAACATCCGGACCGTTCCGCCGGGCGGATGGCTTTATCGTGCGCGGCAACAAGGTAACGTCCCCATCTGTGTGGGTACCGCCGCACGACGGAAACGACAAAAAACAAAAGGCGCCAAGCGGCGCCTTTTCAATCAAACATCACGACGGACCAGACGAAGAAGGTACACTGCAATCGATCGTGACCGTTGCCGACGCTTCAGCCGCCGGCATGGAACCGATAGATGAAGTCAAAGAGCTAATCGCCGTCAATCTGCCGATCTGCCCCGTCAGACACTGGACGCTCACGGTTTTGGCATCGATTGGCGTCATGGTGATATTTTCGCCTCGCCAGATAAAGTTATACGTTCTTACCGAATTATTCTGAGGCACTGCATTCCCGGTAGCCGTACACGTTCCACCTGACGGAGACGTACACTGAAGCACGATCGTCGACCCAGTAGATTGGGCATTGACACTGACACTGGCACCGACCAAAGAAAATCCGGCAAGCGCAAAAGCGAGGAATTTCATATCATCCCTTTCTAAAGAGTCAATCGAGAGAAAAGTGTCCCGATACCCCTCCGGGAAAATAAAGCATACTTCAGGCACCCATCACCATCAACGTCTGCTCCGACGCAATATTATCAACGCCTGCTTTTCAATCCCCGAAACGGTTTTCCCATGCACTCCCGGAATACCACCGCACAATGCCGGTGAGCCGCCGCCGCTTTCATTCAGTCATGTTGGTTAGTCAAGGGGCTAGATAATTTCGCACCTTGCCCAAAAACTGCGCACACCGAATGAAATATCGACGCCGAACAGCGCAGTACCATACCGTCGCGCGCCGGCGCCGCCGGTTCGACAGATCGGAGGCAACTGGTGCGACCTTCAGCCTTCAGCCATCCTCAGCAACTGCGCACCGTCCGTAACCTGATCGCCGACGCCGTACAGCACTTCCGCGACGACGCCCGCGCCCGGCGCGCCGATCGTGTGCTCCATCTTCATTGCTTCCATCACGATCAGCGGCGTGCCGGCTTCGACCTTCTGGCCGGGCTCGACCAGCACCGCGATCACCTTGCCGGGCATCGGCGCGGTGAGGCGGCCACCGCCCTGCTCCGCGTCGCCCGCGTGCGCGAGCAGGTTGCGCCATTCGAACGTCTCCGCCGTGCCCTGCGTGAACACGTGGAAGGTGTCACCGTCCGCATACACGCGGCCGCTGCTGCGCACGCCGCCGAGCGTCACGTCGAAATCGAGCGGCGTGACGCCACGCGTCCACGCGAACGGTTGCGCGGCTGCGCCGCCGGTCGCGAGGCGCGCAACCGCACCGTCGTCCTCGTAGGTGACCGTCACGTCCGCTTCGCGCTCGGCCGCATGCCATTCGAGCGTGCGGCGATAGCCGCCATTCAGTCGCCAGTTGGGCAGCGCGTCCCACGGCGACGAACCCTGCGCGGCCGCGCCGCGCTCGCGTGCGAGCAGCGCCGCGCAGGCGAGCGCGAGCGTCGCGCGCGGCGGCTCTTGCGGCGCGAACAGCGCGTCGTGGTTGCGCTCGATCAGGCCCGTATCGAGATCGGCCGCCGCGAACGGTTCGCACGCAACGATCCGCTGCAGGAACGCGGCGTTCGTGTGCAGGCCGACCACTTCACATGCGCGCAGCGCGCGCAGCATCAGGCTCAGCGCTTCCGCACGGTCCGCGCCATGGACGATCAGCTTCGCGATCATCGGATCGTAGAACGGCGTGATCGCATCGCCTTCGCGCACGCCGCTGTCGACGCGCACCGATGCACCGATTGCGAACTCGACGCCTGCCGGCAACCGCAGGTGCTTCAGCGTGCCCGTCGACGGCAGGAAGCCGCGCGCCGGGTTCTCCGCATAGAGACGCGCCTCGAGCGCGTGGCCCTGCACGTGTAGTTCGTCCTGCTTCAGCGGCAGCGGCTCGCCGGATGCGACGCGCAGTTGCCATTCGACGAGATCGAGCCCCGTGACCATCTCGGTGACCGGATGCTCGACCTGCAGCCGCGTGTTCATTTCCATGAAGTAGAACGCGTCGCCCGTCATGATGAATTCGACGGTGCCCGCGCCGACATAGCCGACCGCACGCGCGGCCGCGACGGCCGCTTCGCCCATCGCGCGGCGCACGTCGTCGTGCAGGCCCGGCGCCGGCGCTTCCTCGAGCACCTTCTGGTGACGGCGCTGCACCGAGCAGTCGCGGTCGAACAGGTACACCGTATTGCCGTGCGTGTCGCCGAACACCTGCACCTCGACGTGGCGCGGACGTGTCAGGTATTTCTCGATCAGCACGCGATCGTTGCCGAAACTGCTCGCGGCTTCGCGCTGGCACGACGCGAGCGCCGCCGGGAAATCGTCGGAGCGCTCGACCACGCGCATGCCCTTGCCGCCGCCACCCGCGCTGGCCTTCAGCAGCACCGGGTAGCCGATCGCGTCGGCTTCGCGATGCAGGTTGGCGGCGTCTTGGTCGTCGCCGTGATAGCCGGGCACGAGCGGCACGGCGGCCGCGTGCATCAGCGCCTTCGCGGCGGCCTTCGAACCCATCGCCGCGATCGCGTCGACCGGCGGCCCGATGAAGACGATGCCGGCCGCTTCGCACGCATGCGCGAAATCTTCGTTCTCCGACAGGAAGCCGTAGCCGGGATGGATCGCCTGCGCGCCGGTGGCGCGCGCCGCTTCGATGATGCGCTCGATGCGCAGGTAGCTGTCGGCCGCGGCCGAGCCGCCGATGTGCACGGCTTCGTCGCACGCGGCCACGTGTTTCGCGTTCGCGTCCGCGTCGGAATAGACGGCGACGCTCGCAATCCCGAGACGTTTGCACGTCGCGGCGACGCGGCACGCGATTTCGCCTCGGTTGGCGATCAGAATCTTGTCGAACATGGCTTCGGTGTCGTCCGGATAGAGTGGGTCACGCGCGCTACGCAATCATTCACGCCACGACGGCGTGCGCTTTTCGAGGAAGGACGCAATCCCTTCGCGCGCTTCCGCGCCGGCGCGGGTGCGCGCGATCCAGTCGGCGGTCTGCTCGATCAGCGTCGCGTCGAGCGGGCGGCCCGCCACGTCGGCGACGAGCCGCTTGCACGCCTTCACCGCGTCGGGGCCGTTCGCGACGAGCGTCGCGGCCAGCTTCGCGACCGTCTCGTCGAGCGCATCGGCCGGCACCGCGTCGTGAATGAAACCGAGCGACGCCGCACGCGCGCTGTCGAACACCTCGGCCGTCGTGAAGTAGCGGCGCGCCGCGCGCTCGCCCATCGCACGCATGACGTACGGCGCGATCGTCGCGGGAATCAGCCCGAGTCGCGCTTCCGACAGGCAGAACTTCACGCCGTCGGCGGCAATCGCGATGTCGGCCGCCGCCACCAGGCCCACGCCGCCCGCGTATGCATCGCCATGCACGCGTGCGATCACCGGCTTGCCGCAGCGATGGATCGCCTCGAGCATCCGCGCGAGCTTGCGCGCATCGGCACGGTTCTCGTCGTCCGAGTAACCGGCCATCTTCTTCATCCAGTTCAGGTCCGCACCCGCGCAGAACGCCGCCCCTTCCGCGGCGAGCACGATCGCGCGCACGCCTTCGTGCGCGTCGAGCCATTCGAACGCGGTGGTGAGCTCGGCGATCGTCGTCTCGTTGAACGCGTTGCGCACGTCGGGACGCGCGAGCGTGACGGTCGCCACGCGACCGGCTTCACTGACCTTGATCGTTTCGTATCGCATCGTTCAGCCCTCCCGGCCGTTACATGCGGAACACGCCGAAGCGCGTCTCGTCGATCGGCGCGTTCATCGACGCGGCGAGGCCGAGCCCGAGCACGTCACGCGTCTGCGCGGGGTCGATCACGCCGTCGTCCCACAGCCGCGCGCTCGCGTAATACGGATGGCCCTGGCGCTCGTACTGGTCGCGGATCGGCTGCTTGAACGCATCCTCTTCCTCGGCGGACCACGAACCGCCCTTCGCCTCGATGCCGTCGCGGCGCACCGTCGCGAGCACCGAAGCGGCCTGCTCGCCGCCCATTACCGAGATCCGCGCGTTCGGCCACATCCACAGGAAGCGCGGGCCGAATGCGCGGCCGCACATCCCGTAGTTGCCGGCGCCGAACGAGCCGCCGATGATCACCGTGAACTTCGGCACCTTCGCATTCGACACGGCCGTCACCATCTTCGCGCCGTGCCGCGCGATGCCTTCGTTCTCGTACTTGCGCCCGACCATGAAGCCCGTGATGTTCTGCAGGAACACGAGCGGAATCTTGCGCTGGCAGCACAGCTCGATGAAATGCGCGCCCTTCACGGCCGACTCGGAGAACAGGATGCCGTTGTTCGCGACGATCCCGACCGGGTGGCCCCAGATGTGCGCGAAGCCCGTGACGAGCGTCGTGCCGAAGCGCGCCTTGAATTCGTCGAACTCGGAATCGTCGACGATGCGTGCGATCACCTCGCGCACGTCGAACGGCTTGCGCGTATCGACCGGGATCACGCCGTACAGGCTCTTTGCGTCGTAGCGCGGCGGCTTCGGCTCGCGCAGCGCCACCGGCGGCGCGATCTTCGGTGCGAGGTGATCGACGATGGTGCGTGCGATCGACAGCGCATGCGCGTCGTTCTGCGCGAGATGGTCGGCCACGCCCGACAGCCGCGTATGCACGTCGCCGCCGCCGAGATCCTCGGCGCTCACTTCCTCGCCGGTCGCGGCCTTCACGAGCGGCGGGCCGCCGAGGAAAATCGTGCCCTGCTCCTTCACGATGATCGACTCGTCGCTCATCGCCGGCACGTACGCGCCGCCCGCCGTGCACGAACCCATCACGACGGCGATCTGCGCGATTCCCGCGGCGGACATCGTCGCCTGGTTGAAGAAGATGCGACCGAAGTGGTCGCGATCGGGAAACACGTCGTCCTGGTTCGGCAGGTTCGCGCCGCCCGAATCGACGAGGTACACGCACGGCAGCCGGTTCTCCGCGGCGATCTCCTGCGCGCGCACGTGCTTCTTCACGGTAACCGGATAGTAGGTGCCGCCCTTGACCGTCGCGTCGTTGCACACGATCACGCATTCGCGGCCGGCGATCCGGCCGATCCCGGTGATGATGCCCGCGCCCGGTGCGTCGTCGTTGTACATGCCGTTCGCCGCGAGCTGCGAGAACTCGAGGAACGGCGCGCCCGGATCGAGCAGTTGGGCGATGCGCTCGCGCGGCAGCAGCTTGCCGCGCGACAGGTGCTTGTCGCGCGCGGCTTGCCCGCCGCCCTGCGCGAGCTGTTCGATCTTCGCGCGCAGGTCGGCGACGACCGCCTCGAGCGCGGCGGTATTCGCGCGGAAGTCTTCCGAGCGCGGGTTCAGTTTCGATTCGATGATCGGCATCGACGGGGCTCCGTTCGCGTGACGTGGGGCATTACATCGTTTCCGCGAACAGCTCGCGGCCGATCAGCATCCGGCGGATCTCGCTCGTGCCGGCGCCGATCTCGTACAGCTTTGCATCGCGCCACAGGCGCCCGACCGGGTATTCGTTGATGTAGCCGTTGCCGCCGAGGATCTGGATCGCCTCGCCGGCCATCCAGGTCGCCTTCTCGGCCGTGTAGAGAATCACGCCCGCGCAGTCCTTGCGCACCTGGCGGATGTGGTCGCTGCCCGCCGAATCGAGGTGGCGGCCGACCGCATACAGGTACGCGCGGCACGCCTGGAACGTGGTGTACATGTCGGCGACCTTGCCCTGGATCAGCTGGAATTCGCCGATCGCCTGGCCGAACTGCTTGCGGTCGTGGATATACGGCACCACCGCGTCGAGGCACGCGGCCATGATGCCCGTCGGGCCGCCCGACAGCACGGCGCGCTCGTAGTCGAGGCCGCTCATCAGCACCTTCACGCCGCCGTTGAGCTGGCCGAGGATGTTCTCCTCCGGCACCTCGACGTCCTGGAACACCAGCTCGCCCGTGTGCGAGCCGCGCATGCCGAGCTTGTCGAGCTTCTGCGCGACCGAGAAGCCCTTCATCCCCTTCTCGACGATGAACGCGGTGATGCCGCGCGGGCCGGCTTCGAGGTCGGTCTTCGCGTAGACCACCAGCGTGTCGCAATCGGGGCCGTTGGTGATCCACATCTTCGTGCCGTTCAGCACGTAGCGATCGCCGCGCTTGTCGGCGCGCAGCTTCATGCTGACGACGTCGGAGCCGGCGTTCGGCTCGCTCATCGCGAGCGCGCCGATGTGTTCGCCCGACACGAGCTTCGGCAGGTATTTCTGTTTCTGCGCCTCGGTGCCGTTGCGGTGGATCTGGTTCACGCACAGGTTCGAGTGCGCGCCGTACGACAGGCCGATCGACGCCGATGCGCGCGAGATCTCTTCCATCGCGACCATATGCGCGGTGTAGCCCATGTTCGCGCCGCCGTATTCCTCGGCCACCGTCATGCCGAGCACGCCGAGATCGCCGAACTTCTTCCACAGATCCATCGGAAACTGGTCGGTGCGGTCGACCTCCGCCGCGCGCGGCGTGATTTCCTTCGCCGCGAACGTCGCGACGGCGTCGCGCAGCATCTCGATGTCTTCACCGAGCATGAATTGCACACCGGGCAGGTTGATCATGTCTCCTCCGTCTCCAGAAAGTGTGTGGCACCCACCGATTTCTGAGTTTCGCTCAAATCGAATGAATGCTCAGATTCATTGACCAATACAGCGTAAATTTTGCACAGTTTCGCGCCTCGCCGGGTTGGGCGTCAATAGTTTTTTGAGTGACACTCAGATATCATGCCGAGATGACAGCCGCTACCGCCGACACCATGACCGCCACCGTCAAAGCCGACCGCGCCGACACGTCGCGCGCGCCCGCCGGGCGCAAATCCCAGCAACGCGTGCAGGACATTCTGCGCGCCGGCCGGGAAGTGTTCGCCGAAAAAGGTTACGAGCATGCGACGGCCGCCGAGATCGCGCAGCGCGTGGGCGTCTCGGAGGCGACGGTGTTCAGCTATTTCCGCGGCAAGCGCGAGCTGTGCGCGCGCGTCATCGCGGATTGGTACGACGAAAACATTGCCGCGTTCGAGCACGGGATGCCGCAGGACGCGTCGGTGCAGCAGCAGTTCGCGTTCATCGTGCGCACCCACCTGCGGCTGATGCTGGTGAACGGCACGGGCCTGTGCGCGCTGGTGCTGTCGGAAGGCCGCGCGAAGCAGCATGCGCTGAGCGACGAGCTCACCGCGCTGCAGCGCCGCTACACCGCGCCGCTGATGGACGTGCTCGCGCGCGGCCAGGCAGCCGGGCAGGTGCGCACCGACCTGCCGCTGAGCCTGCTGCGTTCGATGGTGTTCGGGCCGATCGAGCACGTGCTGTGGGATGCGATCCTCGGGCACCGCAAGCTCGATACGGAAACGACGGCCACGCAGCTCGTCGACATGCTGTGGGCCGCCGTGCAGCCGCCGGCGCCGGAACAGGCGGCGCTGGTGCGCTTCAGGAACGACGTGGCGGAAGCCGTGCGGCGGCTGGAAGGCGACAGCACGCGCGGGTGACGCGCGGCGGCCGGATGGCGGCACCGCGGCACGATGGCCGCGGCGCGCCGGTCAGTTCGATCAGTTGGCGAGGCGGCAGTGCGCCAGCTTCAGTCCCGGCAGGACGGGCGCGTCGATATAGCCTTCGTTCACGCAGCTGAAGCGGAACGCGGCCGACGTGACGAACGGCTTGATCTCGCCGCCGGGGAATTTCGGCTTCAGCGCATCCTGGTCGGCCACGTCGAAATGCGTGTCGAACTGCTCGCCGTCGGCCGTCAGCGCGCCGAAATAGGTGCCGCCCGGGTCGCTGCCCATCCGGATCACGGCGCCGACGAACACCAGGCGCTTGCCGTCGTACTTCGTCTTCGCGGCGGCCATGTCCTGCGTATAGGCCTCGATGACGGCGCCGTAACGCGCGTCGATCGCGGGGTCGGTGTCCGACGCGGCGCTGGCGGTCTGGTGAACGCCCGCCAGCAGCGTGCACGCCGCCAGCGCAGCCGCCGCGAACGGCGCGGAAATCTTCTTCATGGGTGGTCTCTCCCGTCTAGCGTGGTGGTTGAATGGATTGAAGCCCGGCGCTTGCGCCGGACGAATGCGCTTCCGTTGCTTTAGTCGTTCGAATGGCGGAACACGGCTGCGATCACTTCACCACCCGCATGGTCATGTGCGGTGCGCAGCGTCGCGCTGAACGCGACGTGACTGGAAGATGACATGGTGCGGCCCCCGGCTCTCTCATTGAATTTCACTGCGTCTGATTTTGGTCGCTACGGTAGCAGACGGCCAACGGCCCGGCAACCAGGGCCCGCGTGCCGCCGATCATTTCATTACAATTGCAAATGATTCTCATTACATATACTATTCACCCCCTGGTCGCGGTGGAACGCCGCGGCCCGCGCCACGATCCTTAGCACTCCATCCTGCATCGATTCATGCCACCCCGACGAACGCCCCACCGCGCCCGGACCCTGCGTCCGTGGCGCACGAGCCTGCCTGCCCTGATCACCCTGTGCGTCGCGAGCGGCACGCATGCGTCCGCCGCCGAACCCGCCGCCTCGGCCTCCGCTTCCACGCCCTCGACGCCGGCCGCGCGCGCACTCCCGGCCATCAGCGTCAGCGCATCGGCAACCGCCGATCCAACGGTCGGCTATCAGCCGCGCACCACGAGCATCGCGGGCGGCGACAACCGTTCGATCAAGGAGATTCCGCAATCGGTCGCGGTGGTCAGCAGCAGCGTGATGCAGGACCAGCAGGCGCGCTCGCTCGACGACGTGCTCGGCAACATCAGCGGCATCACCCAGACCAACACGCTCGGCGGCACGCGCGACGCGTTCATCAAGCGCGGCTTCGGGTCGAACAACGACGGCTCCGTGCTCGTCGACGGCGTGCGCACGCCGGTGCTGCACAGCTATCTTGCGACGATCGACCGCGTCGAAGTGCTGAAGGGCCCGGCATCGCTGCTCTACGGGATGCAGGATCCGGGCGGCGTGATCAACCTCGTCACGCGCAAGCCGGAAGACACGTTCGGCGGCTCGGTCTCGGCCTCGCGCACGAGCCATGGCGGCAGCAGCGCGACGTTCGACCTCACGGGCCCGCTCGGCAAGCCGGGGCAGGTCGCGGGCGGCACGCTCGCGTTCCGGCTGACCGGCCAATACGACACGAGCCGCTACTGGCGCAGCTTCGGCCGCCAGCGCGATGCACTGATCGCGCCCGCGCTGTCGTGGCACGACGCGAACACGTCGGTCGACGTCAGCTACCAGTATGTCGACTACACGACGCCGTTCGATCGCGGCACCGTGCTCGTGAACGGCCAGCTCGACGACGCGCTGCGCTATCGCCGCTACGAGGAAGCGTGGTCGCAAAGCACCGGCATCCAGGAAACGCTGCGCGCGCGCATCGAGCACCGCTTCTCCGACGCGTGGCGCGTGCGCGCGACCTACGGCTGGGGCCGCGACCGCTACGCTCAATACATTACCCGCGCCACCGCGTTCAACGGCACGACCGGCGCACTTGCGCGCTCGTCCGATGCGAATCTCGGGCGCAACGATTCCGACCAGATCGCGACGCTCGGCCTGCTCGGCAACGTGACGCTCGCCGGGATGAACCACGCGATCTACTTCGGCGGCGAATACGAGCGCCAGCGCAGCTTCCGCGGCGACACGATCCGCGGCAAGGCGACCAAGGGCTTCAACCTTTACGATCCCGTGTACGACCTGCTCACGCCGGGCGGCACGCCCAACCCGAAGCAAAGCGATTCGCGCTCGGTGGTGCACGCGTATTCGCTGGTCGTGCAGGACTCGGTGAAGCTCACCGACCGGCTCACCGCGGTGGGCGGACTACGCTGGGAAAACTGGCAGCAGGAATCGGGGATGGGCCGACCGTTCGTGTTCGCCGACCGCTCGCGCGGCAACGTATGGCTCCCGCAGTTCGGGCTCGCGTATGCGCTCACGCCGGCGCTGACCGCCTACGCGAACGTGAGCCGCTCGTTCAAGCCGAACGTCGCCACGAACGTCGCGGCACCGCTCGCGCCGGAATACGGCCGCGTGCTCGAGGCCGGGCTGAAGTTCAGCCTGAAGCCGGCGATCACCGGCACGCTCGCGGTCTACCAGATCGACAAGCGCAACGTCGCGGTCACGGTCAACGATCTGACGTCGACGATCGGCACCGCGCGCTCGCGCGGGATCGAGCTCGACGTCGCGGGGCAGATCACGCGCCATCTGAGCGTGATCGGCAGCTACGCTTATACGAATGCGAACGATCGCGACAGCAACACACCGCTCGTCAACGTCGCGCGCCACACGGGCAGCCTCTTCGCGGTGTACGACACGGCGATCGCGAACCTGCCCGGCCGCTGGCGCTTCGGCGGCGGCGCACGTCTCGTCGGTGCACGCCCGGGCGACACCGCGAACAGCTTCACGCTGCCCGGCTACGTGACCGTCGACGCATTCGCCGCCTACGAAACGACGATCGGCAAGTTCCCGACGCGCTTCCAGCTCAACGTGAAGAACCTGCTCGACAAGACCTACTACCCGTCGAGCAACAACAACCTGATCGTCGCGGTCGGCGAGCCACGGCTCGTCACGCTGACGACGACGGTGTCGTTCTGACGCCCTGATGTTCTGATGCGCTGATGCGTGCGTGGGCTTGCCGGCAAGCGGCAGCCCATGCGCAAACCCGCATCAGTGGCCGCGCTCCACGCTCCACCGCTCCCCTCTCCTAAGCGCAGCGTCCCGGCCACTTCACGATCGCTCGATCGCGGCAAACGCACACGCGTTGCGTCGAACAACAACGCGACGACGAAACACCGCCCGACCATCCGGCGAACCCGGCGCCGCAGCGAAACGCGTCGTTGCTCGCCGCCAACACCCGCGCCGGAATCTGCTTGACCGGCGTCCTGCACGGCACCCGACGCCGTCCTCCACACCTCCCCGGCACCCGCTTCGGCGCCCGCAAAAATGCATCCGAGCGATGCAATTCCGCCCGCACCCGAACCGCATCGCACGCCGTATGATCGGCCCGGCCTTTTCCCAAGGCTGTCCAAAGCGCGTCGCCCTCTCCATCCGTTCACGCGCTCCGCCACAATCACCCAGCGAACATGTCCAACTTCTCACTCATCCTCGTCGTCTCCATGTTGAGCGCCTTTGGCCTGATCGCGTCCGACGTCTACCTGCCCGCGATGCCGTCGATGGCCCATGCGTTTTCGATCGCTGCATGGCAGATGCCGCAGACGGTATCGGCCTACCTGATCGCGCTCGCCTGTGCGCAACTGTGCTACGGCCCCCTCTCCGATCGATGGGGACGCAAGCCGGTGCTGACGGTCGGCATCCTCGTGTACATCCTGGGCTCGCTCGGCTGCGCAAGCGCAGGCGACTTCGCGAGCTTTCTCGGATGGCGCGTCGTCGAAGCGCTCGGCGCGGCGTCCGGCCTCGTCATCGGTCGCGCGATCATCGCCGACACGTGCGACAAGCACGCATCCGCGAAGGTCTACAGCATCGTGTATCCGCTCGTGTCGCTGTCTCCGGCGATCGCCCCCGCGATCGGCGGATATCTGGCCGCGTGGTTCGGGTGGCGCAGCAATTTCATTTTCGTCGCCGCGTTTGGCGGGGTCGCGCTCGTGCTCGTCCGGCGTCTTCTGAAGGAAACGCGGCCGGCCGTCACGCCGGGGCAACATCGCGCCGCGCCGCTGGCCGGCTTCGCCGACGTGCTCGGGGACCGCGCATTCATCCGTTACACGCTCGTCGTCTGCGCGATCTATTGCGCGTGGTTCGTCTACCTGACGCAGTCGCCGTTCATCTTCGCCGGCCTCGGCCTGTCGGAACAGCAAAGCGGCTGGCTCTATCTACCGCTGACCGCCGGCATCGTTTCCGCCAACCTGCTCTCGCGCCGCATGCTCGACCGGATGTCTTACGACGCGATCGTCGCGGCCGGCATCGGCTGCTTCGTGGCCGGCGGCCTCGCGTTCGCCCTGTGCGAGTCGTCGCACGTCAAGAGCCTCATCGCAGTCGTCTTGCCGATGTTCCTCGTCAGTCTGTCGAACGGATCGTCGCTGTCGCTCGCCGTGTCGCGCGCCATCGCGAGCGAGCACGGGCGCGCGGCCACCGCGTCCGGGCTCGTCGGCTTCTTCCAGATCGGCAGCGCGTCGCTCGCGGCCACCGTGTCCAGCAGCCTGCTCGGTACCGGCAGCCACGTGCTGGCGACGGCCATCCCGTTCTTCGCGATCGTCGCGGCGGTTGCGATCGCGCCTCGCTGGTATGCCGCGCGACGCCCGCGCTCGATGCGCGAGACCCAGCCCCGTTGAGTACCCGGCCCCGCACCGGCAGGATCCCGGCCGCTATCGATAACGGTCGAACGCAGCAGCGATCTCGGCGGTGACGGCCCGAACGCGCGCCGTCCGGTTCAGGTCCGTATGCGACACGAGCCAGACCTGATACGGCACGGCTCGCGACCTGTCGGGCCAGATTCGCACGAGCGAATCATCCTCTTGCGCCATATACACCGGCAGTTCGCCGATGCCGATGCCCGACCGGATCGCCGTCGCCAGCATCAGGCTCGAACTCACTTGCGCAACGATGCGCCCGCGTTCCATCGATTCGCCGCAGAGCGTGTCGCCCTGGTTCGACGTGATGGCGGGTTGGTAGACGACCAGGTCGTACCCTTCGAAAGCGGACCCGATCGCGGGCGCGCCATGTGCATCCAGATACTCGCGGCTCGCGAACAGCCCGACCTCCCACTCGGCCAGTTTCCGGCGGACGAGATCGGGGTTTTCCGGCATCACGGTTCGAATTGCGAGGTCCGCATCGCGCCGGGTCAGGTTGAGCACCTGCACCGACGTCGTCAGGACCACGTGTATCGCGGGGCATTTCCGTCGCAACGACCGTATCGCGGGCACGACGAAATCCATCGCAAGGGAATCGGTCGTCGTCACCCGGACCTCGCCTTCGAGCCGGTCGTCCGAGCCGTGGACACGGCGCTCGAAGTCACTCGCCGCTTGCTCCATCGCTTCCGCGGCCTGCAGCGAATGCTCGCCCGCCTGCGTCACGACATAGCCGGACGACGTCTTGAGGAACAGCTTCGCGCCCAGCGCCTTCTCGAGGGCCGTCAGGCGTCGCCCCACGGTGGCCTGATCGACATCGAGCACGGCCGCGGCTTCGCGCAGCGTCCCGGTGCGATGAACTGCCAGAAAAACGCGGGCATCGTCCCAGTTCATGGATAACGTTCTCTCTCGGTAAAGCATGTGTGCATTCGTCGAGGGCAATTATACAAGCCGCCCCTCGACGCCCTGCGCCACATGATCAGTTATCCATATCAATACCCTGGTCAATTCGCCCGCCGAAACCGGAGCTGCCCGCTGGATGCCCCGACGACCCGGCGCTCCGAAGAAGGTCGGATGCAACATTCGCCCCGATGATCGTTGCATCGATCGCGCCGCCCGCACCCTGCCGTCCAGTCAACAGCGCCTCGAATACCTCCCCTCCGACATCGCGGTTTTCCGTATCGAGCGCGCGCCGCCAGACTGACGACGCATTCGCGACGCCGCATCACCGCACGGCAACGCGACACACCCCCGCCAAAACGATTCCGGGAGATACGCCACGTCCGACCGGCACGCGCGCCGAGGCGCGCTCAAGACACTCGGTCTCGCGGCGAGCACCGCGCTGCTCGCCGCCGCGCGTTCACGGATGCCAGCGGTACACGATCATGCTCGTGCCGTTGTAGTTGTCCTTCGTGATCACGTATTCGCCGGTCGAGCGCAGGTACGCGCGGATCCCGTACATCGAGTCGACGTCGTTGCCGACGTCCATCGCCGACGTGTTCGAGTTGGTCAGCGTCGTGACGAGCGCGCCGGTGTTGAGATCGAACACGTCGACGTTCGGCACGGTGTGCACGTAGCCGACGAACAGGTAGTGGCCGGCCGCCGCGATCGATTTCGGGTTCGCGCTGGTGAGGTTGATCACCGGGTTCGGCGCGGTCGTGTTGCCGCTCTTCCAGCCGTGATAGACCTCGATGTGTCCGTTCATCGCGGTCCAGTCCCAATTGTTTGCGAGGCCCTGCGCGAGGATCATCGTGTCGCTGTCCGACTGGTAGACGATGCGCGTGGTCGGCGCCACGGTGCTTGGCACGGCCGCGGTGGTGGCCTTGCCCCATGACGGCTTGCCGGTCGCGTCGAAGCCCGTCATCGGGTAATGCGCAATCGCGTTGGAGCCGTTCAGCCCGGCCCACACGTCGCCGTTGCCGTCGATGTCGAAACCGGCCGTGACCTGCAGCGTCGTGTTGAACGGCTTGCCCGGCAGCGAGCCGGCCGGATTGGCGATATAGCCGGTCGCCGGCGTGAAGTAATAGAAGTTGAAGTTGCCGGGGTTCTGGCCCGACGCGACGAGAATCCGGTTGCCGCCGACCGTCACGAGCTGGCCGAAGTGCTGGCCGCGCTGGTAGTCGTTCATGTCGAGGCGCGGGTCCTTCGGATAGGTGAACGGATCGACCGTGTTCGCGACGAACGTGCCGCCCGCCGAGCCCGTATAGACGTTGTTGCCGCTGTAGAAGTACGCGCCGTCGGTGGCCGGGTCGGGCGCGGCAATCGCCTCGAAGTTCAGCGCCTGCAGCTTCCATTGCAGCGCGCCCGTCGGGCTGTATGAATGAAGGTCGGTGCTGCCGTTGCGCCCGAGATCCCAGCCGCCGCCCCACGCATTGTTGAGCACGTACAGGTTGCCGCCCGAATCCTTGCCGATGCCGACCACGCGCGTGAAGCGCTTGTCGCCGACCTGCCCCTTGATGCCCGAGGTCGTGTCGAGATAGCCGCCCTGCACGCCGAACGTGCCGATCTGCTGCGGCAACCCGGCAAGGCTGTAGATCTTGATGTTCATGTCCGGGCCCTGGTCGCCCACCAGCAACTGCCCCGTCGACGCATCGAAATACAACGCCGACGGCCGCGCGCCGGCCGCCATCTGGATCGTGTTCATCAGCGTGCCGGTCGCGCTGTACTGCACGACCGCGCCCGCGCTCATGCGCGCGACCCACAGGTTGCCCGCCGCATCGAGCGCCAGCGCGCCGGGCCCGGTCACGCCGATGTCGCGCTGCCACACACCGTCGGTCGTATAGACGCGCACGCGGTTGCCGTAGAAATCGCTCGCGTACAGCAGGTTGCCGGCCGTCGCGAGGCCGGTGATCACGTCCGGGTTCGGGAGGCCCGTCCATGTGCTGACCGGGATGCGCAGGTCGCGCTTGTTCGTGCCGCGATCGTAGCGGCCAACCGAACCACTGCCGAAGGTGCGGTTGTAGCCGAGCGCGACGAAGATCGACGTCGCGTTGCCGGTGATCGCGCCGCCCTGGAATTCGTCGTGGATACCGATCGTGCCCATCGGCTGGCCGTTCTGGTAGAGCGCGACGCCGCCCGCATTCTCGTCCCAGCGCGACGCCGTGTAGATCACGCCCTCGGGCGCGACCCACATCGAGCGCGCCGCATTGCCGACGTGCTGGGCCAGCGTACCGTACGTGTTCGCGAGCCAGTCGGTCGAGTATTGCACCTGCGCGTGACTCGCCGGCGCCAGCATTGCCATGCACATTCCCAGCAACGCCGCCCGAATTTGTTTCATTGACATGAATAATGCTCCCGAACGTTTAATTATCGATACTGTAAATTGCAGCGCATGAAATATTGATGATTCCAGCTAAAGCGCATTCGCCTTCATCCCGAATTATTTCACTCCGTTCTTTTTGCCGTCCGGGGTTTTTCCGGCAACGATGGCCAAACCCGGACACCGCGCCGCAACGGCCTTCCGGCCGCGCGGCATCGGCGCCTTTCCCCGGCATTTTCTTCCGGATCGCTCAATGCGAATACGTCATTTTTTCTGAAACGCCCGCATTGCCTTTTTCATTCTCCGGAAATCAGTCAAATGATTACAAATCGAAATTTAAATGAAAGAGAAAAAATAATATCCGGCGCAATCGCGTTGTCGCGATTCAGCGCAGCGGGATGCGGCGGAAGGAAGGAAGGAAGGGAAAAGAAAGCGGGATACGGCGGATAAAAACCGAACCGCGCGCCGCCTGCCCGCCGCGCAGCGTCACGGTGACGGCTCCGCACCGGCAACTCGCGGAATGCGTTCGGACCGTGTCGTCTCCTCCAGGAAAGGAGGCGACAGGATAGGAGCATGCGTGCAACGTCGCCGGCATCGGCTGCTGGCAACGTTGCGCCTGCAACGATGGTGATGCGTCAGAACTTCTGGCGCAGGCCGAGGCTGACAATGGCCTGCGAGCGCGAATCGGACGAGTGGCCGTTCGCCTTGTCGGACACCGACGCCGTCGCGGCCACCGGCCGGCCCAGCGCGTCGAGCGTCATGCCCGACGCATGCTGGTACGCGCCGAGCAGGTACACGCTGGTGCGCTTCGACAGGTCGTAGACGGCGCCGAGCGTGACGTTGTGATACTGCGCGCGATCGTCCACACCGTCGACATCGCTGCCGCGCGTGTAGCTGTAGCCCGCGAACAGCTGCGTCTGCGGCCGCACGTTCCAGCGCGTGAACACGCCCGCGACGTTGAACGTCGCGTGGCCCGTGAACAGCGACTGGCCGCCGCTGCGGTACTGCACGTTGCTGTAGTTCACGCCGACGACGGCCGGGCCGAAATCGTAGGTCGCGCCGGTCGCGATGATCTGCTGCGATTGCGCGCTCGCATAGCCTTCGTTGATCGACGAGTTGAACAGCCCGTCATCGGTGCTCTGCCACTTGCCGGCCGTCGGGTCGGTCGCCCCCGTCTTGCTGTTGTCCGACCGCTCGTAACCGACGCCGACGCGCAGCGGGCCCGCCGCGTATGCCGCGCCGACGCTCCATGTGTTGCGCTGCTTCATGCTGCCCGGCTGGCTCCCAAAGCCGTACAGCGCGCCGAACGTGAAGCCCGAGTAGTTGGCGCTCGTGTACTTGATCGAGCTGTCGACACGCGCGGTCTGGTCGAGGTCGTCGATGTCGCCCGGGTGCGCGCCGAAGCCGCCGATGTACGACGACGGGCCGACCGGGCTCACGAAATCGTCGAGCGACGTGTACTGGCGGCCGAGCGTGACCGTACCGTAGCGGTCGCTGCCGAGACCGACGAACGCCTGGCGGCCGAACTGGCGGCCACCCTGCCCCGACGTGCCGTTCGTGATGTCGAAGCCGTTCTCGAGGACGAACAGCGCGCGCATCCCGCCGCCGAGATCCTCGGAACCCTTGATGCCCCAGCGGCTGCCGGACAGGTTGCCGGTCGTGAGCCCGACGTTCGAATGGCCGGTGTACACACCCGCGGAGCCGACCCGTTCGTTGCTGCGATAGGTCACGCCCGCATCGACGATGCCGTACAGCGTGACGGAGCTTTGCGCGGCGGCGATGCCCGCGAGCGAGAGCAGCAGCGGGGCTGCGATCAGTTGCTTGTTCATGATTGTCGTGTCTCCGGGCGTTGAACCCGTTGTTCTGGCTGTCAGTTGCGAGTAGCGCGCGGGCGGCAAGATCCGCCGGCGGTGCGAGGCCGGCGGCGTCCGCGCGCGACGACGCGGCGGGCATGCCCACTGCGGCCGCCATGGTAGATGGAACCGGTTTCGATCGAAAGCGCAATGATGAAAACAGTTTCTTGCCAAAATCGAGATAGTCGAGGGGGCAGCCTTGTGCGCGGCGCGGCGCACCTGTACAGCCCCGGCGGGCGCAGCCGATAATCGAACGCCCGCCATCGATCGGGAGTGCCTTCATGCATGAAACGACCCTGCTGATCTTCGCCGCCGTCGCGTTCGTCGGTATCGCGACACCCGGCCCGACCGTGCTGCTCGCGCTGACCAACGGCTCGCGCCACGGCGTGCGCCGCGCGGCCTGCGGCTTCGCGGGCGCGATGCTGTCCGACTTCGTGCTGATCGTCGCGGTCGCGCTCGGCCTCGGCGCGCTGCCGATGGCGTCGGCGTTCTGGTTCCCGGTGGTGAAGTGGCTCGGCGCCGCGTACCTCGCGTATGTGGGCATCCGGCTGCTGATGTCGAAGGGTTCGCTCGACGTCGCCGCCGCGCACGGTGGCGCGGCATCCGGGCGCAACGCGTCGATCTTCGCGAAGCGTTTCCTCACGGCGGTGACGCACTCGAAGGGCTATCTGTTCTTCTCCGCCTTCCTGCCGCAGTTCCTGGATCCGTCCGCGCCGCTCGCGCCGCAATACGTCGCGCTCGCGGTCACGTTCGCGCTGCTCGACGGTGTCGTGATGTTCGGCACCGCGCTGCTCGGCGCGCGTGCGGTGCGGCTGCTGAAGCGCGCGGGGGCGCTGTGGCTCGAACGCACCTGCGGCGCGACGCTGCTTGCGCTCGCAGGGTCGCTGGCGCTGACCCGGCGTCATGCGTCGTAGGGGCGGATTCCGATGAAAATCGCTACGCCGCCCCGCTCCGGCTTTCCGGGCCTGTCGCTCCGCCAGCTCGAACGCGCCGACCTCGACGCGTGGTACGCGTACCTGTCGAACCCCGACGTCTTCCGCCACACGAGCTGGAACCTGTGCTCGCCCGACGACCTGCTGCCGCTGTTCGACGCCATCGAATCGACGGACCCCGACTCGATCCGCCGTCTCGCCGTGATCGACGACGCATCGGGTGTGCTCGCCGGGACGATCGGCCTGCATACCGTATCGACCGCGAACCGCTCGGCGGAAATCGCTTACGATCTCGCGCCGTCGCACTGGGGGCGCGGGATCGCGAGCGCGCTGTGTACGGCCGTCACAGAGTGGGCATTCGCCGAGGGCGGCTTCATGCGCATGCAGGCCGTGGTGCTGACCCGCAACGAAGGCTCCGCTCGCGTGCTGCAGAAGTGCGGCTACCGCTACGAAGGGCTGTTGCGCGCATACAGGATGGTGCGGGGCACGCCGGGCGATTTCGCGATGTACGCGCGCCTCGCGACCGACTGACGCGCAACCCGCGGTTTCACGCCAAACACCCATCGCTTCGCATGCGCACGCCATTGGACGGCCTGCGCCGAATTGGCGACAATCGCCGTTCCCATCTCCGACGATCCGCCATGAAAATCGCCGCGCTGTCCGACATCCACGGCAACCTCGCCGCACTCGACGCGGTGCTCGACGACGTCCGCCGCCGCGGCGCCGACGTGATCGTCAACCTCGGCGACATCCTGTCCGGCGCGCTCCATCCGGCCGAAACGGCCGACCGCCTGATCGCGCTCGACCTGCCGACCATCAAGGGCAATCACGAACGGCAACTGCTCACCGGCGATCGCGAGTCGATGCGGCTGTCGGATCGCTGGGCGCACGACACGCTGCGCGCCGATCATCTCGACTGGGTCGCCGCGCTGCCCGAACGCATGACGCTCGGCGACGACGTGCTGATGGTGCACGGCACGCCCGACAGCGACCTCGTCTATTTCCTCGAAACGGTCACCCCCGATGGCTGCCGTGCAGCCACGCCCGATGAAATCGCGCAGCGCGCGGGCGACGAACCGGCGTCGCTGATCCTGTGCGGCCACACGCACATTCCGAGGACGGCGAAGCTCGACGACGGCCGGCTGATCGTCAACCCGGGCAGCGTCGGGCTGCAGGCATACACCGACGACCTGCCGCATCCGCACCGCATCGAGACCGGCTCGCCGCATGCGCGCTACGCGATGGTGTCGCGCACGGCCGCCGGCTGGAACGTCGAGTTCCATGCGGTCGAATACGACTGGCACACGGCCGCGGTCACCGCGGCATCGCGCGGGCGCGACGACTGGACCGTCGCGTTGCGCACCGGCCGGTGCTGATGCGCCCGGCTCACCCTCCCGCTTCACTTCATTCACCGGAAAACCGCACCGCCATGCCCGTTCCGTCGCAACTGCTCTTCCTGCCCGGCGCATCGGGCAGCACCGCCTTCTGGCAGCCGCTCGCCGGCCTGCTGACGCATCCGGCCGAGCGCCGGATCGTCGGCTATCCGGGTTTCGGCGACACACCGCGCGATCCGGCCGTCGACGATTTCGACAGCCTCGTGCGTCATGTTCTGGAAACGATCGACCGGCCGACCGCCGTGATTGCCCAATCGATGGGTGGCGTGATCGCGATGCGCGCGGCGCTCGACAAGCCCGAACTGATCACGCACCTCGTGCTGACGGTCACGTCCGGCGGACTCGACATGGCCGGGCTCGGCGCGCAGGACTGGCGCACCGGTTTCGCGCAAGCCAACCCGCAGCATCCCGACTGGTTCCTGACGCTCCATGCCGACCTGTCGCGGGACATCGGCCGCATCGCGCAGCCGACGCTGCTGCTGTGGGGCGACGACGATCCGATCAGCCCCGTCGCGGCCGGCCGGCGCCTGCTCGAACGGTTGCCCGATGCGCAGCTGCATGTCGTGCCCGGCGGCCGGCACGATCTCGCGGCCGTGCATGCGGCTACGCTCGCACCGCTCGTCGATGCGCATCTGCAGCGCGTGTGACGCCGCGCGCTGCTGCTTCAACGCCAGCTTCGGTTTCGGATCAGGCTTCGAGTTCGGCACAAACCTGAAACCAAGCCGCTCACGCGCCGCCTCCCGTCACCCCGCATTCCTCAGCGTGAGCCGCGCCTCGAGCCCGCCGCCGTCCGTCCGGTTGTTCAGCGTGAGCGTGCCGCCCATCGCGAGCGCGAGTTGCCGCGCGATCGCGAGGCCGAGCCCCGTGCCGCCCGTCTCGCGGTTGCGCGACGTCTCCACGCGCCGGAACGGCTCGAACACCGCGTCGAGCTGATCGTCCGGAATGCCGGGCCCGCGGTCGAGCACGGCGATCACCGCGCCGCCGTCCGGCCCGGCCTGCACGTCGATCTCGGCCGCGCCCGCGAATTTCAGCGCGTTGTCGACGAGGTTGCCGACGATACGGCGCAGCGCCTTCGGCCGCGTGACGAGCGCGAGCGGCGCGCGGCTGTGCAGCGCGACGTCCTGCCCCGCATCCGTGTAGTCGCACACGATGCTGTCGAGCAGCGCGTCGAGATCGATGCGGCGCGCGGCCTCCTCGGTGCCGTGCAGCGTCCGCGCGTACGCCACGCCCTCCTTCACCAGGTGCTCCATCTCGAGCAGGTCCTGGCGCAGTTTCGCGCCCTGCGTGTCGTCGTCCATCATGTCGACACGCAAGCGCATCCGCGTGATCGGCGTCTGCAGGTCGTGCGAGATCGACGCGAGGATCTGCATGCGCTCGGCCATGTACTGCGCGATGCGATCCTGCATCGCGTTGAACGCCCGGGCGGCGCGCGCGACTTCCGACGGCCCGCCCTCGTTCAGCCGCTCGCCCTTCAGGTCGGGGCCCAGTGCGTCGGCGGCCTGCGCGAGTTGCTTGAGCGGCCGCGTCGCGAGCCGCACCGCGAGCCAGCAGCACGCGGCCAGCACCGCGAGCTGCAATACGAGCACGACCGGCAGCCAGCCCGACAGCGGCACCGTCGACATCGGACGAATGTCGATCGTCAGCGGCGACCCGTCGGTCAGCCGCAGATGCACCTGCAGATGTTCGCGGTCGCCGGGGATCGCGTTCGCGGTCAGCGGGTAGTCGCCGCCGATGCCGTCGGAAATCGACCGCTCGACGCGCGCCGACAGCCGCGCCTCCGGCGGCGTGCCCGTATCGCCGGGCCCGAGGATGAACGCATAGCTGCGCCGCGCGAGGCGCGGCAGCCACGCGGCGCGCTCGGCCGGCGGCAGGTGGTCGAGCAGCGCGACCGAGCTCGCGACCTCGCGCTCGATGTAGCCCATCATCAGGTTGGTGGTCGCCTGGTCGCGCTCGGTCACGGTGAGCCAGAACGACAGCGTCTGCGCGAGCGCGAGGCCCACGCACAGGATCAGCGCGAGCCGCGCGAACAGCGAGCGCGGCCAGTGCCACGGCATGCGCGCGCTCATGGCGTACCGTCGACGGCAGTCACGGCCGACGAGAACACATAGCCCTCGTTGCGCAGCGTCTTGATGTAGCGCGGTTCGCGCGCACCGTCGCGCAGGCGCTGGCGCAGCCGGCTCACGAGCAGGTCGATCGACCGGTCGAACGGGTCGGACTGCCGCCCCTGCGTGAGATTGAGCAACTGGTCGCGCGTCAGCACGCGCTGCGGGTTGTCGAGGAACACGCGCAACAGCCGGTATTCGGCGCCGCTCAGCGCGACCAACGTGCCTTCCGCATCGAGCAGGTGGCGCCCGGTCGTATCGAGCCGCCATTCGCCGAACGCGAGCATCTCCGCTGTTTCCGTCACCTGCATGCCGGGCGGCAGCATGCGCGCGCGCCGCAGCACCGAGCGGATCCGCGCAAGCAGCTCGCGCACCGCGAACGGCTTGGCCAGGTAGTCGTCGGCGCCCATCTCGAGGCCGATGATGCGGTCGGTTTCCTCGCCGCGTGCGGTCAGCATCAGCACCGGCACCGTGCGGAACTTGCCCGCGCGCAGGTCGCGGCACAGGGTGAGGCCGTCCTCGCCGGGCAGCATCAGGTCGAGCACGATCAGGTCGGGGGCACCGTCGTCCAGAACGCTGCGCATCTCACGGCCGTTCGCGGCCAGCGACACGCGCATGCCGTTCTTCTCCAGATAATCCGCGAGCAGTTCGCGGATCGCGCGATCGTCGTCGACGATCAGCACGTGGTCGATCTTGTCCATGAGTCGTTGTCGATGTCGGTGTCGAGGGATTGGGGCTGGCGATGTCCCCTTTTATACCGCACGGCGGGCATGCGTTTGTATCCCAATGTATCGCGCCGCCGTGACGACACACAACATTGCACACGCGTGGCCCGCCGGACACATCGCAGATACGTCGGCGCCGCCTAATGGGGCCTGTCGAAACCCGTCCCGGCCACCGCCCCCGAGCGGCGGCTTCCCGCTCAGGAGAACGCCATGCTGCCCCGACTCAAGATCGCCACCCTCGTCATCGCCCTTGCCGCCTCGGCCGGGCTCGCCGCCTTCGCGGGCACCCGCGACAACGCCGACATGCCGGCCGCGCAGGCCGGTACGGCGGCCCCCGATTTCACCGGCATCGACCGCTGGCACAACAGCACGCCGCTGACGCTCGGCCAGCTGCGCGGCAAGGTCGTGCTCGTCGATTTCTGGACGTACTCGTGCATCAACTGCATTCATACGATTCCGTACGTGAAGGAGTGGGACCGGAAGTATCGCGACCAGGGGCTCGTCGTGGTCGGCGTGCATACGCCCGAGTTTCCGTTCGAGCGCGACGCGGGCAACGTCGCCGATGCGATCAAGCGCTTCGGGATCCGGTATCCGGTCGCGCAGGACAACCGCTACGACACGTGGCGCGCGTACGGCAACCAGTACTGGCCCGCGCTGTACCTGATCGACGCGAACGGGAAGGTGATCTATACGCGCTATGGCGAAGGCGGCTACGACAAGACCGAGGCTGCGATCCGCGGTGCGCTCGCGCAGGCCGGTGAAGGCGCGAAGGGCACGACGCGCACGCAATGACGGGCCGGCGCGCGGGCGTGGCACTTGCCCGCTCGCGCCTGCCTGTCGCGAGCGTTCACCCGCGCTTCGCGTCGGCCGCCTCGATCATCGCTTCGCCGATCGCGAGGTTGCCGTTCGCGACCAGCGCGTCGCCCGCGCCGCGAATATCGGCCTCCTCCTTGTTCTGCCCGAGCTTGCGCTTGCCGACGAGCCGCGTGATCTCGATCTGCAGTCCGACGATCGACTGCAGCATCGCGTCGAGATAATCCTTCGGCGCGTCGCCCATCTTCCACGGCGCCGGCTGCGACGCCTCGTGCGTGCGCGTCAGCCGGGCGACCACGCCGCGCACGAACGTCTCGTCGTCGCGCACCGTGATGCGGCCGTGCGCATGCACGACCACGTAGTTCCACGTCGGCACCTGCCGGTGCGCCACATGCTTGCTCGGATACCAGGTCGGCGAGATGTATGCGTCGCCCGCGCGGAAGATCACGAGCACCTCGTCGCCGTTCGCGACGTCCTGCCAGACCGGATTCGCGCGCGCGACGTGCGCATGCAGCTCGTCCGGCCCGCCGTCGCCCGGCAGCAGCTCGAACGGGATGTGGATCGCGTCGAGCCCGCTCTTGCCGTGCGTGATCAGGCTGCCGAACGGATGCTGCACGATCAGCTCTCGCAGCGCGACGGGGTTGGGTTCGTTGAATTCGGCGGGGACGTACATGTCGGCTCCACGGTCATGCGGGGGTTGGAATGGATCAGGCGCTGGCCCGTCATGCGCCGATTGTGGCTCCAAACTGGTTTATGCTGTAGAGCCGGTTTGAAACAATTTCAGCAGACCAGAATCATGGCAAGAACGGCCCGGAACGTCGACATCCCGTCACTCGGCACGCTCGATCGTGCGGCCGGCGACCTGAGCCGCCAGCTCGCGCAGGCGCTGCGCGAAGCCGTGCGGCGCGGCGACGTCCGGCCCGGCGACACGCTGCCGTCCACACGGCTGCTCGCCGCGTCGCTGCAGGTGGCGCGCGGCACCGTCGTCGATGCGTATGCGCAGCTCATCGCCGAAGGCTTTCTCGAATCGCGCGGCGGCGCGGGCACGCGGGTCGCGCACGCGCTAGCGGAGCCGCCCGTCAACACCCCCGAACTGCCCGCCCGGCGCCGCCCCCCGGCGCGCGCCGGCCTGCCCGAGCCTGCCGCCACGTTCGCGCGGATCGCCGGCGAATTCCGTCCGCTGCCGGCCATGCCGTTCGCGATCTCGGTGCCGATCGGGCTCACCGCACCCGACGACATCTGGCGCCGGCTCGGCAACCGGCTGCGCGCGCGCGGCCCCGGCGCACCATCCGGCTATGCCGATCCGCAAGGCGCGCTGCCGCTGCGCGAAGCGATCGCCGACTACGTGCGCCGCTCGCGCTCGGTGCGCTGCGATGCGAACCAGGTCGTGATCACGAACGGCACGCAGCAGGGGCTGCATCTCGCAAGCCAGGTGCTGCTCGGCGCGGGCGATCAGGCATGGGTCGAGAATCCGGCCTATCGCGGCATCACCGCGCTGCTCGACAGCACCGGGCGGCGCGACGCGATGGTGCGGGTGCCGGTCGACGCCGACGGTATCGACGTCGAGGCCGGTATCCGTCTCGCGCCACACGCGCGGGTCGCATTCGTCACGCCGTCGCATCAGTATCCGCTCGGCATGCCGCTCAGCATGGCGCGGCGCAATGCACTGCTCGCGTGGGCGCGCGCACGGCACGCATGGGTGGTCGAGGACGATTACGACAGCGAGCTGCGCTACGAAGGCCATCCATTCCCGTCGCTGCAGGGGCTCGCCCCCGATCGCGTGATCTACCTCGGCACGTTCAGCAAGATCCTGTTTCCGTCGCTTCGGCTCGGCTACGTGATCGCGCCCGACGATCTCGTGCCCGCATTCTGCGGCGCCCGCGTACTGATGGATCGTCATGTGCCGACCGCCGACCAGCACGTGCTGGCCGCGTTCATCGCGGAAGGCCATCTCGACCGCCACATCCGCCGCGTGCGCGGCGTGTATGCGGAACAGCGCGCGCTGCTGATCGACACGCTCGGGGCGCGGCTGCCGCGCGAACGCGCGTGGGTGCAGCCGGGCGACCAGGGGATGCACGTCGTGCTGTGGCTCGCGGAAGGGATCGACGATCTCGACGTGGTCGAGCGCGCCGCGCAAGCCGGCGTCGCGGTGCGCGCGGTATCGCCGATGTTCGCGCCGGGCACGGCCCGCCCGGGGCTCGTGCTGGGCTTCGGCGGGTTCGGCCGCGCGCAGATGGAGGCGGCCGCGCAGCGGCTCGCGGATGTGGTTTCGTCAGCGGAATCGCGGCCGCGCGTGCCGCAAAAGGTTGTCGGCAGGCAACAAACGTAATCGTCTGTAAATCCTGCAAGCAAACGGCCGTTTTGGCCGGCGTCGCACGGGTGCCGTTTGCTAGGATCGCGCCTCTTCCCTCCGCGCTCCTGCCGACTTGAATCGCTTCGTGCCGCTTCTTCGAGACGCGTGGCGCCGTTGCCGCGCCCGCGTCGCACCGTTCGCCGCTGCCTGCCGCGCGCGCATCCGCGCGCTGGGCGCCGATGTGCTGCATGGCCTGCGTCATCCGACGCGCCGCGGCGTCGCGCTGACGCTCGCCGCGATCCCGGTGCTGGGCCTGCTGGTGCTGCTCGCATTCGTCCCGTTCACGCCGAGCATCGGCGACATCCGCAAGGCGCGCATCGACCGCCCCGCGCGCGTGCTGTCCGCCGACGGCCAGCTGATCGCCGAATTCCGGCCCGTCAACCGCGAATGGGTACCGCTCAAGCAGATCTCGCCGCATATGGTCGACGCGCTGATCGCGACCGAGGACCACCGCTTCTACGCACATCACGGCATCGACGTGCGGCGCACGATCGCGGCCGGGCTGCATACGTTCTCCGGCGACCGCCAGGGCGGCTCGACGATCACGCAGCAGCTCGCGCGCAACCTGTATCCGGATGAAGTCGGCCGCGCGCCGACGCTCACGCGCAAGGTGAAGGAGCTGATCACCGCGTTCAAGATCGAGTCGGTGTACAGCAAGGACGAGATTCTCGAGACCTACCTGAACACCGTGCCGTTCCTGTACAACGCGTACGGCGTCGAAATGGCGGCGCGCACCTATTTCGGCAAGTCGGCCGACCAGCTCGATATCGTCGAAAGCGCGACGCTCGTCGGGATGCTGAAAGGCAACAGCTACTACAACCCGGTGCTGAATCCGGAACGCGCGGTACAGCGGCGCAACATCGTGCTCGACCGGATGGCGCAGATGCGCATGCTGACGCCGCAGCAGCTCGCAAAACTGCAGCGCCAGCCGCTGCGCGTCGACTTCGAGCCGCAGTCGGGGCAGCCCGGCCTCGCCCCGCACTTCGCGGTGCAGTTGCGCAAATGGCTGATCGCGTGGGCCGATCGCAACAACTATGATCTGTACTCCGACGGACTCGTCGTGCGCACGACGCTCGACGCACGACTGCAGGACATGGCGACGCAGGCGCTGACACGGCAGACCGAACGGCTGCAGGCGATCGCCGACAGCGCGTGGCGCGGCCCGTCAGGCTGCGGGCTGCGCAACGACCTGTTCCGCGGATTCCTCCGCGAGACACCCGACTACCGGCAGGCACGCGACACGGGGCTGACCGACGTCGCGGCGCTGAAGCAGCTCGGCGCCAATCGGGAATTCATGCGCACGCTGTGCGAGCGCAAGACGCAGGTGCAGGCCGGCTTCGTCGCGATCGATCCGCGCAACGGCGCGATCCGCGCGTGGGTCGGCAGTCCCGATTTCGGCAGCGAGCCGTTCGATCACGTCTCGCAGGCGCGGCGCCAGCCCGGCTCGACGTTCAAGCCGTTCGTCTATGGCGCCGCATTCGCGGACGGCATGCGGCCGGGCGATACGTTCGTCGACCGCCCCGTCGCGATTCCGATCGACGGTAGTGCGGTCTGGCGCCCGACCGATGCCGAGCCGCCCACCGACGAGCCGATGACGCTGCGCGATGCGCTCGCGCTGTCGCGCAACCGTATCACCGCGCAGGTGATGCAGCACGAAGGCGCCGCGAAGGTGGCGCAGCTCGCGCGCGCAATGGGCGTGCGCGAGAGCCCGCTCGACGCGGTACCGTCGCTCGCACTCGGTACGAGCCCCGTCACGCTGAAGGAGATGGTGTCCGCGTACGGCACGATCGCGAACCGCGGCGTGTACGTCGCACCGCAGATGATCACGCGCATCGAGGATCGCGACGGCAAGGTGCTCGCCGCCTTCGACAGCGCGCCGCCCGAACGTGCATTGCCCGAGCCTGCGGCACGGACGCTGGTCGACGTGATGCGCGACGTCGTCGATCACGGCACCGGCGCCGACATCCGTTCGCGCTACGGAATCCGTGTCGACGTCGCCGGCAAGACGGGCACGACGCAGGACAACGCGGACGGCTGGTTCATCCTGATGCATCCGCAGCTCGTGGCCGGCGCATGGGTCGGCTTCGACGACAGCAGCGTGACGCTGCGCAGCGACTACTGGGGCGCAGGCGCACACAGCGCACTGCCGATCGTCGGCACGTTCTACGATGCGGCGCTGCGCGCGAGGGCGATCGATCCGCACGCGCAGTTTTCGCCTGACTTCCGGCCGCGCAGCGCGCCGGCGCCACGGCGACGCACGCCGCACCCGGGCCTGTTCGACTGGCTGAGGTTGTTCCGCTGATCAGGATGCCGGCGGCCCACGCCGGCACGCACGACAGCAGTCCGGCCTATCGACGCGTCGTCGTCGCGTGCCCGTCCGCGTATAGCCATACGGGCACGCCGTCGTCGCGCAATGCGGCGACCGGTTCGCCCAGGCTCCAGTTCTGCGCGACCGCGACACGGCGGACGAACCACGGCATCAGCATCGCGTGTCCGGCGCCGGCGTTGCGATCGTCGTCGAACAGCGCATCGTCACCGATCCGCGTATAACGCGCCGGATGCAGCACGGTACCGCCCGCGCGAAGCACCGTCGCCCGCACGTCGTGGCCGCTCTCGTCCTGCACCCAGGCCAGCCAGCCGTGATCGGCGCCCCAGAACAGGCCGGCCACGTCGTCGTAGCGCCCCTGCGCGACCGTTGCGCCCGTCTCGAGATCGCAGACCGCGAGTTGCACCGGCTCGCCCGGCAGGACGCCGATCGCGTAACGCGTGAACAGCTCGCCCGGCACGGCTTCGTCATCGGGCAACCACGGCAGCGCCCCCATGTTGACGAAGTCGAACGGCGTCAGCACGCGGCCCTGCCCGTCGACAATCGCACACCGCCCGTCGTCGCGCCGAACGATGTGGCGGATCGCGCCGAGCTCGGTCAGCATGTCCGTCCGTTCGTCGTCGGTCAGCCTGGCGACTTCCGCGTAATGCGGCGCGACGACGACCCGGCCCTTCGCATCGACGAGGCCGACGTGACCATCGCGCTGCGCGACGAAGGCGCCGCATTCGGACGACCATTCGAGCGCGTCCCACTCGGGCGGCGCGCGCCATTGTCCGTCGCGCCCGATCAGCCCCCACCGCTCGCCTTCGAATACCGCCGCGACGGTGCCGCTCTCGAATTCATGCGCATCGTCGAAACGCGGCGGAATCACCCACGCACCGTGCGTGTCGACGAAGCCCCAGCGGCCGTCCAGGCTCGCGGATGCGATCCCGCCGGTGAAATCGCCGAAATCGTCGAGCGACGGTTCGAGCGCCCACGTGCCGTCCGTGCGCACGAGTCCGAACCGCTCGCCGATGCGCACGCATGCGACGTCGCCGCTGAAATCCCACACGGCGTCGAATGACGGTTCGCACACGATCCGCATCTCGTCGCCATCGGCATCGGCATCGGCGAACAGCAGGCCGACCTTCCCGTCGCGCGCGGCCCACAGCAACCGGCCGTCGCGCGCGCCGCTCGTCCACAGGCTCGTCCACTCGGGCGGCACGATCACGCGCCACGCGTCGCCGGTTTCACGCCGCACGCCCCACAGGCCGTTGCGTGCGCGAAAGCTGAACGTGCCGCGGCCGAGCCAGTTGCCGTGCACCTCGCCGGCATCGAACATCTCGGCAAACATCACGCCGCGCGGCGGCTCCTGACGGACGAAATAGTGATGCAACATGCAGCCGAACCCGAAGCCCCACGCCCAGTCGCGCCAGTCGGGTGGCGTATCGATCTCGAGCGCATCGCGCACGCCGTGCACGTCGCGAAAGTCCATGCAGTTCGCGACCTGCCACCACAGGCGCGTGCAGGTATCGCGTTCCTGGTCGATGTAGTCGTTCGGATCGCCGCCGTCGAACCACGACAACTCGTCGAGATTCGCGGAAAACCGTGGTGCGCCGTGCGCATCGCCGAGCGCGTCGATCGATTCGCCGAGATGACGCACGAGCGCATCGAACTGACGCGCGAGCGCCGGATCGTCACCGGGCAGCGGATACGCGACGACGAACGACGCGAGCCGGCTGAGTCGCGCATGCGCCGCACGCGCGTCGCTGGCGAGATTCGGCGTGCCGGCATCGCCGAACACGCGCTGCTCGGTAATCGCGTCGCCCGCGCCGCCATCGGCGAGCAGCACGCGCCACAGCAGCGGAAAGTGATTATTGGATTCCGCGAGCGCGATCGTTCGCGCGTCGTCGCCGTCACCGGCCTGGAGATACAGCCATGATCGATTGCCCATCGGAAGGGTCGCCCTCGTCTTTGTTGTTGCTGTTTTCGTGTCGGCGCTCATTATAGGAGCGCGCGATGACGAAGGCAGTTGCCGGTACCGCGCCCCGCGCCGGATGAGTCCACCCGGACGAAGCAGAGCCGCCGCGCGCTGCGCACTATCGTCGTCATCGTTCAACGACG
The DNA here is from genome assembly GCF_020420125.1 of Burkholderia sp. AU30280. NCBI lineage: Bacteria > Pseudomonadati > Pseudomonadota > Betaproteobacteria > Burkholderiales > Burkholderiaceae > Burkholderia > Burkholderia sp. AU30280. Next base: position 619,580 of record NZ_JAIZRY010000003.1, read on the forward strand.
GTGGCGCCCGCGTGACCCACAGCGCAGTCGAGATCGCGAACCCGCTCTACCGCTACGGGGAACTGCTGGACACCGGTGACTTGCCGGGCGTCGCCGAGCTGTTACGGCACGCGCGCATCAAGACGCTGGAACGTGCGCCAATGATCAGCGCGGATGAACTGCACGCACTGCTCAGCGCAAGCGTCCAGCGTGATGCGCGCGGCACACCGCGCACGAAGCATGGGGCGAGCAATCCGATCATCGAGATCGACGAAGCCGCGCATCGCGTGACTACCCGCGTTCAGGGCAGCGTTGCGATGCGCTCGACGAGCGTCGCGTAGAAGCGGTCCGCGTCGACCTCGTTGATCCACGTCGCATTCGCCGCCCGGCCGCTGCGCCCGTTCCAGTCGACGACCATCTCGCCAAGCGTCCACCGCCCGGTCGTCTCGACCATCATGTTCACCCTGCGTCCACCGAACAGCGTCGGATCGACGAGATAGCCAAGCGCGATCGGGTCGTACATCGGCGCGTCTTCGACGCCGCGCCGCTTCTTGTTGTAGGCCAGTTCCGCATCCGTGATGCCGGCGACGATCGCGCCGCAGCGGTTACCGAGCGCACGGAACGGCGCGACGCGCGCCGGCGTGATCGGCGGTCAGTCCGCCGTGTCGCCGCCCTTCGGCACCTTCGACCACGCCTTGCGCCCCGGCAACGGCGACCACGCAGGCCGCGTCTTGCGTGCGCTGTCGATCACGACCAGGTAGCGGCCCGCGATCGGCGTGATGTCCCGGTCGCGACGCAACACCCACAGCGACTTGCCGGCCTCGACGCGCGCCTGGTAATCGTCGTCGAGCAGGCCGTGCCGGTCGAAGAACGTGTTCAGCGACGCGGGAATCCGCACGCACCCTTTCGAGTGCCGTATGCCCAGCAGCGGTTCAAGGCGATCGGGATCGGTCGCATGCATCTGGAAGCGCATCGGCGACACGCCGCCCTTGCCCCAGCCGCGCTCGCCGTCCACCCAGCCGAAGTCGTAGATGCGCATGTCGCGGCGGCCGTAGCCGCGAATGCCGTTCTCGTTCGTCGTGCCTTCCGCGCGGAAATCCATGTTGTCCGGCGAGTGATGGAACACGCCGAGCGGTGTCAGGAAATGGTCGTACTGGCCCGGCAGCCCGGTGCCGACCGGCGATGCGCCGATCATCATCCACGCGTTGGCCGGCGTCGCGCGGAAGTAGATGAACAGCGCCTGCACGTTCGGTGAGCGGTCGACCATCGCGATGTATTCGCCCGCCAGGTTGCCGAGGTTCGCTTCGGCGAGCGCCTTCTGGAGCCGCTCGCCGTACGCGCGCTGCTCGCTTGCAGGCACGTTCAGGCGCCGCGTGACTTCCTGTGTGAAGCGCTTGCGCATGTCGACCGCGCGTGCCGTCGCATTTTTTGCCTCTTCTGCCGACAAGGGGGGATGCTGGCGCGGCGGTGTCGGCGCGGGTGCCTCGGCCTCGCTGGCGGGCGTGGCGGACGCGGCCGATGCAGGTGTGGCGGCTGATGCGGCGGAAGCAGCAGAAGCTGCGGAGGGCGCCGATGCGCCCGATGCCGGACTGGCAGGCTCCGCAGGATGTGCGTGTGATGCCGCAGGCGCGGGCTGGGCCGCCGACGCACCCGACGATGCACGCGCTGACGAAGCAGCATGCGCGCGAGAAGCCGCCGATGCGGGCGACTCGACTGATGAGGATGGCATAGCAGCGGGCGACGGTGCGTCGGACGCCGCAAAGGCAGGCCGCGCGACAAGCACGGAGATCGGCAGTGCCGCAACGAGCCAGAAACACGCAGCGGCGACACGAGCAAGACAACACGGCTTCGCAAATCGCCGCGCTTGGCTGAAAAGCATCATACGTTCGAAGCCATCGGCCGATCCGGCCGCCGCATGCTGCTGTTGCGAGCGGCGCAGCTTCCGCGCGAGCCATCGACACATCCGGCGCATCGTATGCGCCCGGCGCCGACGCCTCTTCGCGGTGGAGCCGTTCGCTGTTGCAACGCAACCGGCCCGATGGCGGCTAATGAGTCGTCAGGCCCTTCATTTTACGCGTCCGCGCAAGAATCGGCAGGGAGGAACGGCGCGGTTTTGCGCTTCGTCACGCTTTGTTTCAACTCGTTGCCGCTCGCCGTTTGATTGCGTGGCAGGCTTGTGCATTGGGCGTTCGAGATCGATACAGGGAGCCGTGTGTTTCGCCAAGGCACGACTGCATCTTCAAATCGATTCGTATGCCAGATCATTTCCGATACGCGATGCAATCACCATCGCATCGCACGCATGCCGCACGAACCATGCGACATGCGTGCGCGACCACCGATCACTTCGAGATGGTTTCGAGCGCAATGCCCTTCGTGCGCGGCCCCATGAGCCCGATCGCCGCCATCACGATCACCATCGCGCCGGCAATGAACGCGAACACGCCGAAGGTGCCGAAACCCTTCAGCACGGCCGCGATCACGAACGACGAGAAGATCGCCGAAAAGCGGCTCCACGAATAGACGAAGCCGACGGCCCGTGCGCGAATCGACGTCGGGAACAGTTCGGCCTGATACGCGTGGAAGCTGTACGACATGATGTTGCTGGCGAGCGTGAGGCCGATGCCGAGCACGATCAGGAACGCGCCTACCGTCGTCTGGCTGAACAGCAGCCCGCAGACGACGATCGCCGCCGCCATCGCGACGATCACCGACTTGCGCTCGAAGCGGTCGGCGATCATCAGGCCGATCAGCGGGCCGATCGGCGCGGCGAGTGCGATCACGCTCGAATACATCAGGCTCGACGTGATCGTGATGCCCTGCTTGATCAGCAGCGTCGGTACCCAGTTCGCGAAGCCGTAGAAGCCGACCGTCTGGAACACGTTGAAGATCGTCATCATGATCGTGCGGCTGCGATACGGCTGCACCCACATGTCGCGGAAGCTGCCGCGCGGCGGCACGGGCTCGGCGGGCGCGGGCGGCGGCAGCGGCCGGCCGTATTCGGCTTCGACCTTCGCCTCGAGCGTGCGCATGATGCGATCGGCTTCGTCGACCCGGCCCTGCTGCGCGAGCCAGCGCGGGCTTTCCGGCAGTTCGCGGCGGATCCACCACACGAACAGCGCGCCGTGCGCGCCGATCAGCACGACCCAGCGCCAGCCGTCGAGGCCGAACGGGGCATGCGGCACGAGCAGGTATGCGAGGAACGCGACCACCGGCACCGCGACGAACCCGACCGCCTGCTCGCACGCGAATGCACGGCCGCGGATCTGCTTCGGCACGAGCTCGGAGATGTACGTGCCGATCGTCACCATCTCGACGCCGAGGCCGAGACCGACGACGAAGCGCCAGAAGTTCAGCCCGGCGGCGGTGTCCTGGAACGCCATCACGACGTTGGCCGCCGTGTACCACAGCAGCGACCACGTGAAGATCGCGCGGCGGCCGAAGCGGTCGGCGAGGAAGCCGCACGCGATCGTGCCGATGAAGAGCCCGGAGAACAGCGCGGCGATGAAGCTCGCGACGCCCGTGGTGCCGAACAGGCCATGCGTCGTCGCGGAGAGGATTCCGCTTTTCACGAGGCCGGGGGCGACGTAGCCGCTATAGAGCAGGTCGTAGAGTTCGAAGAAGAAGCCGAGGCTCAGCAGGACGACGAGTTTCCAGACGGTGCGGGTAGGCGGCAGGCGGTCGAGGCGGGCCGAGATGGAGCCGGGGTCGATCGCCGCAGGGCGGGCGGCGCCCGCTGCGACGAGCGGGTCGGGCTGGGTGGATGCCATGGTGGCAAGTCTCCGGATTCTTGATTGTCTTGGCGCTACCAGTAGGTGTTGGCGAGCGGCTTCGCGCATTTTAGCGAGGCGTGGGCCTGAGCACATCAACCGGCTGATGCGCGGTCGGGCGACAGGCGCACCGGAACGGCTGTGGTCCGGCCAGTTCCACTATCGCTGGCGAACGGGGCACTGCGTCAAACAGGCTTGACCGCCGGCCAATCTACGCTCTCCACACCCGGAAATTCGACTCCCTTGATGCCCCGCCTGACGGCCTCGTCGCGAAAATCCTCGGAGCAGGTCAGCGAGTTGCTGCTCCAGGCATGGTCGGTCAGTTTGGCATCAACCGGCAGGTGGGATACCCGTAGTGAATCTGACTCCTTTCTTCGTCGCACGCAGTACAGCATCAGCCAGTTGATCCCCGACGATAATGTATGTTGGAGAGTCGTATTGCCGACCAATGCCATTGGCGGGAAACTCGGGGCGCAAGACCATCTTTTTGAAGCCGACCTTGGCGTCAGGAAATCCCGACACTTTCACCACTATCGGCTCGGAGACGTCGTGATCAACCACGTCAACCATCCTCGTCGGGCTGAGAAGGAAGTACGAGCCATCAATAGCCTCTCCGCTCGATCTAATATCTGCTGGGATGAACTGAACATCGTCGTCATTCACCAGTTCTTCAATCGCAACACGCACCGCTTCGCTTACGAGCGGAATCAAGATGTCTGACCAGATGACGCCATAGTCTCGAATCTTTGACAGATCGATCCACTCGACGGGGTTTGACGCGTATTGATAAACGTTGATGCCGCCGTCGAGTCCAATCGGATCCTTCGAAACAAATCGCCCTACGCGAGGATCATAGTATCGATTCCGGTTATACCTCAGCCCCGTCTCAGCATCTTCCTGCTGCCCCTGAAACCGAATCGGGTTCCGCGGCGCGATACCCGCCCGCTGCGACACCCGCGCGATCACCTCCCGCGCTTCGCCCCAGAACAGTTTGCCCGCCACCACCGCGTCGATGCCGTCGGCCAGACCCGTGAAGATTTCCTGCGCTTTCGCCGCGCAGTGATCGATCAGGTCGTTGACCACGGCCTGCAGCTTCGTCAGGAAGTCCTCGACCTCGGTCGAAAACGACGCCTGCACGTGCGTGACGACGATCGACACGATCGCGGCCCCGATGTCGCGTTTGTGAATCAGAAGCTGATTGCGGATCAGCGCCAGCAGCGGCCGAGCCGTGAGGCGCATCGGCGCCAGTACCGGCGGAAACGGAATCACGCCGATCAGGTTGATCGCCAGTCCGAGATAGTCGAGCAGTTCACCGCCACGCTTGCGGATGATCGAGACGATGCCGGTGAGCGCATCGGCCAGCGCCATGAGGTTGTTGAGGACCGGAATCATGCTGGCCACCGTCGCCAGCCGGTCGACGTTCACGTAGCCGTTCGTCACGCTGATCAGCCACGCGTTGAAGCCTTCGCCGGACGCCACGACGTCGTCCGGATGCACATCGGTCAGCCACGGGGTGGCCTGCTCTTATTCCGCGCCCGGCGGGAGTTTTTGATCTGCCATGCTCTCAGGATTCTTTTCGTTGTTCGTTTTTCGGCTCGCGGAAGCCGTCCCCGGTTCATATATTGGACGTCATGCCAGCGAACCGCGGCATTACACCGACGAATGGGCGACTGGAAAATGAAAGGTCACGGCGCTCGACCCCGCACCTAAAACGGGCTATCGCGCCCTATTTTTTGGCGCGACTTGCCCCGAATGGTATGTAAATTCGGTAACCATCTATCTGGCTGATCAGCGTCACCGAGCACCACGAACCGCGACCTTTCCTGCCGGGCACGATCCACGCAAGCCCGGTCAACCGGGCATAAGCCGCCAGATCGTGGCCCGTCGCCCTCATGCGGCGCCCCGATTCCGCCCCCGCGGATTCGAACATCGCTCGTCGCCACACCCCGGTAACATGCTACCGGGCCAACCACCGGCTTCCGGGCGCCTTTCGGCGACTGGCATCGTCGGCAAATCGTAAGCATTCCATGTTCATACAACGACTATCCAACTACGCTCGCCGGATCGCACTGATCGCGCTGCTGCAGTTCGCCGCGATCGCGACCGCGTCGGCGTTTCCGGCGGCCGCATCGGCCCCGAGCGCGAGCGGCGTCGGCGCGCCCGTCCCGGCCATCTCGCTGAACGACGCCGTCGCGCAGCTCAAGCAGATGCAGGCGGAACTGGACCGCATCAAGCAGCAGACCTCGACCGCGTCCAACAGCAAGGAACTGGACGCGCTCAGCGACTCGACGCAGGAACTGAGCACCGACGTCGACAAACTGCAGAGCGATCTCGTCCCGCAGCGCGCGCAAATCCAGGCGCAACTCGACGTCCTGGGCCCGGCGCCTGCCGAGGGCGCCGCGCCGGAAGCGCCGGCCGTCGCGAAGCAGCGGGCCACGCTGAATACGCGCAAGACCCAGATCGATGCGGCGCTGAAACAGGTTGCCGACCAGAAGACCAGCCTCACGAACCTGAACGAGCAGTTCGCGAAGCTGCATCGCGGCCTGCTGAAGAACCAGCTCGCGTTCCGTTCGGGCGGCATTTTCAGCGCGCAGTTCTGGCTGCCGCTGTTCCATCTCTCACCGGACGACGCGCAGCGGCTCGGGGATTTCGACGAAGAAATGCTCGACATGCTGCGCTCGTCGTGGGTGCCGGGACAAAAGGCGATCACCGTGCTGCTGCTGGTTGCCGCGTTCGCGGCATGGATGGGCGGCCGCCGGCTCATCGAGCGCGGGCTCGCGTGGTTCTGCGTGAACCGCCTGCCGGCCACCCGCTTGCGCCGCAGCGCGCTGGCGTTGTCGACCGCGTTGTCGACGCTGCTGGCAACTGCCATCGCCGTCCAGATCTTTTACCTCGCCGTCGCACGCCATTACGACCTCACGCCGGCGCTGAGCGATCTGTGGGACCAGTTCGCGAAGCTCGCCGCAACCTGCGCACTGATCGCCGGGCTCGGCCGTGCGCTGCTCTGCACGAAGCATCCGTCGTGGCGCCTGCCCGCGCTCGCCGATCCCGTCGCGCGCGCGATGAAGCCGTTCCCCGGCATCCTGGCCGCGCTGCTGCTGATGTCCGGCACGCTCGAATCGATCAACCGGATCGTCGACACGAGCCTGTCGGTCACGCTGTTCGGCCGCGGGATCGTGTCGCTCGTCGTCGCGGTGACGGTCGGCGCGTCGCTGCTGCGCTCGAACCGCGCGCGTAGCCGGCTCGCGGCGGCCGGCGAGGCGCCCGAGCAGCGCTCGACGCTCGCCGGGCTGATCCACGCCGGCGTCACGCTGGCGATCGTCGCAACGCTGATCGCACTCCTGATCGGCTACATCACGGTCGCGCGCTTCATCACGTACGAACTCGTGTGGTTCGAGATCGTGCTGTGCGCCACCTACATCCTGATCCAGCTGACACGCGACGCGAGCGAAAGCCTGTTCTCGCCGAGCCTGTCGACGGGCCAGCAGATCAAGCATCTGTTCGCACTCGAAGACCGGCACCTCGACCAGGCCCGCACGGTCCTGTCCGGTTTCGGCACGAGCCTGCTGATGCTGATCGCGGCCATCGCGCTGATGACGGGCGGCTTCGGCACGACGCCGGGCGATCTGCTCGACAGTGCAGTCGCGATGATCGGCAGCCAGCGGCTGCAGAGCCTGAACATCATGCCCGACCGGATCATGAACGCCGTGATCGGCTTCGCGATCGGCTTCTACCTGCTGCGCTCGCTGCGCCGCTGGCTCGACAGCGAGTTCATGCCCGCGCTCGGCATGGATACGGGGATGCGCGTGTCGCTGATCACGCTGTTCACCAACGTCGGCTACGTGCTGCTCGTGCTGATGACGCTCGGGCTGCTCGGCGTCCGGTGGAACAACCTCGCGTGGATCGTCAGTGCGTTGTCGGTGGGTATCGGTTTCGGCCTGCAGGAGATCGTGAAGAATTTCGTGTCGGGGTTGATCCTGCTGACCGAACGCCCGGTGAAGGTCGGCGACATGATCAGCATCGCGGGCGTCGAGGGCGACATCCGCCGCATCAACGTGCGCGCGACCGAGATCCAGCTCAGCGACCGCTCGACCGTGATCGTGCCGAACTCGCAACTGATCTCGCAGAACCTGCGCAACGTGACGATGGGCAACAGCACGCAGGGCGTCGCGACGCTGGTGCTGACGTTCCCGCTGAACACCGACCCCGAGCAGGTGCGCGACCTGCTGCTCGACGCGTATCGCTCGCACGAGGCGATTCTCGAGAAGCCGGCGCCGTCGGTCACGTTCAGCCAGCTCACGCCGGATGGCATCACGCTGAGCGTGACGGGTTACGTGTCGAGCCCGCGGATCGCCGGTTCGACGAAGAGCGATCTGTTGTTCGAGATCCTGAAGCAGTTGCGCGCGGCGGGGATCACGCTGTCGAGCCCGCAGATGCTGGTGGTGCAGAACATGCCGACGGTGGAGAAGTGAACAAAGACGGCCGGTCGCGCACTGTGGCTATCGCGACGACCATCTCCGGTACTACCGAAATGCCCATCGTCCGATGACGCCAGCGCTGGCAAACAGCCGCAACCGTGCCGCCTCCCACTCAGCCAGCGTTCGCACCCGTTCCTGGCGGGCATCGGCAAGCGCCGCTTGTGCCGACAGCAGTTCCAGAATATCTCCTGCGCCGAACGCGTAACGATTGCGCGCCGATGTCAGCGCCGCTTCCGCGGCAGCCAGCAAGCGTGCAGACGCATCCAGGTTGCCCGCTGTCGTCTCCGCGTCGGCATGGGCCTTCAGCACGTCACGCAGAATCTGCTGCTGCGTATCGAGAAGCTGTGCCTGTGCCAGTTCGGCCTGAGCCTGCGCGCCGCGAATCCGATACGTGCGAGAAAAGCCGTCAAAGAACGGAATCGTCAAAGTCAGGCCGATGCTGGTTTGCGTCGCCCGCACTGACTGCAATCCCTGATTCGGATATCCGTTCCGCGACAGCGTGCCGCTTAGATCCAGGGTCGGCATTCCGTCGGACCGCACGGTCGTGACCTTCGCTTGCGCAGCCTTCCATTTGGCCCGCGCCGCCCGGATCTCGGGGTGAGAACCTTCGGCCGCGCGAAGCCAGTCGCTTAGCTGGCGCTCCGCGTCCAGCGCAACCGGTACGACTGCCTCCTCGACCTCGACCCGCGTGCCGGCGGGCAGACCGGTCGCAAAGACCAGTTCGGCGCGGGCCCGAGCCACCTCCCCGCCCGCTCGCCGTGCAGCGAGCAATGCCTTGGCCAACGCTGTTTCCGCCTGCAATACGTCTGCTCGGGATGCAACGCCCATGGCCAGCCGCTTACGCGACGCACGCAGCGTCGATTCCGCCAAAGTCGCGGACTCGGTACGCGCCGCAAACGCCGCTTGAGCATTCTGAACATCGAAATAGCTACCGATGACATCCACGACCGCCTTTTGCATCGCTGCGTCGTGGCCCGCCAGTGCTGCGGTCAGCAGTTGCTGTGCCGCCGCGCGGTTTGCGGCTCGCCCACCAAAGTCGAGTAACCGCCAGTTCAACGTCGCGTTCGACGTTCGACCGACGCCGCGCGTATTCATCGATGGTGCATCGGAATACCGGTTATAAGTCGTCAATTGGCTGATCGACCCGTTAACGGTGGGGAGCCATGCCGATCTGGCTTCACCCACCGCAGCGGCCTGGATCTTGATCGATGCCCACGCCGCTCGAATACGGGGGTTGTGGCATAGCGCAAGATCAACCGCATCACCAAGCGTCAGCGGCTTCGCCGGGCCAGTCGACGAAGCGCATGCAACTGGCATGTCATCGCCCGGTAATCGCTGCCCCGCATCCAGCACCGGTGGACGAGTCAGCAACGGATCGGCCAGGCCATCCGGAATCCCGCGTGTTTCGGCACTGCATGTGATTGAAACCAACACCAGGCCGAAGATCCACGGACACACGCCGTCTTTCAAGCTCCTAGCGCTCACGCAAACTCTCCCGCGCATGCTGCAGCAACGGCGACAGCACATATTCGATCACCCGCCGCGTACCGGTTCTGATCTCGGCACTACCCGACATACCCGGCGACAGTGCGATCTCGCGACCGTCCACCACCAGCGTCGAACGATCAAGCAGGATCCTGACCGAGTAGACGAGTCCCTTCTTGTCGTCGTCTATCGCATCGCGCGAGACATGACTCACTTTCGCCGACAACGTGCCGTATTTCGTGTACTCGAACGCATCGATTTTCACGCTGGCGGCCTGCCCTTCCTCAACGAAGCCGATATCCCGGTTGTCGACGAATGCTTCCATTTCTACCGCCCCCTCTCGCGGCACGATCTGCATCAGCGGCTGTGCGGCCGGCACCGCTGTCCCAATGGTATGGACGGCAAGCTGCTGGACGGTTCCGTCGATCGGGGCGGTCAGGCGCAGCAGTTCCCCGTGTGCCTCCGCGCGCCGCATGTCGCCCGACGACGCGTCCACGATACGCTGCGCATCGTTCAACGCATCCTGGGTATTCCTTCGCGTCTCTGCCACGAGAGCCGCGCGTTGGTGACGAGCATCCGCAAGCTGTCCCGCCGTATCGATGCGCTGCTGCTCGGCCTCGATCCACGCGTGCTCCGCAACGTCACGGGTCTCCATCAACTTGGCGTAATCGTCCGCACGACGCGCCGCAAGCGGAGCAGCCTGACTGTACCGGTGTATTTCGCTGTCGAGACGGTCCCGTCGCGCGACGAAATCGCGCCATTGATCCAGCAGGTGCCGCTCGACCTCGCGCCGGCGCTCGGGCGACACGCCCTCCACGCCCGCCAGTCGAGGCTGTCGCCCCGTGTCGATCGCGTCGATCAACGCCCGGGCACGCTCGACTTGCAGTACCGCATTCAGCCGGTCGCCGTCCGCCCGTTGACGTTCGGCGTCGATTACGCGCGTATCGAGATCGATCAGTGCGTCGCCAGTCTTCACGACCTGTCCGTCGCGCACGTGCAGCGCTCGCACGCTGGCGACCTCGACCGCCGCCAGCGTCTTGGTCCGGGAGGATGGAATGATCTTGCCGCCGCCGTCGACAACAATGTCGATTTTCCCGAAATACGACCAGACGATCGCCGTCATTACGAGCAAGATGAGAATGCGCGCGACCCACCGGCCTGCCGGTGAGACAGGTGCCGCCTGGACAGACAGCGCCGCCGGCAGAAACTCGGCCTCGTTCGCATTGAATGTCGGCAACGTCATCCGATGGCGCTGCTTCCAGCAGTGACGCCAGACATCGCGATAACGCCCGACCAGTTCACGCCAGGCCCCTGCCTGCTGTCGCATGCTCATATCCGTGCCTTTGCTACATCGCGCCCGCCCTGTTGCAACGAATACAGGTGCGAGTAGATTCCATTCGGCGTGCGCAGCAGTGTGTCGTGCGTGCCGCTTTCCACGATTTGCCCACGATCCATCACGAGAATCCGGTCGGCATCGCGCACCGCCGAAAGCCGATGTGCAATGATCAACACCGTACGCCGCGCGCAGATGTCCCGCATGTTGGCCTGTATGACGGCTTCTGATTCGTAGTCGAGCGCGCTGGTCGCCTCGTCGAATATCAGGATGCGTGGATCGGTCATCAATGCGCGAGCAATGGCGATGCGCTGCCGCTGGCCGCCCGAGAGCCCCGTGCCATGCTCGCCGACGAGCGTGTCGTAACCCTCCGGAAGCTCGCAGATGAACTCGTGTGCACCGGCCAGCCTCGCTGCATCGATCACCGCGTCGATCGACGCGGTGGGTCGAGCCAGCGCGATGTTGTCCCGCACAGAACGATTGAACAGCGTGTTTTCCTGCAGGACAACGCCAATCTGCTGGCGCAGACTCGCCGTATCGATCACTGCAATATCGTGCCCGTCGACCAGCACTCGCCCGCGATCCGGCACGTAGAGCCGCTGCGCGAGCTTGGTCATCGTGCTTTTGCCCGACCCGGAGCGGCCCACGATTCCGATGACCTCGCCCGCCGCGATCCTGACGGAGATCTGCCGGATGACATCGCTCGCATCCGGCCGGTAGCGAAACGATACCTGGTCGAATTCGATCGCGCCCTCGAGACGGGGTACTCGCGTCTTTTTGGCTGCGGTTTCGGGCGCCGTATTGAGGATATCCCCGAGACGCCCCATCGAAATCCCTACCTGTTGAAAGTCGTTCCACAACTGAGCGAGACGCAGTATCGGGCTGGACACCTGCCCGGCCAGCATGTTGAACGCGATGAGCTCGCCGACGGTCAACTTGCCGTCGATCACCAGCGTGGCGCCCAGCCACATGATTGCCGCGGTCACCAGCTTGCTGATCAACGTCACGCCGCCGCTTGCAATCGTGGCAACGTTGGTCGCCGACAGGCCCGAACTCACATAAGCGGCCAGTTGACGGTCCCATCGATCCGTCCAGCGCGGTTCGAGCGCCATCGCCTTGACCGTATCGATCCCGCTGATGGTTTCGACGAGGAACGACTGATTCTCGGCGCCCTTATTGAATTTTTCGTTCAGACGCCGCCTAATGATCGGCGTAAACACGACCGACAAAAGAACGTAAAGAGGAATTGAAACGACGACGATCAACGTAAGCCACGTGCTGTACCACAGCATCACGCCAAGAAAAACGACCGAGAAAGCGAGGTCCATCACTACGGTCACGGCATTGCCGGTCAGGAATGTGCGAATGTTCTCCAGTTCCCGAATCCGCGCGACCGAATCGCCAACGCGGCGCGCCTGGAACCAGGCGAGCGGCAATGCCAGCAGGTGACGAAAGAGTCGCGCGCCCAGTTCGACGTCTATCTTGCTGCTGGTATGCGCAAATACCCACGTCCGAATTCCCGACAGCGCCGCTTCGAACAGCGTTGCGCAGATGAGCCCCACCGCGATTACGTTCAGCGTCTTCATCGCGTGGTTGACGAGTACCTTGTCCATCACCACCTGGAAGAAGAGCGGTGTGGCGAGCGCAATCAACTGCAACACCAGAGATATCGCGAGAACTTCGCCCAGCAGCTTCCGGTACGTGACGATTGCCGGAATGAACCAGCTGAAATCAAAGCGCGCCAGGGTACCCGCGATGCTGCTCTTGCTCGTGAAATAGATGAGCTCGCCGGTCCAGATCTCCAGAAGACGCTCGCGGGTCAGGACGGTAGGTGCCTCACCCGGAAACTGGACAAGCATTCGAGGCGCACGTGTTCCATCCGCGGCCTGGTACTGCGCGACCACGAAATAGCCACCTTCGCCTTTCGCCCGTGCGACCGCGGGCAAAGGCGCCCGATCCAGTCGTTCGATGTTCTGTTGAACGGCCCGAGCCGTCATGCCGAGGGAACGCGTGGCCCGCAGGATTGTTTGAGTATCGAAGCGGCCGAAGCCGAATTCATGTCGCAACGCGGCTTCGTCGGCTGCGATACCGTGCAGGCTGGCCATCGTCAGAACGACGGCGAGACCGGAGTCGACATCCTGCGTCGGAGACGACGCTGGAGGCCGGAGAATGGAACTGTCCATGAAGGGAACACGAGGCGAGGAAGGAAATGCGATACGGCCGGCAGCGGGCCGTCCGGTCGCACGTAATGTGCAACCGGACGGATCGATCTTCGGGAACCGGAATTAACGCCAACTCGTCGCCAGCGTCGGCGCAAGCGCGGCCTGATGCTCTGGGGACAGCGTGACCGCCCCCGCGGCCGGCGGCGACCATACCGCCATGGCCTGTACCAGCTTCTCGACATCGGCGTTGACGAGCGTCCGACCGTCGTCTACCCGGATCTGCTCGATCTGATACCGTGAGCCCAGGTACCAGTCCCGAACCGTAGCGGTATCGCTGGTGCCGAGAATACTGATCTCCAGATCGTTGCCGACGTGACGGAACCACAATTGATCCGCCGATACGCCTGCGCCGATGCTGATCACATCGCAGTTACCGAGCGTTTCGTCGTCGTCCCGGATCGTGTCGCGGCCGGACCCGCGACCGAATCGATAGGTATCGTTGCCGAGGCCACCGACCAGAATGTCGTTGCCGGCACCGCCATCCAGCACGTTGTTGCCCCGGTTGCCGATGATCGTGTTGTCGAGCGCATTGCCGACACCATCGATGTCTTCGTTCCACAGTTTCAGCGCTTCGGCCGTGTAAATCGCATATGAGTTCGGCACGTTGGCGGCCGACCTGAACTCCTGAAGGCTCACGTAACGGGTCATGTCGCTGACACGTTGACGTCCCGAATCGGCAATGTAGAAGCCTTTGAGCGCACCGTCTGCCTCGCCATATACCGCACCGGTCACCGTGACGACGTGATTGACGCCGCCGCTGTCGAGATACGCACCATCTCCCCAGAGCCGACCGGCGTTCAGCGCGAGAATCACACCTCGACCGCTTCGAACCAGATTCGCGACCGCATGCTCGTCGTATCCCGCGAGCAGATTGTTCGTAATGCCGTAGCTTTTCAGGAGCGCCTGTTGTTGGACGTAGTTCGATCCGCCTCGCTGATAGTCGGTCGCGGCCGGGCTGGTGATCGCCCATTGGTTGTCGATCGCCCGCCTGACCACCTCTCCCTCCGTGGTCGGCGTCCCGATCTGCGTAAGCAGATTGGCGATCGACGTCAGCGCACACGTTCCCTGGAACGTCGGAACCGCGTCGCCCTGCATGTAATCCAGTTCGTTCGCCTTCGGGTAACCGTATACCAGTACGGAAGCGCCATCGACGAGACCCTTTTCCGGTTTGCCGAAATCGAGCAGATTCAGGTTCTCGACATGGTCGCCCAGCGCGTAGCTGATTTTGCTCTGAACCGTATCGATCCCTTCGCCCGCCCGTTCCACCACACGATCGCCAACGTTGTCGACGTAGTAGGTGTCATTGCCCTTGCCGCCGATCATCGTGTCGGCGCCCGTCACACCGTCCAGGATGTTGTCCGCGCTGTTGCCTACGATCACGTTATCGAGCGCATTGCCCGTGCCGTTGATGTCGAATCCTTCGACGAGGCGCAATTCCTCGATGTTGGCATTGAGGATGTAGTTCGCGCTGCTGATCACCGTGTCGTAACCTTCATTCGCGTACTCGAGAATCACATCGTTGACGCTGTTGACGATATAGGTGTCGTTACCCTGCCCGCCTTCCATGTGATCCGCGCCAGCACCGCCATCGAGATAGTCGTTCCCGAGACCGCCGAGCAGCGTATCCCTGCCGTCCCCGCCGTAGAGATAGTCGTCGTCCGTCTCGCCCGGAGCCAGCGTCCTCTTCTCCTCGTTGTCGCCGGTGAAGCCGACCAGCAGATCGTCGCCCGCGCCGCCGTACAGGATGTCGTTGCCGACTTGACCGAACAAGCGATCGTTGCCGTCTCCGCCGTACAGCCGATCGTGGCCGGCTCCGCCTTGAATTTCGTCGTTGCCTGCCTCGCCATAGAGCAGATCGTTGCCGAGGCCGCCGAGAATCAGGTCGTTGCCGGCGCCACCGTAGATCGTGTCGTCGTCGGTTTCCCATGCGGCGAGAGACTGCTTCGCATCATTGGTGGCGGTGAAGCCGACGAGAATGTCGTCACCATCACCGCCCCAGATCGTGTCGTTGCCCGCGCCGCCGAAAATCTTGTCGTTGCCGGTTTCCCCCGACAGGACGTCGTTGCCGTTGCCGCCATTCAGCTCGTCGCTGCCGGCGCCGCCAAAGAGCGTGTCATCGCCTTCTCCGCCGTCGAGGAAGTCGTCGTCGTTGCCGCCATCGAGGTAATCGTTGCCAAGACCGCCATACAACGCATCGTTGCCGTTGCCGCCGTAGAGCGCGTCGTTGTCGGTCTCGCCCGACGACAACGTTTGCTTCGCATCGTTGCTGGCGGTGAAACCGACCAGTACGTCGTCACCATCGCCGCCCCAGATCACGTCGTCGCCCGCTTCGCCGAATATCCGGTCGTGGCCTCCTTCGCCGAGAAGTCGGTCGTTGCCCTCGTTGCCGTGCAATTCGTCGTTGCCGGTACCACCGAATATCGTGTCGTTTCCGTGACCGCCGTGGACGAGATCTGCACCGTCGCCACCGTCCATGTAGTCGTTGCCGAGGCCGCCCCACATCCGGTCGTTGCCCGCACCACCGTACATGACGTCGTCGTCCGTTTCTCCCGGTGCGAGTGCCTGCTTCGCTTCGTTGGACGCGGTGAAGCCCATCATGATGTCGTCGCCATCGCCGCCGTTCATGATGTCGTTGCCGGCCTGGCCGAACAGCGAATCGTTGCCGGAGCCCCCGTCGAGCACGTCGTTGCCCGCACCACCCTGCAACTCGTCGTCGCCTTCTTCACCGTACAACCGATCGTCGCCGTCGTAGCCGAACAGCGTGTCGTTGCCGGTGCCGCCCCACAGATTGTCGTTGCGCCAGCTGCCGCCCATTACATCGTCGCCGCCGCCGGCGAGGAAGTTCACGAGCAAACCGCTGTTGATCCAGTGGCCGTACGCGGCGTAGTAGTTCGCGTCGAATACGTCGTTTCCGTCGGTACCGATGAGATAGGTTCGATTACCGTTGTTGATCTTGATCTGACTCGCACCGAAGTGGATGAACTGACTGGAATTGATCCAGTACGTGTTGTCGGTGTCGCGCAGCGCACGGTAATTGGAGAAGGGAACAGCCGGGGCAAGATAGATTCGCCCTGGCTGGCCCGTGACCTCGCTGCCCTTGAGCGGTGTGGTGGCCGGGCCGTTCGCATATCGGCTGTTGCCACGAGTCACGATATCGAAATCAACGGCACGAATTTCAGAAATACCTGCGTGATCGAGCGTCCGGAACTCGCCAGCATCCGCAATGCCGTCCTCGTTCGTATCGACCCAGACCTGCAAGCCATTGAGTTCCACACCGGACAATTTGCCGTCGCGGTTGATGTCGAGTGAGCGCAGTGTTTCAGCACTCAAGCCTTGTCGCTGTGCATTGAGCAACACCGGAGTCTTGTTCGCGATCGACGCCGCGGTGTCGAGTTCGAGGCTTTTCGCCTCGTAGAACGCGCCGATCGGGTTGTACCAGCCGGATGGCATCGTGAAGCCGTAATCGTTCTTCCCGCCGTAGGTCAGCGTCCGGGAAATGACCTGGCTCAGATCCAGGTAGCTCGTACCGCTCAATAGGCCGGTGGCGCGATATCGTGACAGCAGGCTGTCGGCGAAGGCGGCATCGCGGACGTTGGACAGGTCGTAGCGCTGGCCGCCGTTCACGACGAAGTTGCGGTCGACGACGCCGTCGCCGTTGGTGTCTTCGCGGACTACGCTTGCGCCGTTACCGATGCGGGTTTCTGTTTTAATGTTGTCGAAGACGCCGTCGCCGTTGGTGTCGGTCTTCGTGGTCGTGAAATTGTCGGCGAACTCGATTGTGGTTTCGCCCGATACATAACGAGTAACCGGGAGTGTCAGGATTTCCGTGTTCAAGGCGGGTGGAACAATTACACGGAAGGTCGGACGAACCGATCTGCATAAAGGATAGCGAATTGGTTCATGGCCGTCTTCCAGTCATGCGCGGCACTTCCCCA